>NZ_JCADBI010000004.1:0-555950 GCF_059358895.1 Micromonospora sp. BQ32 | reverse complement strand
TGATCTCCACCTGGGTCGACTGGAAGCGCGCCAACGAGGTCGACCCGGTGCGTCTGCGCCCGACCCCGCACGAGTTCACGCTCTATTTCGACTGCTGAACGATTTTCCCGGATCACCGGGCCGCGCCGGTCAGGGCCGTCCCGAAGTACCGCGCGTCCGTGCCGCGATGCGGATGGTGGTGCCTGTGGGTCCGCTGTCGACGAGGAGGTAGTCGGCCATCTGTCCGACCACCCACAAGCCCATTCCGCCCGTACCGGACAGGGGCGGTCGCTCAGCGCACGGAACGTAGCGAGCGGCGTTGAAGCCCCGCCCCTGGTCAGTGACTTCACAGGTGAGCTGACCGTCCAGGAGCAGGCGGAGGCAACCTGTGCCTCCCCCGTGCCGGATCACGTTGATCATCAGTTCGTTGACAGCGATGACCCAATTCTCGATCTCGTCGTGGTCAAGGCCGCATTGGCGACCGACGACCTCGACCTCGTCTCGGACGCGGTTGAGGTCGGCGAGGGCGAACGACGTCGAGAACAGGGGCTTCCTGGCGGTGGGGGCATGGTGGCCGAGCGGTGGGTTCCCCACTGCTTCCCCTCCCTGTCGGACGTGGAGCCGGTGGCACGAGGGAGGATAGCGCTCCGCAACGGGTTCACCCGGCGACCATTGCATCGATGTGACATGGGAAGGTACCCCACACCGACGGCGCGACACTGTTGATCTCGCTCCTGATGTGCCGTCGGCTGCGTGCCGGCGTCTAGGCTGCGTGGGTGCCCGATGCCGAACTGGTGACCAACGACGAGCGGCTGAGACGTATCGAGGCGATCACCGATGCCGCCCTGTCCGGGCTGAACATCGCCGAGTTGCTCGACGAGCTACTGGAACGGGTCCGGGACCTACTCAAGGTCGATACCGCCACCATTCTGCTGCTGGACGATCACACCGGCGAGCTCGTCGCGACCGCGGCCAAGGGCCTGGAGGAGGAAGTGCGCCGCGGTTTCCGCATCCGGGTCGGACGCGGCTTCGCCGGCCGAGTCGCGGCGACACGCGCCCCGGTCACGATCGACAACGTCACGCCCGACGACGTGGTGAATCCGATCCTGCTCGCCACGGGCATCCGTGCCCTGCTGGGCGTTCCCATGATTGCCAACGGCAACCTCGTCGGCGTACTGCACGTCGGCTCCCTGGCACTGCGGCAGTTCGGCCCCGACGACGTGCAGCTGTTGCAGCTCGTCGCCGATCGCGCCAGCCTGGCGGCTCAGGCCCGAGTGCAGGTCCTCGACCGGCAGGCAGCGCTGGCCCTGCAACACAGCCTGCTGCCCGGCCGGCTACCCGAGATCCCCGGCCTGGACCTGGCCGCCCGGTACGTGCCCGGCCACGACCTGGGTATCGGCGGCGACTGGTACGACGTGTTCACGTTGCCCTCGGGCTGGCTGGGCGCGGTCATCGGTGATGTCTCCGGCCATGGGCTGCCATCCGCCGTCGTCATGGGACGCATCCGCAGCGCGCTACGCGCCTACGCGCTCGATTCCGACGATCCCGCCCAGGCGCTGACCTCCCTCGACCGCAAGATCCACCATTTCGAAGCGGGCACCCTCACCACCGCCGTCTACGCCCTGATCACACCCGACCGCACGAGGGTGCACCTCTCCTCCGCAGGCCATCTACCACCGCTGCTGGCTGTCCCCGGTCATCCCACCCAGCCCGTCAACCTGACGGTGGATCGGCCACTCGGTGTCGGCCGACCATCAGCCAACCGCCGCACCACGGTTCTGGACCTACCGCCGGGCGCGGCGCTCGTCTTCTACACCGACGGACTCATCGAACGTCGCAGCGAGCTGATCGACACCGGCATCGAGCGCCTCGCCGACGCCGTGCAGTCCGGGCCCGCCGAGGCGTTGTGCGACCACATCATGGCCACCACCGCGGAGGAGCACCCTGTCGACGACATCGCTCTGCTGGTCATCCGCCGGCAACCACCGTCGGATTAAGCCTTCGGGCACCCGCTGGCCGCAACCGGTAGCCCATCGGTGAGCTGATCATGGCTCGACGGTGGTTGCTGGTCTGAGGCAACTCGCCGAGCGCAGCCAACACCACGGGGTATGGCGAACGGGGGAGCTTCCGCACCTGGGCGAGTGGGGCATGTGGCGGAACTGGATCTAGGCGCTATGCTGGCTCGTCTGTGGTCGACGCCTCTGTGGGTGTCGGCGATCCGGCGTCATGAAGCGGCGCGGTTCCTGGGTTGCTCGTTTGGGTGCCCTGCAGTGATCCGCATGCCCGGGCGCCCGCTGGAGCGTCTGTGACGTGCCCTTCTGAGGGACACCAGACATGAGTGACGTAGACCCGCTGCTGCCTGCCGTTGCCTTCGCGGAGTTGGGTCGGATCAAGTTCAGCGAAACGGATTTCAGCGGTGTCCTGTCCCGAGTAACCGACCTCGCCACCCGGACCGTTCCTGGCGCCGACCAGGTCTCGGTCACGCTGGTCGGGGCCGGCGGCGCGCACACCGCGGCCTTCACCGGCGAACTTGCCCTCGCGCTGGACGAAGCGCAGTACGAACAGGGCCACGGCCCATGTCTCGCGGCGGCAGCGGCCACCGTCACCGTCCACGTGGTCGACATGGCGACAGAGAGCCGCTGGCCGGACTGGGCCGGCCAAGCCGTCGCCGCCGGCGCGCACAGTTCCCTGTCTATCGGCCTGCCGACGCACGAATCTGTCACCGGGGCGCTCAACCTCTACGCCACCCGATCCGACGCCTTCCGCGCCGAGGCGGTGACCCTCGCGGAGACCGTCGGCGACTACGCCGCCGTGGCTATGACCAACGCTCACCTGTACGACACCCAGGTGACCCTGGCGCAGCACATGCAGGCCGCGATGAAGAGCCGCGCGGTGATCGAGCAGGCCAAGGGCATCATCACGGGCGAGCGACGCTGCACCGCCGACGATGCCTTCGCGATCCTCGCGAAGATCTCTCAGAACTCCAACCGCAAACTTCGCGACGTCGCCGCGGCCCTCGTCGCCCGCACGCGTCGATCCGGAAGCCCTGAGCCGGCAGGTCATCGCCCCGGAACCGGCCACCAGTGGTGGACGGCGGAGCGGTAGAGGTGCATAGTTGCCGTCAAACAAGTTCTACCTTCAGCAGCGAGGGAACATGACCGCCGCTCTTGCGGGAGGCACCTCGTGCACCCTTACCTACCCGGTCAATGCCCGACTGAGCAGAGCCTCCTGCGGGTCGACGTGCTCTTCGAAGCCTCGGCGCGGGCCCGAATCACCGCCGTCGGTAAGCTGGACGGATGCGTCACTGATCATCTTGAACAGGTTGTGCAGGGCATCCTGCGCGAGCAGGACCTCCGAGGCATAGACGTAGACCTGGCCGGCGTGACGTTCATCGACTCTGCCGGCATCAGGTGCCTGCTC
This sequence comes from Micromonospora sp. BQ32, assembly GCF_059358895.1. Taxonomy (NCBI): domain Bacteria; kingdom Bacillati; phylum Actinomycetota; class Actinomycetes; order Micromonosporales; family Micromonosporaceae; genus Micromonospora; species Micromonospora sp. BQ32. The sequence continues at coordinate 552,551 of NZ_JCADBI010000004.1, read as the reverse complement.
ACCTGCCGCGACAACGCCCACGAGTCAGGATGCCAGCTGCGTCTGCGCAACCTGACTCCGACCGTGCACCGGGTCCTGGCCATCACCGGACTACTGGGCGTCCTCGGCGTGCCCGAGCACCTGTCCCCGCCTCCTCGATCCAGAGCATGAGGGACACGGAGGCGGCGATTACCGGGGTGTGCGGTGGGTCAGTTGGCCGGTCGTCGTCAGGTACCTCGCGACGTCGACGAGTTTCCGGTTGGTGTTCTGACTGGCCCGCGCCAGGACAGCGAATGCCTGATCGGCGGTCAGCTTGTGACGCTCCATCAGGATGCCCTTCGCCTGCCCGATGACGTCCCGCACCGAGATCGCCTGATTGAGTTGTTCGAGGTGCTGCGCGCCCGACATCGCCACCGCGGCGTACTCCGCGCCCGGCACCGTGCCCACCGCTGCGCCGGCAATCGCCTGCAGCGTCGCCTCCACGCTGTCCACGTGCTGCAACGTCCGGGCCAGCTCACTCAGCTTCGCCGCGAGATCGTCCACCTCTACGGGCCGTGACTGGCTGCTGCCCGCATCGCTGTCACTGCCAGCCATCCCGCTGCTCCCTCAACTAGGGCCGCCCCGGACGGGATTTCTTACCGGCCGGGGCCTGACCGGGGCACTTGTCGCGAACCGCGCCCCAGCTTGCCCCAGGCTATGACGTCACGACCATCGTCACAGAGCCGGCAACGCCGCTAGCGATAGCTCACGCTAGCTGGTCACCTGCATCTTGCTGCTCGAATTGCAGCGAAAGCCGGGGCGCGACCGGCCAGTCCGGCGGACTCCTGTAGAGCACTGGGCTCAGCCGGCTGCTCGGATGATGCGTAAGTCGGCCCTCGTCGGGGCACTGGACCCTCGAGTGTCGAAGGAGATTTCTTATGGCGAAGCCACCGTACTCACCGCCGGGATCCCGACGGGAAGTGCGCGGCTCGCTCGCGGGCGCTCTGGTCAGTCTCGCCGAAACCCCGAGCGACGCGTCGTTGATCGATGATCTGCTGCAGCGGATCGTGCAGCTCACCGCTGACCTCGTGGCTCCGGTGAGCTACGCGTCGGTCACCCGGACGCGCGGCGACGCGCCGACAACGGTCGCCATGAGCAGCGAGATCGCACTCGCTGTCGACCGTGCCCAGTACGCCGACCAGACCGGGCCGTGCCTGGACGCGCTCGACGTCGGTGTGCCCGTCGCCGTGCCGGACATCGCGGCGACAATGGTCTGGCCTGGGTTCCGCGAGGCGGCGCTGAGGCTGGGTCTGCGAGCATCGCTGTCTATCCCGCTGTTCGCCGGCGCCCGCGTGCCCGTCGCCGCGCTCAACCTCTACGGCCATGATCCGGACACGATGGCACCGCTGACCGCCCGAGTCCTGGCCGTGTACGACCCGGAGGGCACCCATCCCCGAGCCATGGACCCACCGTCGTCGGACCCGGGCACCGAGGAACTCGTCAGCGGGCTCATCGAAGCCTTCGCCGTGCGTGCCGTCATCCAGCAGGCCCTCGGCATGATCATGCACCAGCGACACAGCACCGCCGACGAGGCCTACCTGATCCTGCGGGTGAAGGCGGCCGAGACCGGCAGGTCACTCATCGAGGCCGCGACCTTCATCAGAGACCACGACAGCCGGCCCATGCCCGGAACCTAGAGCACTGGACCAGCTGCCGAGATCACACCTCATCGGCGCCACCCGGCCAATGCCGGTACAGCGAGGGCACCGTCGTCCGGGACCCACCCGCCCGCACCTCACGAAATGGCGGTGAGCTGCACCCTCAGCTTGGCCAGCGCGCGGGTCAGCAGCCGGGAGACGTGCATCTGTGACACCCCGATCTGCTCGGCGATGCCCTGCTGGGTCAGGTTGCCGTGAAAGCGCAGGGCGATGACCCTCCGTTCCCGGTCGTCAAGGCACGCCAGCGCCGACGTGAGCGCCACCCTCAGCTCAGCGAGGGCGAGTTCGTTGTCGTCGCCGCCGAGCGTGTCGCCCAGTTCTCTGGACGTGGTGCCATCGCCGAACGGGGTGGACAGTGAGACCGCGTTGTAGGCGCGGGCGCCTTCCAGCCCTTCGAGGACCTCCTCCTCCGTGAGGTCCAGGTGTCGGGCGATGTCGGCGACGGTCGGCGAGCGGCCCAGCAGCTGGGTGAGGCTGTTGTTGGCCTCGCCGATGGCCATGCGCCGCTCCTGCAGCCGCCGGGGAACGCGGACGTCCCAGGTGCGGTCACGGAAGTGGCGCTTGATCTCCCCCACGATGGTGGGGACGGCGTAGCTGACGAATTCGATCCCACGCGTCGGGTCGAACCTGTCGATCGCGTTGATCAGCCCCAGTGCTGCCGTCTGGGTCAGGTCCTCGTTCGGCTCGCCGCGGCCGTTGTAGCGCCGGGCGAGGTGATGGGCCAGCGGGAGCCATGCCTCGATGGCTCGGGCCCGGGCGGCGGGCCTGGACGGGTGGCCAACCGGCAGCGCGACCATCACGGCGAGGAGGTGACTGGCCGGCGACTCAGGCGTGGTGCTGCGGTCAGCCAGGCTGTTCGTCGGTGCGGGCCGGCCTGTCGAAGTGATGGTCATGGTTCCTCCGCTGTCCGGTGTGGGCGTCGTCGCGACCACCGCGTGGGGAGGTCGCGTCGCGCTCAGACCGGGCGGGTCGCCAGCCGTCCGCAAACCTGCGTCAATGGACATCAGGTGAGCCTTCACGGCCGCTGCGGTTGCTGGCTCGTCAGGTCACGTGCGGACCTCCCGAGACTCGGGATCGTGTCGGGCACGTGGCTTGACCCAGAGCAGAGCGTAGAACGGTCAGCGCAGTTCTGCCACCGGACCGCAGCCGCACGGGCCCAAGCCGGCGGCATGGAGCCGACAAGAACCCGGCGACGCCGGCACTGAGTCACCGCTCAACCCAGCTCCGGTTTGTCGGCAAAAGACAGGGGTACCAATTTCGCGGCGCTTCGGACGGGACCCGGGGCGCCGCATCCGCCAGCCCTCTGCTCCGGGAGGCAGTCAATGCGAGCGATGGTCTACCGCGGTCCGTACCGGATGCGGGTGGAGGAGAAGGACCGTCCCGCCATCGAGCATCCGAACGACGCGATCATCAAGGTGACGCGTGCGGCGATCTGTGGGTCCGACCTGCACCTCTACCACGGAATGATGCCCGACACCCGGGTCGGGATGACCTTCGGTCACGAGTTCGTCGGCGTGGTCGACGAGGTCGGTCCGTCGGTGCGCAACGTGCAGCCCGGTGACCGGGTCATGGTTCCCTTCAACGTCTACTGCGGGTCGTGCTTCTTCTGCGCCCGGGGGCTGTTCAGCAACTGCCACAACGTCAACCCCAACGCCACCGCCGTCGGGGGCATCTACGGCTACTCGCACACCTGCGGCGGCTACGACGGCGGTCAGGCCGAGTACGTCCGGGTGCCGTTCGCCGACATCGGCCCGAGTGTGATCCCCGAGTGGATGGACGACGACGACGCCGTTCTGCTCACCGACGCGCTCGCCACCGGTTACTTCGGTGCGCAGCTCGGTGACATCGTCGAGGGTGACGTGGTCGTGGTCTTCGGTGCCGGACCCGTGGGCCTGTACGCCGCGAAGTCGGCCTGGCTGATGGGCGCCGGGCGGGTCATCGTCATCGACCACCTCGACTACCGGCTGGAGAAGGCGGCGTCGTTCGCCCACGCCGAGACCTACAACTTCGGCGAGTACGACGACATCGTCGTACACCTGAAGAAGATCACCGACCACCTGGGCGCCGACGTGGCCATCGACGCTGTCGGCGCGGAGGCCGACGGCAACCTCCTCCAGCACGTCACTGCCACGAAGCTGAAGCTGCAGGGTGGCTCCCCGGTGGCCCTCAACTGGGCGATCGACTCGGTACGCAAGGGCGGCACCATCTCGGTGATGGGCGCGTACGGGCCAATGTTCAGCGCGGTCAAGTTCGGCGACGCGCTGAACAAGGGGCTGACCCTGCGGATGAACCAGTGCCCGGTGAAGCGGCAGTGGCCGCGCCTGTTCGAGCACATCCGTAACGGCTACCTCAAGCCCAGCGACATCGTGACCCACCGGATTCCGCTGGAACACATCGCCGAGGCGTACCACATCTTCTCCGCCAAGCTCGACGGCTGCATCAAGCCGCTGATCGTTCCGAACCCCGCCTGACTCGATCGGGAGCCTGACATGGCCTACACAGCAGACAAGCCGAAACTGGCCGAGTCCAGCGACGAGCTGCGCACCCGAATTCCCGGGTGGGGTGTCGACCTCGACCCGAAGGACCGACCCTCGGTGCCGCAGGAGCGGTTCGACCCGACCCTCAACGGTGCGCACTGGGAGTTTCCCGAGCGGCAGCCGGAGAGGTGGCCGAGGGAGAGGTCGATCGAGCACAAGTTCCTCACCCCGGTGTTCGGTACCTCGTGCCCGCCCAAGGGGCTGTCCGGGATGATCCGCCGCTACTCCTACCGCACGTACAGCGAGGGACGCGCCGCTCACTGGCTGCTCCTGCTCGCCGCCGATCGGGTGGACGCGGTCGAGAGCAGCTTCGCTTCGTTCCTGACCCGCCGTCCTGACAACCCGATCACCGAGACCGGCGTCCTGAGCGAGTTCACCCACCACGGGCTTGCGTCACGGCTGCGCGGCAACCGGGTCGACCGCGTACACCACCCGCTCGACCCGGTCCTCGTCGCCGCACCCTGGGTGCTGACCGCAGGGGTCACCTATCTGGCCCTCCGCCGAGTCGCCGGCCGCAGGCAGAACCAGGTCGGCTTCCGCCGGTAGAGCTGGCTGAGGTCGGGTGGGCACCGACCAGCATGGTTCGGCGGTGGGCGGGCTGTCCACGGTCGAACGTGCTCGGTCGCCGGCAGTCGGCATGGCACGATGGCCGTGCCCCGCCGCCGGTGGCCGGGCACGACACTGATGGAGTCGGGATGTCAGAGCTGGCCGGCCCGCCGGTGCCAGGGTTGGCGAAACTGTGGACGCACGATCCGGTCACCGCCGGCCCGTATCGGCTGGTGGGCCGGCTGGGCGCGGGTGGGCAGGGAGTCGTCTACCTCGGTGAGGACGACGCCGGCGACCGGGTCGCGGTCAAGATGGTCAACATCGACCTGAGCGATGCACGGGCACGGTCGCAGTTCGTGAAGGAGATCGCCGCCGCCCGCCGGGTCGCTCCGTTCTGCACCGCTCAGGTGCTCTTCGCCGAGGTGGACGGCGAGCAGCCGTACGTGGTCAGTGAGTTCATCGAGGGCCTGACCCTGCACCGGCACGTACGCGAGCGCGGCCCGGTGACCGGCAACGCCCTGCACCGGCTCGCGGTCGGTACCGTCACGGCGCTCGCCGCGATCCACAGTGCCGGGGTGGTGCACTGCGATCTGAAGCCGGACAACGTGGTGCTGGGCGAGGACGGTCCTCGGGTGATCGACTTCGGTATCGCCCGCGCGTTGGGCGTCACCGAGACGGCGTCCAGCCGGGTCATGGGGACCACCGCGTACATGGCGCCCGAGCGGTTCCGCAACGACGCGGTCGGTCCGCCCTGCGACGTCTTCGCCTGGGCGGCCATGATCGCCTTCGCCGCCGGTGGTAGGCCGCCGTTCGGCAATGATTCGCTCTTCGCGGTGATGCACCGGGTGCTGCACGATCCGCCCGAGCTGCCGGCGTTGCCTCCGGTCCTGGACGAGCTGGTCCGGGAGTGCCTGGCCAAGGATCCGGCGGACCGGCCGGCTGCCGAGCGCGTGCTGGTGCGGCTGCTCCGGCAGGACGGCAGGGTCACCGAGCCGCTACGCCGGCAGAGCCTGCTCGAGGTCGGCAACGAGACCGCGGGCGCGCTGACGCCGAACCACCCGCTGCCCGAGGTCACGCCGACGGCACCGCAGCCGCCCTCGACGCGGCCGCAGACACCGACCCGGCCGACGGTGCCGACCCAGGCCCGGCCGACCCAGCCGGCGCACGTGCCGGTGACGGAGCCCGGCGTCGGTGCTGGAGGCGACGGCGCGTTGCGGCGGCTGCGTGGTGAGGCCGGTGACGCCTGGGGCATCTCGACCGCGCTCTTCCTCGGTTCGGTTGGCGCCGCCGCCGGCTACGTCGCGTCGAGCGCCGTCGGCACGGCCGCCGTGGTCGGGGCGGTCACCTTCGTCGTGGTCTACCTGGTTCGGTTGCTGGTCGCGACGGCCATCGGAGGACGGTCCGACCGCGGGTGACCCGTTCGGCGGGGTCGGGGTCGCCGGCTGGCGCCGGATCGATAGGTTGACTGCCACCAGCCGCCCGCCGAGGAGGACGTCCCGATGGCCCCAACCGCCACGCGTACGCGGCAGTGGTTGCCGTACACCGCCGCTGTCACCGCCGGGCTGGTGGTCATCGCCGGGGCGTTCGTGTTCGTCCGGCAGCGCGAAGCGGGCAACGACTGCGCCATCGTCCTCCAGGTCAACTCCTCCACGGAGAAGGCGGCTCTGCTGGTCGACCTGGCCGAGCGCTACAACCGCAGCGACCGGTCGATCGACGGCGGCGGCTGCGCCCAGGTGCACGTCAGCGCGTTGAACTCGGGCAAGGCCACGGAGGCGCTGGCTACCGGCTGGACCCACACCGGCCTGCCGCAACCGCAGGTCTGGCTTCCGACGTCGAGCCTGTGGACCGGCCAGCTCCGGCTGCTCGACGACGCCGCCGGACGGGAGCGGCAGACTCCGGACCGCTACCCGTCGATCGCCAACAGCCCGCTGGTGATCGCGATGCCGCAGCCCAAGGCCGAGCTGGTACGCCAGCGCGGGTCGCTGGGCTGGGGAGAGATCCTGGGCCTCTCCGGGCGGGATGGATGGGCGGACTTCGGCAAGCCGGAGTGGGGCCGCTTCACCTTCGGCAAGGACAACCCGAACCTGTCCACCTCCGGGCTGGCGGCGACCATCGCCACCTACTACGCGGCGGTGCAACGGGCCAGCGACCTGACCCTGTCCGACCTGGCCAACCCCGCGGTCACCCAGTTCGTCCGCCGGATCGAGGCCAACGTGTCGCACTACAGCGACGACTCGGTGGAGCTGCTGCGCAGCCTCGCCGAGGCGGACCTGGCCGGCGGCGCGGGCAGCACGGACGACATGAGCGCCATCGTCCTGCAGGAGGAGCTGGTCGACCTCTACAACACGGGCGCGCTGAGCCCTCGGCAGGACGGGCAGGAGCGGGGCCGTCGGCCGAATGTCCCGCTGGTCGCCGTCCACCCCAGGGAGGGGACGTTCAACCTGGACCACCCGTTCGTGGTGCTGCCGTCGGCCGATGAGCGGCAGCGCGCGGCCGCGGCCGACTTCCAGAAGTTCCTGACCGAGGACGACCAGCAGAAGAGCTTCGCCCGCCTCGGCTTCCGGGACCACGAGCGCCGCGCCTCGGCGGAGCTGCTCGCCAGCGTCGGCGCCGAGCCCACCGGCGGGCTGAGCTACTTCGAGCCGCCCGACCCGCAGGTGGTCGGCGCGATGCTGGACGGCTGGCGCACGCTCCGCAAGAAGGCCAACATCCTGATCGCCCTGGACACCTCGGGGTCGATGCAGGCCAAGGTCGGCACCCGTACCCGTTTCCAGGTCGCCGCGGCGGCGGCGGGCAAGGGCCTCGCGCTGCTCAACGCCGAAGACCGGGTGGGTCTCTGGTCGTTCTCCTCCGAGACCCGGCAGCGGCCGAAGAGCCCCTACCGGGAGGAGGTCCCGCTCGGCGGGTTCGACCAGAAACGGATCAACAGTAAGATCGCCGGGCTGCATGTCGACGGCGGCACCGCGCTCTACGCGACGGTCCGGGCCGCACACCGAGAACTGCTCGACCGGTACGACCCGCAGCGGATCAACGCGATCGTCGTGCTGACCGACGGCAAGAACGAGTACAACCGGGACAACGACCTGGCCCGGTTGCTCGCCGAGGTCGCCCTGGACCCGCAGCGTCCGGTGAAGGTCTTCTGCATCGCCTTCGACCGGGAGTCGGACTTCGCCACCCTGGACCGGATCGCGAAAGCATCGTCGGGCAAGGCCTTCGACGCCACCGATCCCGCCAAGATCGACGAGGCGTTCGTGAAACTGGTCAGCAGCTTCTGACACCCCCCTGGCCGGCCCGACGCTACGGGGCCGATCGGCTGTGTGCCGACAGGCCGGTGGGGCAGGCGATTCCGTCTGCCCCACCGGCTGTGCCGTCAGACCAGTCGGCGGCGGACCCACCAGAGCGAGAACAGGGACAGCACGACGGTCAACGCGATCAGCACGCCGAACTCCCGCCACTGCAGGCCCCAGAACTTCGAGCCGGGCACGTAGCTCACCTTCGAGCTGAGATTCTGCTTCTCCAGCCACCTCGGACAGGTCTCACGCCCACCGGACGCCCTCGGACCGCACTGGGTCATATCGGCTGGACCGTTGAACTCCGCTCCGGTCGAGGTGATCACGGTGCTCGACACGACCCAGTCACCTCTGCGGTCGGGCTGGACATGGATCGTCATCCGCCCGGTGTCGGGGCTCATCGAGATCCCGTAATCACCATCAAGTTTCAGCGGGCTGATCGTGGTGACCGGCTGCGCCAGCCAGGGGCGCATCACGAACGGCGCGGCGATCTGGAGGCCGACCACCACCAGCAGGGTCACCGCCATCGCGGCGAGGGTCCGCCGCAGCAGCAGCCCGGCGGCGACACCCGCCACGAAGGCCACCGTCGCGTAGCCAACGGGCACGATCCCCCGGGCCGCGAACACCAGCGGGTTCATCCGGTCCGCCGAGGCCCCGTCGATCGGCTGCGCCCACTTGGTCAGCACCAGGGTGAGCAGGCCGGCACCGAGCGCGGCGGCACCGCCGCCGACCGCCAGTTTGACCAGCAGCCAGCGGCCGCGGCTGACGGACTGGCTGAAGACCATGCGGTACGTGCCGGACTCCAACTCCCGGGCCACCAGCGGCGCGCCCCAGAAGATGCCCACCAGGGCGGGCAGCAGGTACAGGGCCCCGATGGCGGCGATGTGGAAATCACTCGCCCAATTCGGTTGCAACGCCTGGAGGAATGCGTCGCCAGCGGTACGGCAGGCGTCGCCCTGGCAGCCGGTGTATCCGGTCTGCGTGGCCAACTCCCTCACCTCCGCCCAGGTCAGCGCCAGACCGCCCAGGAGCACCACCAGCAGGGCGCCGGTGGCCAGGGCCGGGGTCCGGAACTGTCGCCAGGTCATCCAGATCATCGCTGTCCCTCCAGAACCCGATCCGGCCCGTCGCCGGTGGCGCCGCTCATGTACGCCAGCACGATGTCCTCCAGGTCCAGCCGGTCGACCTGCCACGTCGGGTCGACGATCGGCGCGGTGCTGCGCACCACCAGGGTCGACTGCACGTCGGTGTGGCTCTGCTCGACCAGGGCTCGCCCGGTGCCAAGGTCGGCGGCGTCGCGCCGCTGACCGACCAGGCGGTGGTGGGTGGCAAGCAGGTCGTCCACGTCGCCGGCCACCCGTACCCGGGAGGCGACCAGCACGATCAGGTGGTCGCAGACCCGTTCCAGGTCGGCGACCAGGTGCGAGGACATCACGATGCTCATGCCCTGCTCGGCGGTCAGCTCCATCAGCCCCTGCAGGAAGTTGCGCCGGGCGAGCGGGTCGAGTGCCGCCACCGGCTCGTCGAGCAGCAGCAGATTGGGGCGCTTCGCCGCGGCGACGGTCAGGGCCAGTTGGGCGCGCTGGCCACCGGAGAGCCTGCCCGCCTTCTGTGCCGGGTCCAGGCCGACCTGGGCGATCCGCCGCTCGGCGAGCGCACCGTCCCAGGACGGGTTGAGGTGCTTGCCCATCCGCAGGTGGTCCGCGACGGTCAGGTTGGCATAGACCGGGGTGTCCTGCGCGACGAACCCGACCTGTGGCGACCCGCTGACCGGCCGTGCGCCGAGCACCTCGATCCGCCCCGCGGTCGGATCGAGCAGCCCACAGGCCAGTTGCAGCAGCGTGGACTTGCCGGCGCCGTTCGGCCCGACCAGTCCCACGACGTGGCCGGCCGGAATGTCCAGAGTGCAGTCCTTCAATGCGGGACGCCGTCCGTACCGCTTGGTCAGACCGTCCGCGATCAGGGCGCTAGTCATGCTCGGGCCTCCGAAAACGCCCGAAAGCTGCTCAGGAAGAGCGCCTCGATGCTCTCGTCGTCCAGGCCCGCCTCCCGAGCCTCGGTCAGCCAGCGCGCCAGGTCCTGCCGCAGCGGCTCGTGCTTGCTCAGCGAGTCGCCGCCCAGCGTGCGGGTGACGAAGGTGCCCAGTCCTGGCCGGGCGGTGACCAGGCCCTCGTACTCCAGTTCGCGGTACGCCTTGGACACGGTGTTCGGGTTGATCGCGACCCGGGCCACCACCTCCTTGACGGTGGGCAGCTTGTCGCCTTCGTTCAGGACTCCGAGCCGGAGCGCGTGCCGTACCTGTCGGATGAGCTGCATGTACGGCGCGACCCCGGACCGTGCGTCCAGGTGAAACTCGATCACCTTGCCACCCCATTCCACTAGTTGCCTAGCACAATAGGGCCATGGACGGCCTCTTCGCTACCGAATGACGTCATCTCGCGCCACGGGATCTCGGGCGGCCGCTCAGGTCGGAACGTCCGGCCACGCCCAGGTCGACGACGACGTTGCGATGGGTCCCACCGACGTCACTACAGACCCAGGCTCCGCAGGGTCGGTACGGTCTGGCCCACCCAGGCGAGGTCGGCGTCCTCGCGAGCACCCTGGGTGCGTTGGGTGCCGGCCAGGAACCACAGGAAATAGGTGGTGTAGCCGGGTGCGCTGACCACGGTGTGGTACCCCTCGGGCATCATCTGCATCACGTGGTCGCGGATGGTGACGTTCTCCTCGTACCCGTCGTCGGTGTAGACCCGGCTGATGCCGAACCCGTTCGCCGGGCTGACGCGGTAGTAGTACATCTCCTCGTGTGCGGCCTCGGCGGGCAGGTCGTCGACCTTGTGCCGGTGTGGCGGGTAGGTGCTCCAGTTGCCCGAGGGCGTGTAGGTCTCGCCGACGATGAGCCGGCGGGCGGGCAACTCCGGCTGGGAGATCTCGGTGAGGATCTGGTGATAGGTGCGGCCGAAGTTGGCCGCGCCCCAACGGCCGCTCGCGACCTGCTCCGGCGCGATGACGTAGGGGTCGGTGGCCAGCTCACTGGGCGCGCTGGGTAGGGCGATCTCCACGGCGGTGACGGCTTCGATGGTGATCGAGGAGCCGGCCGGAAGGTAGACGGAGTGCGGCTTACCGGAGAAGACGTCGGGACGCTGGCCGACCTGCGGGAAGTGGTGGTCGGCGACGGTGAAGTTGGCCGTGCCGCCGAGGATGACGGCCAGCATCTCCCGGTCACCGGACTCGCCGGTCCAGGACTCGCCGGCGGACAGTCGCAGCAGGGTGAAGTCCAGCAGCCGGCAGGGGTTGAAGGGCAGCGTGTTCCGGCCGTCGCCGGCGGGAATGGCGCAGTGGTAGCGGTAGTCCATGATCACCTTTCGCAGGATGCGGGCAGTGCGGGTCGGTCGCAGCGGCTACCAGGGGCTGATCCAGCCGGGGATGCTGGCGCGGGTGAGGGCTTCCAGGTAGAAGTAGTCACCCCACAGGGTTCCCTCGTCGACGCCGACGCCCTTGGGTTTGTCGTACACGCCGTGCAGGATCAACGCGTTCGAGACCGGATGAGCGCCGGTGGAGTAGTGGCCGATGAGCGAGTGCAGGATCTCGGCCGCGGCCTTGCGGTACCGGTCGGCGCTGGCCGTGTCGGTGAGGCCGTCCGCCAGTTCGACCAGGCCGCAGGCGGCGATGGCCGCGGCCGAGCTGTCCCGCTCCTGGCCGCTGCCGTCGCCGAACTCCAGATCCCAGTACGCGACGTGGTCGTCGGGCAGGCAGGCGAGGAAGTGGTCGGCGCAGGTCCTCGCGGCGGCGAGCAGCGCGGGGTCGCCGATGTGCCGGTGGTTGAGGCTGAACCCGTAGATGCCCCAGGCCTGCCCGCGGGCCCAGCAGGAGTGGTCGGCGTGGCCCTGTTCGGTTTCCCCGCGCAGCGGCGCACCGCTGTCCGTGTCCCAGTAGAAGGTGTGGAAGGTGGTGCCGTCCGGACGCAGGATGTGCTGGCGCAGTTGAGCGGTGTGCCGGCGGGCCGCGGCGGCGTAGCGGTCGTCGCCGGTGGTCTGGCTGGCCCAGAAGAGCAGCGGCGTGTTCATGAGGCTGTCGATGATCGTGCGGCCGCGTTGACGGGGGTCGTTCAGGTCGCCCCACGCCTGGATGATTCCGGCGGGTTCGAGAACGCGCGTCATCAGATGGTCGGCGGCGGCGAGAGCCGCGTCTCGGGCCCGCGGGTCGCCGGTACGACGGGTCGGGGTGACGCAGGCGAGGGTGTAGAGGAACCCGAGATCGTGGGTGTCCAGGTCGATGCCGTCGGTCATCCGGGCCGCGAAGCTGTCCACGTGCGACATTGCCGCCCGCAGGTAGCGATCGTCACCGGTCAGGTCGTGTGCCAGCCAGAGCATGCCCGGCCAGAAGCTGGTGGTCCAGCCGACGTTGGCGCCCTCGGGCTGGCCAGCACTCGGTGGCCGGAGCAGGTAGCGGTTGGCGTCGGTGGTGTCCGCGGGGTACCGGTCGCCGAAGGTGGCGATGTTCGCGTCGACGGTACGTATCGCGGCGGCCACCGCGGCCGCCGTGGCTTCTGCGTCGGAGCTGGGACGGACGTCGGTCGCCGTCATGGATGCTGTTCTCCCTCGTGTGTCCGGTCCGGTGCCGGGCAGGTGCGTCATCGGGGTCCCGGCTCGGTGGCCGGCACGTGGTGTTCAGGGGCTCGGGGTGCGGTCGGCGGCGGGTCGAGGGCGGCGCGCATGGTGAAGCGGCTGTTGGCCCACACGACGTAGAGCAGCGGCGCGGCGGCGAGACCGAGCGCGATCGCGGGGCGGGCCGCCAAGATCTGGGCGAGCAGCACGAGCACGAGCAGAGACGCGGCACTGAGGTACCACCGGCGCACCGCCAGGTAGACGCAGACGCGGGCCACCTCGCGCAGTGGCGCGGTGGGTCGGTCGGCGAGGGTCACCAGCCCGAGCAGCGTGGTCGCGGCGGTGAGGACGGTCAGGGTCGCCAGGATCGGCAGGGTGAGTGCCCCGATCCGGTGGCCCCACGCGGCGCGGGCGTCGACGGCGAGCACCACCAGTGCGGCCGAGGCTGCCGCCGTCCAGAGCATCGCCGGCCGGGCGGTGGCCCGCCAGGCGCGGCCGTAGGTGCGCAGCACCCCGCCGGTGTCGCCGGCGGAGTAGGCGGACATGACCGCGAAGACCGCACAGAGCCCGGGCGCGCAGAGCGGGGCGGTCAGCGCGTACAGCGGCCAGGAGCGTGCCGCCTCGGTGGTGAACGCGAGCGTCACCAATGGCAGGCAACCGAGCGCCAGCAGCAGGTTGCTGACGAGCGCGACGTAGAGCCCGTCGAAGACGGCGGTGATGGTGGTGTGGCGCGAACGCATGGACCTCAACCCTTCAGTCCGGTCGTGGCGACGCCCTCGATGAAGTAGCGCTGGCCGAGCAGGAAGATGACCGCGACGGGCAGCACGGACAGCACGGAGCCCGTCATGATCAGCGCGTATTCGGCGTTGTACTGGGAGATGAAGGTGTTCAGCCCCAACTGGATGGTGCGCAGCTCCGGACTGCGCAGGTAGATCAGCGGGCCGAGGTAGTCGTTCCAGGTGGTCGTGAACATCAGCAGGGCCAGGCTGGCCAGCGCCGGCCGGGACAGCGGCAGCATGATCCGTCGGTAGATGCCGAACTCGCTGAGCCCGTCGACCCGCGCCGCTTCGCTGAGTTCCTCGGGGATCGTCTCGTAGAACTGCTTCATCAGGAACACACCGATCGCGCCGAACGCCTGTATCGCGACGATCGACCAGAGGGTGTTCGACAGGTGCAGCTTCGACATGAGGATGAACTGCGGGATCATGTACGACTGCCAGGGCACCGCGATGGTTCCGACGTACGCCAGGAAGAGGGCATTGCGGCCGGGAAAGCGGACCCGGGCGAAGCCGTAGGCCGCGAAGCTGCCGGTGAACACCTGTAGGAAGGTGACGACCACCGACAGCAGCAGGGTGTTCCCCAACCACGTCGTCATCTCCGAGCGCTGCCAGATGTCGAGGTAGTTGCGCCACACCACGGGATCGGGGAGCCAGGTGATCGGGATGGTGAAGACGTCGTTGTTGGTCTTCAACGACGCCACCACCATCCAGAAGAACGGCAGCAGCAACCCCGCCGCCGCGAGCACGAGAGCGGCGTACCCGACGAGCCGCCCGCCCAGGGACCTGATGCGTCGGGCGGAGGTTCCGCGGTTGCCAGGCGCGGCGATGGCCGGGACGGGCGTGGAGAGGTCGGTCGCGGTCATCAGCTGTTCCTCCGCTTGTTGACCATGAACTGGATGACCGTGATGCCGAAGCAGATGGCGAACAGGACGATGGAGACCGCCGAGGCGTAGCCGAACTGGTTCTCCTCGAAGCCCTTCTGGTAGATGTACTGCGAGAGCACCAGGGTCGACTGGCCAGGTCCGCCGCCGGTCATCACGAGGATGAGATCGAAGACCTTGAAACTTTCGATGGTGAGCAGCACGGTGACGAAGAAGGTGGTGTGTCGCAGCCCGGGCAGGGTCACGTGCACGAACCGCTGCCACGGTGAGGCGCCGTCGGTCTCGGCCGCCTCGTAGAGCTGGGCCGGGATGGTCTGCAGGCCGGCGAGGAACAGCAGCATGTAGTAGCCCATGTACCGCCAGGTGCCGACGATGATGACCGCCGGCATCGACCAGGTCGACGACGCGGTCCAGCCCGGTGGATTGTCCACCCCGACGGCACCGAGGAGAGCGTTGATCGGGCCGTACTCCGGGCTGAACAGCTGGTTCCACACGACCGCGATCGCCACGATCGAGGTGATGTAGGGGAAGAAGGCGACGGTGCGGAAGAACCGCACGCCGCGCAGTCTGCGGTTGAGCAGCAACGCCAGCCCGAGTGACGCCGCGAGGGTCAGCGGGATGTGGAAGACGGCGTAGTAGACGGTGTTACGCAGTGCGGTCCAGAAGCTCGCGTCGTCCCACATCCGCCGGAAGTTGGCGGTGCCGGTCCACTCGGCCACCCCGAAGACGTTCCAGTTGGTGAAGGCCACGTAGAACAGCACGACGACGGGCAGCAGGGTGAGCACGGCGAAGCCGAGGAAGTTGGGCAGGATGAACGACCAGCCGGCGACCGTGTTGCGCGACACCAGCCGCCGGTTCCTGGGTCTCGTGCGCGGCAATGTTGCCATAGGGAGTCTCCGGGAGCGTTCGGCCTGGCGGCGGGACCAGCGTGCGGTTCAGGCGCGCCGGGCCCGCCATCAGCTCACTGGTTGAGGACCTCGTTCTTGGCGCGGGTCCGCGCCTCGCTCAGCGCCGCATCGACGTCCTTGCTGTCGGAGAGGATCGCCGAGTGCGTCTCGTTGAGGAGGTTTTGCAGGCCGGCGGTGTGCTTCGACACCGGGTTCTCCGGCTTGATGGTGTGCTTGGCGTAGGCGAACTTCGACAGGTCGTCCTGCGGTACGCCGTCCAGTCCGAACAGCGTCGCGGTGACCGCGTCGGTGACCTGGGCCGGGGTGATGCCGATCCCGGCCAGCGCCTTGCCGGCATCCGGGCCAGCCGCGTACTGGAGGAAAGCCTTGGCCGCGGCGGCCTTCGACTTGCTGATCTTCGGGTTGATCCCCAAGCCGGTCGGGTCGCCGAAGGTGACCGGTGTGGCGGAGGTGCCGGTGGTGGACTTGTCGAACTGCGGTGCCGGGGCGATTCCCCACTGGAACTTGTCGGCGTCACCGCTCTTCTGCTGGCTGAGCAGCGTGGCCACGTACCAGGTGCCCATCAGCAGCATCGCCGACTGCTGCTTGCCGAACTGCGCCTGGTAGGTGAGTTTGTTGGTCTTCGCGGTGCCGAAGGTCGGCTGCGCGCCGGCCGCCTGCAGGTCCAGTGACCGCTCGTAGTACGGCTTCAGGTAGCCGAAGTCCCCGGAGAGCAGGTCCGCGTTGGGGGTCTGGGCGAGCGCGAATCCCTGCACTGTCGACTGGAAGGTGTGCTGGTACGCGCCGGTCGCGTTCGAGCCGGCCCCCTTCAGCCCGGTGTGCACTCGCTTCGTCGCGTCGGCGTAGTCGTCCCAGGTCCAGCTGCCGTCCGGTGTCGTCACCTTCGCCTTCGCGAACAGCTCCTTGTTGTAGAACAGCACCCACGAGTCCTGCCGGTACGGCACCGCGTACGCCTTGCCATCCACCTGGTACGACGCGAGCGCCGGGACCGAGCCGAGACCGGAGGTGGCGTCGGAGACGTCGAGCAGCTGACCACCGCTCTGGTACGTGTAGAAGTTCTTGAGGTTCTTCATGACGTAGACGTCCGGGGCGGTGCCGGCGGCCAGGTCCGTGATCATCTGGGTGTCGTAGTCGTTGCCTGCGGCGTACTCCTTGAGCTCCACCGTCACGTTCGGGTGGGTCGCCTTGAAGCCGTCGGCGAGCGCTTTGAACTCGGGCGTGGACGACAGGCTCCAGCCAGCCAGGGTGATCGTCACCGGGGCATTGGGGTCGACTGGCTCGTCTCCGCCCCCGCAGCCGGCGAGAACCAGCGTCAGGGCCGTCGCGGCGCTGATGACGGCCGGTATCGCACGCTTCATCCTCTCTCCTTCAGGTCAAGGGGCCCGGACGGGCCCGCACTGCTACCAGGCCGCCTGGGTGGGCCTGGCATGCTCCGTGTCCAGACGGGTCGACGTGCTGATCCCGTCGGGCCAGTCGACCGCCAGGTGGAGGCCGCGGCCGTCCTCGTCGATCACGGCCCGGCATGCCTGCCCGGCCGTGGTCACCGGCACCCTGGCCAGCTCGGTGAAGGTGGCGGCCCATGCCCCCGGCCGAACGGGGTGGTCCAGCCATGGCACGACCAGCCCGTCGGCCAGGGGCCCGCCGTGCGGAACGGCGGTGACGCCGGCCGTTCCGCCGCCGTGCACGCTCTCGAGCCAGCTGGTCAGGTCGGCCCCTGTCACGACCGCTACACCGCCGCCGGCGGTGGCTGTCGCATCCCCGGCAATGGCCCAGCCGCCGATCCGTAGTCGCAGCGCAGCCGCCTCGACGCCGTCGGCGAGGCCGTCGACGCGGGTCAGACGTAGCTCCCAGGGGCCGCGGACCAGCGAGTACACCGTGAGGTGCCCGGCCGGTCGGGACCGGCCCACGCGACCGCCGCCGTGGTCGCGCTGACCCGGATCCGGGTCGACCCAGTGGGCGAGGGCACGTGACCCGGCCACGCCCACGCCGTCGGGGTCGACGTGAACGGTCAGCAGGCGCATACCGGCGCGGTGGGTGACCCGGCCCGCGTCGTCGACGAGAGTGACGGACTGGTCGAGCGGGCTGGCCCAGCCGCTGTCGTCGAGGACCGGGGTGGTGGCGGTGGAGTAACCCAGTCGGGCGTACAGCGGGGAATCTGAGACGGTGGCACCCTCGACGGCGTGGTCGGTGCCATGGTTGACGACGCGGACGATGCCGTCGGCACAGGTGCCAGAGATCAGCCAGCCTGGCGCGTGTATCGCCCGCACCGCGTCCCGCTCCTGCACCGGCAGCGGCTCCTCGGGAGTCGTCCACACGGGATGGTCGGCGGGTAGCGCGATGCCGAGCAGGCCCTTGCTGGCCCAGTACGGCGAGCCCGGCCCGGAGTACGACTGGGCAAGGCGTGGCCACGGCCCGTGCCAGCCGAGGGTGAGCAGGCCTCGTTCGTCCGGGGCGCCGTTGGCGACGAAGTGACGCACGATGCGGGTGGCCGCGCCGCGCAACCGGCCGAGGCTGACCGAGGGCACGCCGGCGATGGCGCCGACCCAGAACGGCGCCGCCGCGGCGAAGCGGTAGGTCAGGCTTCGCCCCTGGATCAGGGGTGATCCGTCGGCGCCCACGAGCGCGACCGCGTCGCTCAGGAAGCGGTCGAGGCCGGCCAGATCCCGTTCGCGGCGCTGCTCGGCCAGGTCCGCGGCACCGGCCATCCGGGCCCACAGCGTCGGATAGAGGTGCAGGGCCCAGCCCACGTAGTGGTCGTAGGCACGGTGCTGCCCGTCGGACATCCAGCCGTCCGCGCGGACGAAGCCGTCATGGGTGGTCAGGTCCTCGTTCATCTCGGCGAGCGAGTGCGGCCCGCCCACCGAACGCAGGAACGTCTGTACGACCAGCCGGAACCAGACCCAGTTGATCCGTGGGTACGTGTCGTCGCCGACCGCCGGGCGCAGATAGTCCACCACCCGCTCGCGGACCACCGACGGCAGCCGATCCCAGATCCACGGGCGGGTCATGTCCAGGACCAGCGCGATGGAGGCGGCCTCCACCTTCGCCTGGGGGTGCTCGTCCAAGCGCGCCCAACGGTCGGGAGAGCTCGGGTCGGTGCCAGCGGTGATGCCAGCCGTGTACCGGTCCACGAGTTCGTCCAGGCCCACTGCCCGGGCACCCGCGATGCGGAAACCAGCCAGCAGAAAGGTGCGGGCGAAACCCTCCAGTCCGTCGACGGCCCGCCCATAACCGCCCTCCGGCCCGGGAAAGGTGACGAGGGCGTGTCCGGGTGACGCGAACGGTCGGGCGGCGGCGAGCATCCGGTCGGCGAGGGCCAACCAGTCATCCCGACTCCAGGTCGCGGTGGTGGCGACATCCGAGTCCGTCCCCGGCGTCACCCGGCCGGTCGTCCCGTGCGTCATCCGTGGTCCTGTCGCATCGATCCGTCTCCATGGAATGTGGCGAGCGGGGCGTTGCCCATGAATGTGACGCGCAGGCATCCGCAGGGTTTCCGAAGTAAAACGCTCACAACGGAGCAAGTCAATGCCGCTCCCAAACTCGCCTACGCCTCAACCGCCACAACTGCTCTGATACGATCAGAATCGTTCATAGCCGCTCTATGAGTCCGAGGAGCCATGACCGGCGTAGAGCGCTTCGCAGGCCCTCTGGCTGCGGCATGGCCGGGCAACAGGACGCAATTGCCGGCACGGGTGCTCGCGCCACCGAACGGGTCGTTGCCGGTGCCGCCGGCGCGAGAGCGTGTCGTGTGGGCACACCCGCACGACCCCGCGATGCGTCAGCCGCGCGCCCAGGCCGGGCGCGACATCACCGGCCGGGTCGGGCTCGGTTGGCAGCCGGCATCGGCGGCCCGCTCCGCGACGCACCGGCGGATCACGGATCCTATGCTCTCCGACGTGTGGGGAGAACGGCCGATCCGGCTCGCGATCGACCTCACCGCGTTCGGCCCGGCCGGCGAGGTCGTCCGCACCAGGCAAGAGCTTTCGCCGCACGAAGCGTTCCTCGGAGGCCCCCCATGACCAAGGACAGCCCCGTCGTCGCCACGGCGGAGACCGCCCGAGGGCCGCTTCAGGTCGCCCGCCGCCAGCAACTGTTGGCAGCCCTGCAACGCGACGGCTCGATGCGCATCTCTGACCTGTCCCACGTGCTTGGCGCCGCGCCGGTCACCATCCGGCGCGACATCGCGGAGCTCGCCGCGGAAGGGCTGGTTCGCCGGGTCCACGGTGGCGTCGCCCTGATCCTGCCGGACGACGTCCCGGCAGCCGACGAGCCACCCGCCGCAGGCGTGCACCCGCTGGTCGGGCGCGCCCTCGGCATGCTCGTGCCCTCCTTGGACTACTACTGGCCGGACGTGGCTCGCGGCGTCGAGGTAGCCGCCCGCGAGCTTGACATGCGGGTGGTCTTGCGCGGCTCCTCCTACGACAGCGAGGACGACCAGCCGCAACTGGCCCGCCTGGTGGGGCGGATGGCCGTCGACGCGCTGATCATCGCGCCGAGCATGGACGCACCGACCGCCGAGCGCACCATCGAGTGGCTCGACCAGGTCGGCGTCCCGGTCGTCCTGCTGGAACGCACCGCCACGGTAGGCAGCCACCACGCTGTCATGGAATCGGTGGTCACCGACCACGCGCTCGGTGCGGCCATGGCGGTGCGCCACCTCACCTCGCTCGGACACCGCAAGGTCGGCTTGGTGCTCGACGCCAACAGCCCCACCAGCCAGCACGTGCGGCGCGGCTGGCTCGACGCCACGACCGAGTGCGGCCTCGACCCGGACGCCACGGTGGTCGCCGTGGTACCCGACGCACGGTCACCCGAGCGAGACACCGTGCTCAACGGCATCCTCGACCAGTGCCAGGCGACCGGGACGACGGCGCTGCTGGTGCACGCCGACGCCGAGGCGATCGCGCTGGTGCAGCACTGCGAGGAGCGGCACCTGTCCGTTCCCGGCGACCTCTCCATCGTGGCGTACGACGACGAGGTCGCCGGACTCTTCAGCCCACCGCTGACCGCGGTCCGACCGCCGCGACGCTCGATCGGACGAGCCGCCGTTCGGCTCGTCGCCGACCGGCTCGCCGACCCCGACCGCCCCACCCACCGCATCGTCATCAGCCCATCGCTGCGGATCCGGGAGTCGACCGCGCCGCCACCCGCGTAGGCGGTCTTCCCTGGTCCGGGACGTTCGCCGAGCAGGGACCAGCCGGGCGGCGGGTGGCCGGCCTCCACATCAGACGTAGTGCTGCCGCAGCCTGCCGACGAACGCGCACATCCATCGGATGCAACTGCGTGAGTGCACCGCTACTATGGGTCAGCAATCCCAGAGGGAAGGGGTCGTGCCCGCGTGCGAAGTCCCGTCATCGGAACCGCGTCGGCGTCTGCGCCGGACCGGTCCGCGCCGCTTGCGGCCGGCCGGCTGCGCAGGCTCGCCCGGCGGATGGTGCTGATCGCGGCCGCCGTCGGGGCCGGTTTCGTCGTCGCCGCCCTGCTTCAGGGGCCGGCCGCCGCCGACGGAATACGCGGCGGCTCCGGTGACGAGCCTCATCGGAGGATCGGCGGTCTGGTCGAGTCGGTCGCGCGCCTCACGGTCGCCGAGCGCTCCAGCCAGGACCGCCAACGATCCGCGGGGGCCGACGATAGCCGCCGCGACAGGCTCCGCGCCCCGGTCGCAGGGCCCATCGGTGGCCTCCTCGTCCCCCGCGAGAAGCCGTCCTCGACCGAGAAGCCACCCTCGACGGAGCCTCGACGGGTCACGGGTGGATCGCCCGTGTCCGTGCCGCCGCCCCGGGTCGGCGCATCCGTCGCGGCGGAGCGGGAAAGGCTCCGACCGGCCTCCGTAGCCCGCGCGGCTCACCGTTCGGCTCACCGTGTCGACCTGCCACGGCCGGTCACCGACCCACCGCGACAGCCAGCCATTGCCATCCCCGACCCACCCGTGGTGCACGCACCGGCCGTCTCGCCCGTGGTGGGCCTGGTCACCGCCCCCCTGCCGCACGTCGTCGACATCGTGAGCCACGTGCCGATCCGGCCCGTCATCATGGCCCTCCTGCGTGTCGCCGATGCCGTTCTGCCGCCCACTATCGGCCCGGTGACCGTGCCGGCGGCGACACCACCTGCGCGGCCCGCTCCCCCGGCGCTCGGGCCGGTCGCCGTGCCGGTGACCGACCCGGCCCCCGTACCGACAGCTCCGACGCCACCGGCGGATCCGGCGCCGGCCCCCGTACGCGCCGCGGCGCCGCCGGCTCCGGCCGCGCCACCGCCGATGTCCGTCGTCGGCCCCGCGCGTGCCACGGCGTCGACGGGGCAATCCGCCGCACACCCGGAACCGGTGGCCGCGAGAGGTCAGACCTCTGGCCAGCCCGTCGCACCCGTCGACCACGATGCCGCTGGCGTCGACATCGGGTCGACGCCCGGGCCGGGGCTGCTCCGGCCGCTCGACCGGCAGTCGCACGTCGGTGCTGGGCCACCCTGCGATCTCGTGCCGCTTCTCATCGAGAGCCGAACTCCGTCTGCGATCGCCCGCCCGGGCTGAGGCGGGTTGACCGACCCCGGTGGCTGGTCCACGCGGACCGTTCCACCCGCTGGTCGGTCGATCAGTGCCCGCGCCCGTCAGCCGTGACGGTGCGGCGGGCCGACGCCCACCCGCCTGTAGCGCACGACCGCCCTGACCAACCCGTGGACGTACCGGGACCGGCGGCCGTCGTGACGCGTACCTGAGATCGGAGAAAACGTGGTGATCCACGTTGTTGTCGCCGAGGACATGGGTTTGCTGCGCGGGGCGCTCTGCGCCGCGCTGTCACGTGAGGAGGACATGAAGGTGGTCGCCGACGTCGAGGGTGTCGGCGAGCTGTTGACGGTGGTCCGGCGGTGCCGACCACAGGTGGTGGTGCTGGCACTGACACCGGAGCTGCCCGACCCGGTGGAGGTGGTCGCCCGCATCGACGTCGAGGCGCCACACGCCGCCGTGCTGGCGATGAGCCCTCGGTGGAGCCCGGCCCTGGTGGAGGCGGCGCTGGCCGCCGGCGCGCGCGGCCTGGTCGGCAAGGACAGCTCACTGGCCGAACTGGTGCGGGCCATCCGCGCGCTCGCGGCCGGGGAGCGGGCGATCGACCCGGCCGCGGCGGTCGCGGTGCTGAGTCCCCCGGAGATGCCGTTGACGCCTCGGGAGATGGACGTGCTGCGGATGGCGGCCGAGGGGCTGCCCCTCAAGGAGATCGCCGTCCGCCTCTACCTGGCACACGGGACGGTGCGCAATCACCTGTCGGTGATTCTGCGCAAGACCGGAGCTCGCAACCGGTTGGAGGCGGTGTCGCGCGCGCGCCGTAACGGCTGGTTGTAGCCCTCAGGGGCGGGTCCGGTGCAGATGTCCGGACCCGCCCCCGTCACCGTGCGGCCCCGCCGGATGCGTGTTTGAATGTTGACGTTCTGTGATCACCATCGGAGTGCGGGAAGGTTCATCGTGATCCGTACCCTGCTCGCCCTGGACGGCGCCCTGGTTCTGGGCGCGTTGTCGTTCGTCCTCGCCGCCGAGGAGGACATCCGTGTCGTGGCGGAGGTGGATCGCGGTGACGCGGTCTCCGCGGCCGTCCGCGCCCAACGCCCCGACGTGGTGGTGGCCGACCTCGACTTCGTCGAGCACGTCGATCCCGACCGCCTCGGCCGGTGCCCCGTCCTGGTGCTGGCCCACCCGCTTCGGGCCCGGCGGCTGCGAGGCATGTTGTGCCCGACCAGGGTGGTCGGCATCCTGCGCAGCGACGCCGCCCCCCAGCGGGTCATTGACGGAATCCGCCGGCTCGCCCGCCGGGAGCCCGTGCTCGACGCGGATCTCGTTGTCGCGGCGCTGCGCCCCGACGGCCCACTGACCAGCCGTGAGACGGAGGTGTTGAGGCTGACGGCCGCGGGTGCGCCGGTCGCGGAGGTGGCGGTGTCGCTGGGGCTCACCCGGGGCACCGTCCGCAATCATCTCGGTCGGATCGCTCGCAAGGTGGGCGCGCGTACCCGGGTGGAGGCCGTGCGGATGGCAGGCGAGGCGGGTTGGATCTGACCGGCAGCCGGCGGCGCGGGTGCGGGGGTCAGGCCTGCCGCGCCGGCGCCGCCGGGGACGGCACCACCGAGTCGTCCCAGCAACCGACGAGCGCCCGGTAGGTAGCCGAGCTGGTCGACAACTGCTCGTGCGTCCCCACCACGGGCTCGCCGCCGTCGAGGACCAGCACCCGACCGGCCCGCAGCGCGGAACTGATCCGGTGTGCGATCACCACGAGGCTGCCGGGTCTCCGGGCGAAGGCGGCCTCGACGGTCGCTTCCAGCGCCGGGTCCAGGTGACAGGTCGCCTCGTCGAGGATCACCAGCGGGGCGGGTGCCAGCCAGGCCCGGACCGCCGCGATGAGCTGCCGCTCGCCGGCGGAGAGCAGGGCCGGCGCGACGGGCGCGCCCAGGCCGCCCAGGCGGGTCGCCAGGGGGCGCGCGCCGAGCGCGTCGAGGGCGACGTCCAGCGTGTGGTCGTCGGCGTCCGGCCGGAGGTAGCGGAGGTTGTCGGCGAGAGTGCCGGTGAAGACGTACGCCTCCTGGGGCACCAGCACTCGCATCCGGGCGAGGACGGCCGGTTCGACCTCGGCGACCGTCGCGCCGGCCAGGTGGACGGTGCCGGCCTGCGGCGGCACCAGACCGGCCATCAGGGCGGCCAGTGTGGACTTGCCCGCACCGCTGGGGCCCACCACGGCGAGGTGCTCCCGGTCGGCCAGGGTCAGCGAGAAGTTCCGCAGGACGGGCCGGGCGCGCGGGCCGTAGCCGAAGGTCAGTCCCCGGACCTCGACGGCTGGCGGGCGGCCGGCAGGGCCGGTGGGTGGGCGGCAGCGGGGCGTCCGGGCGGCGGGGGTCGACGGGCGCTGGTCGTCGGAGACCGGATAGGTGCGCAGGATGTTCTCCAGGGTGACCGCGTAGCGCAGCCCGCCGCCGCCGAGGCCCTGCACCAGGGTGTGCAGGGCGGGTTGCAGCCCGGTGGAGACGTAGATCAGCGCGCCCAACACCGCGCCGGCGGTGAGACCACGCTCGACCAGCCACGGGGCGGCCACCATCAGCACCAGCAGTGGCAGCCAGCCGCCGATGCCGAGGCTGAGGCTGCGGATCGCCGCCATCCGGGCGAGCCTGCGTTCGGCGGCGGCCTGCGCCGTCACCCAGCGGGCCACGTCGGCCGCCACGCGTGTCTGGGCGCCGCAGGCCAGCACGTCGCGGTGACCCGCCAGCGCGGTCGCCGCCGACTGGCCGAGTTGTTCACCGGCCCGGACGTATGCGCGCTGATGTGTGATCATCGCCGGCAGCGCGGCGAGGAACACGACCAGACCGGCGACCAGCGGCGCGGCGGCCAGCACCGCCACCACCGGTGCCAGGGCGAGCAGGCCGAGCAGGGCCGCGCCGGCGGAGAAGAGGAAACCGCGGGTCACCATCAGCAGACCGGCGAAGGTGTCCCGGACGATCTCCATCTGGTGGGTCAGCCGGGTCACGGCGGCGCTGTCCGGGCGGCCACCCGCCCGGGTGGCGTCACGTAACGCGCCCCGGACCACCTGAGCGGCCACCTCGTCGCGGAACGGCTCGACCACCGCGCTGAGGCTCCGGTACGTCCGACCGGTGGCGGCCGCGCCGACCAGCACGGCCACGGCGAGGGCCCCCAACCAGGCCAGGCCGTTGAGGAGACGTCCGGCCAGAAAGCCTTCGTCGACGGCGCGGGCCACCAGGTAGCCGGCGAGCAGCGCGGGCAGCGACTCGACAAGCGACCAGCCGCCGAGCCCCGCGAGTTCCCGCCGGCGGGCCCGCAGCGCCCGCCAGGTCACCCGGCGTACGCCGGGACGGCTCACGACCCACCGCCGGCCGGCTGGAAGACCGCACGGTAGTCCGGGTCGGTCCAGAGTTGCCGGTGCGGCGCCAGGCCGCGCAGCCGGCCGCCGTCGAGCCAGGCGACGAGGTCGGCCGCCGCGGCCGCCGCGGTCCGGTGGGTGACCACCAGTCGGGTACGCTCCCCGGCCCGCCCGAGCACCGCCTCGGTGATCCGGTGTTCGGTCGCGGTGTCGAGGCTGGACGTCGCGTCGTCCAGGATGAGCAGCCGCTCGGCGGCGAACGCGCGGGCCAGGCCGAGGCGCTGGGCCTCGCCCCCGGACAGTGGTGTGTCCGTCAGCGGGGTGCGGTAACCGTCGGGTAGCCGGTCGATCACGTCGGCGACCGCCGCCATCCGGGCCGCCCGCAGCACCGCCGGGGTGGCCGGGCTCCGATCGGCCGGCGGCGTCGCCGAGTCGACCGGCAGCGCCAATCCGATCGCGTCGTGGACGGTCGCGCCGATCAGCACCGGCCGGTCGAAGGCGTAGCCGACGGCTCGGCGCAGCGCCGCCGCGTCGAGGTCCCGCAGCGGCACGCCGTCCAGTCGCACCTCACCGCCGTCGGGGTCGTAGAGCCGTCCGGCCACGGCCGTCAGGGTCGACTTGCCGGCGCCGGACGCTCCGACGACGGCGACGGTGGCGCCGGCCGGCACGTCCAGGTCGATGCCGTCCAGGATGGGCCGGCCGTCGTCGGCGTACACGCACACGCCCCGCAGTCGCAGGGCGCCGCCGCCGGGTGGAATTGGCCGATCGCCTGCCGGCGTGGCGGGCTGGGTCAGCAGCTCGGCGACCCGGTGTGCTCCCGCGCGGCTGCGGACCAGGTGGTTCAGGGTGGCGAGCACCGCGCCGAGGCCGGCGCCGATGGCCGCGTACCGGACCGCGGCGACCAGTTCACCTGGCGTGAGCCAGCCGGTGGTCAGGGCGTACCCGCCGACCGCGATGACGCTCAGGTTCAGCAGCGGCGCCACGGCCGAGGTGCGCGCGCTGGCTCGGGCCAGCAGGTCCCAGGTGCGCCGGCCGTGCCGGTCCAGCTCCGGCAGGGCCGCCAGCACCCGGTCCTCCTCGCGACGGGTGCTGCCGGCGGCGGCGATGGTCCGGGCACCGGTCAGCGACTCCAGCAGTCGGCCGGCGATGGTGCCGAGCACCCGTTGGTACCCGGCGGTCGCGGCCGAGGCGTCGGCCACGAAGGCGCGCATGAGGACGGCGAGCAGGCCGAGACCGGCGAGCAGGGTGACCCCGAGGACCGGTTCCATGATGGTGAGCGCGACGACGCTGCCGAGCGGCGGAAGCACCGCCACGATGGCCAGGACCACGGCGTTGCCGGCCTGTCCCGCGTCGGCGGCCTGGCCGACCAACCGGCCGACGAGGTCACCCACCGGGTGCCGGCGGGTGGCGCGGACGTCCAGGGCGAACAGGTGACGCAGTAGCCGCCGGCGCAGCCGTGCGGTGGCGCGCGACGCACCGAACCCGCTGGCCAGGTCGGTGAGGGTGTCGACGCAGATGAGGACGATGACCAGGGCGCAGGCGGACACCGCCCACCAGGCGGAGCCGCCGGTGAGGGCGGCGTCGACGGCGCGGCCGAGGGCCGCGGGTAGCAACAGTTCGGCGGCCGCGCCGAGCAGCGCGACCGCCGCGAGTCCGGCGGTCCAGCCGCCGCCCGCCAGGACCGTCTGCCGCAGCAGCCTGTCCCCCACGGCGAACGTCGGCATCGGTCCTCCCGTTGGTGCGCGGTTGCCCTGGGTGGGCACGTCTACCCACCCAGGGCCCCACGTGTGCGTGGATCAGTTGCAGGTCGTGACGGAGAGCGAGCTGTCGCCGCAGAGCAGCAGGCTCGCCCGGCTACCGCCACCGGTGCGGTCGGCCGGAGCCATCTCCAGGCCCTGGAGGTCCAGAAGTGCCATGTCGTTCACCTCCCTTCCTTCCGTTCGCCGATCAGGTCGCCCCCGCTGTCGCGAGGGAGTCTGTTCGCGCCCGGCAGGGGCGCGAGGAAGGGCAGCATCGGCGGCTGGTCGTGCTGCGCGCTGGCCAGCGCGTACAGCACGCCGGCGGTGCCGGTGCCGAAGTCCATGGAGAGCCGCAGCAACTGCTCGCCGGGGAATGCGGTCCCGTCCCGGTACGGCAGCGCGTGCCAGGTCAGCCGGTCCAGCTGCGCGCGGAGTTCGCGGCGGTCGGCGTCGTTGGTCGAGGCGGCGAGGTAGGCGATGATGCCGGCCCGGCCGGCGAAGAGCCCGGACTGTGCGTAGAACGGTGAGCGTGCGGCGCGGCGCACCCCCGCGCTCGCCTCGGCGAACCGGTCGTCGGCCCGGTGGCGCAGGTACTGGTCGAGGACCAGCCCGATACCGACACTGCCGTGCGCCAGGTAGGGCATGGTGCGCCAGCCCTCATTGACCTCCAGGGCACCGTCCGGGCGCAGCACACACCGGCGCAGATCCTGACGCAGTGCCGTGGCGGCGTGCTCCAGCAGCTCGTCGTCGCCGCTGAGCTCGTAGAGCCGCAACAGCATCAGCGCCGGTCCGGTCCGGCCCCGCAGCAGCCCGGCGTACGGGTTACGTCCGCCGCTGACGTCCGGGCCCGGGTCGTCGGCCAGCTGCCCGATCACCTGCTCGGCGGCCCGCCACGCGGCGTCGTGCAACGACACCTCCCCGGTACGCGCGGCCAACTCGGCCAGGTTGAGCGCGATCCCGGACAGTCCGCTGGCCAGGCTGTGGTCGAGCCCGTCCAGGGGTTCCCGCAGGCAGATGTCGAGAATGTCCAGCGCGTCCTGCCGGCGGCCGAGGTGATCGAGCGCGTAGGCGACACCATGCAGGCCGTCGTAGAAGCCGCAGCGGGTGCCGGACGGGGGCGCTGTCGCCCGCCGCACCAGCCAGTCCTCGTGCTCGGGCCACCGCCCGGCACCGCTCTTGTCGAGCGCGTACAGCACTCCCGCCGCCCCGTGGGCGAGGTTGAGGCCGCCGCTGCGGAACTGCTCGATGTCGCCGGGGAAGAGCCGGTCGTCGCGCTCGGGGGTGGCGCTGGCCAGGATCGCCGTGGTCAGCCGGTCCCGCTTGGTGCGCCAGTCATCCGTGCCGAGATCCCCTGCTGGATCCGCGGTGACCCGCGGGTCACCGGTGATCTCCTCGACCGCCGGGTCGAGGAAGGACCTCGGCACCGGGAAGTTCGCGGCGATGATGTCGGCCAGGTGGGTCACCTTCGCCGGGGCGAGCCGGACCAGCTGGGTCAGTGGCAGGAACAGTGCCAACCGCAGGCAGGCCAGGGCGTACCGGTCGACCGCCGGCCCGGTTCGGTCCCTCGGTGCCGCGAAGCCCTGGTTGCGTAGCCCGGGTCGGCGGTGCCCGGCGATCGGGGCGGCCACCTCGAAGTCGACCAGGGCGACCCGGTCGTCGGGCCGGATCATGATGTTGAACAGGTGCAGGTCTCCGTAGACCAGGCCGCGCTCGTGGATCGCCGTCACGACGGATTCGACCTGCTCGTAGATCTGGCGGGCCCATCGGGCGTACGCCGCCCGGTCGTCGTCGGTGGCGTCGGCGTCGATCAGCGGGTACCGGTCGACCAGCACCTTGTTCAGTGGTCGGCCTTCGATGAACTCGAGCGCGAGGAACCGGTGCTCGCCGAGGGCGAACTCGTCGTGCACCCGAGGCACCTGCGGCAGGTCGGCGAGTTGCCGCAGGGCCTGCGCCTCGCGGGCCAGCCGGGCGACGGCGTCGGTGCCGTCGGCGTCCAGGCCGGCGTGCGGTCGGGCTTCCTTCAGCACCACCTCGGTGTCGGTGCGCAGGTCCCTGCCCACGTACAACCCGCCGCCGTTCGAAAAGTGGATCACCCGCTCGATTCGGTACGGCACCTGGTCGGTGCTGGTTGCGGTGCGGGCGGCCAGGTGCGGGCCGAGGAAGTCGGGCAGGGTGACCCAGGACGGTACGTGGAAGACGGGCTCTCGGCGGTCCGGCACCAGCGTGCCGGTCTCGTCCTCGATGGCCGGTACCACCTGGCCGTCGGGAGAGTGGCAGTAGCGGGCGGCGAAGCCGCCGTAGCGCACGTAGACCGGGCCGGTGCCGTAGCGGAGATCACTGAGGATGTACGGCCCGGCCTCGCCGGTGAGCAGTTCGTCGAGCTCCTTGCAGGCCAGCTCCAGTTCCGCGTCGTCGCGGGGATAGACCGTGATGAACTTTCCGCTGGCGGCCCGGGCGGCGTACTTGGAGTTGCGCAGCAGCAGCGTGCGCGGGCCGCGCAGGAACTTGAAGGACAGGCCGCGGGGGACGCAGTAGTTCCAGACCGCGTCGAGCACCCGTTCGGCGTTCGCCAGACCCGCCGACACATGGATCTTCCAGCCCTGCTGGGGCAGCGAGCCGCCGTCGGGCGCGTAGATCAGCCAGTCGTCGAGCGGCTCGCGGCGCCAGCCGGCCGGCATGGGTCGTTCGGCGGCCGGGAAGACGGGTTGCGCGACGGCGCTGCCGAGCGAGTCGTAGAACAGCCGGTCTGCGGCGCAGTAGCTGTCGTAGCGTTCGTCCACCGTCCCGCCGCCCCTCGAACTCGGCCGGCTGGTGTTCCGGCGTTGAATCGAGTCTCATCGACGGGACGGGGCGGGCTCCAGTGCGCTTAGTCACGACGTTCGATGCGGGGTGCACAGGCACTCATGACATTAGTCAGGCCCGCACGGCCGCGGTCGGGTCCGTGTCGCGCAGCGGTACCGCCATGTCCGACCCGCACAGGTGCTCGTGTCAGCTACCGGCGGCACCGTAAACGGCGGCGCCCATGGGCTTGTCGACGTCCAGGCCCGTTACCGCGGCGACCCGGGCGATCATCATGTACTGCCCGATCACCATCAGGAGTTCGATCACCTCGCGCGGGGAGAGCCGCCCTGTCAGTGCGATGGTGGTGTCGTCGGGTGGGCGGACGTCGCGGACGACCTCGGTCGTGAAACGCAGGACGATCCGCTGGTCCGACGTGAAATAGTCGGCCCCGATCTCGTCGCGCCCGAGCGCGTGGATCATCTCGTCCGTGGCGCCGACGGAGCGCGCGATCGGCTCGTGCTGAACCCACTCGTATGTGACGTTGCTCAGCTGGGCAACTCGCAGGATCGCGATTTCGCGCAGCAGCGGGTCGAGGGCCAGGTCCGTGAGCAGCGTGCCGCCCCAGCGCATCCAGTCCGGAAACGCCGTCTCGGCGTGGGCCATGACGCGGAAGAAGTTCAGGGGAAGCGCGGCCTGCAAAGCGTCGCGGACCGGCGCCGGGGTGTCGGCAGGGTTCACATAGGGCAAGCGGCTCATATTTTCCCCTTACAAGCGGCAAATCGGGTGGCACGGACCATATCCGATCCTGGTTGCGCTCGCTGCGGATCCGTTCGGGGGACCCGCGGCGGTGCGGCGTGGGCACTCGTGCGCGACGAAGGTGCGGGTGGGCCCGGGTCGAACCCACGCTGATGCTCGTCGATGTTGCCAAAGCCGATCCAGACGTGTTGGAATGGCTCATATCGCCGCAGCACGGGGGCAACCGTGCTGGGAACGGCCAGCACGGGAGCAACACAGCGCCGGCAGGGCGCCGCCTTGGCGGACGCTCGCCTGCCGGATCGCCGGGCCATCTCTACGACGACGGGCATGGTGGCGGGCAATCATGCCTGCCCGCCGCAGACGCCCGCGTCACGTTTCCCCGACGGCCGACGCGCTCAACGCCTGACCCGCCAGGGGCGCCCGATTCGGCCTGCCAGCACACCAGAACCGGCGACGAGGTGAGAAGCAAACATGATTTCCCGAGAGAACTTCGCGGGTTGGTACCGAAACCGCTTCGTGTGGGTAGCGGTGATCCTGCTGGTGGTGTCGGCCGGCGCGGTCGTCCTGGTCAACAGGGCCGGCCCGGAGGCGGAGCCGGCGGACCTGAACACGCAGATCACGGCCCGGATGCGTACCACGCTCGAACAGGCGGACCCGGGGCAGCACAACCACGCCGGACACGGCGCCCAGCAGGCGGCCACCACGGGGAAGCCGGCGGTGATCTGCGGGGTCCGCGTCTACGGCTACGAGCCGACCGAGGTCACCGCGCTCGCCGACGTGCAGACGGTCTACGGCTTCCACCTCTGCGGGGTCGCCGAGCAGAAACGCCCCTGGGACGTGGCGGTCAAGCTGGCCGGTCCCGTGATCATGGACATGACCACCGACCCTCCGGGCATCCAGGTGGTCGAGGCGACCGCCGAGGTCATGTTCACCGACCGGGTCCGGCAGATGTTCCCGGCCAAGTACGCGGAGTTGGCACTCAAGGAGGCGCTGACCGAGTCGGAGATGGCCGACCAGCGCCGCCGGTACGACGCCGCAGCGGACCTCTGAGCTTGCCGGGCGGCCGTACGGCGATGCCGCGACTGCGGACACTCCCGGTCAGCTCGATCCACATCCGACCATAGATCGATGAGTATTGATATTTAGCCCAGTAGATGTAACAGTTGGTTTGGGAGCGTTCCCATTCTGATCTCTGGTACCGAAGAGCGGAGGATGAACAGTGCGTTTACACAAGCCCGATCAATCCGGCGGACGATCCCGGTCACATGTCCGTCGGTCCCTGCGAGCGCTCGTCATGGTGTTCGCCATCGTGGCGGGCATGCTGCCCTTCACCGGGGCAGCCCAGGCGCACGGCACCATCATCAACCCGATGAGCCGCGCCTACCAGTGTTGGAAGTCCTGGGGCAGCCAGCACATGAACCCCGCCATGCAGCAGCAAGACCCCATGTGCTGGCGGGCGTTCCAGGCCAACCCCGACACCATGTGGAACTGGATGAGTCAGCTGCGGGACGGCCTCGGCGGCCAGTACCAAGCCCGCACCCCGGACGGGCAGCTGTGCAGCAACGCCCTGTCCAGGAACGACAGCGTGAACCAGCCTGGGGCGTGGAGGACGACCAACGTCAGCCGCAACCTGACGGTCCAGCTGTACGACCAGGCCAGCCACGGCGCTGACTACTTCCAGGTCTACGTCACCAAGCAGGGGTTCAACCCGTCCACCCAGAAGCTCGGGTGGGGCAACCTCGACCTGATCACGACGACCGGGCGGTACGCGCCGGCGCAGAACATCTCGTTCAACGTCTCGCTCCCGGCGCGCAGCGGAAACCACATCCTGTTCGTGCTCTGGAGGGCGTCGCACCTGGACCAGACCTACATGTGGTGCAGCGACATCAACGTCACCTGATCAGCAACACCGACAGCTGACACGCTGATCCGGCTCAGGGCGTTGACGCCCTGAGCCGGATTGGTCTTCCGGCAGTGCCCCACCAGCTGCCACCCGGACCTTCCGTACGCCCACCAGCGCCGCCACAGGTCATCACCGCGCGGCGGCGACAGGCCCGAGGCTCAGGCGGAGGTCACGCGTCGGCCTCGAGAGCGAAGGTGTTGCCGTCCGGGTCCTGGAACCAGGCGATACGTCCACCTCCGGCCCGCGCGGTAATCCCCTTGTCGTCGTGCTCGAACTGCTCGTAGCG
Source organism: Micromonospora sp. BQ32 (assembly GCF_059358895.1). NCBI lineage: Bacteria > Bacillati > Actinomycetota > Actinomycetes > Micromonosporales > Micromonosporaceae > Micromonospora > Micromonospora sp. BQ32. The sequence goes on along the minus strand of NZ_JCADBI010000004.1, from coordinate 520,020 downwards.
AACGAACTCGACGCCGGACGAGGTGAGCTCGTCGACAATCTGGTCGATGTCGTCGACGTACCACGTCGCCAACGTCGCCGAGGTCTTCCCGGCGGTGACCGACTGGTACACGTTCAGCGCCGGCCCGCCACCCGAGCCATAGACGCGGCTGCCGTCGGCGATGGTGGCGCTGGGGCCGGACCGCAACGCCCGCAGGCCCAGCGTGCCTTCGTAGAAGGCCACGGCCGTCTGAATGTCGGACACGGCGACCGAGGCTCTGAGATGGTACGTACTCAAGGGCATGAACCACTCTGGCAGGCGCTCCACGAATCGTGGCACCGAATCGACGGATACCTCCCACGGCCCTGGAGACAGATTGGGGCGGGCTCGGCGCGGTGCCGAACCCGACCGCATCCGCAGCGTCAGAAAGCTCAAGAGCGTCGGAGCCGGGGGCCAGGACCGTCAGCGCCCCAGGCAATCTCTTTCCCCTACGTCGGCCTACCCGAAGGCGGGGCTATCCCTGGGAAGGGCCGTCGTCCGCGGTGGCGGCGCGCAGCTCCTTGAGCACGTACGTGGCGGCCTTCTCGACGACGCGAATGCCCTCTTTCTGGCTCACGTGATGGTCGGAGAGCACGGCGATCAGCCAGTCATGACGGGCCTCGACGATCCGTCCGATGCTGTTGACCAGCCAGCGGCCGCCGTCGACATCAGCGGTGTCCCAGCCGTTCTTGACGTAGCCGGAACGACTGCCCGGCTCCCGCGCGGCGGTGATCCCCCATCGTTGCTCGGGGATCACCTTGTTCATCAGGCCCAGGATGAAGGTACGGTCCTGCGGGGTCAGCGGTCCCGTCGGTGACGTCAGCGCGGTCAGCAGACGAAGCTGGTCGGCCGCCGTGGTCGTGGTCCGTCCCCACTGCGAGTTGGGCCTGGTCTCCCGCAGACCGAGCGCGCGGTTCGCGGCGGTGAGACCGCGCGAGCCCTCGATCCGCTGCCACAGGGCCACCGCCGCGTCGTTGTCACTGGACACGATCATGGCTTCGGCCAGCCGTCGGGTGTCAGAACCCAGGGCCTTGCCCGGCGGCCTCTGGCGCAGCAGCAGAGCCGCCAGGATGTTGACCTTGACGATGCTGGCGGTCTCGAACCGTTTGACGCCGACCGTCACGGCAGCCGTTCCTTGTCGATCCAGTACCGCGACCGCCAGGTGGCCGTCGTACCGCTGCACGTAGGCCTTGATGCGCGTTCTGGCCTGGTCGATCCGGTCGATGGCCGGCGTGGTGGGGATCGGACTGGCGGGGGAAGAACCGTGCGATGGGCCGGCTCCGTCGCCGTCGCGACCGCGCGTGGCACCGAAGGCGGCCGTCGCGACGCCCGCCAGAGACATGGTGACCGCGGAGACGACCCAGCGGCGCGGCAGCTGCCGCCCTTTCCGCTCAGCCAAGGCGAGCCACCGCCTTCGCCGCGACCGCATCCACCGCGGCCCGACTGCCCGGGTCGGGCAGACGGACCGTCGAGACCGTCTCGCCTCGTTTCACCATCACGAAGTACGTGACGGTGTCCGGGGTGTCCGCATGCGCGATGCGACCTCGAACGAGCATGCCGCTGCCCGCCAGATAGTGCGGGTCGACGACGTCGAACGAAACCTGCGACCCGAGAACCGGGTAGCTCGCGCACCGCAGGACGACCCGACGGACGTCATCGACGTTCCGCTCGGCCCATCCAGGTTCGTACGTCTCCACGACGTGGTGGGCCGGCGACGAGCCGTCAGACAGCCGGTAGTAGCGCTGCACGGCAGCGCGCCGATGCGACTTGGCCTGGTAGTCGCTGCTCTTGTAGTCGGGGCAGCTGTCCTGCTCCCACGGCCAGGAGGCCGGACCGGTTCGCGCGTCGTCCTCATGCCAGTCCGCTCCCAGATCCCCCGCCCCCAGTAGCGGGCTCGGATCGCGCCGTTCCGCGTTCGCGGTGTGTCGCTCGTCGGGGCCGACGCCGGGCTCCCCCCGATGACACCCTGCGGCCATCAGCACCAACGCCGACAGGAGCGCCGGCACGACGGTGACCGAGCCTCGGCCTCTGCCGCGAATCCGGCCTCGGCTGGTCCTGCTGCTCGATACGGACACCCAAAACCTCCCCAAACGCAGATATTCGCCACCGCAGGTCGCGCTTCAGGCGACGACGCGGGGTGGCAGCTTCGCCGCCGCCTCATCACCGGCGCAGCGGTTGCCCGGCGGTCCGGCACCGGGACCCACCGCACCCCGGCCGCGGACGGGACCGGTCAATGGCGTTCCTCGGCGAACAGTTCGGAACGGGTCTCGCCGAGCAACTCGCGCAGGCGGTTGAGGGAGCGCATGCTCTGGCTCTTGACGACCGCGGTGGAGACGCCCACAACCTCGGCGGTTGTCTCCACGCTCAGGTCGTCCCAGTAGCGCAGAACGATGATCGCCCGATCCCGCAACGGCAGGGTGGCGACCGCGTCCAGCAACGTCATGCGCAGCTCGGCCGGATGTTCCTCGCCCCGATCCGGCGGCGCCGACATCGCCAACTCGCGGCTGGAGCGACGCCGCTGCTGGTCGATCATGCAGCGCAGCAGTATCTTGCGGGCGTACGCGTGGGGGTCGTCGGCCCGGCGGACCCGCCTCCAGTTGGCGTACACCTTGGCCAACGTCGTCTGGGTGAGGTCCTGGGCGAGATGCCAGTCGCGGCACATCAGGAACGCGGCGTCGCGCAGGCGGCCGCCGGCCGCCTGCGCGAACTCGACGAAGTCCTCGTCAGCCATTCGACCGGGCCAGCGTCGGGAACCGCTTGGCACCGTTGACAACGAACTCGGCCGGCAGTTTCGTCCCCCAGATCGGGTTGGCGGCGATCCCGGTCGCCTCGTTCACGGAGAGGACGGGGGGTGCCGGCGAGGTCCCCTTGCCGTCCCAGACCAGACAGGTCGAGATCAACAAATCGACCTGGAGGCCCCTGCGGTGGTGCACGGTGACCGTCTTGGTCCGCACGCAGTTGTCGGGTGACTCGGTCAGCTCCACCGTCCCCGGGACCGGGCCGTCGCGGAGGTCGTCCTGGCGGATGGAGAGCCGCAGCATGCCCGGTCCATCGCCTCGGTCCAGGTAGAGCTGGACGTACGGCATGCCGGGGCCCGCCCCGCTGCTCTGCAGACTCGCATAACCGCTGGTCTTCCCCTCGGGTAGCAGCCGGGTGAGCAGTTCCAGGGCACCCTGCGGTGTGGTGGTCAGCAGCTCACCGTCCGGCCCCGCCCCCATCCTCACGGTGTCGATCACCGTGGTCGAGGGGGGCGGCGCCGACCGATGGGGATCTCCTCGCTGCTCGTCGTTGGTGCCCCCCTCGAACCTGCTCGGGGCGCCAACCGAGGACTCGGCCGGGGACGGCGTGGCGGTCTCGACCGACCCACCCGGCGAACCGACGGTCAGCCCGGCATCACCCGCACCGACGCCGAGCGGCCCGGCGGCCAGACCGACCACCAGCAGGATCGCCAACGCCGATCCGCCGGCGCCGAGCTGTATCAGGCGGCGCTGGCGGCGCAGCCGGCGGCCCTGCATCACCGACTGCTGGACCAGGTCACCCAGCGGCGGGGCGGGGTGTTGGGCCAGATCGTCCCTGAAACGCCCACGCACGTCGCCCATGTCCGGTACCCCTCCTCGGCCGACCGCCCGCAGTGGCGATCCATCACTGACACGACGGATTGGCCAGCCGATTTGGTTACCGCTCTTCGGCGCGAATTTTTTTCCAGCCGTCCCGTCAGCTGACGGAGTGCTTCAGTTGTCGACCACCGACCGCACTTGACGCAAGTCGGTGAAGGCACAACCCGCAGAGCGTCCTAGGAGGTTAGGTCGTCGCGCCTGGGCACTCTCCTTGGCCAGGCTCGATCGCTCGCTAAGCGGCGTCCGGGTCCTGCACCATCCGCCGCCAGAAGGCTTGCAGGCTCGGAAGCACGTTCGTCCGGGTAAGGCCCCTGCCTGCCAGCGACACACCGAGGATGATCGACGCGACGCCGACCAGTTCACCGCCGTGCATGGTGGAGAACGCCGCACCGATGACGATCGCGGCGACCCCCGTGACGGTGACCGCAATCGCACCTGCGTGGGGACCGCCCTTGAGCAGGCACAGCCCGACCGCGACCCCCACCAGACCGAGCGAACCGAAGACCGCCGGGGCTATCAGCCCGACCTCGAAGAAGCCAGCGACTCCGAAGATGATCATTGCGGTACCGCCGCCCAGCGGCCGAATGGCCAGATGCGGGTGGGGTGCGGCAAAGAACTCCGCCACGAACGCGAAGCCGTGATCCCGGCCGATGAGGTAGACGTTTGCCAGAATCACGAGACCGCCGACGATGACGACCTTTCCGGCATTCGACCGGTTCCATTCGGGCAGTAACGTGCTCAGATAGCCCACGGCCACGCCGATCATCGCCACCCGGAAGAGCGTCTCCAACAACCGCACGCCGGGTGTGGTGACCAGCACGACGATGACGGCGCCGGCCGCCGCGAGGAGGGCGTACCGCGCGGTGCGGCCCGATCCGAAGGCTCCGACCACCAACGCAGCAAACGTGAGTGCCAGGAAGACGCGGTGTATCAGCCGAACCAGGGGAGCTCGCGGTGGCAGCCCGCGCAGCCGGACCAGCAATGCCGTCGCACCGGCCGCGCCCGCAGATACGCCGGCGGCAGTCCAGCCGTAGTCGTCGTGCAGACCGTTGACGGAGATGCCCATGGCAACGCCCGCGAGGTTGGTCACGACGAGGGTCCAGAACCGGTAGCCCTTGCCGGAGTCGAGCGCCACGCCCTCAGTATCGAGGCGGCGTGCCAACGAGCGGAAGCCACGGTGACGCCGGGCGCCCGCTCGGGTCGTACCTCCTCGGGGTGACAGCCGGGCAGCGCGGGCCGCTCCGAGACGCCCGAGCATTTGATCTTGTCTGGCCGAAGCGGCTCACAGCTCCACCGCGCTGATCCGTAACAGGTCCGAAACTACCGGTTGAAAACTCTGGAATCTTCTGCCAGCCTGAGAGCCATCGACAAGTGTGAACGTTAACAAGATCCTCTCATCACTGGAGGCGCTTTACGGCGACCGTCAGGCCCATCCACCTGTCAGGTGACACGTCCACCGCCGAAAGAGCCAGCGCCCGCGACCATTCCCCGACGGGCGACCGGGCCTACCTGTCACCGCCCTTCACCCGCTGGCCAGGCAGCCCGAGCCGACTCGCATTCGGGCGGACGGCTGACGTGAGCCCCGACCCGCTCGGGCGGACTCACCCTCGTGCCCGCCGCCATCGAGCGGGGGCCTCCCCATGGAACAGCGACAGGAATTTCACCCACCACTGGAGGATCAGCATGGTCTCCCGGACCCGTCCCACCGGGCGCTCCCGACTGCGAGCGCTCACACTTTCCGGAACAGCCGCGATAATTCTGGCCCTGACCGTATCGCTCTTGCCCAATCTCGCCCAGGCCGCCGAGACGACCCTCGGTGCCGCCGCGGCCCAGTCCGGCCGGTACTTCGGTGCCGCCGTCGCCGCCAACAAGCTCAACGACAGCGCCTACACGACGATCCTGAACCGTGAGTTCAACAGCGTCACCCCCGAGAACGAGATGAAGATCGACGCGACCGAGCCGCAGCAGAACAACTTCACCTTCGGCAACGCGGACCGGATCGTGAACCACGCCATCTCCCGGGGCTGGAAGGTCCGGGGCCACACCCTGGCCTGGCACTCGCAGCAGCCGGGCTGGATGCAGGGCATGGAGGGCACCGCCCTGCGCAACGCGATGCTGAACCACGTCACCCGGGTGGCCACCTACTACCGGGGCAAGATCGACTCGTGGGATGTGGTGAACGAGGCGTTCGAGGACGGCAACAGCGGCGCCCGTCGCAACTCGAACCTGCAGCGCACCGGCAACGACTGGATCGAGGCGGCGTTCCGCGCCGCCGACGCGGCGGACCCGAACGCGAAGCTCTGCTACAACGACTACAACACCGACAACTGGACCTGGGCCAAGACGCAGGCCGTGTACAACATGGTGCGCGACTTCAAGTCTCGTGGGGTGCCGATCGACTGCGTCGGGTTCCAGTCGCACTTCAACGCGAACTCGGCGTACAACAGCAACTACCGCACCACGCTGTCCAGCTTCGCCGCCCTCGGGGTGGACGTGCAGATCACCGAGTTGGACATCGAGGGATCCGGCACGACGCAGGCCAACACCTACCGCAACGTGGTCAACGACTGCCTGGCTGTGGCTCGCTGCAACGGAATCACCGTGTGGGGGGTACGGGACTGCGACTCGTGGCGCTCCAGTGGCACTCCGCTGCTCTTCGAGTGCAACGGCAACAAGAAGGCCGCCTACACGGCCACCCTTGAGGCGCTGAACAGCGCCGGCCCCGGGCCCACTCCCACGCCCACCACGCCGGGGCCCACCCCCCCACCGGGCTCCGCATCCGAGATCGTCGGCACACAGTCCGGCCGGTGCGTCGACGTGCCGAACGCGTCGACCACCAACGGCACCCGGGTCCAGCTCTACGACTGCAACAAGCAAACCAACCAGGCATGGACCTACACCTCAACCAAACAACTCCAGGTGTACGGCACCATGTGCCTCGACGCGGCAGGCTCCGGCAACGGGGCGGCAGTCCAGATCTACAGCTGCCACAGCCAGACCAACCAACAGTGGAACGTCAACTCCAACGGCACCATCAGCAACGTCCAGTCCGGACGGTGCCTGGACGCCTGGAGCACCGCCAACGGAGCCCAGATCCAGCTCTACGACTGCCACGGACAGACCAACCAGCAATTCCGACTCGCCGCCGTCGGTGGGCCCACCCAAACGCCGACGCCGACACCGACGACGCCGCCGCCCGGCGGTTCGTGTGATCTTCCGTCGTCGTACCGCTGGTCGTCGACGGGCGCGCTGGCGCAGCCGAGGTCGGGGTGGGTGTCGCTGAAGGACTTCACCCACGCGCCGTACAACGGCCAGCAGTTGGTTTACGCCACCACGCACGACACGGGTACGACGTGGGGCTCGATGAACTTCGGCCTCTTCTCGAACTGGAACCAGATGGGGTCGGCGTCGCAGAATCAGATGCCGTTCGCGGCGGTGGCGCCGTCGTTGTTCTACTTCGCGCCGCGCAACGTCTGGGTGTTGGCCTATCAGTGGGGTGGGCCGGCCTTCTCCTACCGGACGTCGACCGACCCGACCAACGTGAACAGTTGGTCCGCGGCGCAGACGCTGTTCACCGGAAGCATCTCCAACTCCAGCACCGGCCCGATCGACCAGGCGCTCATCGGTGACGACCAGAACATGTACCTGTTCTTCGCCGGAGACAACGGCAGGATCTACCGGGCCAGCATGCCCATCGGGAACTTCCCGGGCAGCTTCGGGTCGAACTACACGACGATCATGACCGACACCACGAACAACCTGTTCGAAGGGGTTCAGGTCTACAAGCTCCAGGGTCAGAACCGGTACCTCATGCTCGTCGAGGCGATCGGCGCGAATGGGCGCTACTTCCGATCGTTCACGGCCACCAGCCTGGGTGGTACGTGGACGCCGCAGGCCACGTCCGAGAGCAACCCGTTCGCTGGCAAGGCCAACAGCGGCGCCACCTGGACCAACGACATCAGCCATGGCGAACTGATCCGCAGCAACGCCGATCAGACGATGACCGTTGACGCCTGCAACCTGCAACTGCTCTACCAGGGGCGTTCTCCCAGCTCCGGTGGCGACTACGGCCTCCTGCCGTACCGGCCGGGTCTGCTGACGCTGCAGCGCTGACGACCGGACATCGCCGGGGCGGGCAGGCTCGGCACCATACCGAGCCTGTCCGCCCCACACCCACCCACCACCAGGAGGTACCGACAGTGCGAGGACCCGTAGACCACCCGCCGCCCTCGGGAAACACCCATGCTGACCGGGTGTCCCCCCGTTTTCGGGGACGGATGCTCAAGCTCGCCGCAGCCGGGATCGCCGCCGCGGTCGGGTTGTTCACCATCACCGTGGCGACCGGGTCGGCGTCGGCCGCCGACAACCCGTACCAGCGGGGCCCGGACCCCACCCGGACCAGCGTCACCGCCGTGAACGGCCCCTTCGCCAACACGTCGGTCAGCGTCCCGACCGGGTACGGCTTCAACGGCGGGAGGATCTACTACCCGACCGACACCAGCCAGGGCACCTTCGGGGCCATCGCGATCTCGCCGGGTTACACCGCGTTGTTCTCCGCGGAGTTGGCCTGGATGGGACCGTGGCTGGCCTCCCACGGCTTCGTCGTGATCGGCATCGAGACCAACAGCCGCAACGATTTCGACACGGCCCGAGGCACCCAGTTGCTCGCCGCACTGGACTACCTCACCCAGCAGAGCCCGGTACGCGACCGGGTCGACCCCAACCGGTTGGCGGTCGCCGGCCACTCCATGGGCGGCGGCGGCGCGCTGAGCGCCGCCACCCGGCGTTCGTCGTTGAAGGCAGTGGTCGGCATCGCGCCGTACTCGCCGTCGTCGAACCTGGCGAACAACCGGGTGCCCACGATGATCTTCTCTGGGCAGGCGGACACGGTGGTCACCCCGTCCTACGCCACCGGCCTGTACAACAGCCTCCCGGCCACGACGGAGAGCGTCTACCTGGAGGTCGCCGGTGCGGACCACGGCTTCATGGTCGGACGGTCGAACCCGGTGATGGTCCGGACCATGTTGCCGTTCGTCAAGATGTTCATCGACAACGACACCCGGTACAGCCAGTTCCTCTGCCCACTGCTGGACTCCAGCGGCGTGGTCACCTACCGCAGCACCTGCCCGTTGCTGCCCTCGACCCCGACCGATCCGCCGACGCCCACCGATCCGCCGACCAACCCACCCGGCTCGGCCACCGAGATCGTCGGCACGCAGTCCGGCCGGTGCATCGACGTACCCGGCGCCTCCCGTAACAACGGCACCCGGGTCCAGCTCTACGACTGCAACAGACAGACCAACCAGGCATGGACCTACACCTCAACCAAGCAACTCCAGGTGTACGGCACCATGTGCCTCGACGCGGCAGGCTCCGGCAACGGCGCGGCAGTCCAGATCTACAGCTGCCACAGCCAAACCAACCAACAGTGGAACGTCAACTCCAACGGCACCATCAGCAACGTCCAGTCCGGACGATGCCTGGATGCCTGGAGCACCGCCAACGGAGCCCAGATCCAGCTCTACGACTGCCACGGACAAACGAACCAGCAGTTCAGGCGCGCCTCCCCCGCACGATGATCACGGCCGGCTCCGCGCCGCACCTGTTCGAGGGTGTGGAGGTCTACCAGCGGCAGGGCGAGATTCAGAACACCTGAGACGGGCGGACTCGGCGTCACGCCGGGTCCGCCCGCATCATCCGGCCCGAGGGCGGCGATGCCTGGCGTCTCGGATGAGCGTGAGGGCGATAACGAGGAGGCCGAGCAGGGCGACGACGGCATTGGCGGTCGTCAGGAACACCGCCTCGCCAGGGCTGGCGTGGTGAAGGTGGGTCAGGTGGAAGAAGAAGTGGGGTATGGCGAAGGTGGAGAACGCCGCTGCCGCGGGGATGGTGAATGCGGCGCGAGGCGCGACGAGCGCTATGCCGAGGACGACGGCCAGCCCGAGGGTGGCTCCACCGAAGTCTCGCGCGTAGTGCTCGCTGAACGGCGGGGTGAGGGTGACGGTCGGGAAGTGGTTGTAGAAGCTTTCGGGGAAGACCTGGTTCCAGAACCCGACAACGAGTTCGTCGAGGAACAGGACGGCGAGGGCGATCCGGATCAGCGCGGTCAGCGCGATGCCCCGTCCGTCTGGTGACGCAGCCTGCGGTGCGGCGGGGATGCGTGACCGGCCTTCGTTCACCCGGGCCGCCCGGTGGTGTTCTGCGCTGCCGGGCTGGCCAGCCACTGGTCGAAGGTCTGTGTGCCCCGCGGACCGGGGCCGGTGGGCAGCAGGCCGTGTCCGGCCATGGCGCGACCGGTCGCTCCCGGAAGGCGGACCGGCAGGACAACGCGGTGACTTCCGCGGGTACGTAGCAGGCGGCGGGCCATGTCAGACATGCGCAACTGTTGCGGGCCGGCGATGTCGGGCACCCGGCCGGCCGGGTCTGCCAGGGCGACGTCGACGAGACAGTCGGCGACCTCGTGTGCCGCGATCGGCCGCATGCGCATCTGGGGCACCACTGCGATCGGGCCGGGAATGGTGGCGAGCATCTGCGCGGCCAACTCGTAGAACTGCGTCGAGCGGAGCACCGTCGCGGGTACCGCACCGTCCAGGACGAGCCTCTCCTGGCGTCGTTTGCCCGCGTAGTAACCCCAATTCACCCGATCGGCGCCGACAACCGACAGCGCCACGTGGTGCCGAACCCCGACGCGCTGGCCTGCGGCGAGCAGGTTGGTTGTCGCCGTACCAAAGAAGTTCTCCGACTCCTCCCGCTTGATCGTCGACACGTTGCTGACATCAATCACGACCGGTACGCCGGTCAGCGCCTCGTCCAGCCCGGAACCGCGGATCAGGTCCACACCTGTAGAGCGGGCGAGTATGACCGGCTCGTGGCCGGCGGACCGTACGGCGTTGACGACGAGACGTCCCACCCAACCGGTCCCGCCAGCTACCGCGATACGCACTGAGCTACCTCCCGATCTGGGTTCGCCGTAACGCCGCGGTGGCGCGTAGCCCGGACCGGGGGCCGGGGTGAAAGGGGGATAAGCCGCTGTGATGTCACTGTTGGTTCTACCTCTCCGAGACTTCTCGTCCAGTAATGACTGCGCAAATAGCCCTAAAGGGTGGAACCCTCACTCACCTGTATCGGTGCGCTTGCTGGCGGCGTAGACACCGCGTGAGAGCGTCATGATCGCGAGTAGGAGAGCCAGTACTGCTACACCCGAGGCGGCGTACAACGCGACGACTCCGCCGTGCGTGAGACGGGCCCGAAACGGATTCGCCGCAGCGGCCGCCGCAGCTTCCGCTCCCACAGTGAACTCCGCCGTGCCGGCTACCGGGTGTCCGTCGGTGAAGGTCGCTCGCCAACTGATCTCGTACCAGCCGTCAGGCATATCCGCTCTCACCTGATGGCGCAGCGTCGCACCGTGGATGACCGGCCGACCGCCTGCCCAATCCGTCCCCGTGTGGTCCGTCACTGTGACACTGCTGTCGGACGTGATCTCGGCGGCGAACACCACCTCGACCCGTTGCGGGGCCGTCGCGAGCGCGGCACCGGCGGTCGGCGTGATCGAATGCGTCGCGCCGTGCGCGAGCGCGGGCGCGGGCGTGACCGCCAGCGGGAAACCGGCAGCAAGCGCGGCCGTGACGATCAATCTGACGCTACGATCAGTGCGAGGCGCCCGACCGGTGTCTGACCTGTCGGTCACGCGCGCCGCAACGCTTCTCTTCATGGCGTGCTCCTCTCCGCCGCGAACGACCGCGGCGTCTGCGAACTGGACCGAACGGCCCCCCGATTCGTGACAGCAGAGGTCGCGGCCGGGGCGCGTGTCACGAATCGGAGACCTGCTCGGTCCGTACCTGGTGACACTCGCCCACCACCGGCGGGCTCCTGATGTGTCCAGCTACGTCGGCTGGCGTGTCAAGGACGACACCGCGGACGCCGAGCCGGTACAGCGCAAGGAGCGACGATCATGACCGCCCTCATCCGTATCGCACTGGTGATCTTGTTTCTCGACAATTTCGTGGTCGGAGCCTGGAACGCGATCTGGCCGGCCAGCTTCTACGCGAACTTCCCGACCGTGGATCTCACGCCGCCGTTCAGCGAGCACTATGCGCGGGACTTCGGTACGGCTTCACTAGCGATCGCCCTGCTGCTGGGCATCGCGGCGGTCAAACCCAGGGCCCACTTCGTCATCCCTGCCGCGGCTGCCTATTCGGTCTTCGCGCTGCCGCATTTCTTCTATCACCTCACGAACATGCAGGGGGCGACCGTAGGTGAGGCGATCCTCCTCACCACCGCAAACGCGGCCGTGGCGCTCATCGGCCTGGTAATCATCCTGCTGACGGCGCTACGCGACCGTTCGGCGGCTCGGCGCGGCCTCGCCTCGGCTCGGGCCGCCCAGTGAACCTTCTGCGTCAACCACTGGGAGAGCAGATGGTTCTCGGACCCCTCCGGCCACTTCGGTCACACGCGCTACCCAGTGCGTTCTGCGCCGTCGTCGCCGAACGATGCCTCCTCAAGAACCTCGCGTACCACCTGCTCGGTTCAGTCGACGCCGCCGAACACGCGGTACAAGCGACGTACACCGTCTGGTACACGATGCCAGACGACAAACAGAATGGCATCGACAGTCCCTTCACCTGGCTCGTCGGCACGCTCGTGCAGATATGTGTCGGTCTGCTCGAATCGTCGCCGACCCAAGCCGCTGGCCATACCGCCGGTCACGTGCTGTAGTACGGCCCCGCAGGGGTATCTGTGTGGCTGGTGCTCAACAACAGCAGCGATATCGGCGGCAGTGCGAATTCACCTGCACATTCAGGGATAGAAGCGACGAGGCGGCGGCCATGGTGGGGCGAGGAACAGACGGGGCACTGGTCGACGCTTTGGCGGTGTTCGACCCGGTCCGTCCGCGGCTCTTCGGCATCGCCTACCGGATGCTCGGCAGTGTCGCCGAGGCGGAAGACGTCGTGCAGGAAGCCTGGCTCCGGTGGCAGCAGACCGACCGCAGCCAGGTACGGGACCCGATCGGGTTCCTGGTCACGACGACTTCCCGGCTCGCTCTGAACGCCGCGACGTCGGCTCGCGCCCGCCGCGAGCTGTATCCCGGACCGTGGCTGCCCGAGCCCGTCGACACCTCCGCCGACCCGACACTCCAGGCCGAACGCAACGAGTCACTCGAACTCGCCGTGCTACTCCTGTTGGAACGGCTCACCCCGGCCGAGCGGGCGGTGTACGTGCTGCGGGAGGCGTTCGATTACCCGTTCCGGCGGATCGGCGAGGTACTCGACGTCAGCGAGGCATACGCACGACAGCTCGGCCACCGCGCCCGCACGCATCTGGCCCGGCAGCGGCACGAACCGGTCGGCCACGCCGACCGCGACCGCCTGCTGCAGGCATTTCTCGCCGCAGCCCGCTCCGGTGAGCTGACCCAGCTCGAGGAACTGCTCGCCGAAACAGCCATCTCCTACGCCGACGGCGGCGGCACCGTCCGGGCCGCTCAGCTACCCGTCGTCGGACGTGACAACGTCGCGCGTTACATCCTGGGATTGATCCGGAAGTTCGGCCGCGACCTCTCACCGGAGATCGTCGAATCCAACGGCCAAGCCGCGATCCTCGTCGCACGGCCCGGGACAACTGTCGCTCTGGTCACCATCGACGCCTCACCCGCCGGGATCGAACGAGTGTTGATCATCCTCAACCCGCAGAAACTAGCCCAGTTCCAGCGGTGACCGTCGGCACCGGCGCCTGGCGACTCGTGGTTCGTCGACGGCACGTACGTCGAGGTCGATGGTCTGGCGCCTGAGTCGTCGCCGAACCTGCCGGTGCTGCTCGCACGAATGGGATCGTTGCTGAGTGACGAAGTCGCTTGACCTGCATCTGGAGTTCGATCGGAGTGCGGGTTTCCCGGGTCGCTCGCTGGAGAGCGCGTTACGGGAGAGCATTCGGACCGGCCGGCTGCGGGCCGGGTCGCGCCTACCTGGAAGCCGGAGCCTGGCCGCCGACCTCGGCGTGGCCCGGGGCACCGTGGTGCAGGCGTACGCGCAGCTGGTGGCGGAAGGGTGGCTGTTGGCGGCACCCGGCTCGGGCACCCGGGTCGCGGACGTGCTCCATGATCCGCCCGGCTCGCGCCGGCAACCGCGGCCGTCGCCCCCGGCCGGGCCATTGATCGAGTTACGGCCGGGAATTCCCGATCTCGCGTCGTTTCCCCGCACTGCCTGGGCGGACAGTGTCCGCCGGGCGCTGACAACGGCTTCGCGCGGCACGCTGGACTACTCCGAGCCGACCGGGCTGCCCGGGTTGCGGGCGGCGGTGGCCGGCTACCTCGCGCGCGCTCGTGGAGTGCTCTGCGACCCGGACGCGGTGGTGATCACGGCGGGCTTCACCCAGGGCCTCTCCCTGCTGGCGCGGACGTTGCACCGGCGCGGCGTACGCGCCATCGCCACCGAGAACCCCGGTCTGGCCCATCACCGGATGGTGCTGCGGGCCGCGGGCCTGACGGTCGCCCCGCTCACCGTCGGCCCGGGCGGGGCCGACCCGGACGACGCGGCGGGTCAGGCCGCGCTGCTCACCCCGGCGCACCAGCATCCGACCGGAGTGGTGCTCGCCCCACGGCACCGCTACCGGCTCATCGCGTGGGCCCGGGAGCACGACGCGTTCCTGATCGAGGACGACTACGACGGCGAGTTCCGCTACGACCAGCGGCCGGTGGGCGCGATGCAGGCGCTGGCGCCAGAGCGGATCGTGTACGCCGGCAGCACGAGCAAGTCGCTGGCGCCGGGCCTACGCCTGGGCTGGTTCGTCGTACCCGAGTTACTGCGTCACGAACTGCGGACGACGATCATGGAGGCCGGCGCCGCGGTCTCCGCGATCGACCAGCTCGCCATGGCCGAGATGCTCGCGCACGGCGACTACGACCGGCACATCCGCCGCATGCGCCTCACCTACCGGCGCCGCCGGATCGAGCTGGCCGGCCGCCTGGCCGAGGTGACTCCGACCCCACTGGAGGGCATCGCGGCCGGCGTGCACGCGCTGCTGCCGCTGGCGTCCGTGGCGGAGGAGCGCTGGCTGATCCAGGCCGGGCGCCGCCAGGGGCTTCAGCTGATCGGCCTGCACGGCAACGGCTACTGGCACGATCCGGCGGATGAGCGGCAGGCGGCGGCCCTGGTCCTCGGGTACGCGGCGCCACCTGCTCATGCCTGGCAGGAGGCACTGTCCGGGCTCTGCCAACTGGTCCACCGGGCCGGTCGTCAACTGGACCATCGTGTTGGTCCGGTCGGGGATACGTTCGATTCATGCAGACCATGAAGATCGGAAACAACGAGGTCGTGCTGCTGGGCACGGCCATGCCGCCGGAGTTGCCGGAGGGCTCCCATGTGATGACAGCGACGATCGAACTACCACCGGGCGACCCCGGCACGCCGCCACACCGGCACTCCGGCCCGGTCTTCGGCTACCTGCTCGAAGGCGAGATGATCTTCGAGCTGGAGGGCGAGCCCGAACGGGTGATCAAGGCCGGTGAGGCGTTCTGGGAGCCCGGTGGCGACGTCATCCACTACCGGTCCGCCAACAACCTTCCCGATCGGGTGACCACATTCGTGGTCGTGATGGTGTGCGCGCCCGGCCAGGAAATGCTGGTGCTGGTGAGCCCCGACGAGCTCGAACAGCGTACGGATCGCCGCTCATCCCGGCCGAACTGACGGAGAGGCACGTCATGCGTATCGTTCTCGCCGGTTCGACCGGCGTCATCGGCCGCCGGCTCGCGCCGCTCCTGACCGCCCAGGGGCATGAGGTCATCGGGTTGGCCCGCAACGGCCCGGTCGCCGTCGACATGCTCGACCGCGACGCGGTGGCAGCAGCCGTCCGCGACGCCCGCCCGGACGTGGTGATGCACCAACTGACCAGCCTGAGCACGGGCGACCTCGCCGCCAATTCGCGGCTGCGCCGGGTCGGGACCCGCAACCTGGTCGACGCGGCGCTCGCCGCCGGGGTACGCCGGATCGTGGCACAGAGCATCGCCTGGGCGTATGAGCCGGGCGCCGAGCCCGCGACCGAGGAGACCCCGCTCGACCTCGGCGCCCCAGAGCCACGCCAAACCAGTGTGGCCGGAGCCGCCGCGCTCGAATCCGCCGTCCAGGAGGCGCCCGAGTGGGTCGTGCTGAGGTACGGCACCCTCTACGGCCCGGGCACCTGGTACGCCCGCGACGGTCTGATGGCCCAGTTCGCCGCCGCCGGCAAGGTCCCCGCCGACGCGGACGTGAGTAGCCTGCTGCACATCGACGACGCCGTCGCCGCCGCGGTCGCGGCTCTGCGGTGGCCCGCCGGCGTCGTCAACGTCTGCGACGACGAGCCCGCCGCCGCCTCGCAGTGGGTGCCCGCGTTCTGCGCGGCGGCCAATGTCGCAGCGCCAGCGGAGACCGTGGGCGAGCGGCATGGCTGGGCGCGGGGAGCGAGCAACCACTACGCCCGCACGCACCTCGGCTGGACCCCGACATATCCGTCCTGGCGGCAGGGATTCGCCACCCTGTGAGCCGTCCGCAGCCACTGGCGGACACCCCGCCGGACGGCCTGCCAGGCGGCCCCGGGTTCTCGGAGCAGTCGGCGCGATGCCCCATGTCCGGGGAAGCGATGGACTGCGAGATCGAACTTGTGAAGCATCGGAGACGAAGAGTCATGTCGGATCACCTCAAACTGGCCGCGCTGAGCGATGACTATGCCCGCTTCGGGCTGGAGCGCGATGTCGTCCGCGAATGGGAGGACGGCGCCCGCACCGACAATCGCGCCGGGTCGTACGAGTGGTGGTACTTCGACGCCCACCTCGACGACGGCGCGAAGGTGGTCGTGGTGTTCATGAACAAGGACCTCGGCGCGGCGAGTAGCCCGCTGTCGCCGCAGCTGCGGGTCAACCTGGAACTGCCCGACGGCACGATGTCCAACAACACCATCGCGATCCCCGCGGCCGAGTGGTCGGCGGCGAGCGGGCGTACGGACGTCCGGATGGGGCCGGGCAACCACTTCCAGGGCGAGAACCTGCGCGAGTACCGGATCCAGGCGACCGCCGGAAGTGCGCGGGTCGACTTCACATTGACATCCGAGGTCCCGGCCTGGCGGCCGGCCACCGGGCACATGCTGTTCGGCGCGACGCGCGACCTCGAGTTCAACTGGCTGCCCTCGGTGCCCCAAGGAACCGTGCGGGGCTCGTACACGATCGACGGTGTGCGGCATGAGACGACCGGCGTCGGTTACCACGACCACAACTGGGGCAACGTCGGGCTGCAGAAAATCATCAACGACTGGTACTGGGGACGGGGGCAGGCCGGACCGTACACGGTCATCGCGTCGTTCATCACCGGCGCCGAGAAGTACGGCTTCGCCGAGATCCCCATCTTCATGCTGGCCCGCGACGGCCGGATCATCGGCGACGATCCGGCGAAGATGACCTTCGAGCGGCACGGGGTCTACACCGACGCGAAGACCGGCAAGCCGGTGGCGGGCCTCGTCCGGTACACGTACGTGGACGACGACGACACGTACGTGGTGACCTTCGACCGCAAGCGCGACCTGGTCCGCAACCCGCTCACCAAGGACCTGCCCTGGCTGAAGCGGACAGCGGCCCGGCTGATCCGGTTCGACGGCGCCTACCTCCGCTTCGCCGGCCTGCTCACGATCGAGCACCACAAGGGCGGACGCGTGGTCGAGGAATTCGCCGAGGACGCGATCTGGGAGCTCATGTACTTCGGGCACGCCCGCGTCGATTCCGCGGGCCCGTCATTGCCCGGTCGGCGGGTCGCCCGACAGGGGCCCTGAGTCCATCGGCTGACGAAGGCGCTCGATCAAATCGTGGGCCGCCTCGGCGTACCGCTGGTCCGTTCCGCAGGGCCGGTGTCCCTGGATCGGCGGCGGGACGCTGTCGCCGGGTAGCGGCACCACATCGGCGGGATCTCGTAGCCGGCGGTCCACCGTTGCCGCCGGGCGGCCGACGGTGACCGGCGCGACTGTCCGGTGGGCGGAGAATATCCAGCCGCCAATCGAGTCGGTGTCGCGCCACACATTCACCCACCGCCACCCGACTCGATCGCCGATCTCGTGCAGCACCTCGTCGTCGACGAAGGCGGGGAACAGTCGCGCGTAGAGCCGGCTCAACGGTGACCCATGGGTGAGGAGAGCGACCCGGCTGCTGACCTGGGGTGGTAACTGGAGCACTGTCGCGGCGGCCAGGACCGACCCGTGGCTGTGTGCGGTAAGCAGCACCGGGTTGCCGCGTCCGACCAGGTACGTGATTCGTCGGGTCAGCTCCGGCACGGCTCGCTCGGCGTAGCAGGGTGGCGCGAACGGGTGGGCGGCCCGGGGCCAGAACGTGCCGAGGTCCCACAGGACACCAACGTGGCGCCTGAACTCGACCGTCCGATAGGCGAAGATTCCGCCGACGGCCAGGCCGAGGATGATCGCGGCGATCCCCCAGCTGCCGAACGCGATGGAGAAGGTGATCAGGTCGGCCGGCAACCGTGCGTACCGCTGCACCGATTCGCTCGGGAGCAACCCCAGCAGACCGACGGTGGTGGTGGCCGTGCCGACCCCGGCCAGGCAGGCGTAGACCACCGCCAACGGGATCAGTTTTTCCGTGAAACGAGCCCTGGCTATCGCCTTGCGCACCTGCCGCAGTCGGGTCGCTGCTCCCGGCGGGCGGTCCGGGTAGTCGCACCCGACGATCGCCGCCGCGGCACGGAGTCGGCGGCGACGCGAGATGAGGACGACCGGAACCGCGACTATCAGCGTGAACAGTACGGTCCGGAGAAAGCCAAAGATCGCCCAGGTGAACGCCGGCGGCAGACCGGAGGCCAGGCCCTCCCCGGTCGGTGCGTCGCGGTCCAGGAAATCCGCCACCCGGTAGACCAACTCGGCGGACACTGCCACCGCCAGACTGACCGCGCTGGCCGCGATCACCAGTGCGCCCAGCCCGAGCAGGGGGATGGCGTCCCGCCGCCGGTCCCGGCGCCAGAGCAGCACAGCTGCGAGGGCGGTCAGCAACGTTGTCTGGGCAACGAACAGCGAGGTGAGGATTGAGCCGTAGCCGGGGAGGCCGGCCCCCTCGTGCCACGGCGCCGGGCTGGCCAGGACGTGGGCCGTCACCACGATGGTCAGGGCCACGGCGAGCGTCCGTACCGTGCGGGTGATCCGGTCCAGTCGCTGATCCGAGGCGGCACGGTCGATCAGCGGGGGCGCGCAGAGCAGGACCACGCAGGTGGCCAGCACCGCACCGGTGGCCACGGCCAGCGCGATGGTGTCGGCCGAGGCGCCGGTTGCGGCTCGGGCGGCGAGCAGAACGACGTCCAGTGTCGCGAACGCCGCCGCGACGTGGATCGAACGCAGCCGACCCACCAGCGGCCCGGCGTCCCACTGACCAATCCCGCTGAGCCGATGCCCGGAGACCTCGTCCGCGGGAGCGCGGAACGCGTCGAACATTCGCCCTGGCCGCGCGCTGGCCCGCCAGAGCAGACCGATGGCGGCGGCCGGAACCACCGCGAGTACCGCCAGGCGCAGGCCCACCGGTTGCCCACCCAACCAGGACAACCAGCTGCGCCCGGCCAGGCAGCGTGACGAGCCCATGCACTTCCACGCGATCAGGTCCAGCGTGACGCCGGCGAAGGCAAGCACGTACAGGGCGGTGAGAGTGAGCGCCAGTAACCGGCACAGGGATCTGACCATCGCATCGGAGCCGTGGTTCGCCGGGCGCATCCAGATGGCGAGGTTGGCCAGCATGAACGGCAGGAGGAACACCAGCGTCAGTGTTCGGACCACGCTTCCGGCGGGCAGGTCGCCCCAGCGGTACGCCTCCGTCACCCGTTCGCCGCTGCTGCACGAACACTGGCGGCGGGGCCGGTAGAAGCCCCCGCTGCGATCGCCCGCGACCTGCTCGACCTGCGACACGTCCAAAACCTGGGCGGCGCTTGCGCTGGCGGCCCCGTGTACCCGCAGCTCCACCACGTCATCGGACATCCCCGGCGCGCTTGGCGCTGACGCACCCGACATCGGCCCCTCCGATGCACCTTCGGTGGCCAAGCCGGGTGAACCAGCCCCCGCGCCACTCGCGGCGGTGTACCCCGCGCGGCCGCGACCAATCGTGGGGCTGCCGCTTACTCGAGTATCAGAACGACGGTGCGGGCCGCGCCCGGCGGGTTCCCGTGCGCCGCGAATGCCGGCTGACTCGGCGCTCGCAGTTCCTCGACGGCACAAAATTCCCGTGTCGATGTGGTAGGCGGTGGCTAGCGTACGTGGATGAGCGTTGTCCCGAGCGCCGGACTGCGGCTGCGGTTCTGCACCGATCCGGGCGAGTTCCTGACCGCTGCGGGTGACTACCTGGGCGCCGATCCGGTCGTCAACACGGTCGTGACCACCGTCGCGCATCGGCTGGTGTCGCAGCGGGCCGAGGGGATCTCGCAGCCCGACCGCACCTGGTGGCTGGTGGTCAGCGACGACTCCGGCGCCGTGGTCGGTGCCGGGATGCGCTCGGCGCCGTATGCCCCCTATCCGCCGTTCCTGCTGCCCATGCCCGACGAGGCGGCCGTCGCGCTGGCCCACGCGTTGCACGAGCGCGGGGAGGAGGTCGTCGCGGTCAACGGGGCCCTGCCCGCCGTTGACCTGTGCGCCGCCGAGCTGACAAGGCTCCGCGGGGGTCGAGTTCACGTCACCCAGCACACCCGGCTGCACGAGCTCGGCGAGCTGACGTGGCCGCCACCAGTGCCTGGCCGCTTGGTGGCCGCGACCGAGGACGACGTGGGACTGGTCACGCAGTGGTTCGCCGCGTTCATGGGCGACGCCGACGAACAGGCGGGCCGCCCGCGCGGTACCAGTGCGCACGAAGTGCCCGACCACGTGGAGATGCTGCGCCGGCTCCACGCCGGACGGCTGTGGTTCTGGGTCGACGAGTCAGGCAAGCCGGTGCACCTCACCGGTGCCAACCCACCGTCGTTCGGGGTGGCCCGTGTGGGCCCGGTGTACACACCGCCGGCCCAGCGCGGGCGCGGTTGGGCCAGCAACGCGGTCGCCGAGGTTTCCCGCCGAATTCAGGCCAAGGGCGCCCGGGTCTGCCTGTTCACCGACCAGGCCAACCCGACGTCGAACAAGATCTACGCCGCGCTCGGCTACCGGCCGGTCGTCGACATGGCCAACCTGGTCATCCTCCGCGAGGCGCTGAGCTCGTGGAACCACGTCGAGGTTGGTGGGGCGCGATGATAGGCAGCTGGTGGAAGGGCTCCACTGATCAGGTCGTGGTGTGCTCGCGCAGTGCCCTGGTCGAGCTGGCGGCGGTGTTACCGACAGCGGGCAGGTTCGTCGTCGCCCGGCTCGACGGAACGAGAATGGCGGATGCGGACCATACCTTCTACGAGTTCTCCGACGCGCTGCTCTTTCCCGGCTACTTCGGCTGGAACTGGGACGCGTTGTCCGACTGTCTCCGCGATCTGAACTGGTTGCCCGCCGACGGGTATCTCATCGTTGTCGAGAACGCGCCCCGCGTGCTGTCGAGCAGTGCGGAGGATCGGCACACGCTGTTCCGGATCCTGTCGCAGGCCGTTCATCACTGGGCGAGCCCGTTCGGCCAGCCAGAGTTCAAGGTGCTGCTGCTCTGCGATCGCGACGACGAGGCGGCGCTGTTGCGGCAGGAGATCGCCGGCGCGGTCCACAAGATGGGGTGAGCCCGCGCGACCCCGCCTGCCATCTGTCCATCAACATGCGCGGAGGCCGATGCGCCTCACCAAGGCGGGTCCGATGGTCCCTTCGGAGCGCTTCCCGCTGATCGGCCGCCGTAGGAAACGGTTGTTCCAACCAGCAACACTGCTCCTACGAAGAAGTAGGTGTTGATTCCGA
The DNA here is from genome assembly GCF_059358895.1 of Micromonospora sp. BQ32. Classification (NCBI taxonomy): domain Bacteria; kingdom Bacillati; phylum Actinomycetota; class Actinomycetes; order Micromonosporales; family Micromonosporaceae; genus Micromonospora; species Micromonospora sp. BQ32. The sequence goes on along the minus strand of NZ_JCADBI010000004.1, from coordinate 498,541 downwards.
TGCCGGTCCAGAACTCGCCCGTGGAGATGTCCGCCACCCCCATGAAACCGCCGCGACGGACACCGGTGACCATCAGAAGATTCTCGACCATTCCTGGAACGCCCCGGATGACGAGCAGCATGCTGCCAGACAACAGTGGCATCAGAAGTAGCCATCGGGGAAGATCTCGAGCCCGCGGGCGGACTGTGGCTAGAACGACGGCTGCCCCGATGGCCGACATCGAGATGAGCACAACGTTGAAGATCACGTAGGTCCTCATGTCCCAGGGTCCACCACCGGTTGGATCGTCCCCGGGGAAGAACACCAGGATCACATGCGACACCAAAAAGAAGATCAACCAAGTGAAGGCGCCGTACGCCCAGCGACGACCTTTAAAAGTGGGCATACCAGCACCCTTACCAAGCCGGCACCGCGACGCCTCCCTCCCGAGAGGGCTTCCACTCCCCCAGACGAGCGACCTGCGGCAGTGCCATTCCTTCCACGTTACGTGCGTTGCCAGCCGACCTGGTTGTGGCGCAGCAGCTGCCGTAGCCGTTCCCGGCCGATGATCACCCGCCGGCTGGCGTCAGTGGCGAGGTAGTCGGCGAGTTTGCGCAGGCTCCAGCGGGTGAACGGACGCCCGAGCTTGCTCGGACGCGTGGTAGCCGTCGCGACGATGAACGCTTCATCGTCGTCATTGATCCGGCGGGGACGGCCTCCCGCCCATCGAGGGTCCGGCGCGCGTAGTCCGATCTCGTTGAACATGTGGATCACACTGCGGACGGTTCCTCGTGCGCGGCGACCAGCCGAGCAATCGACGCGACAGGAGTCCCGGACGCCGACGCCATGACGATCAACGGTGGAGGGTCTTGGCGGCGATTGCCGACAGGAAGAGCTACTGCCGGGGTGCCACTTTCGGCATGATTCTTCGTTCACCGGTGGCGGCCATCGAGTGCATCACCCCGCTGGCGAGCGGGATCAGCCGGGCCAGGCCCGGCTGACCGTTGCGTCGGGCCAGATCGGGCCCAAGGCGAGCCATCAGCAGAGTCAGCGCCGGCAAGGGCCGGACGTAGAGGGTGATGTCGCTGATCAGGCCGTCGGCGCCCAGGCGCAGACGCTGGGCCTCGTAGAGACGCACCGCGCCGACCTGCGCCTCGTAGAAGAGCGCCACGGTACGACCCTCGGCGACCTGGTCGGTGTAGGTGATGCCATCGATCGCGGCCAGGGCCACGTCGAGCAGAGTGCGTACTTGCTGGCGGCCCTGGAAGGTGAACTGCTCCGTGATCGGCGAGACCAGGGTGACGTCAGGGCTGAGGGCGGCGACCGCACCGGCGGCGTCACGGGCCTCGCCGGCGGCCCGCCAGGCGGCGACGGAGTCATACGACTGATCCACGGGTACTCCCCCATATTCGCTGTGGACATCGAAGGCTCTGCTACTGCATGCCGCTGTCACGTCATGACCGCTTCGGGAGACGGCTCTCCCCCGTCAGCACGTTCGCCCACCGCGGTCGTCCGGCATTCACGGCTGGGGCGCTCAAGTCCAACGTAGACCTTTATTGGCCTACGCGACGTCCCCGGCCGACGACCGCGATCACCGCCTGCTGACGCAGGCAGTGGGCCGACCTCAACGCCTGACCTCACACACTGGTTAGCCCGGGCGTTGCGTCCCGGTCCGGTGTCCCGCGGCTCTGGGGGCATTCATCGGGGAGCTTCCTCTCGAAGGTGTGATCCCATTGCAGCGCTCACCGCGCCTCGCCGGCAGTGACACCGCGTCACCACGTCACCATGACATTCCGATGTACGCCTCCCGGCTACCGCCGCAAGCTGGCAATCGCCACCTCGGCCGTCTACAGCCAGTCGTGTTCGCGAGCGTAGCGGGCCGCTTCGTGGCGGGTCCGGGTCTGGGTCTTGCGCATCGCGTTGGAGAGGTAGTTGCGAACGGTGCCCGGAGCGAGGTGGAGCCGCACGGCGATGTCGGCGACCGAATAGCCCTCGCCGGTGACCCGCAGGACGTCGGCTTCACGGTCGGTGAGGGGGCAGTCCTCGGTGACGGCGAGCGCGGACACGTCCGGGTCGATCCAGCGTTTCCCCGCGTGCAGAGTGGCGATGACCGAGGTGATGTGGGCTGGCTCGGCGGACTTGCTGACGAAGCCCTGGACGCCGAGCTTCAGCGCCTTACGCAGCACGCCGGGGCGGGCGTGCCGGGTCAGCATGAGGATCACCTGCTCCGGTCGCTCGCGGCGGATCTCGGCGACCGCGTCCAGGCCGTCCACGCCCGGCATCTCCAGGTCGATGACCAGCACGTCGGGCCGGTGTCGCAGGGTGGCGGTGATCGCCGTCCGGCCGTCCTGCGCCTCGGCGAGAACAGTGATGTCACCCTCCATCGGCAGCAGCGCGGCCAGGGCCGTACGCAGCAGCGCCTCGTCGTCGGCGAGCACGATGGTGGTCATCGGTTGTCCTTCCCCGTAACCGCCGGGGCCGCGTCGGCCCGAGTGGGCGGGAAGACCGCAGCGGTCAGGAACCGCTCGTCCTTCTGTTCCACGGTCAGCTCACCTCCGTCGCCCGCCACCCGTTGCCGCAGTGCCGCCAGTCCCCTGAGATCGGGGGGCGTGGTGGCGGTCACGCCGTCGTTGACGATGGTGATGCCCGACGCGGTGAGCGTGATCTGCACCTGGGTGGCCTGCGCGTGTCGCAGGATGTTGGTGGTCGTCTCCCGCAGCACCTGCCCGAGCAGTTCGCTGGTGCGGGCATCGACCTCGGCCTCCCGCGTCACCCGGACCCGGATGCCGGCGGCCTCGAACAGGTTCTTCGCGTTCTCGATCTCCGCGGTCAGGTTGAGCCGCCGTTGCGCGTAGGCGAGTTCCTTGGTCTGCGCGATGGTGTCGCTGACCAGCGTGTACGTCTCCCGTAGCTCCTTCTCCGCCCGAGCGCTGTCGCGGAGCAGCAGTCGCTGGGCCAGGGCGATCTTCAGCTTGACCACGTGCAGGGTGTGGCCCTGGATGTCGTGCAGGTCGCTGGCGAACCGCACGCGCTCCCGGACCACGGCTAGTTCCGCCTCGCGTTCCCGGGTCTGTTCGAGCTCGCGGATGAGGTCGTAGAACCGTTCGCCCACCACCGTGAAGATCGTCACGACGACGGTGAGGACGGTCGGGATCAGGACGTAGGTGAGCAGGACGTCACCGATGTCGTCCCGCTGCACCAGCAGCCGCGCCGTACCGACGGCGGCGACGTAGGTGAACAGCCCGGCCATCGTCAGTGTTCGATGCCGTCGCACCTCGCGCAGGCTGAGCGAACCCACCGCGCAGACACCCCAGTAGGCGTTGGGGCTACCGGTCACCAGGACCCCGAGTGGCCAGACCACCGCCGCCACGACCATGCAGGGCACCACGACCCTGGCGAGGTCGTTGGCCGTCCACCGTTCGAAGGCCACCACGGCCGCCACGGCCCCCGGCGCCAGGACGACGACGTGCCACCAGGTACGCGCGTCGGTGTAGATCAGGACCACCGCAGCGAACACCACCGGCGGCAGTGCCGTGGCGAGGTTGAGCCGGCGCAGCCTTCCCTGCGTCGACTCGGTGAAGCGCGGCGATCTCGTGGTCACCACGCCAGTATCCGGCAGCCAGGGGCCACGACCAGTGACACCACGTCACATCCGGTGATGACGTGGTGCCACTGACGGCTCGGCCGCGCCCGCGCTGTCATGGGTGCATGTCCACCACACCCGTCATCGAAGTCGAACGGCTGAACCTCACCTACGGCGACTTCCACGCCGTGAAGGACCTCTCCTTCGAGGTGCGGCCCGGAGAGCTCTACGCCCTGCTGGGCACCAACGGGGCCGGGAAGACCTCGACCCTGGAGGTTGTCGAGGGACACCGGCGGCCAACCTCGGGCACCGTACGCGTCTTCGGGCGCAGCCCCGACGACCGGCGAGCGGTACGTCCCCGAATGGGTGTCATGCTCCAGGAGAGCGGATTCTCGCCGGACCTCACCGTTCGTGAGTCCGTCGGCCTGGTCGGCCGACTCACCCGACGCGTCGACAACGTCGATCGGGTGCTCGACCTGGTCGACCTCACCGGCCGAGCCCGCCGCAAGGTCTCGCAGCTGTCCGGCGGGGAGAAACGGCGGCTGGACTTCGCCACCGCGGTCTACGGCACCCCGGAGCTGATCTTCCTGGACGAGCCGACCACCGGCCTCGACATCCAGTCCCGCGACGCCGTCTGGGCGACGGTGGACCGGCTCCGGGAGAACGGCACGACCATCGTGCTCACCACGCACTACCTGGAGGAGGCGCAACAACGCGCGGACCGGATCGGGCTGATGCACGAGGGCGCCCTCCACCGCGAGGGCACCGTCTCCGAGCTGACCCACACCCTGCCCGCGGTCATCCGCTTCTCCCTTGCCGCACCGGCGCCGACGCTGCCGGTGCGGGCCGCCGTCGACCTGGACGGGAAAGTCACGGTCGAGACCTTCGAGCTGCAGAAGGACCTGCACCTCCTGCTCGGCTGGGCGCAGGACCACGCCGTGGAGCTACGGGACCTGGCGGCGGGGCCGACCCGGCTCGACGACGTCTTCCGCGCCATCAACAGTTGATTCGTTCTTCCGACAGGAGCGTCACCGTGTTGTCCATCGCGTCCAGCGAACTGATCCAACTCTTCCGCAACCGGCTGGTGCTGATCACCAGCCTCATCATCCCGGTAGTGGTCAGCGCGTTCTTCGTCCGCCAGCACGAGACCTACGCCGCCCTCGGCAGCCTCGGCTACATCGCCGCGATCGTCATGTTCACGATCGCCGCGTTCGGGCTCTACACCACCGCCGTCACCACCTTGGCGTCCCGACGGCAGAACCTCTTCCTCAAGCGGCTGCGCTCCACCGCCGAAGGCGACGCCGGCATCCTCGCCGGCCTGCTACTGCCCGTGGTTATCCTCGCCCTGATCCAGGTGACCGCGATCCTGACCGCTTTGGCCGTGGTCGCCGGCGGACCGGCGAACGTCGCGCTGCTGGTCGTGGCGACCATCGCGGCCCTGGCCATGATGATCGGCCTGGCCCTGGCCACGGCCGGGCTGACGAACTCCCCCGAACACGCCCAGGTCACCACCCTGCCCGTTACCCTCGGGGTGATCGCCGTGGCCAGCTGGGTGGGCATTTCCGGCACCGAGAACCTCGCCTGGCTCAAGCGGCTGCTGCCCGGCGGTGCGGCCACCGAACTGACCATGAACGCCTGGAACGGCGGCGTCGCCGTGACCGACTCACTGCCTCTGCTCGCGCCCACGCTCGGCTGGGTCGTCGTCGCCGTCGCCCTCGCCACCCGCCTCTTCCGCTGGGAGCCCCGCCGATGACCACCGAACCCTGGTCGGACGCGCCGACGCTGGTCGAGGATCTCCTGCTGCTTCTGTTCCAACCCCGGTCCGGGACCATCGCGGGTGAGAACACCCTTTTCTACGTCCTCGGCGGCGCGGTCCTCGCGGACCTCGCCCTCGGCGAGCACCTGAGCACGGCGGACCGGGGGCGGCTCAGGAGCGTGGCGGGTCACCCACCGTCGGATGGTCTCCTTCGCCCGGCGTGGGACTACCTCGCCGACAAGCCGAGGGGGGTGCAGACGGCACTGGCCGCGATCGGTCCTCCCCTGCGCGAGCCGGTGTTGGAGCGGCTCATCGCGCGAGGCGACATCGACCAGGAGCCCCGCAAGGTGCTCGGCCTGTTCCGGACGACGGCCCTGCGGGAGGGCAGAACCGAACGACGGGCCCGCCTGCTCGCCGACGTTCGGCAGGTCCTCGTGGACGGTGTGGAGCCGCGAGCCCGTGTCGCCGCGCTCGCGGCGCTGCTCTCGGCGAGCGGGACGCTCCCGCAGTTCCACCGCGAGATCCCGTGGACGTCATCGGTGATCAGCCGCGCCAAGGAACTCGAGCGGGGCGACTGGGGTGCCGACGCCGCAGCGGAAGCCGTGACCCGCACCGTGACGGCAACCGTCGTCAACAGCGCCATCGCGGCCATCACCGTGCTTCCTCGAAGCTAGTGCGTGCGATCGCCTTCGACGGCGCTCACCGTCTGGGATTGGACGGGTGCGGCCGTTCGGGCGGCTTCCCCCTGGCCTGCATGGCGTCGGAGGCGGCGATGCCGGCGAGGACGACGACGGCGGTGACGGCGACGGTCAGCGGTGGCAGGAAGATCATGAATGGCGAGGCGCCGGCAAGCGCCAGAGCGCCGATGATCCGAGAGCGGGACACCCGGGCGAATACAGCATGTTCCACCAGGGCTCGTCCGATCAGGAAGAGCATCGGTCCGCCGAGGACGACGAGGATCCACGCCGTGTTGGTGTGCCCGAACGGATGTTCGATCACGATCTCGTATCCGACCGCAACGGCGACGACCCCGGCCACCATGAGTACGTGCGCGAGGAAAGCCTCCCGGATGAGGTGCGCGGGCTTGGCGGCGGCTCTGATCGCTTCGGGCAACAGCTGGCCTGCCCTGAAGACGTAGACGCGGAACAGCAGCACAGTGGTGATGAAGGAGACCGCGAAGGCTGCTGCGGCTCCGCCCTGCCGGAACGACGTGTCGCTGTAGGCGGAGCCGGTCGTCAGAATCAGTTCGCCGAGGGCGATGATGAAGAATTGTCGATAGCGCTCAGACAGGTATTCGGCCAGGACGGGCCACTGTTGTTGGGTGGGGCGGGACCACGGCGCGGGATAGAACAGCAGCAGTGCCGCGCCGTCGATGGCGATCGCCAGTGTCCACAACAGCCCGCGGGCCCAATCCGTCACGATCGCCCCAGCGATCCACGGCACGGCCGACAACGTGAACCAGAAGAACACCCCAGCCGCCCGGCGCTGAGCTTCGTGGCCGCGCAGTATTGGCACGATGATCAGCCCACGAATGATGTGAACGGCGACGTACGCGCCGGCGAAGGCCAAACTTCTGTCACCGAACGCCTGCGGGACCGCGACTGCCATCACCAGCGCGCCGAGCATGGCCGTGTAGACCAGCACCTGAAGCTGCGGCCTCTGTGGGTCGTAGAGGTCGGTGACCCACGCCGTGACGAACCACAGCACCATGAAGGCCAGCAGCAACAGCAGCGTCTCACCGGCCTCGATGAGGATGATCCGCTGCTCGGTGAGCTCCTCGACCAACCGCTGTGAGACCCGGTTGAGAGCAAAGATGAACACCAGGTCGAAGAAGAGTTCCAGAACACTCGGCCGCTGTGGTTGCCCCGGCTTTCGAAGCAGCATTGCTGCCCTCGTCGACATGGGCCGCCCATTTCTGCCAGCTTCGCCTATCTGGGTATTGGTATCACGCCGGGCTGGTCGTCGAGTCGATACCCGAAGAATGCCGGCGGAGCGGGCCCACCCACGGCACGGGGTTGTTTCTCCCTTCGTGGGGTACGCCCGCTGCGCCACGCGGGCGCCGTCGGATCAGCCGAGCGGGTCGGTGTGAGCCGCGTACACGCCGGGGGCCGGTAGCGGATGGATCAGCGAGACGCGGGCGGGCGCGCCGGGGCTGACGGCTTGGTGGAACTGCGGGTGCACGGGGTGTCCGCCACCAGCCCGGACGACCTCCTGGATCGACCGCACGTGCAGCAGGTGGCGGGTGACCACCGGGGCGGCTTCTACCGACCCCGGCCGGGAAACCACGAGGGCGGCGAGGCGGACGGAGTGACGCTGGAGGCCTACCGCTGGAACAATCTGCCCGCCGGCAACGCGGTGCGGACGCTGTCGATGGTGCTCCTGTTGCCCTTCATGCTGATCAACCTCGCCATCTGGATGCGTCCGGCCGGAGCCGGCGCCGACCCGGTGATCAAGGCCCTGTGCCGGTTGTTGGCGCTCACCCTGACCGGGATGTACGTGCTGAGCATGGTGGGGATCGCGCTGGACGTGATCGCGTGGAAGTGCATGTCCTCGCCGGAGTGCCTGGCCGGACGCAGTTGGCTCTCCTGGCTCGGGGGGCGTCCTGCCGGACTGCGCCTGGCGGTGCTCGCGCTGGTGCCAGCCGCGGCCATCAGCCTGGTGTGGGGGCTCAGCGCTCGCCCGGCACTCCCGCCTCACATCTTCCGTGCGGCCGACCAGCCCCCTGCGGCGCACCGGCTCACCGCCGTCGGTCGGTGGGACAACGAGCCGCTGGTCGGTCGACTGCGCTCGATTCACGTTACGGCGGCGTTCGCCACGCTGGACCTCAGCCTGCTCGGTGCCCGGGCCGCACAAGGGCTGTCGATCGGCACCATCACGCTGGCGGCAGCTTCCGGACTACTGCTGATCATGTGTGCGGTTCTGCTCTGCACCCCACCCCTGACCACGCCCACGGAATGGCGGCTCGACCGGCTCGTCAGCGTGCTGCGCGCGATCGCCCTCGGTCTGACCGTGCTGGTCTGGATCCATGTTCTGACGAGTTCGGGTTCCTGGCCGGAGCGCAACGGGCTGCCCGGCTACAACCTGACCGTCGTCGGGCTGTTCATCGGTCAGGCGGTGCTGCTGGCCGCCCTGGGGGCGGTGCTGTTCTGGCACCGGGGTCGAGATCCGGATGTCGCGCCCTCGCTCGGGTTCGGGGCGTTGGCGGCCTCCGTGGCCGCGATCAGTCTGGCGCTCACGTTCTCCGCTGAACTGGTCTACCGGGTGTCCGACGTCCTGAACAGGGGCGCGCCGACCGCGGAGGCGTTGATTACCAGCCCTCCGCGTGCCTGCATCTGGGCGATTCTCGGCTTCTCACTGGCGGTGCTGGTGACGCTGATCGTCGCCGGCGTGGTGTCGGTGGCGTCACGACCGGGACGGATCCGTGCCGCGTCGGCAATCGTCGCTCGTGACTTCCCAGACGCGCCGGCCGATGCCGGGCCGCGGCTGCGGCAGGTGCGCAGAAGCATCGCCCGTGCCCGGTTCACCGAGCGGCTGGTGCCGCTCGCGGTGCTCTACGCCTGCCTTGCCGGAATCGGCATAGCGGCGGTTGCGCTCGGCCTACTGCCGACGCCTCCCGGCGAACTGGTCCAGCGCTACATCGGGCTGCCGGGGAGCTTCGTCAACTTCAGCATCGGCGTCGGCAGCTATCTGATCGCCGCCATCATCCTCGGCCTGATCGTCGGCGGAATCTTCGCCCACCGCACCCCTGGATTTCGCCGGTACGTCGGCGTGCTGTGGGACCTGGGCACCTTCTGGCCCAGATCCGCGCACCCGTTCGCGCCACCGTGCTACGCCGAACGGGCCGTTCCCGAACTGACCTGCCGGATCACCCACCTCGTCGACTCCGGCAACGCGGTGGTGCTCACCGGACACAGCCACGGCTCCGTCCTGCTCGCCGCGACCGTGCTCCAACTGCCGCCACGGGTCACCGACCGGATCGCGCTGCTGACCCACGGCTCGCCCCTTCGACGGTTGTACGCCCGGCTCTTTCCGGCCTATGTCAGCGACGAGGTGATTCACGAGATCGCCGAGCGGGTGGACTGGCGGTGGGTGAATCTGTGGCGAGACACCGACCCCATCGGTGGCCGCGTCTTCCCGCCGCAACGACCCGACGGGGCGCCCGCCGCCTCCGATCGAGAGGCGACGGTGGACCGCCGGCTTCGCGACCCGTACGGCGTCACCGCTCCGGCCGGCGACATCTTTCCGCCACTGATCAAAGGACACCGGCCCTGCGAATCCGATGTGGCGTTCGACGAGGCGGTGCGTGACCTCGCCGACCAACTCCGCTGAGCAGGCCGCGAGGCACTGCCCAGAAGTTCGGCCACAAGTAGCGGACAGCCGACACCGAAGCACGAGGTAGCCGACTGTGACCATGGGATGACTCATTGCACACTCCTTTCCGACATGTTCCCGTCGACTGGAGGAACAGATGCGTCTCCGATCGTTCGTCACCGCGGCACTGGCCGCCGTCCTGGCCGCCGGCGCACTCGCGCCGCCGGCACCGGCCGCGGCGGCCACCGCCGACCGCTGGGGCTTCGCGTACGTCAAGGACCCCACCGTGCCGGCCTGGACGGTGCTGGACACCAGCCGGCAATGGGGTAGTTGGAAGACCGCCTTCCCGGCCGCCTGGGCCGACGGCATCAAGCTCGCACCCGGCCGGTTCCAGGTCCGTTTCCCGCAGGTGGGTGCCGGCTCGCGGGGCGTGCCGCACGTGACCCCGGTGAACCGGACCGGTCACTACTGCGAGGTGGTTCGCTGGTTCCAGTCCGGCGCCGACGAGATCGTCGACGTGCAGTGCCACAAGCCGGGCGGCGATCGCGATGACACCCCGTTCACCGTGCTCTGGACAACCAGCTCGGGCGTGCTGCCGGCCGGGACCTCCCACGCGTACGTGCAGTGGGGTGGCGGCGTGGTGGCGCAGTCGTACAACTCCACGGGCGTGCTGAACACGGCCGGGCCGGTGGGCGTCGGGCAGTATCTGGTGCGGCTACCGGGGGTCGGGCTGGCCGGACTACTCGCCGGCAACGTGCAGGTCACCGCCGTGCAGCCGAACGCCGGCCCCCGCCGCTGCAAGGTCAACTCCTGGAGCGCGGTCGGCACCGGCGTGCAGGTGTACGTCTTCTGCTACGACCAGGCCGGTGCGTTCATCAACACCGACTTCGTCCTGTCGTACCACCGTCGGCGGCCGGTGATCGGCTCCCTCGCCCCGCCGTCGCACTTCGGCTACCTCGGTACCGCCGTCGGCGGGCCGACCAACGACAACTCGGTGCTCGGTGTCGGCGCCAACACGGTGGCACCGCTGGCGCCCGTCGGCCGCTACCTGGCGACCTTCCCGCAGATCGGCATCAAGGAGACCCACGCCCAGGTGGTGGCACAGGGCGCCGGCAGCAACTACTGCCATCTCACCCAACCCTGGACGTACACCACCAACGCCGACGTCGACATCATCTGCTTCGACAACACCGGCGCGGTCACCCCGCACCGCTTCCTGGCCACCTTCACCTCCCGACTCTGACGCCGGGCCGCGCCGGCGGTGAACGTTCCCATCGCCGCCGGCGCGGTGAAGGCCCAGCACCCGTGGCAGTTCCGACCACGGTTCGCGTCCGACATCGCCTGGCTTCGGACACTGAGATGGGCCAAGGCTGCTCCTCGACATGTCGCCGCCCCTGACGGGACTGGATGGAATCGGGTCAGGTGCGGTACCGCAGGTCGGTGTAGCCGAGGAAGAGGCCCAACGGGACCGGCATCGACACGGCGGCGAGGCCGGCGGCCGGCACCATGATCTGGAACGGGTCGGCGCGCCACGCGGACTTCAGGCTGGCGATCGGGGCGAACGCCTCTTCGGCGGCGGCGGCCGCGACACCGAGCAGGGAGGTCACGGCGCTGAAGCCGGTGTACTCGAGGACCCCGACGGTCATGCCCGTGGCGGGCGGAACGTGCGCGATGGCATTGGTCAGCAACTGTTTCGTCGCGCCCTGCGCCGTCCCTCCGATGAGCCCGGCGCCGAGGTTCGGTAGCAGCCGCGGTCGGGCGTAGGCCCAGGCGCTCTCGGCGCGCGACGCCGGACGGGCCGGGACCGGGGCCTTCTCCTGCGGCGCTGCGGCGTTCGGATCGTGCGCCGCCGCCGGGTGGTCGTCCTTGGCCGGCGCCACCTCCTCGATGTCGTCGGCGCCTCCGTCCGGCGGCGACGGCGCTGCCGCCATGGGCGCGGCGGCGGCCTGCTCGGGAGCCTCGGCCGCCGCGACGACGCCCGGCAGACCGGCGGTGAAGTAGGTGGAGACGCCGCCGGTGAGGAAGCCACCGACGAAGCCGGCCATGGCGCCGGCCCCGAGTTCCTCGCCGAACGTCTTCGCGTTCCACAGCCCCGGCGGCGTCTCCGCGCTGTAGAAGAAGCCGGCACCTGCTGCACCCATCACCGAACCGCCGACGGCACCGATACCGGCTCCGGTGACGGTCGCGGCGAGGATCCCCTCGGCGGCCATGACCGTCGGCACCAACGCCGCGGACGCGCCGGCACTGACAACCACGGTGGCCAGGACGGTCAGGAAGAGGCCCAGCTCGACGGCGCTCTCCCCCAGGGACGTCAGCTGGCCGGTCGGGTCGGTCAGCAGCGTCGGCTGGTTGCCTGCGTACAGGTAGGGGCTGGCGTACTGGCCGGCCGGGTCGGGGTTGAGGAACCGGGCGATCGACGGGTCGTAGAGCCGGGCCGGGAAGGCGTACAGGCCGGTCTCGGCGTCGAACTCCTGGCCGGTGAAGAGGATCGGGAGGAAGCCGGGCGCCGGTTCGTGCGCGAGCACCTGACGGCCGAACACGTCGAACGAGTACGCCGCGACCAGCGCCCCGGTGGCGTCGAGGACGAGTCGGGGTGACCGCAGGTAGTCGGTGACCACCGAGTACCGCTGGCTGCCTCTCGCCATCGCGACCAGCCCGGTCGGGCCGTACACCCAGGCGGTCGGCACGCCGGACGGATCGACGGTGAGCACCGGACCGGGTACGCCGGCGTGCACGTAGAGCGTCGGCGCGCTTTCGCCGCTGCTCTGCTTCACCCGGCGGTAACCGTTCACGTCGTAGGCGAAGGTCACCGACTGCCCGCTCTGGTCGTTGCTGACGCAGGCGGGCAGGGCCGTCGTGTCCAGGTAGCTCACTGTGAGACCGGTGCCGTCGCCGTCGCGGGCCGCGAGCAGCCCGTTCGGCTGGTACGTGTACGTCGTGGGTGAACCGCTGCCCGGGGTCACCGAGGCGAGCTGGTTCGTGCCCGGGGTGTAGGTGAAGCAGGCCGGGGCCGCGCCCCCGGTGGCGAGGGACTGCACGTTGCCGTTCCAGTCGGTGCGGCCCTCCGCGTCGACGTAGCCCATGTCGACGGACCGCTGTGCGTTCACGTCGTCGGCGCAGAGCAGTTGTCGCAGCGGGTCGTAGCGGTAGGCCACGGTGGCGGCGTCGTCGACGCCGCCACCGGTCGTCGTCTCGGCCAGCAGGGTGGGGTTGCTGTCGGGGTCGTAGCCGAGCGCGAGGGAGAAGGCCGCGCCGTCGGTCTGTACGCCAAAGGAGCTGAGCCGGCCGACCGGGTCGTACGCGGCAGAGCCGGCGGGCAGGTCGCCGTAGGTGTGGGTGACCGGTCGCCCGAGCGGGTTGTAGGTGTACGTGACGAAGGGGACGCCCTCGGCGTCGGCGACGGTCAGCACGTTGTCCCGGCCGTCGTAGGTGTAGCTGACACCGGTCAGCCCGGTGTCGGCGCCGTCCGGATAGCCGATCCCGGTGATCCGCCCCTGGTTGTCGAACTCGTAGGTGGTGGTGAAGGTGCCGAGCGTCGCGCCGTCCCGGGTCACCGTCACCGTCCGGCTCGCGAGCACCCCGGTCGACGCCCAGCCGTACGCCTCGGTGACCTGGTACGAGGAGCCGTCCGTGCGGGTGACCGCCACTGTGCCGACGAGCTGGCCCAACGCCGTCGGATCGGTGCCGTCGCCGTCGTAGGTCCAGCTCCTGGTCTCCTGGTACGGGTGCTGCGTCTGATCCTGCGGCCAGGCCGGATCCTGGGCGTACTGCTGGAGTTCGGCGGTAGTCGCGGGCGTCCAGTCGAACGTGACGGTGCCGGTCGACAGGCGGCGGCCGAGCGTGTCCCAGGTGTGGTACCCGACCAGCCCGGCGGCCGCTGCGGCGGCGTCCTGGACGAGGCGCACCCGCCCGCCCCGGTCGAACAGGTAGCGGATCGTGCCCGTGTCTGGTCCGGACTCCTGGACCAGTTGCCCGACCGCGTTCTCCTGGCGCACGAGCGACTGGGCGGGATTGTCGAACGCGTACGCGTCGGGCAGCGCCCGGGTGCTGGCGACCATGCCGTTGCCGTAGCTCGGCACGGTCGTGTCGAGCGCGACGTCCCCGGTGCCGGGGGTGAACCGGCCGACGGGGTGACGGGCCGCGTCGAGCAGCTTGGTCATCGTCGTCTTCGCCTGGCTGGTCCGCGTGACGACCTGCACCGTCGCGTCCGGTGGGTCCAGGCCGTAGGGCAAGGGCCCGGAGTTGGAGCCGTAGCCGAACTGCACCGTCGGGCGGCTCGCCGGCGTGGTCGAGCCGAGGTCGACGATCGCCTGGTCGGCGCCCGGGAAACCGAGTTCGACCTGGCGGGCGAGCGGCGACGGCTCGAGCACCCAGCGCCGGTACGGGTAGCCGCCGTCGTCGGTGTCGTTCGTCCCGTCGTACCAGTCGGAGACGTCCCCGGTCATCGTCGCGGCGCCGTCGAGTCCGGCGAGGAAGTCGGTCGTATCGACGAGGCCGGGTCGGTAGACCAGCACGGGCAGCGACGCGCCGCTGCCGAAGAGCCCCGGCGCCGGTTGGGTGCGCACGATCCGCCGGGCCCGGCCGTCGCAGATCGACTGGGTGACCAGGTATTCCTCGTTGGTGAGCAGGTGCTCCAGGCGGGCCGTTCCGGTCGCGTCGCTGTGCTTGAGCCGCAGTGCCGGGCCGTCGAGGACCACGAGGTTGGCGAGGCCGAGCGCGTTGCGCCCGGTGACGATGGCCGGCGTGCCGGGCGCGCCGGTGAGCTCGGCGAAGAGCAGCTGACCGTCGGCGTGGAAGAGCAGTTGGCCGCCGACCAGGGTGAGCAGGCACCAGGTCGGCGGGCCCGGCACGGTGGCGAGGGCGGTGATCGGCGTGCCGTCGAGGGTGAGCCGCCACTGGCCGGTGGCGTGGTCGAAGGTGACCGCTACGGCGTCGCCGACGGTCATCGCGAAGTCGTCGGTGAGGTCGAGCGGGCCGCCGTCGAGCGGGGCCAGTTCGACGTGCACGGCGTACGTCGGGCCCAGCGGCGACGCGTAGCTGAGGGTGTCGCTCTGCGCGGTCGAGGCGTGCACGAGCACGCCGTCGGTGGCGACGAACGCCCCGGCGTCCGAGGGCGTCCAGTCGGCCTGCCAGCCGGTCCCGTTGCGGAAGGTCTGGTAGCTGCCGCCGAGCAGGCATCGCAGCGCCAGCGAGGCGTTCGGGTCGGCCGCGGCGAAGCCGGACGGGTTGCCCTGCCGGGACAGGTAGGTCAGTTGCATGGCCGACGGCATGCCGGACGAGGTGGTCCCGCCGATGTGGCGCAGGAAGGTGTCGCGGATCGTGTGCCAGGTGTGGCCGGCCCGGTCGAGCCGGGACGACGAGAGCCGACTCGTCGGGTCGTACGTCTGGGCGACGAGCTGCGCGGTCAGCGGCGTCAGGGTGAGGTCGTCCACCCGTACCCGCGCCGCTGTGGTGTTGGCGACCGAGACGGTGAGCGTGACCCCGCCGCTGCAGGCCGGCACGGTGACCGGCACGGACTGCAACGACCAGGCGCCGCCGGTGTCCGGGAACGGCAGGCTGACCGTCGTGGAGGTGCCGTCCGCCGCGACGGTCAGTGTCCAGCCGGAGTCGCCCGGCGCGAAGCCGGGGTCGGTCGTGCACCAGGCGGTGAAGACGTAGGTGTCGCCGGCGCGGGGGGTCAGCGGCGCGAGGGTCGCGCCGGCGCCCGTGCCGGGCAGCGACAGGCTGCCCGAGCCGGTGTGCGCGTCGGTCAGGTCCCAGGCCGCCCCGCCGGTGAGCGACCAGGCGGTCAGGTCCTCGTAGGGTTCGAAACCGCTGTAGGCCGCCTGGCCGGCCGCGAAACTCGCGTTCGCGACGTGCGCGACGTCGAGCAACCCGTCTGCCGACATCACGGTGGCGTGGCCGGTGCCGGCCGGGTCGGTCGACTCCAGGACGACCCCGCGTTCGCTCACCACCGTCGCGGTGCTGGTGCTCTGCCAGTACGCCGGATCGGGGGTGCCGTCGAACGGGAAGATCCCGGTGTCCTGGCCGGACGGGTCGCCGGTCCACGCCCACTGCTGGGCCGCGACAGGGAGTCGGACTCCGGTCCCGGGCTGCGGCCAGGCGGACCAGATGGTTGCCGTCGAGCTGGCCGTGACCGGGTCGGCCCCGCCCGCGGCGACCGTCTCCCACGCGGCCACGACCGGTCTCAGCAGGTTCGCCGCGAGCAGCGCCGGATAGACCTGGTGGCCGTACACGCGTTGCTCACGATGATCCTCGACGGTCCCGTCGACCGAGGTGAGCTGCCAGCAGCGCCCCAGCACGGTGCCGGCGAACGGGGCCGGCAGACCGGGAGGCACATAGTCGAAGACGGTGGCCATCGGCACCCCGTCGCGCCGTTGCACCACCGTCTCCGGCCGCACGTAACCGCCGTAGAGGGGCAGGCACGACGCGTCCTGCCCCGGCGACGAGCTGCGGGTGTCGAACAGGGTCCAGGCCGTGGTGCTGCTCTGCACCGCCGCGCCGGTGAAGACGCGTACCGCGTCCGACGGATCCGGCGCGCCGGTGTAGTCGATGTTGTAGATCGCGGCGCAGGTCGGGTCGTTCACCGACCAGAACCGGTACCCGCCGTCGACCTGCAGGTACTGCAGCGTCGCCGTGTCACTCAGGGTGATTCCGCCGGCGGAGAACGCCTGGAGCAGCCCCGCCGAGATCGGCTCCGGGGGGCCGGGGGACGCGTCCGGGTCGAGCCCGAGGGCCGGATCGAAGTCGGTGGCGAAGGCGAATCCGCCGGCGAAGACGACGGTCTGCTGGAGCAACCCGTCGAAGAGCAGTTCGGTCGACCCGGGGACCGTCCCGTTGAGGTACGAGAAGACGGTGCGGCCGTACGTCGACGTCGCCGGGTCGGCAGCGCCGTCGTACACCGCCGAGCGGTAGTACTTCACCACCTGCCCGCTCGGGTCGCAGGTGGCGGTCGCGGCGTCGAACTCGTAGGCGGTCGAGTAGCTGGCGCCGAAGCCGTCGGTGATGGTGAGTGCGCTGACCGGGTAGTCGGTGACCGGCCCGCTCATCGCCTGCCCGGCGTAGCGGAACACGCGGTAGCAGGCCGCCTCGCTGAAGCCACCCTCGTTGGCTGCGTAGGCCACCAGGGAGAGTGGCCCGGTCGGGAGCTGACCGTTCGGGCCGCCCGGGGACACCCCCGGTACGTAGTACGCCGAGCCGGCCAGCACGTCCGGCAGGGGTTGGAGCACGCCGCCGTTGCGCAGTACGAGGAGCTGGACCGCGTCGTTCGCGGGCTCGGCCGCGTCGGTGACCAGATAGGCGAGGTAGGCCGGCGCCTGGTTGACGATGCTCAGGGAGTCGACGTCGGCGGCGAGCTGCGAGGTCGAGGTCAGCTCGAAGACCGGCTGTTGCACCGAGTCGGTCCACGTGGTCGACGTACCCCGGTAGTAGACGGCGTTGCGGGCGACGATGAAGTCGCCGCCCGACGCGGACGGCCAGCCCTGGTCCGCGACCGTGCCGCCCGACGGCAGTGGGGTGCAGACCGGCGTCGGCTGGTCGGGGAAACCGCCGCCGTCCGGATCGTAGGCCAGCACGCCGGTCACCGCGTCGGTGTCGTCGTTGGCGACCTGGACCGCGACGTCGTCGCCGTAGGCGAACGCCAGCCATCCGTAACCCTGCTCGGACGTGGCGAAGTCGGCGGTGTACCAGGTGCCGGAGTCGAATCGGAACAGGTGCTGCCGCGCGGCGACGAACGCCCCGTCCACCACGACCGGTGGCGGCGGCCAGGACACCGCTTGCTGGTCGTCGATCGGCTCCCCCGCCAACCCACCGACGTACGCGGTGTCGACGAACTGGTAGTCGAGATCCCAGCGCACAAGCTGCACACCGTAGGTGGTGCCGAGCTGGCCTTCGGCGAACGACAGCGCGACCAGCGACGGGCCGGCGTCCCAGAGCACGAGATAGTCGTCGTTGAAGTCGACCTGGTATGGCAGGGCAACCTCGCCGCCGTCCTGCCAGGTCGATGTCGCGTCGAGCCAGCACAGCGACAGGTCGGTACCGGTCGTCGAGGTGCCGGCGACGAGCAGGCACTCGGCGTGGCCGAGCGCGAACAGTGGCGCCGACCCGGTGCGCACCGGCCCGTCCAGCCCGGTCCACCCGCAGCGCCAGTCCCATGCCCACCGGTAGAGCTGGTATGACAGCGAGGTCGTCAGCACGGCGGCGACGAACCCGTCGCCCGCGGTCAGGCTGACCTGGCCCGCCAACGCCGGCACGCAGGTGACACCCCACTGGTCCGGTTGCCGGGGCGTACGGCTGTAGAGCGTGACGGCGCTCGTACCGGCCTGGGTAGCCAGTGCCAGCGCGAACGTGTCGACGGCCGTGACGAGCTGCGCCTGGTCGGTGTCGAGGGGGCACGCCGGATCGTCGTAGACCGTGCCGCCACACCAGGCCGACCAGCGGCCGAGCCAGGTGTACACGTCCAACGTCGCCGTGGTCCGGGCGGCATTCAACCACAGCGCCACGACGTAGTCGGAACCGCTCCAGACCATCGGTGTCGCGCCCTCGCCGAGCACGCTCGGTGGCGCGATCTCCGGTGTCGCCCGGTCGCAGATGTCCAGACACGACGCGGCGTAGGACCAGGTGGCGACGGCCCCCTGGGGGTAGGTGATGGAGCACAGCGCGCCGACGTTCGGAGAGTCCGCCGCGTCGACGTAGTAGGTGAAGGTGTAGCCGGGCAGGCTCGCGCCGTAGGCGTTGCGCTCGATGACGCCGGCGAGGTAGCGCTTGGCGGCGGTGACCGTGAGGTCGGGCGGCGTCGTCGAGACCACCCGTGGCGCGGTGTAGGTCAGCTCGATCGCGAAGAGCAGGTCGCCGCTGGCCGTCAGGACATCGACGCCCTGCAGGTACAGCGTCTGGTAGCGGTCCTGGTAGGCGTTGGGGGTACCGAGGTTCACCGGCGGGGTTTCCGGCGCATCAGCCGGGACGAGCTGCTTGTGCGGATCGAGGTACTCCTGCGCCTCGGCGGTGAAGGTCTTGGCGCCGTACCGGAAGGCCACGACCTGACCGGCGACGCTGGTGACGCTGGTCGGGTAGACCGCCTTGGTGTAGGGCAGCCCGGCACCGACCTGCTGCTCGGCGTTGTTGCCCAGCAGGCCGTCCGCGTCGCGCGGGAATTCGTTGTACGCGTAGGCGACGGACGACCCCCAGCGGTCCCGCCGGGTGCTGAGGTTCCACGCGCGGGCGTACTGCGCCTGGCCCGCGGCGACGGTCGACGGCCCGGTCCAGGTGCCCGCCGGCCCACCCCACTTGACCGCCCACTCGACGCTGTTTCCGGTACTGGTCGCGTAGCCCTGCGCGGTCTGGCCGAGCCCGCCACCGAACGTGCGCACCTCGGCGGAGTCGGTGGTCAGCTCCCACTTCTCGTACTGGGGGTAGTAGGCGATCTGCCAGAACAGGTAGTCCTGCGCCTGGTGGCGCAGCCCGCCGTCGTAGACGTCCCCACCACTGGCGGTCGCCGCCACGGCGAAGACCCGCTCCCAGGTGGGATCGGTGATCGTCCAGCCCGTCGTGGAATCGCCGGTGACGGTCGCCGCCAGGTCGAGCGGCAGGCACTGGGCCGCGAACGCCGCGACCACCTCGGCCGACACCGGGCCGTCGGTGAGCGCGCCGACGGTCTGCTGGTCGAGCTGTGCCCGCAGCCAGGGCGTCGTGTCCGGCACCAGGGCGTTGGAGACGCCACCGGACCAGAGGACGTACCGGGGGGTGGCGCTGACCGACCCGGCGTCGCATGCCTCGATGCGGTCCCAGGCGAGGTACCAGCCGAGGCCGACGATCCCCGTGGGCGCGTCGAGGTTCCACTGGTCGACCTGGTCGCTGACATTGCTCCGGTACTGCAGGGCGACGCCGACCGCGAGTGTGTCGTCGCCGGGTACGCCGGGCAGTTGAACGAGGTTCTGTGGATAGTTGAGGTCACCCCGGAACATGTTCACATTGCGCGCCAGCTTCCCGATGGCGGCGACGTCGAACTGCCCGGGATCCAGGGCGGGAACCTCGTTGGCCATCGGACCTCCCCGCCTCGACGCGTACCAGCCAGCGCCTCCAGCGGGCCCTGGCTGGGTATTCCTGCACTCTGAGCAGGCCGGATCCGATCCAAGGACCACTTCGCACATGTCTACCGCAACCGGGGCGACGAACAGGTCCAGATCGGCGGAACTCAGTCATCCGCAGGCGGGGTTTTTGGGGGGTAACGGGGGCAGGCCGACAGGGCCACCACCACCGGACCAGTGCCACGCGGCAGCCGCGCCCTGGCGGTCCCCGGCGCCGCCGTCGGCGAACCCGTTGACCTCCGCGGGCCGTCCGGTCACGATCATTCGTACCACCACCGCGTACGACGACAGACCGCACCGAATTGCCTACCCGTCAGCCCGGCATGCGACGCTCAAGCTCCGTGACGAACGGGCCACGCCGCGTGGCCCCGGACACTACCGCCAAAGCCCGCACAATTCCGGGCATGACAGCAGGGCATCCCCCAACCCCCACCCCTTGTGCCCGGAGGAACGCAGACCATGGACCATGCATCTCAGCTCATTCAGGAGCGGAGTGCCCCGCCGGCCACGCTGGTGATCTTCGGTGCCTCCGGTGATCTGACCCGGCGTAAGCTGCTGCCGGCAATCGAGAGCCTGGCTCGGCACGAGCGGCTCCCGGACCAGTTCGCGTTGGTCGGCGTCGCGCGCACGTCGATGACCGACGAGCAGTTCGCCGAGAGCGCCCTCGGCGAACGCACCCTTGCCAGCAAGCGCCAGCTCCAGGGCGGCGTGCGGTACGTGGCCGGCGGTTACGACGACCCGGAGACCTACAAGCGGCTCGTGGAGACCCTCGACGAGCTGGACGCACAGCGGGGCACGTCCGGCAACCGGCTCTTCTACCTGTCCACTCCGGCCGGGGCCTTCGAGCCGGTGATCAACGGACTGGCCGGTGTCGGGCTCAACCAGCCACGCGAAGGCTCCTTCTCCCGCCTGGTCATCGAGAAGCCGTACGGGCGCGACCTGGTCACGGCCCGCGAGCTCGACGGCGTCGTGCACAGCGCGTTCGACGAGCACCAGGTCTTTCGTATCGATCACTATCTGGGCAAGGACACTGTCCAGAACGTGCTGGCGCTGCGCTTCGCGAACTCGATCTTCCAGCCCATCTGGGATCGTTCCTGGGTCGACCACGTGCAGATCACCGTCGCCGAGACCCTCGGCGTTGGCAGCCGCGGCGGCTTCTACGAGGACGCCGGCGCGATGCGGGACATCGTGCAGAATCACGTGCTTCAGGTTCTCGCGCTGGCACTGATGGAGCCACCGGCCTCATTCGAGGCTGAGGGCCTGCGCAACGAGAAGGTGAAGCTGCTGCAGGCGATCCGGCTGCCCACCGACCGGGACATCGCCGAGGCCGCGGTCCGGGGACAGTACACCCGGGGCGGCACCCGCGAGGAGCTGATGGCCGGCTACCGCGAGGAGACCGGCGTCGACCCCCTGTCGCGGACCGAGACGTACGCCGCGATGCGGCTCAACGTGGACAACTGGCGCTGGGCCGGGGTGCCGTTCTACGTACGCACCGGCAAGCGCCTGCCGGCCCGGCTCACCGAGGTGGCACTGCAGTTCCAGCGGCCGCCGCACCTGCCGATCCCGACCGACCAGCTCACCGGCCTCGATGCTGACGCGCTGATCCTGCGGATCCAGCCGAACGAGGGCATCTCGCTGCGCTTCGGTGCCAAAGTGCCGGGCCACTCCTTCCGGGTCCGCACCGCCACGATGGAGTTCTCCTACGACCAGACGTTCCTCGAGGAGTCCCCGGAGGCGTACGAGCGTCTGCTCCTGGACGCGCTGATCGGTGACGCGTCGCTGTTCATCCGCAGCGACGAGGTGCAGCAGTGCTGGCGGATCGTCGACCCGATCATCGACAACTGGGAGAAGGACAACTCGCCGATCCCCACCTACGAGGCCGCCTCCTGGGGCCCGACCGACGCCGACCGGCTCATCGGCCGGCACGGCCGCAAGTGGCGCAACTCCGCGTGACCCTGCCACAAGGAGTGTGACCGCGCTGCTGCGCCCGATCGCGTGGTTTCACCATCGACGCGCAGCGCGGTCCTCTCAGTGAGCCGGTCATCGAAGCCGATGGCCGGCCGTGCGGGGCGGGCAGTGACTCTGGAGCGAACCGGTCACCTGTCGACGTCTGTGCGCTCTGCGGCGAGGCCAGATCGGCTGCCCCGTGGTTCATCAGCGTCACCTTCGCCCGGTAAGCAATGAGTCGTACGCTGACTACGTGGTGTTGCGAGAGATCCGCTCGTGGATGATGTCTCTGCGGGGTCCCCGCGACCGTTCGCTGACATTGAGGGGCACCGCTGACCCGTCAGCAGCGATGCTGCAGGTCGCCATGTCTGCTTGGGACAGATCGGCGTTCGACGTTGGCTGTATCGCCTACGGGCTGGACCGATCGGTGCTCGACAGTGTCTGGTCCCGGCAACGTAAGGCTCTGCGAGGCGCGCTCCTACGAGCCGATGAATCGGACCGGCAGTTGATCCTGGTCCATGTCAGTGCCGTGCCACCGGACGTGGTGACGCTCGTGGTGACGGTAAACGCCCCAAGTGGATGCGCTCTCGCCAGGCGGATGCCCGTAACCGTGGAGCTCGTATCGGGTGCCAGCTCGGACGTGCTGTGCCGGTTCGAACTCCCAGCCAGTCCCGAGCGGACCGGTGTGTTGGCAGCCCGCCTAGACCGCACCGCCGCCGACTGGACCATGACGCGACTCGGGGTGTTCCAGGACGGTAAGACGGTCCGGGCCATGGTCGGTCCGGCCAGAACTTTGCTGACAGCTTCGGAGGGAGATCCGTGAGATACCAGGACCTGTCACCCGTCGTCCGGTCCGTGCTCGTGCCAGACGACGGCATCGTCGACGCATACCTTGCCCGTCTGGAGAGGCGCAGCGCCGCCCTCGACGATCATGAGGACGAGGAGTACGTCAGGTCCGTCTCAGCGGTGCCGTACTGCAAGAACATCGGCATCACGAACCTCCTGGCTGAGTTCGGCGTACACCCGGGCCCGGTAGTCCTAGACATCATGGGTGGCGCTGGCCAGATCGCTCTCGCCACCCGGCGGTACGGGCTGGCACCCGCCGCGATCGAAATCATCACCGCAGATCACGACACTCGGCATGTCGTACAGGCGAACCGACGCGACCTGCCGACAGTCGCGTTAGACGTCACCGATCTTTCCATCGTCGCACCGGAATCCGTCGATCATGTGTTGATGGCGCACCACGTGCACCACCTGTCGCCGAGCGAGCGCCTCCGGGCGGTAGGCGAAATTGTGCGCTGCCTACGCAGTGGCGGAACGCTGGTCATCTATGAGGGGCCGGCGACCAGCACGACAGCGCACCTTTCCGATGCCGTCGTTGACGAGTTGTCCGGCATTCCCCACCTGTTCCGTCACCCTGGCCACGAGGAACTCGTCAGCCTCGTCGACCACCCGGCGCTTACCGGGCAGGAGACGAAAAATATCGACAGCCCTCTGGTGTTTCTCGCGGACGACGCCCTGCAGGCGCGGGACCTGGCAACCGAGTACTTCATCGCCCATTACTCGTTGCGGCCGGGGACGACGTGGGAGCAACTGAGTTCGCAGATCCGCCTCGCGTACGCCCGAGCCAGGGTCGCGGACGGCCTTCAGGTCGGCGCCTTGCCCGATGGGATGCTGACGCAACTGTTGCCGAACCCTGCGGACCGGCATCCGTATGTGGATCAGGCATGTGTCGTGGTCAGGCGCGAAGGCCTAATCGTCAAGGCGCGAAAGCGGTGAGCGCGAGCAGGTAGACACCGCCGGCACCGACCGCGCAGATCAAGGGCTCACGCTGATGTGGCACCCAGACGCAGTCCCGCAACACTCCCGCAACTCGCAATGAGGCGATGTTCCCGCGCGTAGCCAGCTCCCAGACACGTACCGTCCGGTCCTGACCGACGGCGGCCAGCAGCCGTCCGTCGGTGCTGAGGGCACAGGCATTCACCGCTGCGGTGTGCCCGGTCAGTGCTGTCACCAGCGCGCCGGTACTTACGTTCCATAGCCGCACCACGCCGTCGTTGCCGGCGCTGGCCAGCAGTTGGCCGTCCGGGGAGAACTCACAGGCGTTCACCCAGCCGACATGCCCCCGCAGCACCGCCGCCAGCTCACCCGAGGCCACGTCCCAGACCCGCACCACGCCGTCGTTGCCGGCGCTGGCCAGCAGTTGGCCGCCCGGGGAGAACTCACAGGCGTTCACCCAGCCGACATGCCCCCGCAGCACCGCCGCCAGCTCACCCGAGGCCACCTCGCAGACCCGCACCACGCCGTCATTGCCCGCACTCGCCAGTAGCCGGCCGTCCGGGGTGAGTGCGCAATCCAGAAGCCAGACGCCGGGGACTTCGAAGGTCCGTACCACCTCACCAAAGGCATCGGATACCACCACCGTGCCGTCGTCGGAGCAGCTCGCGAGAGTGGTCCCGTCCTCGGCCCAGTGGCAGCCACGGACCCAGTCGCCATGAACCGTCACGTCCTGTGGGTGACCCGCGCCGTCGAGCGGCCACCGCCGCGCCGTGGCGTCGTCGCCACCGATGAGCAGCCATCGCCCATCTGGTGAGGCGGCGCACGCATTCCCGGCGATGTTGCCGGCCGCAGGCAGCCGGGCCTCCTCGCGCGGCTTCGCCAGTTCTTCCGTGTCCCAGATCTGGATCATGCCGTCATCACCAGCCGTCACCATCGAACCGGCTCCGGCGAAGGCAATGCCACGTACGCCCGCGGCGTGACCCTGCAATGTGGCCAACAGACGGCCGGTTCGGGCATCGTGCAACCACACCCGGCCATCTGCCGAGCCGCTCGCCACGTATCGTCCGTCGGGTGCCACGGCGCAGCTGTACACCCAGTCGGTGAAACCGTCGACGGTGAACCGGATGTCGCCCGTGGACATGTCCCAGATACGGAGCGTCATGTCGTCGCTCACGGCGGCGATCCAGGCGCCGTCCGGCGAAACAGCGCAAGCGTTGACCCAGTCTCGGTGCTCGGTCAGTCGGTGCACCAATCCTCCCCCGGCCGCTGCCCAGATGCGTACCGTCGCGTCGTCGCCGCTGCTGACGATCAATCGGCCGGTAGGATCAACGGCGCACGCGCGTACCGGCCCGTCGTGGCCGCGCAGCACCGCTCGGCACTCCGCCGTGTCGGCGTCCCAGATCCTCAGCGTGCCGTCGTCGCCGGCGCTGACCGCCCACGTGCCGTCCGGTGCGACCGCGCACCCGCGGACCCGCCCCTCGTGCCCGGACAGGCGGGCAAGCTCCTCACCGGTGCTGCCGTCCCAGATCCGCAGCGTCGTGTCATCGCTGGCGCTGAGGATCCGCCTGCCGCTCGGCATGAAGGTGCATCCGCGTACCGGTGCCGTGTGCCCGGCGAGAACTCGCAGGCTGCGGCCGGAGGCCAGGTCGAACAGGCGAACCGTGTCGTCGTCGCCGGCGGTGGCCAGGGTGCGGCCGTCCGGTGAGACCGCGCATGCCCGCAGCCAGGTCCGATGTCCGTCGATCGTCCGCCGTGTCGCCGCTGGCGGACGATCGGGCAGCGGCCATCGCGGAACAAGCCTGGGCCGATCATAGGTGGAGAGGAAGGCGGCAAGGGCTGGCCCCGGCGTCAGGTGAGCGGTCAGCGTGTCGGTGATGCTTGGTTTCAGCGGCGACAGCAGCGGCGCGGATCGGGCGAGGATTCGGGCAAGCTCGGCGACCCCGGTGGTGCCAGCGCGAGCGAGATCAGTTTGCGCGCCGGCCGGCCCGCCGCCGCGCTCGATGCGCGCCGTCACCCAGCGCAGGTCAGCGGCGAGCCCCCGCAATTCGGCTGCGCGCCCCGCTTCGGCCAGATGGTATGTGAGGTTGCTCCAGAGATATCCAGCGTTATCCGGAAGTCGCCACCACGGTGTCACCGCGACGGCATCCAGCAGCGATCGGTTCCGCGCCGCCAAGCCGTCGTCGCCGCACCGTCGGCGTGCGAATTCCCGGATGACATCGTGCAACCGGATGGCGGTGGCGCCGTTGTCGCGGCGTAGTAACGCCAGTAGCGACAGCCGCTGGAAGTCGTCGACCAGGCGCTCGGCCGTCGACGCCGACACCCGGTACGCCACGGACCACCACTGCCGAAGCAGTGTCATGGGGATATCGGTGTCCTCGGCGAAGATGGCCAGATCCCAGTAGCGTTCGAGATCCGCCTCGCGCAGCAGCGACAAACTTGCCGCCATGGTGGCACGGACGGCCTCACGTCGCTCCTCGGGACGACGCAGGTCGAAGCCCGTCGGCCCATGCTCGTGCAGACGCCGCATCACCGCTTCCGCGGCATCCGCGACCGGAAGCCCCTCCCCGACAGTGCGCTGTAGCGCACCATTGACCAGTGCCAGCAGCACCGGCCATCGACCGGTGTGGCGGACCAGGCTCTCAGCGACCGGCCCGGCGAGCTGCTGGCCGAGCCCGGTGCCGAGAACATTGAGTGCCTCGCCGGTGGTCATGGCGTCTACGAGGATGTGAGTTGCGGTCGCGGGGACGGTGCTGCGGTCGCGGGTGGTGATCAGCAAACGGGCGCCCCGAGCGGCGGCGGTGAGGAACGGACGCAGCTGCGAAGAGCGCCAGATGTCGTCTAACACGAGAAGCGTCGAGGGCCTACCGGCGAGCAGGTCGGCGAGCCGGAAGCCGGCCTGTTCAGGGTCGGACAGCGAGGGGCGTTCACCTGATACCGCCGCGCACAGGTCATTGAGCCGTTCGGCGAGCGCCGGCCCAGTGGTCTCTTCTCCGAGAGTTGTCCAGAGGACGCCGCCCGGGATCTGCCGCTCGATTACGGGAAGCCGACAGACCTGGACCGCGATCGTTGTCTTGCCGAATCCACCGCCGCCGACCAGGGCCACGACCACTCCGGCTGGCCCGGCGGAGGGCTGCGTGAGCGCGGCCGCCACAGCGGCCTGTGTTCTGGGCCGGTCGATGATCCGGAAGAGCGGCGCCGGCAGCGCGGCCAGCCGATCAGGGCGCGAATCGGGTCGGGATCTGCCACCACTGCCGAACCACCAGGCCAGGACCGAAATCGGCAGCATAACGACGGTCACCACCCAGCTGGCGGTTTCCACAGCGCCGCTGCCGCTGATCTTCGCGAGGGTGATGAGCGCCGTGACGGCGAGCAGGCAACCGACGACAGCAGCGACGAACGGCACGTGGTTGCTGATCCACCGTGCGAGCCGGCTCCTCACCGCGAGTAAGGCCATGATGCCATTGTGCTCAGACGGTCCATAAGGGCTCGACGGGCACCGTGCACTACCACGAGATCGGTCTGTTGCCCGAGCCCGAGCGAGGCGTGGACGGCCGCCGCTACGGCTATGACGACATGATCCGCATTCTGTGGATCCGCAAGATGGCAGGGGCCGGCATCAGCCTGGACGACATACGGGCTGGTCATGGACCGGCTCAGCCAACTGCCCCCGAGCGTCCTGCGAGCGTCGGATGTGGAAGCCCTGCTGGTCACAGAACGGGTCTTCGGGCCGCTGGGCGCCGCCATCCAAGCCAGTGTGTTCATCGTGCTGGCTACGTACCCCGATCTGAGGGCCGAGCAGGACCGTCTCGACGCAGCTGAGGCCGCCCTCGACAACGGCGTCGAGCCCGACGACCCGCGCGTCGAAGAGCTTGCCGTACTGCGACGCCGATCAGGCAGATCACCCGCGCCGGGTTGGAGGACGACCGTGACGCCCGTCCGCTTAGCCGGGGTCGGCGCAGAGTTGGGAGGTCAAGGCGGTGCGGGCCCACTCTTCCCAGGTGTCCGGTGACCAGTCGCGGTCGCGGACGAAGATCAGGTAGAGCTGCGGGCTGAGTAGGCCGAACAGCAGGTCCGCCGCCATCTCGATGGACAGGCCGGGACGGATGTCGGGCTTGCCGGCCAGGGCTTCGGCCGCTGCGTAGTGCACTGTGTAGCGCGGGTCGGGGCCGTCCGGCCACTGCGCGGCGATCTCAGGGTCGGTGGCTGCGGCAGCCGCGATCAGCGGCATGATCGGGGCGACCCGGCCCAGGATCTCGCGGGTGCCGTGGACGTGCGCGCGCAATTGCCCGGCTGCGGTGGGCTCGGCACACGCGGCGCGAAACCACTCACGATCCATGGTGGCGACCGGCTCGGTGTCCCCGGCGATCGACGTGTCGACGACGTCCTTGAACAGCGTGCGCTTGTTGCGGAAGACGAAGTAGACCGTCTGCACGGCCACGCCCGCCCGGTCCGCGACCTCCTGCAGGCTCGTCGCCCCGTAACCCTGCGCGACGAACAGCTCGCGAGCCGCCTCGACGACCTTTTCACGGGTGCGGCGTGAGCGCTCGGCTCGCTTGTCCGGCCGCTTGACCTCATCCATATTGCGAGTCTATCTTTAGAGTACGTCACTAGAGTTCAACTCTAAATTCTTGGAGGAGACAATGGACCAGCCCACCGCCATCCAGAAGCCACCACCGGACCTGATCTCGACGCAGCGAGACCCGGAGGAGGAGTCCGTCCACCGCGCGCTGGAGGGCTACTACCGCACCGGCAAGCCACCGTGGGACACCGGCGTGACGCCGCCCGAGCTGGTCGACCTGGTAGAGGGGCACGGCGCGCTGCCGCCCGGCCGCGCCCTCGAACTCGGCTGCGGCACGGGGACCAACGCCACCTACCTCGCACGGCACGGCTGGGAGGTGGCGGCCATCGACCTGATCGACCGCGCCGTCGACCAGGCCAGGGAGAAGGCTGCGGCGGCGGGAGTGGCGGTACGGCTGCTGCACGGAGACGCCACCCGCCTCGACGAGCTGGACGTGCCGGGCCCCTTCGACCTGTTCTTCGACCTGAGCTGCTACTGCGGGGTCCCGCTCCACCGCCGCGACGCCTACGCCGCCGGGCTCACCCACCGCGCCGCTCCCGGAGCACGGTTGCTGATGTTCGGGTACGGCCCCGAGCCGCTCGGCAATCCGATCCCCGAAGTCACGTCGTGGGCGGCGGGCGTCACCGCCGACGAGCTCCGCGCCAGGTTCCCCGGCTGGGAACTAATCGACGTCACACCGGGCACCAACTCGGTGCCGACCTTCTGGTTCACGCTGCGCCGCGACGCCTAACAAGATCTCCGGTCGCGGGTTTCTGTTGGTCTGTGGCAAGTTACACGCCGCCCGAGCAAGTCGAGCTTGGGCGGCGTACTGGTCGACGTGCCGGGTGGTGGCCCTGAGCGCCGCTCGTCATTCCGGTGACGTCTGAGGCCGCATCGGTCGCGGTGTGCCGCCGACTCGCCAGCCGGTCCGCGGCGCGGCAGTTGGGGCCGGGTTCCAACGGCTGAACCCCGATTCACCTGAGCGGCGAAACCGCGATGCCGATCAGGCATCCGGGTGGCGCAGCTGCACGCGGCGCAGCAGTTGGGCGTTGAGCGCCACCACGATGGTCGAGGCGGACATCAGCACCGCGGCGACCGCAGGGCTCAGGCTTACTCCGGCCCAGGCCAGAGCCCCGGCGGCCAGAGGCAGGGCGACGACGTTGTAGCCGGCGGCCCAGGCCAGATTTTGGATCATCTTGCGGTAGGAGGCGCGCGAGAGCCGGATGACTCCGGTGACCCCGCGCGGGTCGGAGGAGGCGAGCACGACACCCGCGGATTCGATCGCCACGTCGGTGCCGGCGCCGATGGCGATGCCGACGTCGGCGCGGGCCAGCGCGGGAGCGTCGTTCACGCCGTCACCCACCATTGCCACCCGCAGTCCCCGGCGTTGCAGCTCACCGACCGCCTCGTCCTTGTCGGCGGGCAACACCTCGGCGAACACCTCGTCCTCGCCGGGTCGGAAGCCCAGGTCGGCGGCGACCGCCTCGGCCACCGACCGCGCGTCCCCGGTCATCATGACGATCTTGCGGATGCCCTGCTGACGCAGCTCGCTGATTGCCTGCCGGGCCTCCGGACGGACCTGGTCCTCGAGGGCGAGGGCGCCGATGACGGCTGCCTGTTCGCCGTCGAGACGCAGCAGGTGCAGTACCGCCGCTCCCCGCCGGGACCACTCGGCCCGGTGCGCGTCGAGGTCGGCGGGCGCGGAGGCGTCGAGTTCGCGCAGCAGGGCGGGTCCGCCGACGGCGTAGCTGACGCCGTCGACGTCGGCGCGCACCCCGCGACCGGTCAGCGACCGGAAACCGGTCGCGGTGCGCCGGGCGCCCTGCTGGGCGGCGGCGGTGACGATGGCCCGTGCGAGGGGGTGTTCGCTGTCGGCCTCCACCGCCGCCGCGACGGCCAGCACGTCGGTCTCGCTGATGCCGCCGGTGGCGGCGACACCGGCGACGACGTGCGCGCCGCGGGTCAGGGTGCCGGTCTTGTCGAACAGCACCGTGTCGATGGTGCGCATCCGCTCCAGGGCGAGGCGGTCCTTGACCAGGATGCCGCCCTTCGCGGCCACTGCGGTCGACAGGGCGATCACCAGCGGGATGGCCAGGCCCAGCGCGTGCGGGCAGGCGATCACCAGCACCGTGACGGTGCGGACGACGGCCTCGTCGAGGTTGCCGATCAGCGTCCAGATCGCCAGCGTCGCCGTGGCGGTGGCGGTGGCGATGTAGAACAGCCAGGCCGCGAACCGGTCAGCGAGGACCTGCGCCCTGCCGCTGGACTGCTGGGCCTGGGCGACGAGGCGTTGGATGCCGGCCAGGGCGGTGTCCTCGCCGACGGCCTCGACGCGCACCCGGATGGCCGCGTCGGTGGCCACCGTGCCCGCCACCACCCGGTCGCCGCGTTCGCGGCCGACCGGTCGGGACTCGCCGGTGATCATCGACTCGTCGAGCTCCGCGCGGCCGTCGGTGATGCGCCCGTCGGCCGGCACCCGCCCACCGGGGCGCACCAGGACCACGTCGCCGACGCGTAGGTCGCCGACCCGCACCCGTTCGGGCTGCCCGTCACCGCCGAGGCGTTCGGCGTCGTCGGGCAGCAACGCGGCCAGAGCCGACAGGGCGCCCTGGGCCTGACCGATGGCCTTCATCTCCTGCCAGTGCCCGAGCAGCATGATCGTGACCAGAGCCGCCAGTTCCCACCAGAAGTCCAGGTCGAACGCGCCCAGCGCGGTCGCCGCCGAGGCCACGTACGCGACGGTGATGGCCATCGCGATCAGCAGCATCATTCCCGGCGCCCGGTCACGGACCTCCCGCACCGCGCCCTGCAGGAACGGCCACCCGCCGTAGACGAACACCACCGTGCCCAGCGCCGGGCCCACCCAGTCGACGCCCGGGAAGTCCAGCCGATAGCCGAACCAGTCCATCACCATGTGACTGGTCACCACGATCGGCACCGTCAAGACCAGGCTCAGCCAGAACTTGCGCCGGAACATCTCCGGGTCGTGCCCGGCGTGCTTGTCATGCCCAGCGTGCCCGGCATGGCCGGCGTGGGCGCCGGGCTGTGCAGGTTGTCCGCCCCGCTCCCCGGGGCGGCTTGCATGATCACCGTGGTCGCCGTGCCGGGGCACCGTCTCATCCAGGGGCTGCATCCGGTGGCGCTCGTTCTCGTGCGACATCCTCATCGCCTCCTCACCCCCAATATACCCCCTGGGGGTATAGCCGTCCAGGTGTGTCGATGCTCCGCACGTCACCCACGTGCACCCAGCATCGTCAGCGGCGCAGGACAGCGGACCGCAGTTCGGCACTTCGCCACCAAAGAAGCACC
The DNA here is from genome assembly GCF_059358895.1 of Micromonospora sp. BQ32. Lineage (NCBI taxonomy): Bacteria > Bacillati > Actinomycetota > Actinomycetes > Micromonosporales > Micromonosporaceae > Micromonospora > Micromonospora sp. BQ32. The sequence goes on along the minus strand of NZ_JCADBI010000004.1, from coordinate 467,231 downwards.
GCTCAGCATCACGACGCGCCGGATCGCCAAGGACTGTGCTGAGACACGCCAGCCGCCAACTGGCGATCAACCTCCTGAGCAGGCCGAACCCCTTCCGCCATACCGGGGCGCTGGCGGCAGCAGACGGACCGGTCGCCGCAAAGGCGCATAGCCAGCCAGCAGGGGTCACGTCCACTGCCGTCAACCATCAGCCCGTCACGTACAGGCCGACCCCCGGCCAGCCGCACAGTCAGTGCAGCCGGCTTCCATGGCGTCTCGTGGCGCTGGGGTGGGAGCGCAGCAGGTGTCCCCTCGCCAGGCTCCACGGCCCTCCTTGACGGCGACGGCGGCGATGACCAGCGCGGCGGCCGGGTCGGCCCACCACCAGCCGAACAGCGAGTTGACGGCCAAGCCGACGAGCAGGACGGCGGACAGGTAGGTGCACAGCAGGGTCTGTTTCGAGTCGGCGACCGCGGAGGCTGAGCCGAGTTCGCGGCCGGCGCGGCGTTGCGCGGCGGACAGGATCGGCATGACCGCCAGCGACACGGCCGCGAGCAGCAGGCCGATCGTGGAGTGCTCGGGGCGGTCGGTGCCGAGCAGCGCGCGTACCGACTCGACGCCGACGTAGCCGGCGAGGGCGAAGAACGAGATCGCGATGACGCGCAGGGCGGTGCGTTCGCGGCGTTCGTGGTCGGGGCCGGAGAACTGCCACGCCACCGCGGCGGCCGAGGCGACCTCGATGATCGAGTCGAGGCCGAAGCCGATCAGCGCGGTCGACGAGGCGATCGTCCCGGCGCTGATCGCCACGGCCGCTTCGATGAGGTTGTAGGTGATGGTCGCGGCCACGAACAGCCGCACCCGGCGGACCAGCACCGCCCGTCGAGGCGGCGACGGTGCCGCGGTCAGGGGGATGCGCGGCAGGCTCATCAGCAGCAGCCCTCGGCCTCGGCGCTCGGGCAGGCGGCCGGGTCGACCGCGAGGATGAGACCGAGAAGATCCCCCAGAGCATGCGCGAGGCGCGCGTCGGCGAGTTCGTAGCGCGACCGGCGGCCCTCGGGTACGGCGACGACCAGGCCGCAGCCGCGCAGACACGCCAGATGGTTGGACAGGTTCTGCCTGCTCGTGCCCAGCAGGTCGGCGAGGTCTGCCGGATAACCGGGGCCGTCGCGCAGCGCGAGCAGGAGCCGGGCCCGGACCGGGTCGGACAGGGCGTGACCGAAGCGGGCCAGGACCTGCCCGTGCGTGAGCGTCTCCACGACCTGACAGTACATTACCAACTGAATTAACGCAGGGCTGAACTATCCGTAGACCTGCCGGACCGGCAGGCGCAGTCGACACCCGCACCCGTCACGGAGCAGCAGATCCGCGTAGAAGACGTTCTCCTTCACGGCACCGCCCCGGTGACGGGAAGGGCCGGCGAGGAGGTTCCCACCGGGACACGCATCCCATGGCGAACCGGGCGGACGGCCGCGGGCCCCTTGCTGCCGGTCGCCAAGTTCCCGCGTACCCGTACCGCTGTCGGGCGCCCTGCGCAGCGCACACCGGTGCGGCTGGACGTCGAACCTCCCGCGCGATGGTCAGGCCGAGTGCTGGGCGTGGTGCAGCACTTCCGCGATGAGTCGCCTGGTGGCCTCCCCCTGCAGCGTGTAGGTGACCTCCCGCCCGCGACGCTTGCGCCGGATCAACCGGGCCTCCTTGAGGTACCGCAGGTGGCGGGCGATGATCGTCGAGTCCGTGGACATGGCCTCCGCCAGCGAGGCCGGCGTCTGTTCGCCGTCCTGCAGCAGCACGAGAATGCGTATCCGGTGCTCGTACGCCATGGCGCGCAGCACGATAACCGCGCGGTCCAGGGCGGGCCGCGTCTCGTCGAGGTGTGCGGTGCTCATGCCGCGACCGCCCGCAGGCGGGCGGTCGCCGTGGGCCTGGATCTGACCAGCCGGGACAGCACGGTCGACAGCGCCAGGAGCGCGGTGGCGGTCAGGGTGATGCTCGCGCCGGCGGCGACGTCCCAGCGGCTCGACGCGTACAGGCCACCGAGCCCGCTGAGAGCGCCGAACGTGACGGCCAGGGCGGTGATGATGCTCAGCCGCTGCGACCACTGACGCGCCGCCGCTGCCGGCGCCACGATGAGGGCGAGGGCGAGGATCGTGCCGATGGCCGGGACGATCGTCACGACCGCCACCTGGATGGCGAGCAGCAGCACGACGTCCCAGACTCCGGTGGCGAAGCCGGCCGCCTGCGCGCCGGCCCGGTCGAAGCCGGTGTAGCGCAGTGGACGGGCGCAGGCCAGCAGGACGGCCCCGACGACGACGAGCGCCACCGCGGTGGTCACGAGGTCCTGCGGGCTGACGGTGAGGATCGATCCGACGAGGAACGAGGTCAGGTCCCGGCTGAAGCCGTTCTGGGTGGCGACGAGCCCGGCGCCGAGCGCGAAGCCACCGGAGAGCATGACGCCGGTCGCCGCGGCCGTGTTCTGGCTTCGGCGGCGGCTGAGCGCGGCGACGCCCAACGCCACGACCGCGCCCGCGACCACGCCGCCGACGACGATGTTGACACCGATGATGGAGGCTGCCACCACCCCGGGGAACGTGGCGTGGGTCAGTGCCATGGTGAAGAAGGACAGTCGGCGCAGCACGACGTGAACGCCGACGAGTCCGGCGAGCGCACCGGCGAGCAGCACCTCGGCCGTGGCCCGGTGCAGCGCGTCATCCCACCAGTTCATGCGGCGATCTCCTTGCGTCGGGGGCGATCCGCCCGTGGTTGCGCCTCGACCGCAGCGCTCCCAGCGGAAGCAGCAGCAGGTAGGCGAGCACGAGCAGCAGGACGACGGCGCAGGCCGAGGTCAGGGAGATGCCGTAGTCCACCGATGCGGTCCAGCTGGCCAGCAGCCCGCCGTATGCGGCGATGAGGATGAGACCGGTGCCGACCACCGCCATCAGTGACAGGCGTGTGGTGAGCAGGCGGGCGGCCGCGGCCGGCACGATGAGCAGCGCCACCACGAGGATGGTGCCGACGGCGCGCACCGCGGCGACGACGACGAGCGCGACGATGATGTTGAGTAACAGATCGAGCCAGGCGATCCGGAAGCCGGCGGCGGCCGCTCCGGCCGGGTCGAAGGTCCGGAAGATCAGAGCGCGGGCGCTGATCAGCAGCAGCCCGAGGATGACGACCGCCAGCACCGCGGTCTCCGCGATCTGACGCGGCGTCACCGTCAGGATCCGCCCGAAGAGGAACGACGTCAGATCCGAGGTGTACGAGGAGCGCCGCGACACGAGCACCACGCCGATGGAGAACATGGCGGTGAGCACCACGGCGGTGGAGGCATCGTCGGACAGCGCCCCGCCCCGGCTGAGCAGGGTCAGCACCACCGCGGTCACGACGCCGGCGACCAGCGCCCCGACGACGATGCCCTCGATACCACCGGCCAGGAACCCGATGACGACGCCGGGGAACACGGTGTGCGTCAACGCGTCGGAGACGAACGACAGGCGGCGGGCGAAGACGAAGACACTGACCGGCCCGCAGATGAGGGCGAGCAGCGCGAGCTCGGCCAGGGCGCGCCCCATGAACGGTACGGTGAACGGCTCGATCACGGCTCCACCAGCACTGTCCGGCCGTCTCTCAACTCGATGGCGTGTCCGCCGTACGCGCGGCGCAGCGTATCGGCCGTCAACGTCGCATCGGGCGGGCCGACCGCCCACTGCCGGCCGTTGAGCACGCAGACCGTGTCGGCGAGTTCATGCGCGACCGTCAGGTCGTGGGTGCTCAGCACCAGGGTGGTCCCGACCGCGCTGAGGTCGCGCAGGACGGACAGGATGGCTTCCTGGCTCACCGCGTCGACGCCGTTGAACGGCTCGTCGAGCAGCAGCAGCCGGGGCTCGGCGGCGATGGCGCGGGCGAGCAGCACCCGCTGGCGTTGACCACCGGAGAGCACGCCGAAGTGGGTCCTCGCGTGATCGACGAGGCCGAGGCGGTCGAGCGCCTCGTGGACGGCCCGACGGTCGGCGCTGCGGGTGGGGCGCCACCAACCGATGCGTCGGTAGCGGCCCATCATGACGACCTGGCCCGCGGTCACGGGGAAGTCGGCATCGAGGGAGTCGGTCTGGGGAACGTATCCGGTGAGGATTCGGGCCTGGGCCGGCGTACGCCCGAGCACGGTGGACGTGCCGGCGAGGACCGGCACCAGGCCGAGGATCGACTTGATCAACGTGGACTTGCCGGCGCCGTTGGGCCCGATCAGGGCCAGGCGCTGCCCGGGGGTCAGGTCGAGGTTGACGTCGGTGAGCACGGGCGTGCCGTGGTAGCCGACGCTCACCTCGGTGTAGCGAAGGGCGGCGTCGGCCACCGCGACATCGTCCATGTCAGCCGCCCAGAGCCGTGACGATGACCTGGGTGTTGTGCCGCTCCGCACCGAGGTAGGTGCCCTGCGGGGTGCCTTCGGCGCCGATGCTGTCGCCGTAGAGGGCGTCCTCACCGCCGATGACCTTGACGCCGGCCTGGTTGGCGATCGCCTCGGCGCTCTTGGGTGGCAGTGACGTCTCCGCGAAGATGGCCTTCGTACCCGTCGCCTTGATCTTCGCCACGAGGTCGTTGAGCTGCTTCGCGCTCAGCTCGGCGGAGGTGTCGAGGCTGGGGATGACCGAGCCGACGAACTGCAGCTTGTACCGGTCGACGTAGTAGCCGAAGGCGTCGTGGTTGGTCACGAGCTTGCGCTGATCGGCAGGGATCCGGGCGAAGGCGGCCTCGTTGTCGGCGTCGAGCCTGTCGAGTTCGGCCGTGTAGTTCTTCAGATTGCCGGCGAAGGCGGCGGCGTGCGCGGGGTCGGCCGCGGCGAGGCCCTTCTCGATGTTGGCGACCATCGTCTTGGCGTTCAGCGGGTTGTGCCAGATGTGCGGGTCGTGCTCCTCGGCCTCGTGCCCGCTCTCGCCCTCCTCGTGGCCGTCCTCGCCCTCCTCGTGGCCGCCCTCGCGCAGGGTGACGCCCTGACTGGAGTCGACGACGGTGCCCGTGAAGCCGGCCGACTCGATGGTCTGGTCGAGCCACTCCTCAAGGCCGACACCGTTCTTGACGACGATGGCGGCTGTGCCGATCGCCTGGATGTCGGCCGGGGTGGGCTCGTAGTCGTGCGGGTCCACGTTCGGCTTGATGATCTGCGTGACGGTGACGTCGCTGCCGCCGATGGTGCGGACGAAGTCGGCCACCTCGGGGGTGGTGGCGACCACGGCGAGCGTGGTGCCGGACGAGGCGTTGCTACCGCCCTCGGCGGTGTCGCCACCCGAGCCGCAGCCGCCCAGAAGAACCAGCGCGGCGGCGGTCGCCGCGGCGATGATCGTGCGTTGTCCATGCTTCACGAAAACACTCCATTCCTGAGATCCGGAACGGTAATCGTTTTCGCTAAGTATCGTCTAATAGCGAGATGACCACACGTGCATGTGTCGTCCCCGCAGCGTTCGCAGACCGGGCGGTCGACCCTCAGGCCATGGCCGCCAACGCCGCGTGCCTGCCACATCGCCAGAGGATCCCGGCCTCGCCGAATCCGGCCTCACGGGCGGCGGTCGCATGCCAGGAGCCCGGAGCGGTGAAGTCGGCCGGCAGGCGGTTCTCGAAGATCGCCGCCCGCTGCGCGAGCAGGGGGCGCAGCAGGTCCATCTCCCCGATGTCGTTCCACCACTGCGCCCAGGCCAGCTCCGCGGCAGCTTCGTCCGGGGCCGGGTTCAAGGCGCCCATCAGCGACGGGAGTCCCTCCTCGGGCATGAGGTCCGCGACAATGAGCAGCCCGCCGGGTGCCAGGCAACGACGGGCGTCGTCGTAGAACGCCCGCACCTGAGCCGGTGGCAGGTAGTGCAGGGTCATGACCACCGTGACCAGGTCGTAGCCGCCACCGGCGCGGTCCACCCAGCCCGGCGTCGACAGGTCACCCTCCAGCGCCCGCACCTCACCGGCCAGGGCGCCACGCGCCAGCGCGAGCAGCACGGGATCGACGTCCATCAGGGTGACCGCAGCGTTGGACCACCGCCGAGCCATCCGCTCGGCGAGCAGCCCCGGTCCGCCACCCAGATCAAGCACCCGGCCGGGCTCCCGACCACGAACAGCCTCGGCGACACGGCACAGCGTCTCCTCCAGGCTGGCGAGGTGCGGCACAAATCCCCCCATCACCTGAGCCCAACTGTCACGCCACCGGGCGGCCTGCGGGCGGTCGAGCACGGCGCCGGGCGCGCGGGCGGTCGTTGCCATGGGTGAACTCCGGGACGACGCACGGACGGGAAAGCCACACGATAACGGAAGCCATTTCCGACAGGATAGGCGATCCGAGACGGAGGAACCGGTATATCGCGGTGCGTGTCGGTCAGTCGCGGTCGAGCTCCGCCAGGACCGACAGGAGCCGGTCCACCTCCTCGGCGGTGTTGTAGACGTGCGTGCTCACCCGTACGGATGCCGTCTTCTCGCCCTGGTCACCCTGGCAGTGACCGTCCGCGCGGACCAGAAGTCCGTGCGCGGCCAGGATGAACCCGAGGTCGTTCGAGCCGATCAGACCGTGGCGGAAGGCCACGATGCCCTGGCGCTGCTGCACCGGAGCGCTGGCGGCCAGGCTGCTCTGACAGCCCAGCACCTCAACGTTGGGCAGCGTGCGCAACCCGTCGGTGAGTCGCGCGCCGAGCGCGGTGTTCCACCGGGCGACGCGGTCCAGGCCGGCGGCGTCGAGCCAGTCCAGCGCGGCGACCAGGCTGATGATGCCACTGGTGTTGGGTGAGCCGTTCCAGCCGGCCGGGGCGTACGTCGGACCGCGCTGATTGCGCGCCCAGATCGCGCCGGTGCCCGGCAGCGCCATCGCCTTGTGCCCGGAGAACACCACGAAGTCGACGTCGGTCGCCGAGGTCGACAGCGGCAGGTGCCCCACGCCCTGCGCGGCGTCGAGACAGATCGGGACGTCCGGTCCGGCCACCTCGCGCAACCGGTGCACATTCATGTCGTTGCCGTAGACGTGGTGCACGTGGGTCGCGGCGATCAGGCGGGTCCGATCGCTGATCATCGCCGCGAGCCGGCCGGTGTCGTAGTCGTGGGCGGCGTCGTAGGGCATGGCCCGTACGCCGATGGACATGCCCTGGCGACGCAGCAGCTCGGCAATTTCCAGCCAGGGTGCGTTGTTGGCGGCATGATCGGCGAACGGCACGATGATCTCGTCGCCGTCGCGCAGCTGCGGGGCGAGCCAGTCGCGGGCGATGGCCCGCAGACCCTCGGTGGTGCCGCTGACGAAGTGCACACCCGAACGATGCGGCGCCGGATCGTCGAGGAAGCGGCGCAGCCGGTCGCGGGCCTGCTCGATGCGGGTGGTGGTCCGGTTCGCCCACGGGTACGTGCCCCGGGCGGCGTTGGCGTTACCCGTCGTCAGATAGGTCAGGACGGCGTCGAGGACCACCTGCGGCTTCTGCGAGGTGGCGGCGCTGTCCAGGTACGCCACGTCGGGGTTGGCGGTGATGAGCGGAAACTGGGCGCGCAACGTCTCCTGCCACGGGCGCAGCTCGTCGAGAACATCCATGTCAGTCGCGCACGAGCTCGGCGCCGGCGTCACGCCAGGCGATGATCCCGCCGTCGAGCGAGCGCACGTCCGGATGACCCATCCGGGTCAGCAGAGCGGCGTAGCGGGCGGACTTCTCCCCCACCGGGCAGACCAGCAGCACCGGCTGGCGACGACCGAACGGCAACCCACCGTGCAGCAGCTCGGCGAAGAGCTCGTCGACGATGTTGATCGAGCCGTCGATGTGCAGCGCCTGGTACGCGAACGGGCTGCGCAGGTCGACCACCAGCCCTCGGAGCTCGGCGATCCACCGCTCGGCTTGCGCGACATCCACGGTGGCCGCCTGCCTCACCTCCGCGTCGGTCACCGTGCGGACGGAGTTGCGCCGTGGCGGCCGACCGAACAGCTCGGGGCGCCGCTCCCGCAGATAGCTCATGTAGCTCTCGACCCGGTCACAGACGATGAAGACCGCCGTACGGCGTGCGGTGAGCTGCGCGTCGACGGCGCGCAGGTGGCGTACGGCGCCCTGGTAGGCGCCGCCACCGGTCGGCCCGGCGAGCGTGCCGCATCGGCGTACGAGAGTCAGCAGACCATCGATGGCGTCGTCGGCGGTGATCGTCTCCACCGTGTCGTAGACACCGGGGTCGAAGAGCCCGACCTCGTGCACCTCGTCGATGGTGCGGATCCCCGGGATGAAGTCGGACTTGTGCGCCACCAGCCCGACGACGCGCACGTCGGGATTGTGCTGGCGCAGCGCGGCCGCCACGCCGGTGGAGGAGCCGGCCGTTCCGACGCAGGCGATGAAGTAGTCCGGGGCCCGGCCGTCGAGGTCCTTCACGATCTCCGGGCCGGTGCCGTTCAGGTGCGCGTCGACGTTGAGTTCGTTGAAGTACTGATCGGTGTGCAGGTAGCCGCCGCCCGATCCGGCGAGCCGGTGGTACATCCTGGTCAGCGGGTCGTCGGCGTCGGTGGGGTCGAGGCATTCGGCCTGGCCGGGCAGCTCGTCGATTTCCGCGCCGAGCAGCAGCAACAGGTCCTTGATCTCGGCGACCTTCATGCGGTTGGTGACGCTCTTGAAGGTGAGCCCGTGCATCCCGGCGATGACGGCGAGAGCCTTGGCCGTGTTGCCGCTCGACAACTCGACGACGGTGTCGCCGCGCTCCATGGCCTGGGTGAGCAGGGGTCGGGCCATGTTCCACGCGGCGCGGTCCTTCAGGGAGCCGAACGGGTTGAGCAGCTCCATCTTGGCGTACAGGTCGATGTTGCGCAGGCCGTGTACCGCGGGGTCGATGCGCACCAGCGGGGTGTTGCCGATGGCCTCGGTCATGCTCTCGAACCTCATGGTGCCTCCGCGCGATGGTGAACGGGCCAGTACTGCTCGTCGAGGCACCATCGCCACGCGCCGTCGTCGCGGTACAGCGCGACCTTGCGGCCGATCGGCTGGTGCAGAGCGTGTGTGGCGCTGAAGTCCATGAGGTAGCCGGCGGTGTTGACGAAAGCCAGCAGGTCGCCGGGGCGGGGTCGAGACGGCAGGAAGACCTTGCGTCGGGTGATGAGATCCGCTTCGAGACAGAGGTTGCCGAACAGGTACACCCCCACAGGCCCGGGACCGGCCGGGGTCGTCCGGTGCACGACGACCGGGTCCATCAGGACTCCGTGTTCCTCAAGGCTGACATCGCGTGCGTTGCAGTCCAGGCGCACGATCGTGTCGCCGTTGGTGTCGTCGCGTACCTCGAGAACGCTGGCCAGGACCAGGCCGCACTGGTCGAGCAGGGCCCGACCCGGCTCGACGTGCAGGTCGTACATGTTGTCCAACAGCAGTGTGCCGAGCGGGCGGCGCTGCTCGGGCGCGGTTGTTCGCAGCAACCGATCGAGGTACGCGGGCCCGGCAACGGGCCGGTGAGCGGGGTACAGGTGCAGCGCACCCCGAACGTGGCCACCCTCGGCGCGCAACCCGTAACCGTGCCCGTTCCAGGTCAGTGGCGCCCGCCGGCCGAGCACCGCCTCGGTCAAGGCGGAGGTGTACTGCTCCCACTGCGCGCCGTCAGCGAGGTAGTTCACGCCGAACCCACCGCCAATGTCCACTGACCATGGCCGCAGCCCGCGTCGGCGGCACTCGTCGAGCGCGCCGAGGCAGCCCTCCAACGCGACAGCCTTTTCCGGCAGCCCGATCGTGTCGAGGTGGAACGCCACTCCGACCAGGTCCAGGGCGTCGGCGTGTTTCTCGACCACGTCGAGGACCTCGCTCGCCGCGGCGGCCGACACCCCGAAGCGGCTGCGGCGACTGCCGAGCTGCACGCCTGTCGAGGTGAAGCCCGACAGGCGTGCCATCACGCGTACGCGTGGCAACGACCAGTCCCTGACCAGCGTGGCGAGCGCCGCCAACTCGCCGAGCGAATCAGCGCCGACGGTGACTCCGGTGCGCGCGCACAGCCAGAGGAACTCCTCGTTCTTCGGCCCGGTGGCCATGATCCGTTGCGGCACGAAGCCGGCACCGAGCGCGTGCTGCAGCTCGGCCAGCGACGCCACGTCGATGCCCGCGTCCGTGGCGGCGAGCTCACGCACCAGGGCGCTGGATCGGTTGGCCTTGTGCGCGTAATAGATCTGACCGGAGAGGCGGTGGTCGAAAAAGACCGAACGGAACGCGGAGACGTTGGCCGTTAATTGCTGTGGCAGAATCACGCCGAGTGGAGATCCCAACGCGTCGGCTAATTGTGTCAGCAGGACGGTTTCGTCGAGCGCCGACCGCAGTGTCGGATCGATTTGCGGGGCCAGATAAAGGGGCAATGCGACTCCTCGGGTGAGTCGTGGCGCCACGGGCGCCGCCACCTCTCTCGCCGGAAACCCTTTGTGACGACGGCCTGCTTCAACGTAACCGATGTTCCGACGCCCGCCAAGAGGCGGCAGACGAGCGACTGGACAACCTCGCCGCCACATATACGAGTGCGCATATGTGGCGATGCTCGTCAATGCCTGCGTCGACAATCCAGCAGACCCGACGACCACCACGCGAAGCCATTGTCCTGCCCCACCGCATCGGGGCACGCTGGACACTCGCGGTCGGTGATACCGCAGCGGCGGTTCAGCCTTCGGCGCAGGCCGCGCAGATGCCGGCGATCCCCTCTGGTGGCCCCGGGGGCAGGTCTCGCTGTCCTGCCGTCGGCGATCTCGATCCGCCACGCCCTGCCGGCGGAGGTCGGAACTGGTGGCACTTCTCGGCGCGGCGCCTACGAGAAGTAGGCGCCGCGCCGATCGGATCCGCCGCGGCGCACGCGTCCTACCGGGGCGGATATGGACAATGGGTTGGCAGATCAGCTGCGGGGGGACGGGTCAGGCAAGGACCTCGAAGGTGAAGGTCTTGGCGCCAGAGCTGACGGTGGCGCCGCTGGAGGCGAGTTTGCCGGTGACTTCGAAGGTGACGGCGTAGGTGCCGGCGGCGTCGAAGCCCCAGTTGGCGTGGGCATGGGTGTTGTAGTTGACGTTGAGGCTGTCGGGCAGGCCGTTCCCGCTGTCGAAGAGCACGGTGGGGGTGCCGCCGGAGACGGTGTAGATGCTGAAGCCCGCGGGGCCGGAGACGCTGGTGAGCTTGAAGGTGACCCGGTTGTTCTGGAGGATGCCGCTGGGCACCTCGGCGGTGTTCCACCCGGCCCAGAGCAGTCCGGCGGTGCTGGACTGCGGCAGGACCCATGCCTGACCGCCGGTGCCGAGGAAGGACCAGGCCGAGCCACCGGGCACGGTGATTTTGGCGGTGTTCGGCACCCGGAAGAGCACGTCGGCGGGGTTGCGTTCGACGCTGGTGGCGCCGGTGCCGTCCAGGACGTTGACGGTGAGCGCACCGGCGGCGTAGTCGACGTCGATCACGTCGACATGACCGCTGGAGAGCACCACCGGCGCCGCGGCGACGGGCGTAGCGGTGCCGGCGAGCAGTGCGCCGGTCAGGAGGAGACCGGCGAAGAACCGGTTGCGGGTACGCATGGCGTTCACGCCCTGACCGTGATGCGCAGCGTGGCGGGGGCGGAGGTCACCTGCTGGCCGGTGGCGGCCAGGGTGCCGGTGGCGCGCACCGCCACGTAGTAGGCGCCGGCCTTGTCGAACGCCCAGTTGGCGTGCGTGTGGTCGCCCGCGGTCACCGTGATGGCGTCCGGGAGACCGTCGCCGCTGTCAGCCAGGATGGTTGGCTGGCCGACGGCGTTCTCGGTGTAGATCGCGAGCTGGCCGGGGCCGGTGACCGACTGCACCGACAGCGTCAGTGTGTCGCCCGCGAAGATGCCGGCTTCGATCTCCTCGGTGGCGATGCCCGGCCAGATCAGGTTGGTGTTCTGAATCTGCGGCAGGACCCAGACCTTGGACACGCCCGGGGTGCCGAGGAAGGCGTAGGCGGGGTCGGCGGGGACGGTGACCGTGGCTTGTCGCTTGACGACCAGCTTGACCTCGTCGGCGCCGTACTCGATGTCGTTGTCCTCGTCATGGATGCCGACCTCCAGCGTGCCGGCCTCGTAGGCCACGTCGACGAGGTCGAGGTGGCCGGTGGTGAACACCACGGCAGACGTGGTGGCGGCCTGGGCAGGCAGGGCCGTGGCGACCAAGGCCACGCCCAGGACACCCGACGCCAGCAGATGACGGATGGTGCTACGCACGAAGAGACTCCTCTCCCGCGACGGTCCCGGGTGGACCGTCGCTTAATGGAAACGATAGTCGTTTTATTTTGCCGGCGATAGGGCTGGACGAGGGCTCGGATGCGCGTCATCGCCGAGTTCGCGCCCGCCGGGGCGTCGCCACCGTCGGGTCAGGAGGCCGTGGCGCGGGGCGAACAGCCAGGCGGCCAGGAAGACCGCGGTGGCGACCAGGACGATGGTGCCGCCGACCGGTGTGTCGTAGCTCCAGGACAGGTACAGCCCGACGGTCGCCGAGACGCCGCCGATCAGCGGGGCGAGCAGCATCATCACGCCGAGCCGGTCGGTGAGCAGACGGGCTGCCGCCGCGGGGGTGATCAGCAGGGCCAGGACGAGGATGTTGCCGATGGTCTGTAAGGAGATCACCACGGCCAGCGTGACCAGGACGTAGAGCACGATGTCGAGCCAGAAGACCGACAGCCCCATGGCCCGCGACATCTCCCGGTCCAGGCAGACCGCGACGAACTCCTTGTGCAGGGCGAGCACCAGACCCAGGATGACCAGGCCGGCGCCCCCGACGACGTACAGGTCCCGGTCCGGGATACCGGTGATCGAGCCGAAGAGGAACTGCTGCAGCGAACCGGCGTACCCGGGGGCCTGCGAGATGATCACGATACCCAGGGCGAACGCGCCGACCAGGAACACACCGATGATCGAATCCTCCTTGACCCGCCGATTCTGCGAGAAGATCGCGATCAGCAGGGCGGTGGCGACACCGGCGACGGCGCCACCGAGCACCAGGCTGCCCTGTAGGACGAAGGCGACCGCGATGCCCGGGAAGACCGCGTGCGCCACGGCATCACCGATGAACGCCATGCCCCGCAGGACGACATAGCAGCCGACGACGCCGCAGACGATGCTGGACATGACCGCGATCGCCAGCGCCTTGGGCAGGAACGCGAGGTCAGGGTTGAGCAGGTCGGTGAGGAAATCGGTGATCGACATCAGGTTGCCCCCACGAGCTTCAGCAGCGGGGAGGTCGCGCTCACCCCGAAGGTCGTCGTCCACAGCTCGGCGTCCTGCAGGTCCGCCGGCTGCCCGTCAGCGATGATCCGACCGTTGAGCAGGACCAGCCGGGTGCAGGAGTCCACCGCCGCGACGAGATCGTGAGTGGTCATCAGCACCGCCCGGTCCTCTGCCGCCAGGCTGGTGAACAGGTCACCCAGCAGTTCCTGCGTGGGCATGTCGAGTCCCGTGAACGGCTCGTCCAGCAGCAAGATGCGCGGCGCGAGCGCGAGGGCTCGCGCGACCAGGACACGTTGACGTTGCCCACCGGACAGCTCACCGACCGGCCGCCGGCGCAACCCGGTCAGCTGTACGCGGTCCAGTGCGTCGCCGACCGCCCGCCAGTCGGCGACACCCGGTCGGCGCAGCAGGCCGACGCGGCCGGTCCGGCCGCTCATCACGGCCTGTTCGACCGAGATGGGGAAGTCCCAGGTGAACTCGTGGCGCTGGGGGACGTAGCCGATTCCGGAACGGCCGGGCCGCGACGGCCTGCCCTCCACCGTCACGGTGCCGCCCCGGGTGCGGGTCAGCGCCAGGATGGCGCGGAGCAAAGTGGTCTTCCCGGCGCCGTTGGGCCCGAGCAACCCGACCAGTTCACCTCGGTCCAGGTGCAGCCGGATATCGCGCAGGACCGGCCGGCCGCCGAGGTCCACGTCCAACCCGTCGATGTCGAGTGCTCTCACCGCTGGTCCTCCGACCGTGCGGCGGCGCGTTCCTGTTCGGCCCGGCGCTTCGCGCCGCGTCCGCGCAGCAGCAGGAGGACCAGTCCGACGGCGAGCAGGACGGCCGCGCCGACCAGCGCGATGAGCAGCGTCGTGGACGTGCCGGCAGGCTCGTCGTCTGCGGCCCGGTCCTCGTCGGTCGGTGCCTGCCCGGCTGCCGCGGGGATGTCCGTGGCGACGGCGAACGCCTCGTCGGCACTGGTGGTGTCACCCACGGCGAAGCGCAGCGTGCGGGTCGCCGAAACCGTCTCACCGCTGATCAGGTCGGCCGACGCCCGGACCGCGACCAGGTAGACGCCGGGTGCGGTGAACACCCAGTTGGCGTGGGTGTGGGTGTTGACCTCGGCCCAGAACGGCTGCGCGGCGGAGTCGGCGGAGCGCCACAGTGGCTGGGGTGCGGCGAAGTTGCCCGACTGCAGGTATGTCGTGAGGTTTCCCGGTCCACGTACGCCGAGCAGGGTCAGGGTGACGCCCCGGTCGATGGTCTGCATCACCCGGGGGTCCTGGGTGTTCCACCCGAGCCAGACGACGTTCTGGTTCTGGGTCTGCGGCACCACGTACACCCGCTTGCCGGCGTCGACGCCGAGGAAGGCGTACGCCGGGTCGTCGGGAACGGTCTGCAACGCGGCGTCGGAGACCCGCAGCAGGGCCTCGTTGGGGTTGCGCCACACCGGACGCGCCTGCGTGCCGTCGTGGATCAGCAGCGTCCACTGGTCGTCGACGTAGCGGGGGCCGATGTCGACGTGCCCGCTGGCGAGTTCCGCCCGGCCGGTGGCCAGGGGCTGATCGGCGGCGATCGACTGGCCGAGGCCCGGTGTCGGCTCCTCGGCACGGGCCGGGGTCTGCGTCGTGGCCAGCACGATCAGCGTGGTTACCGCGCATCGCAGGATGGCGCTGGTCGTGCGGGGGCGTCGTCGCGCCCGTCCTGCCGTCACTGGCTCCTCCATCACTCGTCCGTCAGGCAGTCGTGCAGCGATTCGGCGTTGAACCGCATCATGTCCGTGTAGCTGGTGACGTCCCGGTCGAAGGTGTCGCCGTAGATCGCGCAGATCCGCAGCCCTTCCTCGCGGGCCACCTCGGTGAGGGTGGTGGATCGGGCCGCCAGGTTGGGTTCCAGGAAGACGGCGGGGATCTTCAGGTTGCGGATCGTCTCGGTGAGCCGGCGGCGGTCGGCGAGGCTCGGCTCGGTGGCGGGGTTCGGGGTGACGAACCCGGAGATCTGGACCCCGTACGCCTGGCCCAGGTAGCCGAACGCGTCATGGGTGCTGACCAGGTGCCGGCGTGACGGCGGAATGCGGGCGATGGTGTCCCGGACCTGGGTGTCGAGCGTCTCCAGTTCCCGGATGTAGGCCGAGGCGTTCCTGCGGTAGTCCGTCGCGCCCTGCGGGTCGACGCCGATCAGGGTGTCCCGGATCAGCTCCACGTAGGAGATGGCGTTGCGGACGTTCTGCCACAGGTGCGGATCGATCTCGCCGTGCACGTGCTTGCCGAGCACCGCCTGCGGAAGCTGGTAGACCTGGGTGCCGGGCCGTCCGAGGAACCGGAACCGGCGGTCACCGGGCACCTCCAGCAGCGCCCTGTTCGGCACCTCGATCACGGTGCTGGCCGGGTCGTACACCCGCTGGTTGGCCTCGCCGCTGCCCTCCGGGTCGGCGAACAGGTAGAGCCGCCGCTCGTCGAGGTCGACGGTGACATCGGCGTGGCCGGAGTTCAGCACCTGCGCGCCCGCCTTGCCGGGCACCGAGTGCGGGTCCACCCCGACGGCGAAGGTGAACACCTGCTCCCCCAAGGGCACGGGTGCGGTCTCGGGGGTCACCGCCAAATGCGCCCGCATGGTCAGCCGGTAGACCCCGGGCTTGGTGAACGCCCAGCTCATGTGCGTGTGCGCGTCGGGTGGCAGCGTGGCCGTGTCGTCCCGGTACCCGTTGGCGGCGTCGAACCCGTCGCCCGAGTCGACGTAGAACGACGGGTTGCCGAACGACTCGGTCAGGTACGCCAGTGCCCGACCCGGCCCGTCCACGGCGGTCGCGGTGAGCAGCACGTCGGAGGAGCGGTTCGCGCCCTGCGCCGCGCCGGTGCCGCGTACCCGCATACCCAGCCAGAGGGTGTCCAGCGACACGTCCTCGACCAGCGGGATGATCTCCGCGGCGTACTTCACCGCGCCCTCGGCCAGCGAGATGTTCGGTACGCCGTCGCGCAGGTTCGCATCCAGCGCCTTGATGACGGCCTGCTCCTCCAAAAGCAGGTAGTTGCTGAACGCGACGTCGGCGTAGACGACATCCCGCACGTCCCGCAGCGACGGCTCGTAGCTGTGCGGGTCGGCGCTGTCCGGCACCAAGGAACTGACGGCCACCCGCTCACCGCCGACGTTGCTCACCAGGTCCCGCAGGATGCCGGTGGTCGTGATGACCTGGACCCGGCCGTCGTTGGCGGTCAACGCCACCTCCGACCGGCAGCCGCCGATCAACCCCACGATCAGCAGCGGCAGGACCGCCTGCCGCAGCCGTGGCACGACCAGCGGACTCATGCGTCTGCCGTTGCGAGGCCGGCGCGGCGGCGGCGGGTCAGCAGCACCAGCAGCACCCCGACCGCGACGAGAACCACACCGGCCGCGCCGGCCGTCAGCACCCAACCGGTGCCGGTACGCGGGAGACGGCCAGCACCGCCCTGGTCTCCCCCATCGTTGTCCCTCTCACCCCCGGTGTTACCGCCGGAGCCGAAGCCGCTGTTCGGGTCGGTGCTGTCGCCGACGGCGATGGTGAGCGTCTTCGTGTCGGTGACCGCCTTGCCGGCGCTGGTGGTGCCATTCATCTGCACGGCGAGGCGGTACAGGCCGGGCTTGCTGAACGCCCAGTTGCCGTGCGCGTGGGTGTTCAGCGGGAGGCTCAGTTGCTGCGGGAACGCCTTGGCAGAGTCGAACAACACGTCGGCCTTGCCGAACGAGCCGGTCAGGAAGAGGGCGAACCGGCCGGGCCCGTTGACGCCCTTCAGCGTCCACGTGACATTGCCCTTGACCCCCGAGACGACGGACTCGTGCTGGGTGTTCCAGCCAGGCCAAACGATGCCCGCCTGCTGGGACTGCGGCAGCAGCCACACGGCGTCGCCCTGCTTGCCGAGGAAGTCGGCGCCGGCCGGCACCGTGATCTTCGCGTTGTCCTTGACCCGCAGGACCACGTCAGCGGTTTCCCGCCAGACGGGAGGGCTGGTCCGGTCGTCCTTGATCCGGATCGTCCACGTGTCCCCGGACAGTTGGGGGCCCATGTCGACGTGCCCGTCGGCAATCACCTGGCGGGCGCCCGCAGCGGTGGTGGCCGCCGCCTTCGGGGCCGCCGGTGCGGCTGCGGCGGGCTTCGGCGTAGCGACGAGCTTCGGCGCAGCCGGGGGTACGGCGGGTGCGCGCGCTGCCGACTGCCCGTCGGGACGCGTCGCCGGCTTGGCCGGGGCCGGTAGTGGCGCCTGCTCGACCGGGCTGATCGCGGGGACCCGCACCCGGTACGTCGCCTCGGCGCCGACCTTGTCGCCGGAGCGCAGGGTGGCCGAGCCGGCCAGGGTCAACCGGTAGTCACCGGCCGCGTCGAAGGCCCAGACCACGCCGCCGGTCCGTGTCGCCACCGGCACCTGCACCGTCCGCGCCACGCCAGGGCCGCTGCCGAAGAGCAAGGTCGCCGTGCCGAGTCCGGACAGGGTGTACGCGGTGAACGTTCCCGGCCCCTCGACCGAGCGCACGGTGAGGGCCACCGTGTCGTCGGTGACGACGCCGGGGCGTACCTCGGTGGTGTCCAGCGCGGGAAACCCGCTGTCGCCGGCGGACAGCGACCACACGGGACGCCCCGGCGAACCAAGGAAGGCGAAGCTCTTCCCTGCCGGCACTCGGCCGGCCAGCCCGCCATCCGGGCCGAGCACCACCTCGGCCGGGTCGTGTCCGGCCGCGTCGCGGGACACCTGCGCGGCGTCACGCAGCCGCAGCGACATCGCGTCACCGTTCAGGGCGACGGACACCAGGTCCGCGCCGGCCGCGCTGACCGCGGCCGGTTCCGCCGCCGCCGGCACACCCCCAACGGCCAACGCCAGTACGGCCAGCGCAAGACCGGCGGCGCCGGCGCGCATGGTTCTCATCCTCATTGCCTGCTCCCCAGACGGATTCGTAGTAGTTCATCGACGTCGTGCCGCGCCGTGACGACGTGACTCGCGGCGTTGACGCCGTCCGATGCGATCGAGAGGGCCGGCGCGGCACTCCCGGTCCGGCAGGGCCGTGTCATCGCTCGTCCTGCACCGTGCGGTCGATGTCCGGCTGCCGGTTGTGGTGGCCCGGTTCGCGACGGCCGGCGTCCGGCACCGGTTGATCCGGCGGCCCGCTGCCACCGCTGGGCTGCGAGCTCGCACCGATCTCGGCAGGGATCGCGGTCTCCCGGCTGGCCTCGGCACGACCCTCCTCCCGGGCGGCGGCTACCGCCTGGGCGATCTGTCGGGCCCGCCGCCGGCGGGCGGCGACCAGCGCCCAGCCGACGAAGGCGAGCAGGGCCAGGAGAAGCAGCTGGGGCCAGGGCACCGCCCAGACGACGACCCTGGCCGTGTCGACCGCCGGCGGCGGGTCGAGGACCTGGTCGCCCACGGCGGCAGGCGTCACGGCGGCGCTCGCGGTCAGCCGGAACAGTGGTGGCACGCCGGTCATGCGTACGGTGGTGGTCAGTTCGCCGCCGGGCAGGATCTCCGGCAGCGCCGCCGCGTCGACCGAGCGCCGGCCGAGGCCGAACGGGCCGGACGCGGCGAGCGTGGGCTGCCCGGTGAGCCGGACATTGCCGGTGTTGCGGACGGTGACGGTGGCGGTGAGCGTGCCACCGGCCAGGGGGTTGAGCGAGCCGGTGTGCCGTACCCGAAGGTCCTCGACGGTCAGCGCCGGTTGCAGCTCGCCGGACACCCGCAGGTAGATCCGCGCGCCGACGCGGTGGTCGACGGCGACCTGGTTGCCCTGCGCGTCCGCCGTCGTGTCGGCGAGCGAGGCGACGATTCCCCCGGCGTGGTCCCCGGGCGTGGCGTTGCCCGGCACCGTCAGCGTGAACGGGATGTCCAGGCGGGACGTGGACGGGATGGTCACGGTGCCGCCGGTGAAGCGGACCCAGGCGCCGACGTCGGTGGGCTTCTGACCACCGGCCAGCAGGTCGAACCCGCCCTGCGCGGTGGTGAACGCGTCGCTGGCGTAGAGGTTCAGGGTCAGCGGGCGCGCCGAGTGGTTGGTGACCGCGACGTAGTCGGTCAGGGTGGCACCGGGGTCGAGCTTGTAGGTGAACGCGGGCCGGCCGTTCGGGCCCTTCGCACTCGACGGCGCCACTCCCCACGTCACCGCGGACGGCGCAGGAGGCGACGGCGTGGGCGGTGCCGGGGCCGCGCCGAGCAGGACGATGCCGGTGGCGATGGCGGCGAGCAGACGCATGGCGGGGATGGATTCCGTTCCTGAACGAGAGGGGTGAGGCGGGGTGGGCGGGTCGCGGCAACGGCCCGCCCACCCCGCGACCGTCCGGTGACCCGGTTCAGCGCCGGGCCGCGGGACGGGTTCGGGCGATCAGATCGCGGTGAGGGTGAGGGTCGCGGCATAGGTGCCCGCGGCCGTCTCGGTGGGCAGGCTCAGCCGCAGACCCGCGCCCAGTTGCGCCGTGCCGCGCCCGGCACCGCCCGGCGCCGCTCCCAGCACCGCGCTGTTGCCCAGGCCACCGCCGGCTCCGACGACGTACGGCGCAACCTGCGGACCGGCGACGACACCCTGCCCGGAGCCCTGGGTGATCACCCGAGGGCTCCAGCCGAGGTAGCCGGAGCTGAACGTCGCACCGTCCGGCCCGGCGAAGTCCGTCGGGATCTGCCCGGAGGCACTCCATCCCGGTCGGCCGGCGCGGGTGTCGGTCACCGTGACCGGGCGGAGCTCACCGTTGCTCTCCCACCGGTCACCACCCGCACCGAGCTGCGCGGGCGGCAGCACCACGGCACGGTCGTCCGGGTTGACGCTGATCACCAGAGAACCCTGCGTCTCGTCGATCGACGCGGTGATCGTCTGCGAGGTGCCCGGCTCCTCCGGCGGGAACGCCACCCAGAGGGCCACCGGTTCGCTGGTCGCCACCACCTCGTGGGCGTCGCCGTACAGCTTCACCACGTACTCGCAGGCGTTCAGCTCCCGGGTGGCCGTGAACGAGTAGCTCGCACCCGCCTCACCCGCGATGATGCTCCAGTCGTCCGTACCGGGGCACCTGCTGAACCAGTGGTAGTGGTCCAGCTCGGTCTGCGGCGTCTGCACCGCGTTGAGCGTCACCGTGTCGTTGGGCTGGTACCCGTCGGCCATGCCGCTGACCGACAGGCTGACCTGCGGCCCGCCGCCGGACAGCTCGCCGACGACGAACGAGTAGTCGACCGGCCCGGTGCTGACCGTCGTGCCGTTGGTCAACGTCGCGTCGGCCTGGAACGTCAGCGTGTAGCTGCCCAGCGCGCCGAACGCCCAGTTCGAGTGCGCGTGCGTGTGCACCGGCACGTCGACGGCGTCGGGCAGGCCGTCGTCGGAGCGGAACTTGATGATCGGACCGCCGAACGAGTCCTGTGTGAACAGCGTGACGGCGCCCGGCCCCTGCACGTCGACCAGGCTCAGCCGCACCTTGTTCCCCTCGAACATCCCCGAGCCGAGCGTCGTGGTGTTCCAACCCGGCCAGAGCAGATCCGGGTCCTGGGTCAACGGCAGCAACCAGACCTGGCTACCCGCCGGCCCGAGGAAGGCGAACCGAGGATCGTCCGGAACGGCCATCGCCGCCTGCGGCATAACCTGGAACGTCACGTCCGCCGGGTCCCGCGTCACCGCAGGGCTGACCGTGTCGTCGTGCACCTTCAACGACAGCGCACCATCCTCGTAGTGCACGTCGACCGCATCGGTGTGCCCCTTGGACAACACCACCTTCTCGGCCGCCGACGCAGCGGTCGGCGCCAGCACCGTGCCGGCGACCACCACCGCCCCGGCAACCAGGGCCGCGAAACCGCGAGCCCTCAGAATCGCATTCATACCTCCCCTTTCAGCACCGCGCACACGTGCGCACGGTGGTCCATGTGGTGACGTCACCAGGACGCCTTGCGCACCCCGGGCAGCTCGCCACGTAGGGCCAGCTCGCGGAAGCGCACCCGGGACAACCCGAATCGGGAGAGCACCCCGCGCGGACGCCCGTCGATCTGGTCGCGCGAGCGCAGCCGCACCGGGCTGGAATCCCGCGGCAGCCGGCTGAGCCGGCGCACCGCCTCGGCGCGTACGTCCGGGTCGGTGTCGGGATGGGCGACCGTGCGCTTCAGCGCCGCCCGCCCCTCGGCGTGCCGGGCTACCAGTTCCTCACGGCGCGCCTGCCGATTGACCAGGCTTTTCTTGGCCATCAGCGGGCCTCGCGGAACTCGACGTGCCGGCGTACGACCGGGTCGTACTTGCGCAGGACCAGCCGGTCCGGGTCGTTGCGACGGTTCTTGCGGGTGACGTAGGTGTAGCCGGTGCCGGCGGTGCTGCGCAGCCGCACGATCGGTCGCGCGTCGGTCTGGCGGGCCATCAGAGCGTCACCCCTCGGGCGCGCAGCTCGGCGACGACCTTCTCGATGCCCTTGCGGTCCACGGTTTTCAGCGCCTTCGTGGTCAGGGTGAGGCTGACCCATCGCCGTTGCGACGGCAGCCAGTAGCGGTGGTTCTGCAGGTTCGGGTTCCACCGTCGGCGGGTGCGCCGGTGGGAGTGGGACACGGCGTTGCCGAAGCTCGGCTTCGCGCCGGTGACGTCACAACGTCGGGACACAGTGAACGCTCCTTGCTGACTGAACGATAACGACAACGGTTTTCAGTTTTACATCATCCGTTCGGCCAGACCCACCCCGGGTTGCCGCCAACGACCCCGATCGGCGGTCAGGCGCGCCCCGTCGGACCGCCATTCGCCTCGCCAGCCGTGGTGTGTTTAGAATGACAATCGTTTTCAGTTAGCGCTGAGAGGAGTGCGATGTCGTCGTCACCACAGGCCCCGACCCACGTCGTCACAACGGACGCGGACACCCGCCCGTCGTTGACCGTGCTGTCCGGGTTCTGGCCAGCGGCGACCTTCGCCGCCGCCCGGGCGCTGCTCGCCGCCGACGAGTCACTGCTGCTGGTGCGGCACGACCTCACCGGGATCCGCGACGGCGTCGTACGCCGGGTGGTTCGCTCCGGCGCAGGCATCATCGAGGACGAGCAGGTCAACCTGAGGCACGGCTGCGCCTCCTGCACGCTGCGCGAAGATGTGCTGCCCACCCTCGTCCGACTCGCCCGCACCTACCCCGGCCAGGACCTGGTGCTGATGCTGCCCGAAGTGGTGGAACCAGAGGCGGTCGCCGCCGCCTGCGCCCACTGCCTCGTCGACGGCGCACCGATCACCGCCCTCATCCGCGTCGACTCCTACGTCACCGTCCTCGACGCCGAACACCTCCTCGACGGACTCGCCAGCACCGACGACCTCACCACACTCGGCATCCAGGCCGCGGAGAACGACGACCGCGCGCTCGCCGACGTCGTGGTCCGCCAGATCGAGTACGCCGACACCCTGCTGCTCTGGGGCCAGTCCCGAGAAGGCGCCTTCGACACCAGTCGGCTGTCGGTCCTGCTGCAGCGGATGGCGCCGTGGGCGTTTCACATCCGCGTCGACGGTGACCTCGTCGACGCCAGCACCCTGACCCGCCAGCTGCGCCACACCCACCGGCACCGGCCAGAGACCCCCGGGCTGCTCGCCCGCGGTCTGCAGGGCTACACGCTGGGCACCCACGAGCCGGAATCCGACTGCGGTGTGGTCTCCGCCGTCTTCCGCGCTCGCCGCCCGTTCCACCCGCAACGCCTGCACGACGTCCTGGAGCAGGTCAACGCCGAGATGATCCGCTCCCGAGGCCACCTCTGGCTGGCCAGCCAACCCGACACGGTGGTGGCCTGGGAGTTCGCCGGCGGCGGTCTGGCCATGGGCTCGCTCGGGCACTGGCTGGTGAGCCTGCCCGAGGATCGCTGGGAACACGTCGAAGACCAACGCCGCCTCGCCGCCGCCATGGAGTGGGACCTCTACTACGGCGACCGCCACCAGCACCTGGTCTTCATCGGCCTCGACGTCGACCCCGTCGAGCTGCACCGCACCCTCGCCCGCTGTCTGCTCACCGACGCCGAACTCGCCGACGGCGAAGAAACCTGGCGCACCTACCCCGACCCGTTCGCCGGCTGCTTCCCCCTCGGGGTGGAGGAACTGGCAGACACCGACACCGACACCGACACCGACACCGAAGGAGCGCAACCCGCATGAAGCCCGGAATCCACCCCGACTACCGGCCCGTCGTCTACCGCGACAAGGGCGCCGACTTCGCCTTCCTCACCCGCTCCACCGCCAGCAGCGACCAGCGGATCGAGTGGACCGACGGCAACACCTACCCCGTCATCGACGTGCAGATCTCGTCAGCCAGTCACCCCTTCTGGACCGGCAAACAGCGCCTGCTCGACACCGCAGGCCGGGTCGAGAAGTTCCGCCAGAAGTACGCCCGCCGCGGGCCGCAGGGCACGTGACCATCGGGGTGCCGGTCAACCGGACCGACCAGCGCCGCAGCTGGCAGGCGCCACCCGGCACGACCGGGTCTGGCGCCTGACAGCTCAGCGCACGCACTCGGCACAGGTGCCGAAGATCTCCAAGGTGTGGCCGACGTCGCTGAAACCGTGCTGCGCGGCGACCTGGTCGGCCCACCGCTCCACGGCCGGTCCGGCCACCTCGACCGTGCGCCCGCAGTGTCGGCACACCAGGTGGTGGTGGTGTTTGCTCTGGCTGCAACGGCGAAACAGTTGTTCGCCGCCCGGCAGCCGCGTCGAGTCGATCTCACCGGCATCCACCAGCAGCTGCAACGTCCGATAGACGGTGGTCAGGCCGACCCCCGCCTTGCGCGCCAGCAGCATCTGGTGCAGTTGCTGCGCCGAGTGGAAGCCCTCCACCTCGCGCAACAGCGCCAGCACCTCTGCCCGCTGTCGGGTGTTTCGGGTTACATTCGGCATCGCCTGGTTCACCGTGGCCGCCATCCTCCCGTGATTTCGGCCGCCGCCGGCCTGCCGCTTCCGACACGTCGCCTCGCTGCCGGTCGGACCATTATGCGTCGTCGGGGCATCACCTCCGCCGTACCCTCTCCCGAGCTGCCGACTCCCCGTTGTGAGGCCGGTACAGATCGACCCGTTGCCCGGTGCACCAACCGTCCGGGTGCGCGATACCGAAAACCGGAACTACCACTCGCCGCGACCGGCGGGGTCGGCCAACGGCACCTCGATCGCGTGGACAGCGGCGACGGCTGATGTTGGTCAGGAAGCCGTCCGGGCCACGGCGGCCAGTCTGGCCCTCACTCGCAGGGGGCACGCTGGCAGGTCACGGAGAGATCACAACGTGGAGACATCTATCGACAACGACTACCAACACCACGAAGGATTCGCTCACGGGTGCCCTGTCATCTCAGAGCCCTCTTTTCTGGAGGCCAGACGTCGAGGCACCCACATTGCTCTTCATCAACAGCAGTACGGGTAGGCGACCGAGTTGACGCCACATCCCACATGCCCAGAGCAGCGAAGGGGGCGGCGTGGCCGGATCCGAGCCCACCACCTCGTCGAGCACCAGCACAGCCGCCGACGCGTCCGTCGACGCACACGCCACAGCGCCAACCCTCGACGCCGCTCCGGACCACCACGGTCACCGGACCCCGTTTCCCTTCGCCGGCCGGATCGGCTCGGTCGAGATCCTCGCCGCCGTACTGGTGCTGCTCATCTTCCTGCGCGATCCCCTGGCGAGGCTGATGTCCGCGCCGTCGCTGGCGACCTGGACGACGGTGTTCGTCTCGGTGATGGTGCAGGCCGTACCATTCCTCGTCTTCGGGGTGCTGCTCTCCGCCGTGATCGCGGTCTTCGTACCCCGCTCGTTCTGGGCCCGGGCCCTGCCCAAGCGCCCCGCCCTCGCCGTCCCGGTCGCCAGCGCCGCCGGGGTGATCCTCCCCGGCTGCGAGTGCGGAGCAGTGCCGATCGCGGGCTCCCTGATCCGCCGCGGCGTCACACCGGCGGCGGCGCTGGCATTCCTGCTCGCCGCGCCGGCGATCAACCCGATCGTCCTCGTCGCGACAGCCGTGGCCTTTCCCAACAATCCCGAGATGGTCCTCGCCCGCGCGGTCGCCAGCCTCATCGTCGCCATGATCATGGGCTGGCTCTGGCTGCGCCTGGGCCGCGCCGACTGGATCCGACTCCCACGTCGACCCGACCTCGACGGGCTCCGACGCGGCGAGGCATTCTGGTCCGCCGTACGGCACGATGTGGCCCACGCCGGCGGGTTCCTCGTCATCGGCGCGATGGCCGCCGCCACCATCAACGTCGTCGTCCCGGAACAGTGGCTGCAGACCCTCGCCGACCAGCCGGTGCTGTCCGTGCTCGCCCTGGCCGGGCTCGCGGTCCTGCTGTCGATCTGCTCCGAGGCGGACGCGTTCGTCGCCGCCTCACTGTCGCAGTTCTCCCTCACCGCCCGGCTGGCCTTCCTGGTGGTCGGCCCGATGGTCGATCTCAAACTCATCTCCATGCAGGCCGGCATCTTCGGCCGGCGCTTCGCCGCCCGATTCGCGCCAGCCACCTTCACGGTCGCCGTCGCGGTCGCCGTCATCACCGGGATGGTGCTGCTGTGAACCGGATGGCCCAGGCCTGCGTCATGATCTTCTTCGGGGCCGCGGTCCTGCGCGCCAGCGTCACCGACCTCTACCTGCGCTACGTCAAGGAAGGGCTACGACCGTTCCTCATCGCCGCCAGCCTGCTGCTGATCGCCGCCGCGGTGATGACCCTCTGGTACGAACTGCGCCCCTACGCCGACGCGCCCGAGGACCGGAACGACCCACACGACCCCGACAGCGGCAATCGGCGGCAGAGTGCTGAGCAGCGCACGAACGGGTCAACGGCAGAAGATCTTCACGACGAACACGCCCACCACGAACCACGAGTCGCCTGGCTGCTCCTCCTTCCCGCGCTTGGACTGCTGCTCGTGACCCCACCCGCCCTCGGCTCGTACGCCGCCGGCCAAGCGGGCACCGCACTCACCGCTGAGCAGGACTACGACTACGACTACCCTCCCCTACCCGCCGGCGATCCGGCGACGACCACCGTGTTCGACTACGCCGCCCGAGCCCTGTTCGACGAGGGCCAGTCAATCGGCGACCGCCGGGTCCAGTTGACCGGCTTCATCACCCCGGGACCCAACGGACAACCGATCCTCGCCCGCATGGTCCTGTCCTGCTGCGCCGCCGACGGCCGACCCGTCAAACTCGGAATGGCCGGCAACGCGCCCACCGGTCTGGCCAACGACACCTGGATCCAGGTCACCGGCCGCTACACCGACCGCGTCACCCGAGACTCCATCAACGACGAAGAGATCCCCTACATCGACGTCGAATCCTGGCGACAGGTGACCGCCCCCAAGGACCCGTACGAGTAGTCCTCCGTACGCCGGACACGCCTCGGGCGAGTACAGCCGCCGGGACGCCGCAGACAGCCCGCTGGGTCGCAGCGCGCGGGGCGATCGCTCACCGGCACCGGCCGGCTTGGCTTGCGTACCCGCGCGCGACGCTGGCGTGATCCCCGACTGATACCCGCAGCGGTACATCACCGGTCAGAGGTGCGGTGCCGGTCCAAGACGTACCTGTTGACGCGATTCCCGTATCGGCCGGATGCCGACTCTCCCAACCGGAACCCCAGCGATTGGAAGAGCTGCGAGGACCGGACGTGCCGACTGTCGACCTCGGCAACAATCGGAAGACCTGCGAGACCGTGGGTGCTCTGAAGCTGATCGAGCACGGCACGGAGCGCCTCACGGGCGTAGCCGTTCGACCACCGCGAGGGGGTGATCCAGATCCCGATCTCAAGGTCGTCCGCCCGACGGTCGACGGCCACCACGCCGACCTGCTCATCGGTGTGGCGATCCACCACCTGGAGCCACACTCCGAGGCCTTGTCGGTGCGCGGTCAAGCCCTGGTGAAACCGGTCAGCCGCGCGCTGCCGACTCCATGGGGCACCGTCACCCACGAGGTACGTCACCTCCGAATCAAGGGCCAGAAGCAGAAATGCGTGCAGTTCCGACTCTCCGTAAGGCCGCAGGACCAAACGGGCCGTCGCCAGCGTGGGTGCCCAGCGGTCGTAGCGGCCACCGCCACGGGCGTCGGAGGTGGGCGCCCTCTCCGGAGTCGCCAGCGCATGCCCCGCGGTGCTGTCCACGTGATCGGGAACCTCACCCTCGTGGCGATCGCCGGTGGTGGAGGTCCCGGTCGGCTCGAACATCAGGATCGAGCCGCCCGGCGAGGACGGCTTGTGTGGGGTGCCCCTGGGCACCACGAACGTGTCGCCCTGGCGCAGGACGACGGTGTGTTCCTGCCCGTCCGCGTCGCGGTAGGCGACATCGAACTGGCCGGCCAGGACCAGGAAGAACTCGTCGGTGTCCTCGTGGACGTGCCAAACGTGCTCGCCCCGGGTGTGGGCGATCCGCACGTCATAATCGTTGATCCGGGTCACGATCCGCGGGCTGTAGATGTCGTCGAACGACGCAAGCGCCTCGGACAGATTCACGGCGGCCAGGTTGACGGGAGTGATCGACATGAGCCGAGCCTCCACCAGGGCCGCCACGCCGGTCTTGGACGTTCTTGACGCCGACGGCACCCGCTCGCCCGGTTGCCGGGTCCGGGCCTGGCGCCCACCGGTCCCGGGGATCAGCGAGGTGTTCCACGCCCACATCGTCGACTACGCCTACCCGCCGCACGCCCACGACACCTGGACGGTGCTGATCCTCGACGCCGGCGCCATAAGCTACGACCTCGACAGCCGCCACTGCGGAGTAAGCGGCGCCGACTATGTCGCTGTCCTGCCACCCGGCGTGGTCCATGACGGCCGCCCCGCCGCCAACGCGCCCGGCTTCCGCAAACGCAACCTGTACCTCGACCCGGCCTTCCTACCCGCCAGTCTGATCGGCCCCGCCGTCGACCACACCACCCTCCGCGACGGCCCGCTGCGGCAAGCCCTCGCCCGGCTTCACCAGGTCCTTGATGCCGACGAGGACCCGCTGAACGCCGAAGCCCGGCTGGCCATGATCGAGCAACGACTCACCGACCACCTGGCCGCCGCGCCTGCTCCGCCTGCCCGGTCGGAGCCGCAGGCCGCCCGCGCGCTCAGGGCGCTGCTCGACGAGCACACGGTGGAGGCTGTCAGCCTTGCCGCCGCCGCTCGCCTCTTGGACCGGTCGGTACCTCACCTGGTCCGCAGCTTCGGTCAGGCTTTCGGGATCAGTCCGCACGCCTACATCATCGGTCGACGGATCGAGGCCGCCCGCAAACTACTCCTCGCCGGCATCCCGCCGGCCGAAGTGGCGATCACCGTCGGCTTCTGCGACCAGGCCCACCTGACCCGGCACTTCCGCCGGCACACCTCTACCACCCCGGCCCGGTACGCCTCCGCCGCCGGTAGCCGCGCTGAGCCCATTTGACGTCAGAGCTCATGAACATGCAGAAAGGCAGTGGCTCGTCACCCGAGTCCAGGTGTCCCATGACCAGCACGACTGAAGGCAAGATCGACTTCAGGAAGACGCTCGATGCCTACCAGGCCCACCAGGGCCGGTTCCGGACAGTCGACGTACCCGACATGCAGTACCTCATGATCGACGGCCACGGCGACCCCAACACCTCACCCGCCTTCACCCAGGCGATCGAGGCGCTCTACCCGACGGCGTACAAACTGAAGTTCGCCAGCAAGCGGGGCCTCGGGCGGGACTACGTCGTGCCGCCCCTGGAAGGTCTGTGGTGGGCCGAGGACATGGCGGCCTTCACCACCGCACGGCACAAGTCACGGTGGCACTGGACGCTGATGCTCATGGTCCCCGACTGGATCGACCAGTCCATGTTCACCACCGCCATCGGGCAGGCCGGCGCCAAGCGCCGGCCGGCGCGTCTCAGCGACGTCCGCCTCCAGCCACTGTCCGAGGGGCGCTGCGTGCAGACGCTGCACGTCGGTTCCTTCGACGACGAGGCCGAGGTACTCGCGCAACTTCATCATGAGTACATCCCCGCCAACCGACTTCGCATGGCCGGAACTCACCACGAGATCTATCTCAGCGATTTCCGCAAGGTCGCACCCGGCAAGCAACGCACCATCCTCAGGCAGCCAGTCACCATCGACCCGGGGAGCGGGATCTGACGGGCCATCTCCAGGTGACTCCGGCTGATCCTGATCGGTGCACCTGTCTCGCTACGGCACCTCTCTGTGCCAAGGCGCTGGCAACAGAGAGGTGCCGTTAGATCCACAGTGCCCTTCGGCCCCGACGACGTACCGCTGGAACACGGCATCATCGCGGTGTCCTGGTTCGTAGCGTTCACAGACGCGCTGCGCCGCCGGCCTGAGCACCGCGACCGCCTGCGCGCCGGTGACACCGACTACGCGATCGCGTTCGCCCACGAGGTCCGCCGCTTCTACTACTCGTTTGCACCGATCGTCGACGGTCGGGCAATCACCGACCCGACCTGGCAGGGCCAACACCTTCCCGCCGGGTCGCTCGTCCTGCTCGACACCTACGGAGAGAATCGGGACCCCCGCACCGGGATAGGTCGGCTCCGATGACGAGGGGCGGTGTGGGCGTGGGTCAGCGACGGTCGGCGGGTCGACGGGTCAGCGCGAGCCCGAGGGCGATCATGCCAACGCCGAGGAACAGGTGCAGCCAGTTGTCGGCGTTGTTGAGCGGCACGAAGTTGGCCCCGCTCTGGTGGTCGACGAACAGCCCGTAGAGCCAGAGCACCAGGTAGATGGCACCGCCGGTGATGAGGTAGGTGCGGGCGCCGGAGACGGTACGGGCCAGGGCGAGGCCGGCGACGCCGAAGGCGAGGTGGACCAGGTTGTGCAGGATCGACACCTGGAACAGTCCGAGCAGCTTGGCTCCGGACTCGTGCCCGGCGAACTGCATGGTGTCGTAGTTGCTGGTGATGCCGGGGATGAATCCGAGCACGCCGACCAAGACGAAGACGGCACCGACGGCTTGGGCGGCGGTGCGGACCGGGTGCTTGGCTGTGGTCGTGCTGCCGGAGTGGGACCGGTTGACCATTGTTACCTCCATGGGAGACGGTGCCGGTTCTGTCCCCCACCAGGCCGGCCCGAAACCGGACGGGTCGGGTCAGTGGTGACGCAGTCTCCGCGCGAGTTCGACGCGGAGGTGGTCGATGCCGGCGCCGGTGCGCGCGGAGACCGGGACGGCGTCGGGGTGGACGCGGCAGAGCGCGTCGACCCACTCTGACGGCGCTGTATCGATCTTGTTGAGGACCAGAAGTTCGGGAACGTCACGCGCGCCGATCTCGTGCAGTACGCCGTGCACCGTGGTGATCTGGTCCAGCGCGTCGGGGGCGGAGGCGTCGACCACGTGCAGGGCGAGGTCGCTACGGGTGACCTCCTCCAACGTCGAGCGGAACGCGTCGACGAGCTGGTGCGGCAGGTGCCGCACAAAGCCGACGGTGTCGGTGACCGTGTAGGTCAGCTCGCCGGTGCTGATCCGGCGTACGGTCGGGTCCAGGGTGGCGAACAGTACGTCCTGCACCTGGGCGTCGGCGCCGGTCAGCCGGTTGAGCAGGGCGGACTTGCCGGCGTTGGTGTAGCCGGTGATCGACACCGAGGGCACCTGGTTGCGTGCGCGCCGGCTGCGGGTGCGTTCGCGGCGCCGGGCTAGTTCGGAGGCGTTGCGGCGCAGCCGGGTCGCCCGCTGCCGCAGGGTGCGGCGCTGGGTCTCGAGCCGCATCTCACCGGGACCACGAACCCCCATGCCGGCGCCCCCGGCTGTCCGGCCACCACCGACGCGCGACATTGCCCGGCCGCCGCCGCGCAAACGGGGCAACTGGTAGGCGATCTGCGCCAGCTCCACCTGCACCCGGCCCTCGCTGGTGCGGGCGTGCTCGGCGAAGATGTCGAGGATCAACGCCGTGCGGTCGACCACCCGCACGCCGACCCGCTGCTCCAGGTTGCGCACCTGGCCGGGGGTCAGTTCGCCGTCGGCGATCACCAGGTCGGCGTGTGCGCGTTCGGCCAGCGCGGCCAGTTCGTCGACCTTGCCGGAGCCGACGTAGGTGGCCGAGTCGGGGTGCGGCCGGCTCTGCACCACCTCGTCGGCGACGGTCAGGCCGTCCGTGGCGGCGAGCCGGCGCAGTTCGGTCAACGAGGTCTGCGAGCCCGGTCCACTGTCGGCCGCGCCGCCGTCGTCGCGTACCGCCACCAGCACCGCCGTCGGACGCTCTCGTCGGGCACCGACGTCCGGGCCCAGCAACCACGATCCCGCCATGCTCTCACCTCGCCTCGTCTCGGGTGTGTGTCCGCCTACCCCTGCCCCGGCCGACCATGCCCAGCCGCCTGCCCTGCCGGTCCAGCGGCCGAGGCCGGCCGACGGCACCTGCCCCCTTCGTCGGCGTGGCTTTCGGCGATCGGTCGGCGGTTTTAGCTGGCCGGTGTAGGTCTGGGGCAAGAGGGCGGAATCTGGGTGATTCTCGCCCGAGGTCCGGGTAGGAGGCCGAGGCGCATCCGACGCGAACGGAGAAATGATGTTGAACGCAAGGGCATCGCCCTGGAGAGCCCGTTCACTCATGGCACCGGACCCCTGTCTCCCAGCCCAGGCCACCCGAGATGAGTGCAGCTGGAGGAGACCAGCGGGGTACCCGTCGGCCAACCCGACGAACGTGCTGAAATGGACCTACTCACTCCCGAGTAGAGTCCGTGATCCGAACTACAGGATGAGGCCGAAAGATTTGATGAGCCGGAGCAGCGCGACTCCCCGGATCGCGAGGGACGATGACCTCGCGGGCTTCACAGCCGGCCAGTTCCTGGCCGTGACAAAAGCCCTCACGATGATTTTGGCCCTCCCGCCGTCGGCGGCCGACCACGTCGATGCGCTCGTCATCGCCAGCGGCCAGGGCGAGGAGTGGCGTTTCACCCACGCGATCCGCAACTGGGAGGCGAACCTCGATCTCCGTTACCTCCTGGTGGCCAACGGCAACCCGACCGAGAAGACCTACGTCGAGATCACGCTCGGCTACCTGCGCAGCCTCGGTCTCCGCCGCATCGAGGGAGTCCACCTCCAGGCCGAGCCGGCTCCCAACACGGCCCTGCAGGCCGCGTGGATCGTGAACCAGGTCAGAGACCGAGGCATCACGAGCCTCGCACTCGCCGTCTCTCCCTACCACCTGCCCCGCGCCTACCTCACGCTCCTCAAAGCGTGCAACAAGGTAGGCGTTCGCCTTCCCATCATTCCGGTTCCCGTGGCCGTCCCCCCGGACAGACTGGTTCCGGAAACCGGCGCCACCGCCTACGACCTCGTACCCGGGGAGGTGAAGCGCATGCTCACCTACGCGGACGAGGGTTGGATCGCGACACTCGAGGAACTGCAGCAATACCTACAGTGGCTGTGGAGCCATCACGAGTCGCTTCTCAGAGCCTCTTCGCGAAGGTCTGTTGAGGATGGCGTGACGGCCTGACCTCCATCAAGGGGGCGGGCAATGTGCAGCAGGGCCCGCGCGCCGCAACCGAGGGCGGGGGGAAACCGACTCCCCGAGCACCCTCGTCGACCGGCAACTACGAGCCGGAGGGCCGGGCGGCGCGGCGACGCTCGGTAAGCCGTCGCGCCTTCACCACGTTGCCGCAGTCCGCCATGCGACACCAGCGGCGGGACCCGTTGCGGCTCCGGTCGAGGAACAGCCAACCACAGCCACCTTCGAGCACCGGGCAGCGGCGCACCCGGGTCAGGTCGGCCGTCAGCATGACATCGTAGGCGGCCTCGGCGATCCGGTCGGGAACCAACATGGCCGGCACCGTGCCGTAGGCCAGCCGCACCCCCGAGGAGTCGAGCACGAATCGTGCTCGGGCGGCCGCGCCGGACCAGCGCTGATGCAATGCGACCAGCGCGGCGCCGGCCGCGACAGAGTCACCCGCCGTACCACCGTCCGCGTCGGTGATCGCCGCAAGCATCACGAGATACAGCCCTTCCCGGATGTCCCGCACGGCGGTCAGTGCGGCGTGCGCCGCGGCAGGCTCGTCGTGCCACGCCCGGCCAACCTGGTCGGCCTCCGCGTCGCTGATCGTGCCCGCCAGGGCCGACCAGCGCAGCAAGGCGGAGCTGTCGGACAGGAAGTCGTGAGGCGAGCTGCCCCCTCGCTCGAGTGTGTTGACCAGATCGAGTGCAGGGTGCCCGCCGACCAACGGTAGCTGGCAAACGTCGGGTGGCATGCCGACAAGGCTACCACCTAAACCATCAAAGGAGGTTGCGCTCCACTGAGGTGACAACCACGTCGGCCGATGCCCCGATCACGAGGCAGGGGCGCCGGCGGCGTCGAGTAGCTCGACGTGTGCGGCGTCGAGCTTGATGTCGAGCGCCGACATGGCGGCCGCATACTGGTCGAGGGTCCGCGGCCCGATCAGCGGCACGGTGCGCGGCGCCGTCTGATGCATCAGCCACGCG
Source organism: Micromonospora sp. BQ32 (assembly GCF_059358895.1). NCBI lineage: Bacteria > Bacillati > Actinomycetota > Actinomycetes > Micromonosporales > Micromonosporaceae > Micromonospora > Micromonospora sp. BQ32. The sequence goes on along the minus strand of NZ_JCADBI010000004.1, from coordinate 433,817 downwards.
AGCACCAGTTGGTTCGGCGTGACACCCAGCTCGGCGGCGAGCACGGTGAGCGCCGCGAGCCGCGCCTCGGCATCCGGACCCTCGTACGGAGCCATGATGTCGTGGTTTCGCCGCTTCTCCGGATCGTCGTAGACCCCTTTGAGGATCGGCGAGTACGCGACCAGGGTCAGGTCGTCGTGCTCCCGGAGGTAGTCGAACTGCTCGTCATCCACGATGGACTTGTGATTGAGCCCGGCACGACGACGGAGGTAACTGTGTTGCTGCTGCAGCGCAACCGGTGCCGGCCAGCCATGCCGGTCACAGAGCTGCCGGATCCGCTCCAGCCGCCAGGTGCGCACGTTGCTCCAACCGACGTACCGTGCCTTGCCGGCGCGCACGATGTCCGCCAGGACGGACAGCGTCTCTTCCAGCGGCGTCGACCGGTCGTCGACGTGCACGTAGAACAGGTCGACTTGGTCGGTGCCGAGCCGCCGCAGGCTGTCGTCGATGCCCCGGCGCACCGTGTCGCCGCTCGCACCTTCGAAACGAGCCTGGACCTCTTCCCACGTCTTGCCGCGCGCTTCTTCAGGATCGGGTATCCGCGCACCGCACTTGGTAGCGAGAAAGATTTTGTCGCGTCGACCACCATGGGCGAGCCAGCGGCCTATCAGTTCCTCACTCTCGCCACCGGTGTTGCCGGGCGACGGCCACCACGCATAGCAGTTGGCGGTATCAACGAAGTTGCCGCCGGCGTCGAGGTAACGGTCCAGCATTTCGAACGACGACGCCTCGTCGGTCAGCGTACCCATCAACATGCATCCGAGCGCGATCTGGCTGACCTGCTCACCCGTGCGCCCTAGTTCGACAGTCCTCATGGCCGGAAAGCTATCCGTTCGTGTGCGCTCTACGTCAACCCGTCGGGCTACTCGAAAGCCACTTCGGTGGTACGCCTCTGTGGAACAGCGATCAGGTCGAACTGCACCGTTGTCGGAGCAGGGCGGATGGCCGCGGCCCACAACGGGACACGTCGTCGCAAGTGGTGGCTACCTCATGAGGCACGAACCCACGCGAGAGCGCATGACCCGAATGGGCGCCTCTCCGGGACGTGATCCCGTGAGCGCGTCGATGGCACGGTGGATCATCTTGACGACGATGCGTGGCTGGGTTGGTAGCTCGACGCCGTCCGGCGCTCCGCGACGCGGCACCGATCCCAGTCCCCCGGTCCAGGACTCTGGCGGATATCGGCGGCGGCGCCAATGGCCAGTCGGGGCGACGGGGGTGAGAGGTCTACCGATCTCGCGGCTTGTCTTTCCGTCCGCTGGGATCGGTGCACTGCCGCGGGCGCGCCGCTAGGCGCACCTAACTCTGGAGCGCGGGGCGGCCGGGCGCGAAGTACTGCCATCCTGCCCGCTGCCACTCCTCGGCGTTGAGCTGGTGCCGCGCGTCCACAACGTTCCGGCTCCTGACTTCCTTGCCCAGGACCCGTGGATCGAGAGTGGCGAACTCCTCCCAGTCGGTCAACAGCGCCACCGCGTCGGCGCCTCGTGCCGCGTCCAGCGGGCTGGTCGCGTAGGTCAGGTGGGGGAATGCGCGCCGCGCGTTCCCCATCGCCCGCGGGTCGTAGACGGCAGCCACACCGTCCTCACGGCTGATCAGCTCAGCCACGTGCAGCGCAGGCGAGTCGCGGATGTCGTCGGTGTTGGGCTTGAACGCGGCGCCGAGCACTGCCACTCGCCGCCCGGTGAATCCTCCCCCGCACTGCTTGCGAAGCAGTTCCACCACCCGGTCGCGGCACCGCAGGTTCACCGCATCGACCTCGGCCAGGAAGGCCAGGGCGTGGCCGACGCCGAGGTCGTGGGCGCGGGCCTGGAAGGCCCGGATGTCCTTGGAGATGCAGCCACCGCCGAAGCCGAGCCCGGCCCTGAGGAACTGCTCGCCGATGCGCGGGTCGCGGCCGAGCGCCTCGGCGACGATGGTGACGTCGGCACCGCTCGCGTCGCAGAACTCCGCGATCGCGTTGATGAACGAGATCTTCGTGGCCATGAAGGAGTTGGCGGCGGTCTTGATCACTTCGGCAGTGGGCAGGTCGGCCACCACCACCGGAACGCCCGCCTCGATCAGCGGCGCGTAGACCTCCCGGAGCACCTTCTCGGCGGACGTGTCAGCCACGCCGAGCACGAGACGATCCGGGCTCAGGGTGTCGGCCACGGCCGTACCCTCACGCAGGAACTCCGGGTTCCAGGCGACCGACACCTTGTCGCCGTCGGGCGCGAGACTGCGGAGCATCTCGGCCAGGTGCGCCGCGGTGCCGACCGGCACGGTGGACTTGCCGACGACGAGGCACTCATGCGCGAGCGACGGCGCCAGCCGCTCGATGGCCGCGTGCAGGTGGCTGAGATCGGCTGCGCTGGTGTCGCTGCGCTGTGGGGTGCCGACGCAGATGAAGTGCACGTCGGCCGTCGCGGCGTCCTCGTACGACGTGGTGAACCGCAGTCGCCCGGCGGCGAGATTGCGACTGATCAGCTCGTCCAGCCCAGGCTCGAAGAAGGGCACCCGACCGTTTGCCAGCGCGGAGATCTTGTCAGGATCGATGTCGACGCCGATGACCTGGTGCCCCAACTCGGCCATACCGGCGGCGTGCGTGACACCGAGATACCCGCAGCCCAGCACGGAGATCGTAAGCACTGTGCCTCCTATTTCCAGTCCGGTGATGGTTTGCTGGCGGCCGCTACCGTCCGCCGTAGGCCCTCTTCGAGGGCGACCTGTGGCCGCCAGCCCAGTTCCCGCTCCGCCCGACTGATGTCGGGGCAGCGCTGCCGAGGGTCGTCCTCGTCGGCCTCGATGAACTTCAGTGGTGACCGGCTCCCCGTCACATCAAGGATCATCTGAGCCAGGTCACGGATGGTGACCTCCTGGACGTTGCCGATGTTGACCGGCCGCCCATAGTCGCTCTCCGCGATTGCCACAAGGCCCCGCGCGGTGTCCTCGACGTAGCAGGGCGAACGCGTCTGGTTGCCGTCGCCGTGGATCACCAGGGGGACGCCGTCGAGGGCCTGGGCGATGAAGCCGGAGATCACCCGACCATCCGGCCGCATGCGGGGCCCGTAACTGTTGAAGATGCGCGCGATACCCACGCTCACCCCGTGCTGCTTGCCGTACGCCGTCGTGAGGGCCTCGGCGTACCGCTTCGCCTCGTCGTAGACCGAGCGCGCGCCGATCGGGTTGACGTTGCCCCAGTACTCTTCGTCCTGCGGATGCTGCAGCGGATCGCCGTAAATCTCCGATGTGGAGGCCAGCACAAAACGGGCTCCACACCGGTGTGCGATGCGCAGCGCGTTATAGGTGCCGTGGCTACCGACGAGCATGGTCTCGATCGGCAGCCGGTAGAATTCGGGAATCGACGCCGGCGACGCCAGGTGCATCACGAGATCAACCGATCCCGTTAATGGGAATTCCTCGGTGACGTCCGCCTCCACGAGAGTGAAACCCGGCCGGTCCATCAGATGGTCGATATAGCTGCGGTGCCCGGTGGAGAAGTTGTCGACGCCAATCACCTCCACTCCGGAGGAGAGGAGCTGCTCGCAGACGTACGAGCCGAGAAATCCTCCACCGCCAGTGACCAAGGCTCGTCGGAATCTGCTGGTGTGCGGCACGGAAGCCTCCTATCCGGGTCGAAAGTGGGTTGGACCTCGGCTGCGCAGAGCCTTATCGCACCAGCGCGTCAATGGTGCGACGGCTGAGCCCACTCTCCGGTGGGATGAACGTACTGTCGGCCGGGTACTCTGCACGCGGCTCGACCAGCACTCAATGGGCCCCTATGCCTACGGCTGAGACGAACGGGCACTACTTCAGACAGCGGGCGGAAGGACAGCTTGTTCGCGCAGGCCATGCCGTCCAGCTGCTTCATCCCGGATCTGCCCGAGTAGCTCGTCGGCCTCCAGGCGACCCAGCAGTGCGTGGAACTGGTCGAAGATCCCGAGGGCCTGGGAGGCCCACTCCAGCGCAGAGGGGTAGTCCCGTCGAGCGCGGTGCAGCCGCGCGAGCGCCAGGCAGAACCGCGCGGTGGCGAGCCGGTCACCGTTGCGACGGGCGATCGCGTACCCGTGGTTCAGCGTCACCGCCGCCTGGTGGTGCTGGTGCTGCCGCAGCTTCACGAGACCGAGCCCGTGCAGCACGTGAGCCTCGCCTGCCCGGTCGCGGCCTCCGCGCACCAGCTTCAGGGCCTTGGTCAGCTCTTCCTCAGCCCGGGTGAGGTCGCCGTCCTCGAAGTGCAGTTCGCCGAGCCGGTGCAGCACCATCGCCTGAACACGCGTGCTGTTCACCTCCGTCACCTTCCGCAGCGCCTCGGCCAGCAGTTCGGCGGCGGAGCCGCGTTCGCTCCATTCCAGCTTGATGCGCGCCATCCCGCTGAGGATATGAGCCGCGGCCGCTGCGTCCCCGAGCGGACGCAGCGCGGCAAGCGCCTCGCTGTAGCGCGCCCAGGCTTGATCGAGGTCGCCGTGCACCCGGTCGAGGAAGGCCAGGTGCCGCAGGGCGAGCGCGCGACCGCGGGCCTCGCCGATCTCGTCAAACACCTGAAGCGCCTGGGTCAGCCGGACGCGAGCGTCGTCGAAGCGCTGCTCGACGATATTCACCGCCCCTAGCGAGTACAGCATCGCGGCCGTGCCGAGTCGGTCGTCGGCCTCCCGCGCGGTGAGCAAGGCGATCTCATGGGTGGCGCGCCAGTCGTCGAGGTAGCTACCGGTCTCGAAGAGCGCCACCATGGTGATCGCCAGGTCCCAGCAGTAGTCGGGAGCGCCAGCTTGGGATGCCTGGCCCACCGCGGCCACCGCGGCGGCGCGCTCGCTCTCGAACCACATCAGCGGGTCGCGCAACAGGTCGTCAACGAGGTGTCGAGGCAACTCCCAACGCTGCGCCTGGCTGTGAATGACGGTGTAGTCGCCGCCGTAGAGGATGCGGTGCGCCTCGTCGGCGAGGAACAGCCACGCGCCGAGGAGACGCCGAGCGGCCTCGAGCCGCACCGGCGCGGTCTCCTCGGCCGCGAGCCGCTCACGGGCGTAGACCCGGACCAGGTCGTGCAGCCGGTAGCGAGTGTCGACGCCGAATCCACCCACGACTTCCAGCAGCTGCGCGTCCACCAGCGCATCGAGCGTGTCCGACGCGGTGGCCACGTCGATGTCGAGCAGCGGCGCTGCCGTCCAGCTCGGAAAGTCATGCGTCTCGAGCAGACCGAGCCGCCGCAACAGCCGCTGCGCTTGCGCGTCAAGGCCCTCGTAGCTGACCGCGATGTTGGTCCGCACGTCCAGGCCGCCGTGCGCCAACTCGTCCAGACGCCGGCCCTCGTCCTCGAGTCGCTCGGTCAGCTGCGAGATCCGCCAATGCGGACGGGCGATCAGCCTCGCCGCCGCGATCCGCAGCGCCAGCGGTAACCGGCCGCACAGCTCGACCAGGCGTAGGGCCTCGCGCGGTTCGGCGGACGCTCGCTCCGAGCCGACCATCCGCGTCAGCAGTTCGACGGCGTCGCGCTGTTCGAGCGCACTCACCTCGACCAGCCGGGAGCCGGGAATGCCGGCCAGGCGGCGCCGACTGGTCACGATCACACCGCAGCTGGGGCTGCCCGGCAGGAGGGGGTACACCTGCCGCTCGTCGACGACGTCGTCCAGGACGATCAGCACCCGGGATGCGGCAATCTGACTTCGGAAGGTCGCCGCGCGCGCCTCCAGCCCCTCGGGTATCGAGGACCCGGGCATGCCGAGCGCGCGGAGGAAGCCGTCGAGGATCTGGGAGAGACCGCCGCTGTGCGACCGCTCCGGACCCAACCGGCTGAACAGTTGCCCGTGCGGAAATTCGGCGGCCAGCTGGTGGGCCAGATGCACGGCGAGCGTCGTCTTTCCGGCGCCGCCGCGGCCGGTGATCGCCAGGACCGGCACGGAGTCACCGTCGGAGTGCCCGCCGCCATAGCGCAAAAAGTCCCGCAACTCGCTCACGAGCTCGCCGTATCCAGTGAAATCCGGTATGTCGGCGGGTGCCATCCGGGGCACCGAGGGAGCCGGTTCGATCGGAGTCGGCCATTCCGGCTCCACGGCCGGGCCGGGCTCGAGGTCTCCGTTCAGGATGGCGCGCTCGAGCAACCGGAGCGGCTCACTCGGCTCCAACCCGAGGTCGTCGATCGAGGCTTGCCGCGCCGACCGGTACGCCGCCAACGCCTCCGCCTGCCGGCCGGCCCGGTACAGCGCGGTGATCAGCTGTTGCCACAGCCGTTCCCTCAACGGGTGCTCGGTAACGAGCGCCATCAGTTCATCGATGGTCTCGCGATGCCGACCGAGGTGCAGCTCCAACTCGAGGCAGTCCTCGACGACGGCGAGTCGTCGCTCGGCGATTCTGGTCGCCGCCGCCTCGACCAGCCGGCTGTCCACGCCGCTGAGCGGAACCCCGCGGTACAGCGCCAGGGCCTGCCGAAAACCCGAGGCGGCGTCCTCCAGCCGTTGCTCGCGCAGCGCCGCGCGGGCTTCGGTGAGAAGTTCGTTGAAGGTGTGCAGGTCCAGCTCACCCTCGGCGACTCTGATCTGATAGCCGGCCGGGTTGGTGATGATCCGATTATCGAGACCGGTGTCTCGCAGCGCACGTCGTACCGCCGATATGCAGATCTGAATCTGACTTTTGGCCGTCGATGGCGGGGTGTCCTCCCATACCGCATCGATAAGCCGGCCCAATGGAACCACATTGTTTGCCTCTAGCAACAGCATGGCGAGCACTATCTGCTGCCGGGAGGCGGTGATGGTGGCGTTCAGAACATGCAAGGGCCCCAGGATGCGGAAAACCTGCAAATTTCCTCCCCGTCAACAAGGACACCTCGCGCCGGCCCAACGGTGCCCCCCGGAGCAGGCCGGCATGATCGTTTGACGCCCCGTATCGAGAACGTTTTCCATCGTAGCGAAGCATGCAGGCCGACACCAGGTGAGATTCGGGGTGGCCGATGTTTCACAGCCTGTTTGAGATGGGGCTTGTCAGGTCCAGGTGAACGTGCGACGGGCGCGTTGGTCGCCGGTGATTCGGCAGGTCATGCCGATGACGGCTTCGGGAAGCACGAGGTGGCGCCGGTAGTTCCGGCCGGCGGCGCCGACGCCCTGCACACCCTGGGAGTCCGACAATCGCCGCCCGCGGACGCAGCTCACGGGCCCGCCCTGCCTCACCCGCGCCCTTGAAGCCGAGCAGGGTCGGTATTTCTTCGCCAATCCGACTTCCTGCACCGGAGTGGAGTGACCGGTACACCCCCACCCAGGGCGGAAGGTCAGCGGTCAGATACTGCCACGGGCACCCGGACCCGCGGCACGGACAAGATCGCGTTGACGATCTCCCGAGGCGGCAACTCTCCCGGGCCCCTCGGCATCGGCTCCGGCAACAGCGCCTCGATCAGCGCCACTGCGCATCGGTCACGTCTCAGGGGTAGCCACGCCGAGCAGACACCGCGCCACCCTGCCCGGCCCGTCGGCGGATGGCCGCACGCCATCCACAACAGACCCGCTCTCCGGCCGGCACCCTATCCACGTTCTCCGTAGACGGCGAAACCCGCCGCGTTGAGATAGACGGCTACCCGTAGATCGAGTTCGATCTCGCGTACCTGGATATGCACCGTGAACTCACGGTACTCGGCGACAGTGCCGAGTCCGGCGAAGTAGCTGGAGGGATCGAACGTGAGCTGATGCGCACCGCGCCTCACCTGAAGTTCCTCCAGCGCCGGCAGCCGGCCGTCGTTGACCGTGAACCCGGACATCAGTGGTGCCCAGCCTCGATCGTCGCGGCTGTCCAGCCGCACCAGCACGCCCGGGACAGGTCGGCCCGACGCGCCGTCAATGATGCGAACACCAATCATTTGACATCTATATCCCTCTATTTGGGTCAATGCTTCGCGTGAGCGTACACCTGGCCGCTGTTATCCCGCTATCGAACTGGCAAACGCCCTCCTTAGCCTGAAGTAAGCGCAACGACGATGGAGCGACAGCCAACGGATATCAGGTCGACAGCGGACGCTGGTGAACTCGGTTCGTGGTCGAGATCGAAGGGGGAGCGAGATTATGAGCCGTGACACCAACTGGGGCTAGCGAATCAGCCGAGCATCATGACAGAAGGTGGTCCCTCGAGTCAGAAGACGACTCGAGGGACCACCTTCACGTTGCGCACAAAACGCCTAGAGGCCAGATATTGCCGACCGCACAGCCCTCGCCAACACCCGCTCGATCAACGGATCGAGGATCCGGTCATATATCGGCACCCCGACGTCGTACGTCAACTCGAGCAGCACGTCGCAGCCCTCCGACGCGGGAATTGTCCGCCAAACGCCGGAGAGACTGCGGAAGTCGCCGACGGTCTGGGTGAACGAGATACGACGCTCGTTCGGTGCCGGCTCAGACCGCTGCCGCCAGTGAATCGACCTACCCCGGAACGGCACCGTCCACTCATCGTCGAACTCACTGATCCGTTCGAACGCAACGTCCGCCGACAGCGTCGTCCCGGCCTCTACCCGAATCGTTCTCATGAGCTGCCCCTCAGTGAGACCGCCTGCAGATGCGTCGTGCGGATCATCATGTAGCTGGCTTCACCGAAGACTCCGCCGGTGAGGCCGGTGCCGCCGTGAGAAGGCAGGTAAGGGAAGAAGCCGGAGTGCGACTCGTCGTTCACCTTGATAACGCCGCCGTTGGTCACGGCACCCACGAAGCGCTCCACGACCGCTTCGTCCTCCGACCAGAACGAGTTGCGCAGGCCGTACGCATTGGTGTTGACGAATTCGAGCACGTCCTCGAGCAGCGCGTCGTCGCTGCGGCCCGACTCGGGAACCACCACCGGTAGCAGCGGGAAGAAGGTCTCCGCGCGGACCGCCGCCAGCTCACGGCTGCGCGCCAGGCCGTCGATGCGTAGCACGGTCGGTTCCAGGAAGTAGCCGGTGTCGGACGGTGACCCGTCCACCTCCAGTTGGCGTCCGCCGCACACCAGCTCGGCTCCCTCGGCCAGCGCCTCGTGGAGCACCGCGAAGAAGCTCTCCCGGGCCAGGACCGGGGTGAGCTCCACGCCGTCATCGTCGGGGTAGCCCGGCCGGATGCGCCCGGCGGCGATCCGTAGCCGATCAAGCAGTTCATCGGCGATCGCGGGATGCGCCACCACCTGATTGGGGACGTTGCAGATCTGCCCGGAGGCGTTGAACGCCTCGGTCAGCGCGCGGACCGCCACGTCGAGGTCAGCATCCCGCCACACCACGGCGCAGTCGTTGCCGGCCAGCTCCAGAATGGGCTTCTTGCCCGCGGCGATGCAATCGTTCTGGAAGATCAGCCCCTTGTCGCTGCCCCCGAAGTAGATGATGTCGTTGACGTGCGGGCTGGCCAGCCAGTCGTCGAGCATCGGTGGTCCGCACACGACATTGACAGTGCCCGGTGGCGCGCCCACCTCGTCAAGGGCGGGCGCGATGATCTCCCGGATCGCGTACATCACGCCCAGCGGCAGACTCCGCGGCGCCCGGATCACGGCGGCGTTGCCGGAGAGCAGGGCGGCTGCACCGTAGATGGCGTTGGAGTGCGGCGCGTTCTGCGGCGGCGCCACACAGACGACCCCGTCCGGACGGCGGCGCAGGACGATTCGCCTGCCGCCGTGCGAGAACTCGCGGTGCAGCAGCTCCGCGCACCAGGACAGGGTCTGCTCGCTGAAGATGTGCAGCAACCCGTCGATCTCGGCGTGCGACGCGGTGCGCGGCCTGCCCTCGGCGACCATGAGCCCCACGAACTCGTCACGGGTCGCGACCAGCCGCCGGCGGATCGCCTCGCCCAGGCGCAGCCGGGTACGCAGAGGCGTTCTCCCCCACTCCGGCTGGGCGGCGGCGGCCGCGGTCAGCGCCTGCTGGACAGTCTGCGGGTCGGCCAACGCGCACCGGCCAGCAATGCGCGGGTCGCCCTCCTCACCGAGCTCACCGGACTCCAGCCGCCGCTTGAGGCTCAGCGCACCGAAGGTGTCCTCCAGCGCCGCGCGTGCCGAGATGCCGTAGACATGCCGGGCGGAATCGACGTCCTTGCCGGCCACATAAGACGGAAAGGTTCTCATGGTGCGTACTCCCGCCCGAGCAGTTCCCGCGCCACGACCAGCTTGGTGGCGTTGGCGGTGCCATCGGCGAGTTGAGTGCCGATCAGGTCACGGAGCCGCTGCGCGATCGGCTGCTCCTCGCTGTAGCCGAAGTGGCCGAGCGTCAGCAGCGCCTGGTGCGCCGCGTCGACGGCCGCCTTCGGTGCCCACCACTTCGCCATGTTCGCTGCCAGGCGGTGCTCCAGCCCGGCGTCGTTGCGCCACAGCGCCTCGTACGCGAGGAGCCGGGCCGCATGCAGATAGGTGGCGCACTCCGCGAGCGGAAAGGCGATTCCCTGAAATTGGCCCAGCGGCTTGTCGAACGCCCGCCGGTTCCGAGCGTGCGAAAGAGCGTCATCCAGCGCGGCCTGTGCTGTGCTGACCGCCATGAGCGCGATGAGCGCCCGCGAGTAGTCGAAGCCGCGCATGCCCTGGGCAAAGCCGAGCCCGGTTTCGCCGACCACATCCGACACCCGGACCGGCAAGCCGTCGAAGACCAGAGTCGATCGGCCGCCGGACCGGCTGCCAAGGTCACGCAGGGGTGAGCGCACCACGTACTGGTCGTCGAGCCGGGCGTAGAACGCGGTGACGCCGCGGGCACGTGGCGCATCGCTGGTACGGGCGAAGATCATCCCGTGCGTGGCGTACGCGCCCAGCATGATCGACGTCTTCTCGCCGACGAGCCGCCAGTCGTGCGGACCGTTCGGCTCGGCCCGAAGCTTCACGGCGGCTGCGTCGGTCCCGTGGCCCGGCTCGGTCATGCAGAACGCCACCACCGCATCCCCGCGAGCGATCGCCGGCAGCCACTGCGCGCGTTGCTCCGCGGTCCCGTTGGCGGTGATGATGCCGGCAACCAGGGCGGCGTTCAGCACCGGATAGCAGGCGGTGAGATCACCCCGGGCCAGTTCCTCGAGGGCAACGCCGGTGCTGACCGCGTCCAACCCCAGCCCGCCGTACTCGACCGGGACGCGCAACGCGAACAGGCCCTCGGCGGCCAAGTCGCGCAGCAGCTCGGCGCGAAACTGTCCCTGCCGGTCGCTGTCCTGGTAGAACGGCACGATTCGGTGTTCGGTGAAGGCGCGCACCCGTTTCGCCAGCGCGCGCTGCTCATCAGTATGAGAGAAATCCATCACGCAGCCTTCAATCGTTCCCGCAGAACGAACTTCTGGACCTTTCCCGACGGTGTCTTCGGCAGTTCGTCAACGGCACTGATCCGCTCCGGCCAGTACGGTTTGGCCATGCCCAGATCGGTGAGATGGGCACGCAGTTCGTCGAGGGAAGGCGCCTCGCCGTCCGGCACGATCACCGCGCACGCCCGTTCGCCGAGCCGCGGGTCCGGATAGCCGACGACGGCCACCTCCCGGACCGCCGGGTGGCGCAGCAGTGCCGCCTCCACCTCGACCACGGGCACCTTCTCAGCTCCACGGACGATGACGTCCTTCACGCGGCCGACCATGCGGACGCCGCCGTATCCGTCGTCACGCGCCAGGTCGCCGGTGTCGAACCAGCCGTCGGACGTCAGCGACTGGCGGTACAGGTCCGGACGGCGGTAGTAGCCCAGGCACTGGTTGTCGCCGCGTACCTGGAGCCGCCCGACGGCGCCCTTCTCGACCAGGTTGCCGGTCTTCTCGTCGACGATGCGGATCTCCATGCCGGGTACCGGTGTGCCGTCGCTCTCCGCCGCCCGCATCGGCGGGTCTTCCGGGCGGGTGACCGTGACGCAACCGTTCTCCGTCATCCCCCACACCGCGTAGACCCGACAGCCGAGGACCTCCCGCGCCTCCTCCACGAGGACCGGTGGCACCGGCGCGCTGCCCGTGCCGAACGCCGTGAGGGCACCGACGTCCCGCCCACGGCGCCGCTGCTCGTGGATCAGGTCGGTGAGAACCGTCGGCGCGCCGTAGAAGAACGTCACCCGCTCCGCCTCGATGATCCGCAGCATCAGCGCCGGGTCCCACGAGTCCACCTGCACTGCGGTCGCGCCCAGCATCAGCGGCATGGCGAAATTCCAGGTGTATCCACCTTGGAGGGTGGTGGGTGAGCCCATCGCCGTGACCTCGTCGCCGGTCAGCCCCAGCACCTCGATCTGCCGCCGGTTGATGGCGTAGAGCGTCCGGTGGCTGTGCATCACGCCCTTCGGCTCACCGGTGGTGCCGGACGTGAACATGACCTGGGCCAGGTCGTCGGGGCCGGCTTCGCGGCCGTCCAACTCACCGCGAGGCACCTCGTCCTCCCAGGCCCGATCGAGCAGGTCGGCGTCGAAGTCGAGCGCCCCCGGAGTGCTCGGCTGACCGATCAGGATGCGATGGTTGAGCGAGGGCACCGCCGCAGCCACCTCGGCGCTCATCTCGTCGTACGAGAACCCACGATGCGACGTCGCCCCCACGTACACCGGACTCTCCGTGAGCCGCGTCATGAATTCCAGCTCGCGGCGGCGCATAACCGGCGCCACCGGCCCGGCCACGGCCCCGATCCGCGCGCAGGCGAGGGCGAGGGCGACAAGCTGCCACGAGTTGGGCAGTTGCAGCGTCACCACCTCACCGCGCCGGACGCCGAGCCCGACCAGCCCGGCGGCCAGCCGCTCAACCGTCGCACCCAACTGGGTGTAGGTCAGCCGCTCGGTCGGCCGACCGTCGGCGTGCCAGCAGATCACCGCCGACCGCTGCGGATGCCGGACCACGGCCTCCCGGAGATGGTCGAGCATGGTCTTGTCGTCGTGCGGTCCGGCGGGTTGGGTCCGCCGGACCGCCGTACGTGCCTCTATGGTCACGCCGTCCTCCGAACGCTAGACGCTGGCCGGGGTGAACTGGTCGAGCTGCCCGATCGGCCGGGTCGGCTGCCAACTCCCCGGAACCAGGTGGGCGTTGATCAACTTGCCGTCGCCGCGAAGCTCCGAGTAGGACGGGTGCCGCATGTGCAGCAGCGGCTCGTCGTAGGCGTCGTACGCCGCGTCGAATCCGAAGCGGTAGTTGAACTCGATGTCCTCGCCGCCCCAGCCCTGGAAGCGCTCGTCCATGCCGCCGGTGCGGTAGTACAACTCGGCGCGGGCGAAGAAGCACAGCCCCGGCCCACGGCGCAGGGTGAAGGCGCGCAGACGACGCGGGTCGGGCGCTGCCGCACCGCCGTGCAACCGTTCGCGGATGGCCCGCCAGGTGGCGGGGTAGTCCATCGCCACCATGTCCCGGTACGGCAGGTGCCCCATCGTGCCGGGCTCGCGCATGCGATCGACGTTGCGCGCCAGGAAGTCACGGTCGGCCAGCACGTCGGCGTCCATGTGGCAGATGATCTCGGTGGGCCCGGGCGTGTTCGCGACGCCGACGTTCATCGCCCAGGACTTGTTGAACACGCCGTCTTTGCGGGCGAAGATGTAGTTGTCGGCGAACCGGCTGATCACATCGCGCCAGCGGGACTGCTCGTCGCTCTCCACGACCGTCACCTGATACTGATCACGCGGCAACGACTGGTCACGCAGCGAACGCAGACACGCCAGGAGGTTGCGCAGCCGCTCGCCGCCGCCCTCGAGCCGGCTGTGGAACGGGATCACGACGAGGACCTCCGGGGCAGCGCCCTCAGGAAGCCGCAGCCCCGGGTCGAACGCGGCCATCTCCTCCACGGTCACCGGAACCGAGTCACTGCTGTAGTCCTCGTTCAGCACGTGGCCGAGGCGCGAGTTGCACTCCGCCCGCCAGCCAAGGTGCAGGATCTCGTCGACTGCGGAGTCGTGGCCGTGCCGCTGCACCAGCGCCGTGTGCAGCGCCCAGTACCGCAGGTGATCCGTCGGCTCGGCCAGCAGGCTCTCACCCAGCGTACGGATCGTCTCGGCTTCACACGTCCGCACGGCATCGACGACCTTGTCCCGCCAAGGCCGGGAAATCTCCCAGTAGTAGAGACCCGAGGCGGGCGCGTCGGGATCGGCCGCGACGACGAGGTTGTCAGCGACGGCCTTTGCCAGTACGGCAGGATCGGACGGCTTCAGATACGACATTATCGCCCCAATTCACGAGAGCTGATTCTGATCGGGCTTGCCGGCAGTGGCGACGATACTGCGAACCCGCTGCGGGAAAGGATTGATCCTCGCTACCGGGTTACCGCGACGAAGTACTCAACCAGTCCGCCTTTCCGATACGCAGGGACCGCGTTCGGTACTCAGGACCACGCCGGCCCGCACACCGACGGTGGGGCGTCTGTCTCGTGATGGCTCGACGAAAGCCGATTGATAGCAACCAATAAGACAGTGGGTTGGTGGACTCCACCGAAATAACCATCAGGGATCGCGTCCGAGATGTTTTCGCTGGCCGGCACACAGAGCTGCGGCGCATCGCCGCGGCGACCGACCGGCGCGGGTCCGCCGGCATCGCGTTGATCGGCGCGGAAGGCGTGGGCAAAAGCCGACTCCAGACCGAGGCTGCCCATCGGGCCGATCCGGCAAGACACCACGTCATCCGGGCCGTCACCACCGTGGCGACCGCCAATGTGGCGTTCGGCGCGCTCGCCGAACATCTACCGTCCGGGCTACTCCGCTCACCGTTCACCGGCGACGCGCTCCGCACCGCGGCCGAGGCATTGCTCAAGCCGGCCGGCAAGCGCCGCCTGACGCTCGTCGTGGACGACCCCCACCTGCTGGACGAGGCGTCCGCCGCGCTGGCGGTTCAGCTCGCCCGGCGAGGCGAACTCTTCCTCCTTACCGCCGTGCGTCCCGACCGGCGGCTGCCGCGCCCGATCGGGGACCTGTGGACCGATGGGCTGGCCGAGTGGATCGAGATTGGCCCGCTCAGCCGTGCCGACGTCCACCAGATCCTCGGGGAGGCGCTGTGCGGCCAGGTGGAAGGCGCCCTGGTCCAGCGGTTCTGGGAAGCCACCGCGGGCAACGCCCTGCTGGTGCGCGAGCTGCTGACCGCACAGCTGGAGGCGAACCGGCTGGTAGCCGAGGACGGCAGATGGATGCTCCGTGGCCCGTTCGCCATCCCGTCCTGGCTCGCCGGACTGGTCAACGAGCGGCTCGCGGCAGCGCCGCCGGAGTGCCGTTCCGCCATGGAGCTGCTCGCCGTCACCGAGCCGATCGGCCCGAATGTGCTCGGCGAGCTCGTCCCCGCTGATGTGCTCGAAGCAGCGGAAGCGCACGGTTTCATCAGGATCGAGCGAAGCGGCGGCCAGGACCTCGCGCGCCTGGCGTACCCGATATACGGCGATGTCCTGCGCGCCGTCACGCCACGGCTGCGTGCGCGGCGCTGGCTCAGTCAGTGCGCCAGCCTCATCCAGGCAACCAGCCACGATCCGGTCGACCTCGCGCGGGCCGTGCGGTGGCAGCTGGCCTGTGGCGAACGGCCGTCCCCGGGAAACACGGCAGTCGCCGCCCGGGCCGCCCAATCCGCGATGGACTTCGAGCTCGCCGGGCAGCTCGCCCGACGCGAGCTGACCGCCGGCCGGGGGGCGACGGTGATTGAGCCGCTCGGATACGGACTGCTGTTCGCCGGCCGGCCGGCGGAGGCCGAATCCGCACTGTCCGACCTCGGGCGGTTGGACGGCGACCTCGACCGCGCCCGGGTTGCCCTGGTGCGCGCGTTCAACCTCTACCTCGGCCTCGACCGGCAGGCACCCGCCGAGGCCCTGCTGGCCGCGGCGGTCGACGAGACCGTCGACCCGGTTGCCCGTCGACGGCTGATCGCGCGGCAGGCGTTGCTGCGTGCTCTCTCCGACGCACCGAAGGAGGCGCTGGAACTGGCCACCGGCGCCCCGGACGAGCCGGAAGCCCAGGTGGCCACCGGCCTGGCCATGGTCTTCTCCGGCCGCCCGCACGAAGGACTCGACCTGCTGGCCGGCGAGTGGCCGGCCGAGGCACCATGGCTCTCCGTCTTCGCGGACCTCGGTACGGTCCACGGCCTGCTGTGGACCGCGCAGCTCGCCGCGGCGGAGGAGCGGGCCCGTGCCGGCTACGAGCGGGCGCTCGCCAACCGGTGGCAGTTCGCGACCATCGTGTCGTGCCTGCTGCGCGGCCTGGTCGCCCGGATGCGGGGTCAACTACGAGACCAGGCGTCCTGGTGCCGTGAGGGCATCTCGATCGCCCGTGAGCAGGGTTCGAACAATGTGCTGGCCATCCTGCTGGGGCAGCTCGCGCACGGCTACGCGCTGACCGGCGAATCCGACGCGGCGGTCCGCACGTTGGACGAAGCCGACCGGTTGGGCGGGGTGTCCCTGCGGCTGCTGAACCCGTGGACGGAGCTCGCCCGCGCCTGGGTCATCAGCGCCCGACACGGAGACGCCGCAGCCCACGCACAGTGGACCGCGCGGCTGGCCCGGGACCGGGGCGCGGCAGGCTTCGAGACGCTCGCCCTGCACGACGCGGCGCGCCTTGGCGCCCCGAAACACGCCGCCGACCGGCTGCGGGCGCTCACGGGCCAGTCCCGTCGGCTCCTCGGGAATTCCTACGCCCTGCACGCCCGAGCGATGGCCGAGGGAGACGCCGCGGCACTCGCGGAGGTGTCCGCCGACTTCGCCGAAATGGGTAGCCCGCTGCTGGCCGCGGAGGCCGCCGCCGAGGAGTCCGAGCGGCATCGGTCGCACGGCCGCCTGGCCATGGCGTCCACGGCCGCCGCGCGAGCCCTCATGTTCATGCGCCACTGCGAGGAGATCCCCCGCTCGCCCGCGCTGTCCGCGCTGGCGCCGCCACGCCTCACCCGCCGCGAGGGCGAGATCGCCGAACTCGCCGCCGGAGGGCTGTCCAGCCGCGAGATCGCCCGCAACCTCGTGCTGTCCGTACGGACGGTGGAGAACCACCTGCATCGGGTCTACCGCAAGCTCGGCATCACCAACCGCGGGGAGCTCAACGCCCTGAGCGTCCTGCTCACCAGGCCGCAGAGCTGAGCCTGCACCCGAGTGACCGGAGCTGTTCGCGGCCCGAGCCCGCAGCCGTCCCCACCGGGGGTTTCCGGTGGGGACGGCTGCGGGCTCGGACGCGGTGCGCGACGTCAGTTGATAACGCCGGCGCCAACGGTGTGATTCGTCTCCTCGTCGATCAGGATGAAGGAGCCGGTGAGCCGATTGCGCGAGTACGGGTCACACAACAGCGGCTGGGTCACCCGCAACTCCAGCCGACTGATCTCGTTGCAGCGCAACTCGGTGGCACTCACGTCACGACGCAACGTGTTGACGTCGAGCCGGTAGCGCAATTCTCGGACGACCGCACGAACGGTTCGGGTCGTGTGTTTGAGCAGCAACCGAGCCGGCGGTCGGAGCGCACGCTCGCTCATCCAGACGACCATGGCGTCGATGTCCTGGGCCACGGCCGGCGCGTTGTGTGGCCGGCAGATCATGTCCCCCCGGGACACATCGAGGTCGTCGTCGAGTCGCAGCACCACCGACATCGGTGGCCTGGCCTCATCGACCGGCCCGTCCGGACCGTCGATGGCGGCGACCCGGGTGGTCAGCCCGGAGGGCAGGTGCATGACCTCGTCACCAGGGCGCAGCACGCCGCCGGCGACCTGGCCGGCGTAACCGCGGTAGTCGGGGAACGCGGCGGACTGCGGGCGAATCACGTACTGCACCGGGAACCGGACGTCCACCAGATTGCGGTCCGAGGCGATGTGCACGTTCTCCAGGTGATGCAGCAGCGAGGCACCGTCGTACCAGGGCATCTCGGGCGAGCGACTGACGATGTTGTCCCCGTGCAGCGCGCTGATCGGCACGAAGGTGACGTCCCGGGTGGCGATCCTCGTGGTGAACTCCGAGAACTCCGCCCGGACCCGGTCGAACACTTTCTGGTCGTACCCGACCAGATCCATCTTGTTGACGCAGACCACCAGGTGCGGCACGCCCAGCAGACCGAGCAGGAACGTGTGCCGCCGGCTCTGCTCGACCATGCCCTTGGTCGCGTCCACCAGGACGATGGCCAGGTCCGCCGTGGAGGCGCCGGTCACCATGTTCCGGGTGTACTGGGCGTGGCCGGGAGTGTCAGCGAGAATGAACGTGCGCTTGGGCGTGGCGAAGTAGCCGTACGCCACGTCGATGGTAATGCCCTGCTCACGTTCCGCCCGCAGGCCGTCCATCAGCAGCGCCAGATTGGTGTACTCGTCGCCGCGCCGGCGGCTGGCGTCCTCGACCGCGGCGAGCCGGTCGGTGAAGGTGGACTTGGAGTCGTAGAGCAAGCGTCCGATGAGTGTGCTCTTGCCGTCGTCCACCGACCCAGCGGTGGCGAACCGGAGGATGTCCATGATCAGAAATACCCTTCCCGCTTGCGGTCCTCCATGGCGGCCTCGCTGGTCCGGTCGTCCGCGCGGGTCGCGCCGCGCTCGGTGACCCGGGTGGTTGCCACCTCCTGGATGATGTCCGCGACCGTCTGCGCACCGGAGAGGACCGCTCCCGTGCAGGTCATGTCGCCCACCGTCCGGTACCGCACGGTCGCCTCGGTCACCACTTCCGTCGGGTCCGGCGACTGGTACGGGTTCTCGGCCAGCAACATGCCGTCTCGCTCGAACACCCGCCGCCGGTGCGCGAAGTAGATCGGCGGCACCTCGAGCTCATCGCGGCCGATGTACCGCCAGACGTCGAGCTCCGTCCAGTTGGACAGTGGAAAGACCCGGATGTGCTCCCCCGGCCGGATTCGGGTGTTGAACAGGTTCCACAACTCCGGGCGCTGGTTTCTCGGGTCCCACTGGCCGACCTCGTCCCGGAAGGAAAAGATCCGCTCCTTGGCCCGGGCCTTCTCCTCGTCGCGTCGGGCACCGCCGAAGGCCACGTCGAAGCGGTGCTCGGCGATGACATCCAGCAGCGTCGTCGTTTGCAGCCGGTTGCGGCTGGCCCGTCGCCCGGTCGGCTCGACCACCCGCCCGGCGTCGATCGAGTCCTGCACCGAGGCCACGATCAGCCGTAGGCCCAGCTCGGCGACGCGCTTGTCGCGGTATTCAAGGACCTCCGGGAAGTTGTGCCCGGTGTCGACATGCACCAGCGCAAATGGCATCGGTGCCGGCCGGAACGCCTTCTCCGCCAGGCGGAGCATGACGATCGAGTCCTTGCCACCGGAGAACAGCAGCGCCGGCCGTTCGAACTCGGAGGCCACCTCGCGGATGATGTGGATCGACTCTGCTTCCAGCATTTCCAGACTCATGTGACACCCCGCGTGTTCCCGCCGTCCACCAACAGCACCGTGCCGGTCACGAAGCCCGCCTGCTCGCTGGCCAGGAAGGCAGCGAGCGCACCGAAGTCCGCCGGCCGTCCGACCCGGCCGAGCGGCACCTCGGCGATGATTTCCTTGAGCGCGGCCTCGCCGTCCACAGCGGGCCGCGCCGCCACGAAGCTTTCGAATGCCGGCGTCTGATGAACACCGGGGGCCAGCACGTTCACCGTGATGCCGCTGGCGCCCAGGGCGTGGACCACGCCCTTGGCGAAGCCGAGCACACCCAACCGGGCGGTCGCGGACATCGCGGTGCCGGGGAGCGGCTGGCGTACGGCCTCCGAGGTGATCAGCAGGATCCGACCCCAACCGGCCCGCCGCAGGTGCGGCAACGCGGCCATCGTGATCGAGATGTGTGGCAGCATCGACCCCTCTACGGCTTGCCGATAGTCGTCCACGCTGAACGCATCGGCCTTGCCGTGCGGCACGCCCGGAGAGTTGGTGACCACGACGTGCAGGGCGCCGAACTCCTCCGCCGTCCGGTCCACCCAGCGCGTCACGCCGGCGTCGTCACGGACGTCGACCTCGACGGACAGCACCCGCCCGGGACCGGCCTCATCGATCTGCTTGTGCGCCGCGGCCAGACGCTGCGGGTCGCGGGCCGCGATGGACACGTGCGCGCCCTCGGCCGCCAGCGCGCGAGCGACGGCCAGCCCGAGGCCGCTGCTGGCGGCGGCGACCAACGCCGTCCGTCCGGACAATCCGAGATCCATCAGGCCACCTTTCCCGCCAGCACCGGATACCCGTAGCGGCGTAGCAGGGGCAGTGCGAGCGCCGTGGTGGTGGCAGTCGGCAGTCCCGGCAGCTCGGTACGCCAGCGCTCATCCGGCCGGATCAACACCGTGCCCTGGCCGAGCCGGTCCGGGTTGCCGGTGACCGTGTGGTTGATGCCGAGAGTCACCTTGCCCTCCTCCGTCACCGGTGGCTCGTCCTCGAGCCCCGCGAAGCGCAGCACATCGGCCACCACCTCACGGGGCCGCCGGGTCAGGTCCTCGTGCCGGATCCGGAGGTAACGGCCGTCCGCGGCGCCGCCGACGTACTCGGAGGCCACGTTGAAGCCGACCCAGTTCGCGGTGCTCTGCGTCGGGCTCATCGGCTCGATGTACCGCTTGCCGCGTTGGTACGAGTAGGTGGTGGCGCGCGGATCCCGGACGATGTGCAGCACCCGCACATCCACGTCGGAGCGCCGGAGCAGGGCAGCGGCCTCGGCCGGGTACTTGGAGCTGTCCACGACCGCCCGCTCCGCGCCGCGCCGCGTCAGTTCCCGGTACACGGCGACGGTGCGGTCCAGCACCGCGGTGACGTGCTCGGGTGTGCTGGCGAGGCGGGCGCGGGTGTGCCGGGTCCGCAGGCCGGCCTGCTGCCACGACATCATCTGGCGCGCGAGCCGGGTGGGCTCGTCGTCGCCGAACGTGGCGATCACCGACGACCACAGCGCGCACTGCCGGATCTGCTCGCCGCACCCGCACAGCGAGTTCGTGCCGCTGTCCAGCAGGCCGTTCTTCCACAGGTAGTGCAGCTCGCCGGCGTGCAGCACGCCGGGCAGTTCGTTGAGCACGTTGCCGAGAATGGTGCTGCCGCTGCGCAGCCAGCCGGTGATGTAGATGACCTTCATCGCGCACCGTCCGTCAGCAGGAGAAAGTGCTGGGGCAGGTGAACGGCGAGGCCCACGGAGGTGCGGGCCTCCACGACGTCGCCATGCAGCGCCAGCGCCGACCGGCTGGGGTCGAGCAGCGTCACGGCGGCCCGGAAATCCCCGAGCAGCGCCTGGCCGCGCGGCATCATCCGGGTACGCGAGACCTTGATTCCGGCCTCGGCGAGTCGGCCGAGCAGCCCGTCCCGGACCATGTCCCAGTAGTGAGCGGGGTGCACGACGACACCGTCGCAGGAACCACCGGTCTCCTCGACCGTCCCCGCCGCGGTGGTCAACGCCGCACCGAGGTCGCCGGAAATGGTCGACCTGCGCATCTCGGGCAGCTTCAGCAGTCCCGGTATGCGACCGTCGGCGGTGCCGTGCAGCAGGGCCTGGTTCTCCACCACGCCCATCCGGACGAGCACCCGGTAGTCGATGAACGCGGCGAGCAACGCGGGCTCGTGCCGCAGGTCGGCCGGGACCGGTACCGACACGCTCAGCTCGGTCAGCTCGGCATATTCCACCGTGGGCTCGAAGGTGGCCTCCGGGGTGCTGGCGTACGCCGTGCCCGCGGACCCGTACTCGCTCTTCGGCGCCTCGCGTACGTAGGCGAGCGTCTGGTCGGAGACCGAGGCCACCTTCAACAGGTGCCGCACGGTGTACCGCGGGCGGCTCTTGAAGAGCGGAAACGACGCGGTCAGGTGCGCCCGGATCGGCACCACCACGTCGGCGCCGTTCTGCGCCCGGGCAACCGACATGGCGAATTCCTCACCGGGGCTGCGCAGGGTCAGCGTCGGGTCGGCGAACGTCTGCCGGGTCACTTCCAGCGCGCTGGCGCTGGGTTGCATCGTGGTGGTCATTTCTTCCCCTCCAGGACGGCGCTGAGAACCGCGGATGTCGTGAGCCCCAGCGCGGCGAGTGTCTCGTCGTGGTTGCCGCCCTCGGTCGGCCAGTCGTCGCCGGCGTTCACACCCCGTACCTCGCGGTCGGGGAGCAGCAACGCAAGGGTGGATGCCACGCTGCCGGCCGGGCGATGCTCCTCGACGACGATCAGCCGCCGCGCGCCGGCCAGGTGCGGCATGGCGAGCGCCAGGCTCTCCGCGTCCACCCAGCACAGGTGCGCGTGGCCGAGGTCCGGCTGGCTCTCGGTGACGGCCTGGCACAGCGCGGTCGGCTTCTCCCCGATGGATACGAGGCAGGTGTCGCCGCTCATCGGGTTCAGCCAGGTGACCTCGCCCCGGCCGGCCGGCGCGAACGGGGCGTCGAACACCTCGTTGCGTCCCAGCCGCACGTAGCACGGCCGGTCGCCAGCGGCCGCGACCCGGATCGCCTCGCGGGTCTCGGCCTCACCCGCGGGTACGGCGATCCGCACGCCCGGCAGGCTCTGCATCACGGCGAGGTCCTCCAGGCAGTGGTGAGTCGGCCCGAACCACGCACCGGACACCCCGCCATACGGGCTGACCAGGACCACGGGCGCCGCGAGGTACCCGAGCCCGAGCTTGACACTCTCCGCCGCGCGGAACGCCGCGAACGAGGCGAACGTGCTGACGAACGGCCGCAGCCCGGCAGAGGCCAGCCCGACCGCGATGTCCACGGCGGACGCCTCGGCGATGCCGAGGTTGAGGAACCGGTCGGGAAACCGGTCCTTGAAGCAGTGCGACGCGCCGCCCAGGTCCGCCTCCAGACACACGATGCGCGGGTCGTGTGCGGCGAGCTCGGTCAGCTCGACCCGGTACGCCTCGCGTGCCGACACCGTCGCCGTCATCACCGGATCGCCGCCTTCCACTGCCGTGCCCGAGCCGGACTGATCTTCACGTAGTGCGAGGCAGCCTTTCCCTCGGTCGCCGGCACGCCCTTGCCCTTGACGGTGGTGGCCAGCACCGCGAGCGGCCGGTCTGTCGGCACGATCGTCGCCAACAACTTCTCGATGTCGTGCCCGTCCACCTCCGCCACCGAGAAGCCGAACGCGGCCAGCCGGGCCGGTAGGTCGGTCATCGGCGAGATGTCCGAGACGTAGCCGTCGTTCTGGCCACCGTTGAGGTCCACCACCACGGTGAGCCCGCCGATCCGCTTGGCCTGGGCCACCTGCAACGCCTCCCAGACCAGGCCCTCCTGCAACTCGCCGTCACCAACCACGGCGATGGCCCCGCCGGGTTGGTTCAGCAACCGCCGCGAGAGGGCCCAGCCGACCGCGTACACAAGCCCGTGGCCGAGGCTGCCCGTGGGGAACCGGACGCCCGGCACCTTCGGGCCGGGGTGCCCGGTGTAGGGCGACCCGGCACGGCCGTACCGGGGTGCCGGGTTTTCCTCGATGACGCCGACCTCGTGCAGCACCGCGTAAAGTGCGGCCGCCGCATGGCCCTTGCTCAGGACGACCTCCGTGCCCGGCCGTGAGCGGGCGACAGCAAACGCGGCTACCAGAATGTCCACCACCGAAAGGCTGCCGCCGAGGTGGCAGCCAACCTCGCTGGCAGCCATGTCGACCACCAGCCGGCGGGCCCGGCTGGCCTGTTCCCGAAGCAGGTCGATCTCGTCCATCACCGCACACACCAATCCCGTACGGCCGCGGACAGCACCGCCCGCGCCCGCCGGTACTCGTCGGCTGACAGCCGCTCGTCCGGCGTGTGGTCCAGGTGTGCATCTCCCGGTCCGTACGCCACCATCGGAACGCCGCGCCATCTGGTGGCGAGCGTGTTCATGTCGCTGCTCCCCTTCTTCGCCAGCAGCCGTGGAGCGCCGCCGGTCACCGCACGCAGGGCTCGGGTGAACGCCCGCACCAGCGGATCGGTGCGTGGCGTGCTCACCGGGGGCGTGGCCAGCAGCAGCTGACCGCCTTCGAAGGCGGACAGCACGTCGTCCACCTCGGTTCCCGGCGGCACCCGTACATCCAGCACCGCCGAGGCGGTCTGGGTGCCACCGGAGCCGCCAGCGGCCAGGTCGAGCACCGCGAACAACGCCTCCGGGCTGCGCTTGCCGACCTCGGCCTCGACCTCGCCGATGAGGTCGACCAGGCAGCTGGCGGCCGTCCGCCGATCCTTGCCCGCGGTGTGACCGCTGGCCTGGGCCACGTTCATCCGCACCTTGCACACGCCGTGGTAGCCGATGGTCACCGCGCCGGCGCCGCTGGGCTCGCCGATGATGACCGCGTCCGCGGGGTAGTGGTCACGCGCGTAGAGCGCGCCGGACGCGGTCCGCTCCTCCTCCACGGTGCCGACCACCCGAACCGTGACGCCCTCGGGTGGTTCGAACTCCACGAGCGTCTGGAGGAACGCGGCCAGGCTGGCCTTCGCGTCCACGCAGCCGCGGCCGGTGAGCACGTCACCGTCCCAGACGACGGGCCAGCGGTAGGGAACGGTGTCGAGATGGCCGAGCATCAGCAGCCGGCGTGGCCCACGGCCGCGCGTGGCGACCAGGTTGCCGGCTGGATCGATCTCCGCTTGCACGCCTCTCTCGGCCAGCCACTTCAGCAGGAACAGCGCCAGCTCACGCTCGCCGCCGGAGATCGAGGAGATCTCCACCATGCGGGTCAGCAGATCCAGGTCGGGCTCCGGCGCGGCGGCCCGCCAGAAGCGGGTACCGCCGTGGGCGTTGACGGTGTGGGGGCCGGTGATGGCGACGTCCGCGGTTCCCCTCAGGGCGAGCTCCGCCGCCCGGACCTTCTGCCGCATCCGCCCGCTGGCATACGCCATTCCCTCGCCTCGGCCCAGGTGCGGCAGGGTGCTGCCGCGGTCGGACGGGTCGGCGAGCAGGCCCGGGGTGCCGGTCACCAGGCGTAGGTGGTCGGCGTCGAGCGCGTTGGCCAGTTCGGCGGCGAGCACATCGGCGTCCACGTTGATCGGCGCCCCGCCGTCGTCCGCGGTCACCGGCGGTGACACGCAGACCACGTCGAAGGTGTCCAGCAGGGCGCGCAGTCGTGCCACGTCCACCGCGCGGACCACGCCGGCCCGGTGGTCGCGGACCAACCGCTGCCGGTCGCCCTCGACCACCCGCAGCGGACGGTTCGGGGTACCCGTGACCAACCCTTCCGGCGTGGCCGTCGCCGCGAACACCGTCATCCCGCGCTGGACCAGGTTCTCTCGGATCCGAGGGAGGGTCAGCCGCTCGTACGCGGCGACGATATGCGGCATCTCGTCGGGCGGGCAGTACCGCACCTCGTCGCCGGAGGCCAGCCGCAGCATCGGCATCGGGCGCTCGATGCTGGTGTAGTGATCAGCGATGTCGGCCGCGCCGCCAGCGACCAGCAACAGTCGGGCGCCGCACGCGTTCAGCGCGGCCAGGTCGTCGTAGGCGGACGCGTGACGCAGGCTTGAACTGCCCACCTTCACCACGTACAGCGGCGCGTAGGGGGAGACCTCCGCCAACGCCTTGTTATCCATCACGGCCATCCCCCGGCCTCCGGAAGCCCCAGCCGTTCGTCCATGCCGTGGATCCGGTTGAGTGCCTGTACCGCTTGGCCGGCGCCACCCTTGATGAGGTTGTCCAGGGCGGACACCACCACCCAGCGGTCGCCGGCCACCGACACGCCGACCTCGGCGACGTTGGAACCCACGACCGTCTTGAGCATCGGCATCCCCATCGGGGACCGCCCGCCCGCCACCCGCACGAACGGCGCGTCGGCGTACGCCCGGGCGAACGCCCGGCGCACGTCGCTGCCCTCGGCGCCCGGCTTGAGCCGCCCGTACGCCGAGACCATGACACCGCGCGCGACCGGCAGGCTGAACGTGGAGAACTGCAGTTCCGGCGCACGCCCGGTCAGGTCGGTGAGCGCCTGCCGGACCTCGGGAGCGTGCCGGTGGCCGTGCAGCCGGTGCACCCGTACGTTCCCGTCGCGCACCGCCGGATGCTCCACACTGCCGGTGCCGCTGCCGCTCGACCCTGACTTCGCGTCCACCACCACGTCCGCCGCCGCCACGTCAGCCTGAAACAGCGGGTAGAGCGCGTAGATGGTCGCCGCCGCCATGCAGCCCGGCAGGTTGAGCACCGATTCCGTCGGCGTGGGCGCGAACTCCGGAATGTAGTAGGGAATCGGCTGCCGCCAACCGCCGGCCGACGCGGGATAGTGGCGCTCGATCTGGTCCGACTGGCGCAGCCGGTAATCACCGGCCAGATTGATCACGACGCTCGCGCGGTCGGCCACGTCGTCGAGCACGGACGGCAGTACGCCGTTGGGCAGGCAGGCGAACGCGACGTCCACGTTGGGCATCTCGTCGAGCTTGCGCATGTGGTGTCCGCCCATGGACGAATTACGTAACCCCGGCACCACCTGCCCGACAGGCTGACCGGCGTGTCTGGACGAGGAGACGAACGTCGGCACCACCCGGGGGTGGGCGGCCAGCAGCCGGATCAGCTCGGCTCCGATGAACCCGCTGCCGCCGAGGACGGCCGCGCTGATTCGCTCGCTCATGCCGCCACCTCCGCCTGGGCGAACACCGCGTCGCGCACGTACGCGGCGACGTGGCCGGCGATGTCAACGCCGTGAATCTTGGAGGATTGGGCGAAATCCGGGTTGGTGTTGACCTCCAGCACGTACATCTCACCGGTCTCCCTGGACTCGGCCAGGTCGACGCCGTAGAAGCCGGGGCCGAAACACGCCACGACCCGGGCGCACAGTTCGCGAGCGCGGTCCGAGATCGGGATGGGCTCCACGGCACCGCCCTGGTGGGTGTTGGTGCGCAGACCGGAGCCCACCTGACGGTAGGCCACGATCGGGCGGTCCCCCACCACGTGCACTCGCTCGTTGTAACCCGGCTTGGGCACGTACTCCTGCACCACGACCGGGAACTCCTTACCCGCCGGGTCCAACGCCTCCCGACCGCCGACCCAGGCGTCGAACTGCGCCTGCTCGGCGATGCGGACGATCCCGCGCCCCCATGAGCCGCTGATCGGCTTGACGACCGCGTCCCCGCCGAGCGCGTCGATGTACATCTGAACCTGCTCGACGGTGAACGCGACGTACGTCGTCGGGTGCGGAACGTCGTGGTTGGCGTAGGCGATCGCCTGAAGGTCCTTGGCGAGGCACAGGCGCACCGCGTGCGGAGTGTTCAGCGTCTGGACGTCGGCGTGCTCGAACCGGGCCGCCATCGCGGCCAGCTCCCGGTGGGACACGTTGCGCAGCAGCACCATGCGGGGCCGCGGCGCGGCGTTGTTGAGCACGGCGGCGGTGTGCCGGGGCATCGCCGACTGCGCGGTCAGCCCGGTCGCCCGGAGCGCCTCCAGGAGCAGGCGTTCCTCCGGGCGCACCATGGTCACGGAGACCAGCACATCGGCCGTCTCACTCACCCCAGTCCTCCTCAATCTCGGGTGCGCGGTCGAGCCGGATCGTGGGCGTAACCTCGACTACCTCGTGTTCCTGGCCGCAGCCGCGGCACGACAGAATGTCGCCCAGCTCCGCCTCGGTCGATACCGCGACCTCGGTGTCGCACTCCAGGCAAACCGATGCGGTGGTCACATTGGACATGGGGTCCCTCCGGAAGACTAGGCTCGATCGAAATCGATGATCATCATGTCGCGGGTCGCGATGGTCGCACCCTCGGGTCCGATCGGGGTGACTTCGTGCTCCATCGCGCGGTCATCGAGCACGATTGTTTCCATCGGATTCACCATCGCGTGCTCGAACAACGGCTCGTTCTCACCCTTACGGAAGACGCGGCTGACGCCACCGGCGCAGTTCTGACGGCCGACCAAATGGATGGCCACGTAGTCGTGGCCGTCGCTGTGGCGGCCTTCCGGAGCCGGTGCCGAGGTGCTCTGGCCGTCGGCCGCCACGCGAATCATGTGGACGGTTATCAACCAGTCACCGTCGATTCCGCTCGCGCGGCTGACAATGCCCAGGTCGTGCGCGACGGCGGCTCGAAGGTTCGCGTTCGCGTGCATCTCCGGGGTCATCGGCGCGAACTGCCTGACCTGCCCACCGTAGACCCGGTTCACGTCCGTGGCCTGGTAGAAAGGCTCGGCGGGCAGCGTTTCCAGGTCACCTCCGGAGCGCCCCAGCAGCCGCCCTAACCGGCGGTACCGGCGCGTCCGATGGCTCGGTTGGACATACGGGTCGATTGGAAGATCGTCCCAGAATTTCGCGAATTCATGCCACCCGCTACCTACGGAAACGTGTAGTTGCTCATGGGCCCACCCATTCTTCACGATGTCCTGCGGGCGGAGCAGGACGAAATCTTTGATAGGCATTCCGCGCCTCCCTTCTTATCCAGGAATGAACGTACTCGCGGGGCGGTACTCTGCACCCGGCTGACCTCCACTCAATACATCTAGAAAGGGCACCCAGAAGCTGATTAAGCCCTCACCCATGGTGTTGTGTATCGGAGCCGATGGGTGGCGGGGCCGGCACTGGCCTCAGTACGGGCGAAGGCGCGACCCCGCGTTGGGGGCCCGGCGCGCCGGCGGGCCGCTCGGTGCCGAGCGGGCGGGCCGGCAGGGGCCGAGTAGGCGGCGGTGGCACCACGCGCTGTCAACCCGACGCTTCCTCGGTACCGGCATACCGCACGCCCGCTCGACGACCGCTGGCACCTGCCCCCCTGCCGGCCACCGTGCCAAACCACGCGTTTTCGATCGCACGCGATCGGGCCGCACGGCTAGACGGCTTCCTGTCAACCGGCTGGCGGCAGTAGCTCGCCTGACTCGATGCACCTCCGCTGCGCCGTGCCATACAGCGAACGACGTGCAGAGACGACTTCTAGTGTGGACATGTCGGGGGATGTCGACTCGTCTATGCTACCGTCAAAACTCGATTAGCCGGTTCACGTGAGCGGATCTGCGATTGAGTAGCGCCATCGAGATGATCGAGTGGTCTACGGCGTACCGCTTGCGTGGGGCCTTCTTGCTACACCTTGTCCAGGATCTGGGAGGTAGCCAATGGTGCACCAACGACGCGCGGTCTATGCCCTCGCCGCGTTGTCCGCCGCCACTTTCTGTTACGTCACCACCGAGGTGCTTCCGATCGGGTTGCTCACGCTGATCGCGCCGGACCTGGGACGCTCCAGATCCGAGACCGGTCTGCTGGTGACCGGGTACGCCGTGGTGGTCATGATTGTGGCGCTCCCGCTGACCCGGGTCACTCGGCGAGTGCCCCGGCGCCCGCTGCTCGCCGGCGCTCTCGGTGTGTTCGCCGCGGCGACGGCGGTGTCGGCCTTCGCAACCTCCTATGAGGTGCTGCTCGCCGCGCGGCTGGTGTCCGCCACCACCAACGGTGTCTTCTGGGCGGTGGTGTTCCCGGTGGCGATCTCGATGTTCCCCGCGAACATCCGCGGCCGCATCGTGGCCCGGCTGTCGATCGGCAACGCCCTCGGCCCGGTCCTCGGCGTACCGCTGGGCACCTGGTTGGGCGGGCAGGCCGGCTGGCGGGCCGCCTTCGTCGCGATGGCCGCCCTCGGCTTCGTCACCTGCATCGCGGTCGCCCTGCTCCTGCCGAGCGTCACACCGCAAGAGAACGCTGCCGACACCGGGCCCATGCCGGATCGGCACCGCTTCGTCGTCCTCCTCGTCGCCACCATCCTCGCGGTCACCGGCGCCATGGGCGCGTTCACCTACATGACCGTCTTCCTCCTCGACGTCAGCGGGTTCGCCGCAGCATCACTCGGCATCCTGCTCTTCGTCCAAGGCTCGTTCGGCGTCGCCGGAACCTGGGCGGTCGGCCGCGTCCTGGACCGGTTTCCGCTCGGTGTCGTCCTGGGTCTACTCGGGCTCATCACCGCCGCGATGCTCGGCCTCTACGGCGGTGGCTCGAGCAAGGCGCTGACGATCCCGCTGCTCGCCGTGGCGGGGATGTCGTTCAGCTCGCTGATCGCGGGCATCCAGCACCGCATCATGCAGGTGGCCCCGTCGACCACCGACATGGCGTCAGCCAGCCTCAGCGTCGCCTTCAACTTCGGCCTCGCGGCCGGCTCGTTCATCGGCGCGGGCCTGCTGGCGACGGCCGGAGTGCGCGTCATCCCGTTGTTCGGTGGCCTGCTCACGGCCGCCGCGTTCGCGTTGCTCGCCTGCCACGAAATGTCCCGCAAGAGAAGGAGAGGCCATGAAACTGTCCGTCGTAATCCCGACCTACAACCGGTCGGACATTCTGCAGCTCACACTTGAGTCTCTTGTCCACCAGGACCTGGATCACGATGACTACGAAGTCCTGGTGGTCGACGACGGATCGTCCGACGACACCGCGGATGTCGTGAAGAAGTACATGGACCAGATGAACCTGCGCTACTTCTTCCAGGAGGACGAGGGTTACCGGGCCGCCGGGGCCCGTAACGTCGGCATCAGCCACGCCCAGGGCGAGATCACCGTCTTCATGGACGCCGGTGTGATGGCGCACTCCAGCCTCCTCCGCGTTCACCTGGCCAGCCACGAGGCTTCGACCGAGCCGCTCGCCATCTGTGGGTACGTCTTCGGCTACAGCCTCAACAACGAGAACGCTGACGAGGTCCTGGCCGACCTCGACGTCAACGATGTGGACGGGACGATCGAGCAGTGGCGCGAGAAGGGCCTGCATCCGGACATCAGGGAGGACTTCTTCATCCGCGAGGGTGACGACTTCTCCGCCGCGCCCGCGCCCTGGCTCATGTATTGGACGTTCAACGCCTCGGTGCGGACGGAACAGCTGCGGCGTGTCGGCATGTTCGACGACGCGTTCCGCGCATGGGGTGGCGAGGATGTCGACCTCGGCTACCGGCTGCACCGCGACGGAGCCCGCATGTTCCTGAACCGGGACGCGGTGTCCCTGCACTGGCCGCACGCGCGCGACGGCGAGGGCGCCGACGCGGTCGCCAACTATCGCTACATGGCCCGGAAGTACGACACGCCGATCACGCGACTGCTGGACATCGTCCCGACCATCAACTTCTTCGTCATCAACGATGTCATCCGGGGCCGGAAGCTGACCCACTGACCGGACCGCGGCTGGTACGTGGCCCCACGGACCACATACCAGCGCGGCGCGCCTCGCGCGCCGGCCGCCGTCGATACGACTCAGGCCGGCGCGCTGCGCGTGGTCAACGACTCCGCGCGGTCTGATCTCGCAGCGCTGCTGCGAATACCGCGCGTCGATGGTGTCGCCCTGACACCGAGCATCGTCTCCCCGCGCCACGCTCACCGACGAGCGGCTCGCCGGCCAGATCCCGGACGACCCACCGTCGTCGGGCGGCCGCCGCGGCGCCTCGTACCGCACGGCGCCTGCGCGCCGACGACCGCGGCCACTGGCACGGCGACCATGCCGCGACAGCCAATCACTGGATGCCCACTCGAAGACGGAGTCCTGTCGCCCAGACCCGTCTATCGATGGCTGACGCCTGTCTCGAGCAATGCCCGACCCGACCGAACGCAACCCGGGTGGGTCACATTGCACCGACGACTCTCGTTGAGCTCACCTCAGTAGTAAATCCCCGTTCTGATGAGCAGTTCCACAGAATGTATTGAGTAATCGAGAGAACGCTAGTGCGGTACCGCCACGGGAGTACGTTGCTGCTACGAATATAAAGGAACTGCGGAAGGACGGGATTGCATTCAACCTATCGGGAGAGCGGACACGAATTGTGCGCTCTCCCGTCGCTGGTTCCAACAAGTCGAGCAGCAGGCGCGTAAGAGATGGTCCGAGGCCCACCAGGGGCTGGCACCGGCAATCGGCCAACAGAAGGTCGACCCCTTGGCCGCAGGACTTTCCATAGGAAGGTCTGGCGCACCGAAAGGAGCTCGGGCGCAGCCGGCACGCGGCCCGGTCGCGGGTACGGGCCGGCGGACGGTAAGAAGTCTGGTCGAAATGAGGCGGTCATGGGACAAAAGTCGGTTACCTCCAT
This sequence comes from Micromonospora sp. BQ32, assembly GCF_059358895.1. Taxonomy (NCBI): domain Bacteria; kingdom Bacillati; phylum Actinomycetota; class Actinomycetes; order Micromonosporales; family Micromonosporaceae; genus Micromonospora; species Micromonospora sp. BQ32. The sequence continues at coordinate 402,145 of NZ_JCADBI010000004.1, read as the reverse complement.
GATATTGGACGATGCTCGGTCGCATCGGTCGTTCGAGAAGGACTACTCACCCACCTCTATAGAGGATGGGTCAACTGGGGAGACTCCTCGGGTGTCGTACGACTTGGCGGTGATTGGTCTTGGCTATGTTGGTCTACCTCTGCTGAAAGAGGCGGCCGCTGCCGGACTGCGTGTCATCGGCGTGGATATCGACGCCGGTCGCGTCGATATGCTGAACAGCGGAAAATCCTATGTCGACGACATTTCCAAAGATGATCTCGGCGAGATGCTTGCCGCCGGCTTCCGCGCCACGACCGACCCGGCGTCGCTTGCCGAAAGCGCGGTCATCACCGTCTGCGTGCCGACGCCCCTCAGCGACGATCACGGACCGGACCTGTCGGCCGTGCGAAGTGCGGCACGCATGATCGCCGCCTACCTGACGCCGGGCACACTGGTCGTCCTGGAGTCCACGACGTATCCCGGAACAACCGAGGAAGTCGTCCGGCCGATCCTGGAGGAATCGGGCCTCACGGCGGGACGCGACTTCAGCCTGGCGTACTCGCCTGAGCGCATCGATCCGGGGAACGGCCAGTTCGGACTGCGGAACACCCCGAAGGTCGTCGGTGGCTTGACCGAGAACTGTCGTGACCACGCAGCCACCTTCTACGGCAAGCTGGTGTCCCGGGTGGTGCCCACCTCGGGCCTACGGGAAGCCGAGATGGCGAAGCTGTTGGAGAACACGTATCGCAACGTGAACATCGCCCTGGTCAACGAAATGGCGATCTTCTGCGAAGAGCTGGGCATCGACCTGTGGGAGACCATCGAGGCCGCCGCCACCAAGCCTTTCGGCTTCCACAAGTTCCTCCCCGGCCCCGGAGTAGGCGGGCACTGCATCCCCATCGACCCCTCCTACCTGTCGCACACCGTCCGCAAGCTCGGTTACGCCTTCCGGCTGGCCGAGACAGCGGACGAGATCAACGGGCGGATGCCGAAGTACGTCGCCAGCCGCCTACAGCGGGCGCTCAACCGGGAGCGGAAGTCCGTCAACGGCGCGCGCGTGATGTTGCTGGGTGTGACGTACAAGCCGGATATCGCCGACGACCGCGAGACCCCGGCACTGCCACTGGCCCGCGAGCTGCTCAGCCTCGGCGCCGAGTTGTGCTTCGCCGATCCCTACATCCGGAATTGGGCCGTCGACGGGGTGAGCATCACCGCGGTGGAGGCACCCCTTTACGCGGTCCACGACTGCGACGCCGTCGTACTGCTCCAGGCGCACTCGGCGTTTGACCTCGGGGCCATCGCCCGGCGCTCCCGGCTGGTGCTCGACACAAGCGGCCTCATGGGGCGCCACGAGAACGTCGAGCGCCTCTGAGCCGCGCTTTCAGGAGACTTTCGGACGACTCACGGAAACGGACATCCACCATGACCTTCACCTGGGCGCAACAGCGCATTCTCATCCTCTCGCCGCACCCCGACGACGAGACCCTCGGCTGCGGCGGACTGATCCACAAAGCGAAGTCCGCCGGCGCCGAGGTCTTCGTCCAGTTCCTCACCGTCGGCAACACCACCGACCAGTCCTCGTCCGTCTTCTCCAGCCCCGAGGAGCGTAACGACGAAATCAAGCGCGTCGCCGACCACCAACAATGGGACGGCTGGCATATGGCTTTTCCGGGCGACGAGTACCACCTCCGGCTCGACCAGATTCCCCGGCTCGAACTCGCCAACATGGTGGAGCAGGAAAGCCCGCTGGCCATCGCCAGGCTGCGGCCCACGGTGTTGATCGCTCCGCACCGTTCCAGCTACAACCAGGACCACCAGGCCGTGGCTGAGGCGGCCCACACCGCGACGCGGCCATCCAACACCCGGCTCCGCCATCACCCCGATCTCGTTCTGGCCTTCGAAGAGGCAGCGGACCAGTGGCGCACCGATGCGGTCCCCATGCCCAACCTTCTGGTCGAGCTCGCCGAGGAAGACCTCGACAGCAAACTCGAAGCCATGCGGCAGTACGCCACCCAGATACACGAGCACCCACATACGCGCTCCGAACAAACCCTCCGCAGCCTCGCGGTACTGCGTGGCATGCAGGCCGGCGTACCGCTGGCCGAGGCGTACTACATCATGCGATGCCTGGCCTGACGGACCACGTTCGACCGTCCCGCCTGCACCCCACCTGCTGCCGAAAGGAAGCGAGCTATGCGAGTTCTTGTCACCGGGGGCGCCGGATTCATCGGCTCCCACCTCTGTGAATTCCTGGTTGAGCAACACCATGACGTCACCGTGCTCGACGAGCTGTCCACTGGTTCGGTGGCAAACCTCACCAGTTGCCTGGACGCCGGCACCGTACGCCTGGTGGAGGGGTCGATCCTGGACGGTGACCTGGTCAACGAGTGCGTCCGCGGCAAGGACGCGGTCTTTCATCTCGCCGCCGCCGTCGGCGTACGAACGATCGTCGACAATCCCCTCCACTCGCTGCGCGTCAACCTGTACGGAACGGAGAACGTCGTCGAGGCGGCGGTGACGCACGGCGTGCCGTTCGGCATCGCGTCGACCAGCGAGGTGTACGGCAAGAACGATGCCGACGGGCTCCGCGAGGACGCCGACCGCATTCTCGGTTCCCCGTTGCTCAGCCGATGGTCGTACGCGGCGGCCAAGGGTCTCGACGAGTTGGTGGCACACACCCGCGCCGCCGAGACCGGCACCCCCTGCGTGAGTTACCGACTGTTCAACGTCGTCGGGCCGCGGCAGACAGGTCGGTACGGCATGGTCCTGCCACGGTTTGTCGCGCAGGCGCTCAGTCAGGAGCCGATCACGGTGTATGGCGACGGCACGCAGCGCCGGTGCTTCGGGTCGGTCTACGACGTGGTACCCGCAATGGTCGAGCTGCTGCAGACCCCTGCGGCGCACGGTAGGGCGGTGAACCTCGGTGGGCGCGAGGAGATCTCCATCCGCGGGCTCGCCGAGAAGATCAAGGACCTCACCGGCTCGACCAGTGACATCCACACGGTGCCCTACGACGTCGCCTACGGGAGCGGCTTCGAAGACATGACGCGCCGTATGCCGGATCTGTCGCTGGCCCACGAACTCATCGGGTACACCGTCCGCTACGGCCTTGACGACATCGTGCGATCAGTCGTCGACGCCGCAGACCGCGCAGGCGAACGTCACCCGCTGCTGACCGCCCCATAATCAACGACGGGCGCAGCGTGGATCTCGGCGGTTCGGGCGGGTAGAGGCTCTTGTCGCGGAGGCGGGCCGCCGCGTCCCGGGCGCTCGCGGTCGCCGACTGACCGCCCGCGCGGCGGCCCGGTCAGTGTCCCCTCAGGGACGCTGCACGATCGGGTCGAAGCATGCGTTGGTGCAGGCGCGCCGCCTCCTCCTGGTCCGTGAGCTGACGTAGGGCGAGCCAGGCGGCCCCGATCGCCGGGTCCCGGGCGGTCGCGGCCGGGCCGGCGAGGGTGGCCAGGACTGCCGTTCGCACGGGCGTGGTGTTGGTCAGGAGGCTGCCGGCGAGCACGACGGGGCCGTCCGATGGGCCCAACTCGCCGAGGGTGGCGACCAGTCGAGTGGCGGCCTCGGCGGTCAGCCGCCTGGCGAGGGCGTCGCCGGCCGTGGCGTGCGCGCACACCAGGGGTGCCAGCGCGGCGAACACCGCCGGCTGTTGCCGGCCGGCCCACTGCACGAGTTCGTCGCAGCTGGTCACTGCGGCCCGCGCGGTGATGGCAGCGGCCAGCTCGCCGTCCGCGGTGGATCCGGACCAGGCCCGGGCGATCGAGCGGACCGCCTGCAGGCCCAACCACAGGCCCGAGCCCTCGTCGCCGAGCAGCCAGCCGAGGCCGTCGGCGGTGCGGCTGACCCGCCAGTCGTCGATGCGGGCGGCGACCGCGCCGGTGCCGGCGATGAGCACCGCCCCCGAGGGCGCCGAGGCACCAGCCGCGAAGGCCGCCACCGCGTCGCCGACCATGGTGACCGGGCAGGTCAGACCTTGCCGGGCCCACTCGTAGCTGAAGGCCGCCGTGATCTCCGGGTCCGCCATGATGCCCGCACCGGCGATGCCTGCGACGCCGCTGAGCACCGATGCCGGGTCGTGCTCGCCCAAGGCGTCGCGCACCGCCGCCCCGATGGACCGGGCGGCGGCCGGCCCCGCCGCCGTCGGGTTGCCGGGGCCTGCTGAGCCACGGCCCACCACGGTGCCGTCCCGGGTCGCCACGACCGCCCGAGACGCCGTGCCACCGGCGTCAACACCCAGTACCAGCATCATGCCGAAAATCGAAGCATAGAAAGTTGTTGTTGACTAGGCGGAGAGATGGTCGTAATTTTCATCACCATAGCTACCCGATGAAAAGGATGATCACTAGTGACGGGTGAGAGTGGCGGGCTGCTGGTGCGGCTCCGCATGGAGGGACCCACCATGCCGGAGGCCCTGGCGAAGATCGCCGAGGCCATCCTCGACGATCCAGAGACGGCGGCGCACGCCAGCATCGTCGACCTGGCCGAACGATCCGGGACCTCCACCGCAACAGTCACCCGCTTCAGCCGGGCACTCGGATTCAAGGGCTACGCCAACCTGCGCGTGGCCGTCGCGACCGAGACCGGGCGCGCCGAGCAGGCCCGCTGGGAGACCGACATCTCCGGGGACATCGCGCCCGAGGACCCGATCGGCAGCGTCCTCGACGTGATCACCGCCGCGGACACCCGGGCCATCCAGGCGACCGCGTCCGGCCTGGACACGGCCGCGGTCGAACGGGTGGCGGCCGCGATCGCCGTCGCCGGCCGAGTGGAGATCTTCGGGCTGGGAAGTAGCGGCACCGCCGGCAGTGAGATGGCGTTCCGGCTCGAACGCATCCGCGTCCCGGTGCGGTACCGCGCCGACACGCACACCGCCCTCACCAACGCCGCACTGCTCGGGCCGGGCGACGTCGCGATCAGCCTGTCGCACTCCGGTCGGACCCGAGAGGCGATCGAGATGCTGGCCGAGGCCGCCGATCATGGCGCGCTGACCGTGGCGGTCACCTCGTACGCCCGCTCACCACTGGCCGAGGTCGCCGACGTCGTCTTCACCACCTCGGTGCACGAGACCACGTTCCGGCTCGCAGCCCTCTCCGCGCTGCACTCGCAGTTGCTGATCCTCGACCTCATCTACGTCGCCGTCGCACAGCGCACCTACGAGCGCACCGCCGAAGCCCTCGAACTCACCGTGCGGGCCGTCGACGCACACCGGATGCCGGACACCAATGCGAACCGCAAGCGAGCACGGAAGGAAAGGCCGCTGTGACGATCACAAGCGCGGACTATGTCGAGGTCATCACCAGGACCATCGAACGTGTCGGCACCACCCAGGGCGACCGGGTGGCGCGGGCCGCCGATCTGCTGACCGCGACGCTTCAGGCCGGCGGGGTGATCCAGGCGTTCGGCTGCGGACACTCCGAGGCACTCGCCATGGAGATCGCCGGTCGGGCCGGCGGCCTCGTGCCCACCAACAAGATCGCCCTACGCGACATCGTCCTGTACGGCGGCGAGCCGACGAACGTACTCGGCGACCCGCAGCTCGAGCGCACGCCCGACGTCGCGCACCGCCTCTACGCACTCGCCCCGATCAAGCCGGACGACGCGTTCGTCATCGCCTCGAACTCCGGCGTCAACGGCGCGGTCGTGGAGATGGCACACCTGGTGAAACAGCGCGGACACGCGCTGATCGCGATCACCTCGGTCGAGCACTCCGCCCGGGTCGAGTCGCGGCACGACAGCGGGCTCAAGCTCGCCGATCTCGCCGACGTCGTGCTCGACAACGGCGCACCGTACGGCGACGCGTCCCTCGACTACGGCGATGGGGCGGTCGGGGCCGTCTCATCGATCACCGCGGCACTGCTGGCCCAGCAGATCGTCACCGAGGTGGTGGCACGGCTGCTGGCGCTCAACGTCACCCCGCCGGTCTATCTGTCCGACAACGTGCCGGGCGGGCGGGAGCACAACAAACTCATCGAAGCGCGGTACGCCGGGCGCATCCGGCGTACCGCATAGGGAAAAGGCCCAGCTGATGAACCGTTCACCCCTGTCCGGACCGTACCCCACGAGACGAACCGTGCTGCGCGCGGCGGTGACCGCCGGTGTCACGCTGCCCCTGCTCAGCGCCTGCGTGACCAGTGGCAACGAGAACCAGGATCGAGCCGCCGGAAACACCGGCGCCAAGAGCGCCGACAACCCGCTGGGCGTCAAGGCCGACGCGCCGCTCGAGGTCGTGATCTTCAAGGGTGGGTACGGCGACGAGTACGCCAAGCGCGCCGAGACGCTCTACAGCCAGAAGTACGCGGGCGCGAAGATCGACCATCAGGGCATCCAGAAGATCGGTGAGGCGTTGCAGCCTCGATTCGTCGCGAACACCCCGCCGGACGTCGTGGACAACACCGGTGCCAGCCGCCTCGACATCGCGACGCTGGTCTCCGCCGAGCAGGTCAGTGATCTCAGCGAGCTGCTCGACGCTCCCGCCTTCGACGACCCGGGCAGGACGGTGCGCGACACGTTGCTGCCCGGTGTGGTCGACGACGGCACGTTCGACACGGTGCCGCTGACGCTCAACTTCACCTACACCGTCTGGGGTCTCTGGTATTCCAAGCCGCTCTTCGCGGCGAAGGGCTGGACCTTCCCGACGACCTGGGACGACATGCTCACGCTCTGCGCGACCATCAAGGCGGCCGGCATCGCGCCCTGGACCTACCAGGGCAAGTACCCGGAGTACATCAACGACCCGCTGCTCAGCATGGCCGCCAAGACCGGCGGACCGGCGCTGGTCAAGGCCGTGGACAACCTGGAGCCGAACGCGTGGAAGGCGCCGGGGCTGATCGGCGCGGCCGAGGCCTTCGCCGAGTTGGCCGGCAAGGGCTACCTCATGTCCGGCTCCGAGGCGCTGTCCCACACCGAGGCGCAGGCGGCCTGGTCGCAGGGCAAGGCCGCGTTCATCCCCTGCGGTTCCTGGCTGGAGAGCGAGCAGAAGGGCATCACGCCGGCGAACTTCGACATGGTGATGGGCCCGGTGCCGTCGCGGACGACGGCGGACGCCCTGAAGCAGACGGCGGTGCAGGCGGCCAGCAGCGAATCGTTCCTGGTGCCGGCGAAAGCCAAGAATCCCGCCGGCGGTATGGAGTACCTACGGATCCTGTTCTCCAAGCAGTCGGCGAAGGCGTTCGCCGAGACCGCCGGGACCCTGCCCGCCGTGGCCGGAGCCACCGACGGTCTCACGCTGAGCAGCGGCCTCGGCTCGGTGCGCGACGTGGTCCGGGCGGCCGGCACCGAGACCTTCACCTACCGCTTCCGGACCTGGTACGCCCCGCTGGCCAAGGCTGTCGACGACGCCACCGGCGAGCTGGTGAACAGGCGGATCACCGCCACCCAGTGGTCGGACCGGATCCAGAAGGCGGCCGACGGGTTGGCCAAGGACTCCACGGTGAAGAAGTACACCCGCTGATGAGACACGGTCGGTGGCGGTTTCTGGCCGGCGCGCTGGTGCCCGCGCTGGTGCTGCACGCCGTGTTCGTGCTGTCGCCGTACGCGCAGGCCTTCTACCTGTCGCTGACCGACTGGACCGGCGTCGCCGGCGAGGCCCGTTTCGTCGGGGCGGGCAACTACGCCCGCCTCGGCGGCGACTCCCTCTTCCTGCACGCAGTGCGGAACAACGCGGTGATGCTGGTCGTGGTGCCACTGGTGACCATCGGCATCGGGTTGTTCCTGGCAAGCATGATGCAGCTCGGTGGTCGCGGTGGACGACGGGGGATCGCGGGCTCCGGCGCGTACCAGATCGTTTATTTCTTTCCGCAGTTGTTGTCTCTGGTGGTCATCGCGGTGTTGTGGGGGTTCGTCTACAACCCGAACAACGGGCTGCTGAACGGGGCGCTGCGGTCGGCCGGCCTGGACGGCTTGACCCGGAGTTGGCTCGCGTCGCCGTCCCTGGCGCTGATCGCGGTGATGGCGGTCCTGGTCTGGTCGTCGGTGGGCTTCTACGTGGTGCTGTTCAGCGCGGCGATCGACAGCATTCCGCGGGAACTGTTCGAAGCGGCGTTGCTCGACGGCGCGGGCGGCTGGGCGACCTTCCGCACGGTGACGTTTCCGCTGGTACGAGAGAACGTGCACGTCGCGTTCGTGTATCTCGGCATAGCGGCACTGGACGCCTTCGCCGTCGTCCAGGTGATGACCGTCGGGCCCGGCGGACCGGACGGCGCGACCGAGGTGATCGGGCTGTCGCTCTACCGCAACGCCTTCCAGTACGGGAAGTTCGGCTACGCCTCAGCCATGGGAGTCGCCCTGTTCTTCGCCACGCTGACCCTCGCCGTGCTGGCGCTGCGGTCGGGCCGCAGGGAGAGGCTGGAGCTGGCATGACCGTGACACGTGAGCGAGCGACGGCGGCCCCTGCCCGGCCCGAGCCGGTACGTCGCGTCCGGCGCCCCGGAGCCGCCTTCCCGGTGCACCTCGCCATGCTGGCCTGGGCCGTCGTCACCGCGCTTCCGCTGCTCTGGGCGGTGGTCAGTTCCTTCAAGACCGACGACGAGATCCTCAACGAACCGTGGTCGTTGCCCGCCGCACCACAGTTCGACAACTGGTCCCGGGCGTGGACCGAGGCCAGCATCGGCCGCTACTTCCTCAACAGCGTCCTCGTCGTGGGTGGCGCACTCATGCTGACCATGCTGTTGGGCTCACTGGTCGCCTATGCCCTGGCGCGCTACGAGTTCCGCGGCAACCGGTTCATCTACTACACCTTCGTCGCGGCGATGTTCTTCCCGGTGTTCCTGGCGCTGGTGCCGTTGTTCTTCGTCGTGCAGCAGTTGGGCCTGCTGGGCACGTACCGCGGTCTGATCCTGGTCTACGCGGCGTACGCCGTACCCTTCACGGTCTTCTTCCTGCACGCGTTCTTCCGCACGCTGCCGAGCGAGGTGGCGGAGGCGGCATTCATCGACGGTTGCTCGCACGGCGGGGTGTTCTTCCGCGTGATGCTGCCGATGGCCCGACCGGGCCTGGTGGCGGTCGGCATCTTCAATTTCCTCGGGCTCTGGAACCAGTACCTGCTGCCACTGGTTCTCAATCCCGACCCGGACCGGTACGTCCTGGCGCAGGGTCTGGCCGCCCTGTCGGTCAGCCAGGGGTATCGCAGCGACTGGAGCGGCCTGTTCGCCGGTTTGACCATCGCCATGCTGCCGGTGCTCGTCGCCTACGTCGCGTTCCAACGGCACATCCGCGCCGGTATGACCGCTGGCGCGGTCAAGTAGGTCCCCTTTCCACCCCCACCCATCGGAGGACCCGACTCATGTCCATCGACAAACGTAGATCGATAGGGTTCGCGGGAGTAGCGGCCCTGCTCGGCACGCTGGCAGTCTTCAGCAGCGCGCCGAGCGCCTCCGCCGCCGAATGCGGCTACCTGTTCGACGACTTCTCCTACACATCGTCGAGCGACAGCTCCCTGACCGCGCACGGCTGGACCCCGCGCAGCTACTCCGGCGGTCCAGGCGTGCCCGGGGCGACCTGGTCGCCGACCAGCATCACCTTCCCCACCGTCAGCGGCCAGAAGGTCATGCAGCTCACCGCCTCGACCGACGGCACCGGCGCCGGCACCAACCAGGCGGAGCTCTACAGCACCCAGAAGCGCTACCTCGAGGGCACCTACGCCAGCCGGGTGCGCTTCACCGACACCCCCACCAGTGGGAACGACGGCGACCACATCAACCAGACGTTCTTCACGATCAGCCCGTTGAACGGCGACCTCGACCCGACCTACAGCGAGCTGGACATCTCCGAGTACCTGCCCAACGGCGGGTGGGGCGAGACCGGCCCGATCAACTACCAGACCACCTGGTACACCTACCGCAACGACCCCTGGTACGCGGACAACATGCACTCGGAACAGCGCAGCAGTCTCAACGGCTGGCACGACCTGGTGGCGACGGTCGCGAACGGACACGTCATCTACTACATCGACGGCGTCCAGGTGGGCGACCACTCGGGCAAGTTCTACCCGCGGCAGACCATGACGATCAACTGGAACCTCTGGTTCATCGACACGGCCGCCCACACCGGTGGGCTGAGCACCTACATCCAGCAGGTCGACTGGGTGTTGTTCGCGAAGAACCAGGTCCTGACCCCGGCGCAGGTGACGTCGAAGACGGCGGCGTACCGGACGGCGGGCAGCACGTTCGCGGACACGGTCGCCACGACGGGCGCCTGCTCCAACCCGACGAACCCACCGACCACGCCGCCGACGACCCCGCCCACCACGCCGCCGCCAGCCGGCAACTGTTCGACCGCGCCGGAGTGGGCCTTCGGCACGGCCTACACCGGTGGCCAAACGGTGAAGCACGAGAAGAGCAGGCACGGCGACCCGAGCGGTCCGCCGTCGGGCGACGGCAAGCACCTGTGGCGGGCACGGTACTGGACGCAGGGCTCCGAGCCGGGCTGGACCCAACAGTGGGAAGATCTCGGCCGCTGCTGAGCGGCAACTGAAACGAAGGTACCGGCGGCCCCTCGCCAAGCACGGCGAGGGGCCGTCGGGCCGTTCGGCACACCCGGCTGACGGTGCCGACCTCTCACCCCTCACGCCCCGGGGGCGAAACCCCAACCAGCGTCCTCAGGTGAGATCGGGCATCAGCCGGCGGCGGCCTCCCGCTGGATCTGCTCGAACTGGGCGGCCATCGCGGCGGCCAGGGCCTGCGCGGCGGACAGCGGGCGAACCATGACCGTGAACTCATCGATCAGGCCGTTCTCGTCCAGGTGCAGGAAGTCGCAACCTTCGACGGCGACGTCACCCACCCGCGCCTCGAACACCAGCGCGTGATCGCGGCCGCCGTCACCGCTCAGCTCACGGACGTACCGGAAGTCCTCGAACACCCGCAGCACGCCGCGCAGGATCGCCGCGGTGATCGCCTTGCCCGGATACGGCTTGAACGCCACCGGGCTGCGAAAAACCACATCGTCGGCCAGGGCCGCCGTGATGGCATCGGGATCGCGTGCCTCCACCGCCGCGCGAAAGTCGATCACCAGGCCAGCGTACGGGGTTTTCCTGGTCGCCGGTCACCCCGTACTCGTCGGGCCGGCATCGCGCACCCGCGGCGGCTTCGGCACCCCTGAGACCAGTTGGGTACTCAGGCCGGCAGCGGGACGGCCCGGCGATCGATGACCCTCCGCGGAGGGTTGATCGCCGGGCCGCCCCGGTGCTGGGCCGCCCCGGGGCAGCCCGCAGATCAGCCGGTCAGAGGCCGGCGGCGTGCGCGGCGGCGGTGCCGCCGACCACGGGCAGGACGATGTTGCTGCTCTTCAACGCGACCCGCAGGTTCGCGGCGGTGGTGTCCGCCTGGCTGGAGTACTGCGGGTAGCTGGCCACGATGATCACGCCGATCCGGTGGCCGGGCTTGAAGACATAGTCCTCCGGCAGCAGCGGGAAGCTGAAGTTGTACGACTCCCCCGCCACCAGCGGCACGGCGACGCGGATCGACTGCCGGTTCTGGGCGTCCATGATGCCCTTGGTGACCAGCTCGTAGTCTGCCGTGGCGACCCGCTTCGTCGTCTGCTTGTAGCAGCCGTCGTCGGTCGGGCTGCTCTGGCCCCAGCAGTCCTCCGTGGTCAGGGTGATGATTCCCTCGCCGGAGGCCCGGTGCGCGACCCGCTCGTCGGTGCCGTAGTCGACCAGGATCGCCCCGAGATTGGTGTCGGTCTGGTCGGCCGAGGCCCGCAGTTGCACGGTGGGGGTGCCGGAGATGTGCAGCGGCGCGGAGAGTGGCGCGGAGAGGAAGGCCAGCCGGTTGGGCTGCACCACGTCCGGGTTGAGGATCATGGTGTTCTGACTCTGCGTACGGCTGTCCTGCAACGCCCCGGTCGCCGGCTTCGCGGTGGGCACCAGCCCGAGACCGCCCGCGCCGGTGGTGCCGGGCTGGAGGAACACCTCCGTGTCGGCCTTGCCGGGGATCGGCCAGTCGGCGTGGGTCTCCCACACGTCGGCGGACCGCTCCAGGTCCACCCGCGGCTCATCCATGATGCCGTTGGCGACGTCCTGCAACCAGAAGTCGAACCACCGGTGCAGCGTCGACACCCACACCGCGCGGCGCGAGTCGAACGGGTCGACGTGGCCCTCCTGCGACAGCCACAGCTTGCGCGGCACGTTGTTCTCCGCCAGGGCGTACCAGAACTTGCTGAAGTGGTCCGGCCGGACGTTGTCGTCGTTGAGGCCGTGGTAGAGCAGCACGCTGGCGGTGACGTTGGGGACCTTCTTGACGTAGCTGCGCTCGTTCCAGAAGGCCGTGTAGTCGCCGTGCTCGTCGCCGTCGGCGGCGCCTATCGCGTCGCGCACCGGCTTGCAGTACTCCCGGCGCTCGGGGTTGGTGACCGTGTTGGCCAGCGACGCCACGTAGCTGTTGCCGCGGGTGACCACGCCGTTGCTGCGCACGTAGTCGTAGTACTCGGTCGGTCCGCTGATGGGCACGACCGTGGTCAGGCCCTTCACGCCGGTCACCGCCGTGGCCATGGCCAGCGAGCCGTCGTACGACTTTCCGATCATCCCCGTCTTGCCGTTGTGCCAGTCGGCCGTGACGACCTCACCGGCGGCGTTACGGGCGGTGGCCCGGCCGTTGAGCCAGTTGATGGCCTGCTTGGCGCTCAGGTTGTCCTGGTTGGCGTTGGTGGTCGGGCAACCGGTGGAGTTGTTGGTGCCGACCATGTCCAGCAGGATGACCGCGTAGCCGCGCGGCACGAAGTAGTTGTCGTAGAACAGCGGCCACTTGTCCAGCAGCCCGTCGCCGTCGAGGTCCGCCTTGCACTCGGACTCGTTGCCCCGGCAGACCGTCGAGTAGTAGGGGCTGGCGTCCATCACCACGGGGGCCTTGAGCCCCTGCGCGGTGGCCGCCGGCCGCATCAGGTCGAACGCGATGATGTCGCGCAGACCGTCGTTGTCGCTGTCGAAGGTGGAGTCGATGAAGAGGCGCTCCCGGATGGCGTCGGCGTAGCCGAACACCGGCTGGGTGACGCCGTCCTGGACGACGATCGACGGCGGGCCGTCCGCCGCCTGCGCCTGCGGCGCCGCGCCGAGGGCGGCGAGCACAGTCGCGGACAGTACGGCCACCCCTGTGCGCCAGCGCGTTCCCACTGTAGGCATGCAGTCTCCTTGATGTGTCCGAGGCTGCGTACGCTACGAGCCGGTGGCCGCTGTCACCACCTGCACGTGTAGGAACTTCGCCGGGTGTGGTTCGACGGGGTGCGGGCGACGGGACTACGGCTGGCCGGCCAGCACCAGCTCCCGCAGCCGCTGGTCGAGTGTCGGGGCGTCCAGGCCACCCGGCCAGCCGCGGAGCAGGGCACCACCCTTGGCCACCAGCACGACGGTCGGCGGCTCCCGCACCGCGTACGAACGCCAGATCGTCTGCTGGTCGTCCAGGACGACCGGGTACTCCACACGGTGAGCGCGGAGGTAATCCTGGACCTCGTCGGCCTGGTCCGCGCCGGCCACGCCGACGAAGACCACCCGATCCCGGTAGGCGCGGGCGAGCTCACTGAGGGCGGCCTGCTGGCTGGCGCAGGTGGTGCACCAGGAGCTGAAGAAGGTGAACACGACGGGACGCTGCGCCCACACCTCGGCGGCGGCGAACGGGGTGCCGTCGGTCAGCGCGCCGGTGAACGCCGGGGCGGCCGGGGCGGTGCCGGGCGCCGGGCGCAACGCCAGGTCGGCGGGGACCGGCCCGGGCAGCGCCGCCGCACCTCCGGCGGGCGCCAGCGCGGGCTCGGGCTCGGGCGTGCTGCATCCGCCCAGCAGCGCCGCCGCCAGCAACAGCGGCAGGAGTGCCCGCCTCATGACGGGACCACCGCCACCAGCGCCGGGCCCTCGCTGCTGTCCGGCGTCAGGTCGAGCGCCGGCCGGCCGTCCACCTCCAACCGGTAGGAGGCCCGCTGCGGCACGTGCACTCCGACGGCGAACTCGCAGTAGGTGGGCAGGCGCTCGACGCCCAGATCCTCGGCGAAGGCGGCCACCGCGGTCCCCGCCGGCAGCTGCCCGCTGGCCAGCGCCGCCCCGTCCGGGTCGAGCACGCGGAACGGCGCCCGGTTGTGGAAGTGCTGGTAGGGGCCGGTGCCGGCGCAGTCCACGCCCGCGGCCCGGATGTTGATGTCGCGAACCAGGACCCGGACGGTCGTCGGGGAAACCGCCTCCTGGGCGGCGCCGACGGCGCCGCAGCCGGTCGCGCCGGCCAGCAGTAGGGGCAGCACAGTCATGATGCTTCGCCGCACGTCATCCTCCTTCCGCCCGCCTGCTCGGTCCGCGGCGGCCTGCCGCCGCGGACCGAGCAGGAACGGGGTCATCCTCGGGCGTCGGTCAGGACTTCTCGACCCGGCATTGCTTGGTCACCGTCTTCGTCGGGTCGCTCTCCGAGGTCGCGGTGAGCTTCACGAAACCGGTGTCCGCGGCCGCGGCGGTGGCACCCACCGACACCTTGACCGTGGTGGCCCTGCCGAACTGCGCGGTGGCGAGCTGGTTGGGCAGCCAGGTCCGCCAGCCCTTGCCGGCCACCTCCGCCGACAGGCGGTAGACGTCCGACTTCAGGTACGCGCTGACGTTCTCCGGGTGCTGCTGCCCGCCGGCCGAGTACGAACCGGTGTTGGTCAGCTCGAACGAGCAGGTCACGCCGCGGTTGGTCGGCTTGCCGCCGCCGGTCACCTCGCCCTTGCCCAGCAGCACGTCGTGGCTGCTCGGCCCGCCGGTGCCGTCGAGCGACCGCACCGCCACGGTGTAGGAGAGCGAACCGGCCGAGTCCCGCTTGAGGTCGATGATGTAGAAGTGCAGCCGGTTGGCCTCGTCGACGTACTCGTACTGGCTGCCGGTGTCCGCGCCGGCGTGGAACAGCGCGTCGGAGAGCTGCCGGTAGTCACCCATGGTGATCTTCTGCGGGGTGCCGTCGGGCCGGTAGAAGTCGATCATGTCGATGTCCTGCGGGTTGGCGTCCACCACCCACTGGAACGGCGCGCTGTCGGCGTTCTTCGTCTTGCTCAGCAGCACCCCGCTGTCCGGGGTGAAGGAGTCCGCGCCCATCCGGTCGACGACCTCGACGGTGTAGTTGTTGAAGCTGCCACCGTCGCACAACGGGTCGGTGCTGACACCACACGCCGGCGACAGGTCCTTGTTCAGTGCGATGTTCACGCCACTCAGACCCTTCGGGCCGGCGTCGACCGCCCGAGCCGTGACCTGCGCGACCACCAGGCCCGAGGAGGCCAGCGACTCCCGCGACAGCCGCAGCACGTGCTCCTCACCGAGCAGGCCGATCTTGAGCTTGTCCCGCACGGTGTGCAGCGAGCCCATCGAGCCGCCGTTGGTCGGCGGGATCTGCCAACGGGTGTGCGGACCGCCCGGGCCGTTGAACGACCCGCGCGACATCATGCTCCAGATTCCGGTGTACGCCCTGCGCAGCGGCTCGCCGTACGGGTTGTTGTAGTTGTCGCCGATGCCCAGCAGATGGGTCAACTCGTGGGCGTAGACGCCCATGCCGGAACTCTCCCCCTGCGTCGAGGAACCGCCGCCGGCGTTCGGCCACAGTGTCGCCGCGGCCTTCCACGAGGTCCAGTCCACGTAGCGGGTTTTCGCCCAGTTCGGCAGGTTGGGGTCCGGCGGGCCCCAGGCGTCCGGCACGTCCTCCTTGTTCTGGAAGATCATCTGCCCGAACTCCTGCCAGGTCGACGACTCGTCCTGGCCGGCACTGAGGATGAACACCAACTCGTACTGGTTGGCGACCTCCTCGCCGACGGCCGCCCGCCAGGCGCCCAGGCCGTCGGTACGGATGTTCTTGCCGCACACGTCCCCGCTCGGGCAGGCGCCCGGGTTGAACCCGTTGTCCAGCCCGTACTGGTAGGACTTGGCCGGCATCTGGTACGGCCCGAATCCGGTGAGGTCAACGCCGTAGCGGCCGTTGGAGTCCTGCATCCAGTACTCGTGCAGGGTGTGGCCCTTGTTGAGGGTGTTCGGGGTGTTCAGGAAATCCTGGTAGAACGTCGGCACGTCCGCCCGGGGGATGTTGGCCGCGACGGACTGGGGGTTGCCGAAGACCGTCGAGCGGGCCCGCTGGGAGACCGCGAACGTCTCGTCGGGATAGTCCAGCGCCACCAGGGCGATCTTGAAGTTGCGGACCGAGCCGGACACGCTCGGGTCCGCCCAGTTCTTGCCAGGCACGGCCTGGTAGTCGTTCCAGGTCATCGTGTCCGGGTTCTGCCAGGCCTGCGGGTCGAGGACCTGGAACGGCGCGGTGCCGCCGGCCGGGTTGGCCGGGGCCGCGGCGGCCTGCGCCGCCCCGGTCGCCACGAGCGTGGTCACCACGGCTGCGGCCAGCACGGCCCGCCTCAGCCGGGTTCGATGGGGGGTAGCACGGTGCACGGAACCACCTCTCGTCGGAGGAAACGCGGCGCCGGCGTCCCGGTGGGGGTGTCGCGGAACGTTTGTCAGCAGGCCGCGCAGCGAATCTAGGAGGGCGGGCCGGTGCCGGTCACCGTGCAGATGTCGGCCAGGTGGGCCGGCGACTTCCGACACCTGAAGGACCGGCGCCCACCGGCGGATCAGCCAGGGCCGGCCCCGGAAGCCGGTTCGGCCGTCGCGGTGAGGGCGCGCAGCACGTCCCGGCGCACCCGGTTGGCGGCAGTCCCGGACAGGGGTCCACGCGGTGGGCGGCACCGCCCGCCGAACCGCCCGGCGCACTCCATGGCGAGCTTGACAGCCTGCACGGCTTCCGGCCGCGAGGCCCAGCCGAGGATCGGGTGCAGCTCGGCGTAGAGCGGCAGCGCCCGGCCCAGGTCACGGTCGACGCACAACTCGTACAGGCGCACGGCCTGGCGGGGCAGCGCGTTGGCCACGGTGGCGACCCATCCCGTGGCGCCGCACATCACCAGTTCGAGCACCACGTCGTCGGCGCCGACCAGCACGTCGACGTGCGGGCAGAGGTCCCGCAGGCGATGCAACCTGCGTACGTCGCCGGTGACCTCCTTGACCGCGACGATCCCGTCGATCTCGGCGACGGTCGCCAGCAGGTCCGGCGTGAGGTCCAGCCGGGTGTCGTACGGGTCGTTGTGGGCGACCACCGGCAGGCCGACCGCCGCCACCTCCCGGTAGTGGGCGACCACGTCGGCGGCGCGGGCGGTGGGCCCGTCGGGTGGCCGCGCGAGCACGCCGTGGGCGCCGGCCTCGGCGGCCTGCTCCGCCCAGCGGCGGGCCTGCCTGCTGCCGTAGCCGCCGACGCCGGGCACCACCGCGCAGCCGGACGGCGCGGCCTGCACCGTCGCCCTCACCACGGCGGCCCGCTCGTCGTCGGAGAGGGCCCGGTACTCTCCCATCGACGCGCACGGAGCCACCCCGTGGCACCCCTCGGCGGCGAGCCACCGGACGTGTTCCTGGAGCTGATCGAAGTCGACCGACAGGTCGGCGCGAAACGGCGTGGTGATGGCGACCAGCACGCCCCGCCAGGGCCTACCAGTTCCCACTCGGCAATCCCCTCCCCGCCGGCACCGCCTGACATCCCCACCCGCGCCGTGCGCGGCGCCGCTGGTGCGGTCCGTACCGGAACCCTAGGAACGGCTGTCGGCCCCGGTCTTCGGACAGATGCCGGAACAGTCGCGCTGCCGCCCGTCTTTTTGTCGTGACTTCGACAGTGGACCTTGCGTGATGACCCACCCGCACCGGAGGGTAAGGACTGGCGGTCGCGCGATCCCTGTCACGCAGCGCAACCATGGGAGTTATATGCACGGTGAGCTCCAGCGAATCGTCGACGCCGTCGCCGCCCGGGTGGGGCGACCCGCCCTCATCGAGGACCGCCGACAGCGGGTGGTCGCCTACAGCGAGCACGACGGCCCGATGGACGACGTCCGCCGGACGTCGATCCTGCGCCGGCAGACGACGCCGGAGGTGATCGCCTGGTTCCGAGACAGGGGCGTGCTCACGGCGTACACGCCGGTCCGTACCCCCGCGTGCGCCGAGCTGGACCTGCTGGCGAGGGTTTGCGTGCCGATCCGGCACGACGATCTGCTGCTCGGGTTCGTCTGGTTCATCGACGCGGACGGTTCGATGACCGACGCCGACATCGCCACCGCGACCGGCCCCTTCACCGACCTGTCGCTGGCCCTGTACCGGGAGAACCTGCTCGGTGAGCTCGTCTCGCAGCGGGAGACCGAGGCCACCCGTACCCTGCTGGTGGAGAGCCGGCAGGCGCGCGAGCACGCGGCGCGGGCGCTGCTGGAGGAGGGTGTGGTGGCCGCCGACGGGTCGACCGTGGCGCTCGTCGCCCAGCTCGTGCCCGCCGGTGGGCGGCAGCCCGACGAGGTGGCCCGGATCGCGCTGGAGCAGGCCCTGGTCACCACCCGCCGGTGGATCGGGGTACGGGAGACGCTGCACCTCGTCTGGCACGACCACGGGGTGCTGCTGGTCTGCGGCGACCGGGTCGCCGGCCGCCCCTCGCCGGAAGTCTCCGCCGGGCACCTCGACGAGGCGTTGGGCACCGCGACGCGGGGTCTGGCCTCGGTGGCCCGGACCGTCACCGGGATCGGCCAGCCCCGCGCCGGATTGTCCAGCGCGGTCGAGTCCTACCAGGAGGCCGCGCAGGCGGCCCGGGTCGGTACGCAACTGCCCGCGCTGGGCCGGGTGGTCTCCTGGGCCGGCCTGGGCATCTACCGGGTGCTGTCGCAACTGGACAGTCAGCACCTCGACGTCGCCGGTGTCCATCCCGGGTTGGAGCGGCTGCTGCGCGACGATGCCCACCAGGTGCTGCTGGAGACCCTGGAGGCCTACCTCGACCTGGCGGGTAACGCGCACGCCACCGCCGAGAAGCTCCGGCTGCACCGGACCACCCTCTACTACCGGCTGCAACGGGTGGAACAGCTCGCCGGGACCGACCTCAAGGACGGCAACGAACGGCTGTGCCTGCACCTGGCCATGAAGCTCGGTCGGCTCACCGGCCACTACCGCGCGGCGTGACGTCGCCGGCCAGGCCGCTGGTCGGCCTCGCCGAGAACCCGGCGCTGGTGGCCGGGCTGGTCGACCAGCCCGCGTGGCGTTCTGAGCGGAATCTGGCCGACCAACGCCCGTCGAGATTCCCGGGATCTGTAAACAACCCTTGATATTAAACTTCACGAACGTCAATATGTGGAGGTCGCGGGTCGCCGAACCCTGGGGAGTGAGCCATGAGAAGCCGTCGGATTTTCGCGGTGCTGGCCGGGGCGGCCATGACCGTCACGGCCGCCGTCGCCTTCGTCCCCAGCAGCATGGCCGCGGTGTCCTCGGCCAACGCCGTCCCGATGGTCGCCTGCACCGCCCCGGCCTGGGCCGAGGGACCCACCTACCAGGCGGGCGCTCAGGTCACCTACGGCGGCCGGCTCTACCAGGCACTGGTCACCCACACCGCGCACCCCGGCGCCGGCTGGAACCCCGCCGCGACCCCGTCGCTCTGGCGTGACCTGGGCGCGTGCACGGGAACCACGCCGCCGCCCACCACGCCACCACCGACGACCCCGCCGCCGACCACGCCACCACCCACCACACCTCCCCCCACCACGCCGCCGCCGACCGGTGGGACCTGCGCGGTGAAGTCGCGGCCCACCGGCAAGGTGCTGCAGGGCTACTGGGAGAACTGGGACGGCGCCTCCAACGGCGTACACCCCGGCCTCGGCTGGATCCCGATCACCGACAGCCGGCTCAACCAGCACGGCTACAACGTGATCAACGCGGCGTTCCCGGTGATCCGCTCGGACGGCACGGTCCTCTGGGAGAACGGCATGGACGTCGGCGTGAAGGTGGCCACCCCGGCCGAGATGTGCCAGGCCAAGGCAGCCGGTGCCACCATCCTGATGTCGATCGGCGGGGCCGCCGCGGGCATCGACCTGAGCTCCGCCGCGGTCGCCGACCGGTTCATCGCGACGATCGTGCCGATCCTGACGGCCTACCACTTCGACGGCATCGACATCGACATCGAGACCGGCCTGACCGGCAGCGGCAACATCAACACCCTGTCCACGTCGCAGGCCAACCTGATCCGGATCATCGACGGCGTGCTGGCCCGGATGCCGTCGAACTTCGGCCTGACGATGGCACCGGAGACGGCCTACGTCACCGGCGGCAGCGTGGTCTACGGCTCGATCTGGGGCTCGTACCTGCCGATCATCAAGAAGTACGTGGACAACGGCCGACTCTGGTGGCTGAACATGCAGTACTACAACGGCAGCATGTACGGCTGCGCCGGCGACTCGTACCCGGCGGGCACCGTGCAGGGCTTCACGGTGCAGACGCAGTGCCTGAACAACGGCCTCACCATCCAGGGCACCACCATCCGGGTGCCGTACGACAAGCAGGTCCCGGGCCTGCCCGCGCAGATCGGGGCCGGCGGCGGCTACCTGTCGACGTCGCTGGTCACGCAGGCCTGGAACTCCGTACCCGGCCTCAAGGGCCTGATGACCTGGTCGGCGAACTGGGACGGGTCGAAGGGGTGGACCTTCGGCGACAACGTGAAGCGCCTGCAGGGCCGCTGACGGGTGACGGCGGTTATCAACTCACACGGGAGGTGCCGTCGTGGGCATGGCACCCTCGGCGAGCTTGAGTCGCGTCCAGATGTTCATGTTGATCACGACGGCCACAATCTCGAGGATCTCCTCCGCCGTGAAGTGCGTGGTCATCCGGTCGTGTGCCTCCTGGACCCGGTTGTTGACAGTCGCGTCGGCAGTTCGGGTCAACGCCTCGGCGTAGGCCAGCGCGGCTCGCTCCTCCTCGGTGAACAGGTGCGTCTCCCACCACGCGGTGAGGGTCTCGACCTTGGACGGCGGGATGTCGGCGGTACGGGCAGCGGCGTGGTGCACCAGAAGGCAGTAGCTGCAATTGTTGATCTGTGCGACGCGTAGCCGCAGAAGCTGGGCCAGGGCCTGGTCCACCTGGAGTCTGGCGGTATGGCCGAAAGCTGCGGCCCCGGCGTTTGCCAAAGCCATGAGTTGCTCGTTCGACGTGGCGTTCAGTCGGACGTTCTGGATCCTGGTATCCAAGAGATGACCTCCTCTAGGCCACAACGACAAGGCCACTGGGCGGGAAGCCGACGTCGGATTGGACAGCCATGAACCTGCTGGTCGTGTTGACGGTCAGTAGGTTCACCTGGCCAACGTCGGATGCCGGCGGGGGACGTCCGACGAGCAGGTGTCCGGTCTGACCCGGCGGGTCCACCTGCCTCAGGAAGCGTATAGCTCGGGCGAGATCATTCGTGGAATGCGCGCGGTTTGCCCCACTCGACCAACCCTCGCCTCCGCAGGAACCGCTCGTCCGAAGTGAAATCACCCGCTACGACGCGATAGGCGTGACGAAGCCATCCTGGTTGCCAGCGGCGCCTGCCGGGTTTAGTGCTGAACCCGCATCCGGCGGATGTTGGGCGAACAAGATTGGTCCATGAGGCACATATTCCGAGCCGGGCCGCCCGTGCAGACCGAGGAGACCCATCGGACCACGCCGTTCGAGGTGTTCTTCGACCTGGTGTTCGTGTTCGCCTTCATCCGGGTGGCGACGTTCACGGCACAGTCGCTGACGCCACTCGGGCTGGCCCATAGCCTTGTGCTCCTGCTACTGCTGTGGTGGCCGTTTACCAACTACGCTTGGCTGGCCAACCAGGTCCGTGCCGACGTGGGACTGATCCGCGCCGGAAACTCCGCTGTGATGGCCGCGATGTTCGTGGCCGCGCTGGTCCTTCCCGAGGCGTGGCGGCACGGCAACCAGTCACTGGCCGCGCCCATGACTTTGGCCGTCGTCTACATCGTCATCCGGGCGGTATATCTAGCCCTTGTCTGGCACATATCGGCCGGTAACGCGCGGCTACGCGCTTCGCTGCGCCTCCGGGTCATTCCGCTCTCGGTGGGCTTACCTGCGCTGCTGCTCGGCGCGGTGTTCGGCGGCGCCACGCAGACACTGTTGTGGGCCGCGGCGTTCCTCATCGACTGCGTCGGCGGCCTCTACATCGCGGTGTCTGCCGGACGCGCCCCGTTGCCCAGCCCCAGCCATTTCGCCGAGCGGCACGGCCTGATCGTAATCATTGCTCTGGGCGAGTCGCTGATCTCGGTGGGCGTCGGCGCCGGCTCGGCGGTCACTCGTTGGCCGGTACTGATCGCCGCCCTGCTCGCCCTGACCACGGCCCTGGCCCTGTGGTGGCTGTACTTCGAAAACGCCGCCGCACCTGCCGGACAAGCCCTGTCGCGGATTCCCAATCCGGACCGGACTCAGACCGGCAGCATCGCCTACAGCTTGGTGCACTTCGTGCTCATCGCCGGGATCATCTACCTGGCCCTCGGCATCGAGGTGGTCCTCGCCCACATGACCCGCGACCCACTCGAGCAGCCCGCTGGGACCCCGCTGGACTGGACTTCAACCACGGTTCTGCTCGGCGGCCCGGCCCTCTACCTCATTGGTCGGGCCCTGTTTCTTCAACTCACCGTGCGGCACACCCCACTCGCCCCGATCCTCGCGACAGGCACCATCCTCGCGCTGCTGCCCGTCGCCCGACACCTTCCCGCCCTCGCCGCCCTTGCTCTAGTCGCCATCATCTTGGTCACCCTGGTCGGCTACGAGCGGATCAGTTGGCAGCCAACCGTCTCGGCGAGATGACTACGTATCCAGGCCTGCGGACGATCTTCGGGCAGCCCGTTGACCAGAAGCCCTGCTACTCCGGCGAACACAAGCGGCACGGCATGAACGTGCGGGGACATGATCGCCGCCCTGACCGCCGGACAGCTTGTGTTCCGAGACGGTGCAACTCAATCATTCACTGCGGGTGGTCCAACGACGTACGTCGACAGGGGCACACCGTCAGCTCGTCCGCGTCAACGCCTGGGCAGTCGAGCCGCCGCGTCCGCGAGGACCGCATCGACCGGTTGGCCATCGACAACGTCCTCACCGGAAGAAACCGGATCCATCGAACTCTCCGGACATCGGGCAAGGCACTCGCCGCCGGCACCTCACAGTGGGGACGACACGTCGAACGCCATCGGAACACTCTCCCGCCGCACGTTCCGGACGCTATAGTCCATTAAACGCCCACCGCGGCGGCATGCACCAGACCAGATGCGCCATCGCAACCGTCACACGCTGCTGTTGCCCCGACCTGCCAATTGGCCAGCGGCTTGCAGACCGACGCCATGCCAGCCTAGTCTGGACGTAATGGTCCATTTAATTTATCCCGGACTGAGGACCACCACGTCCCCAGCGCGGAGAATCTCATCATCGGGGCACTCGCTGACGTTGACGTCGTGGTCGGGCACCACATCGACATCCACCGGACGAGTGCAAGCACGGATGGCAGCGGGATCGTGGCTGCTCGGCCACTTGGGGAGGGGCTCATGGCAGTGATCACACGCGGCTTCGGCGGCCGCAGACGCGACGACGCCGATCTCCCGCCCGGCCAGTACCGCACCGACGACTTCCCGGTACTTTCGGCAGGACCGACACCGCGCATCGGCCTCGACAAGTGGGAACTCGCCGTCATCACCGAGACCGGCGAGCGGAGCACGTGGTCATGGGCAGAGTTCACCGCCCTTCCTGCCGACGAGCCAACCGTGGACATCCACTGCGTCACGCGCTGGTCGAAGTTCGGCACGAGCTGGCGAGGTGTCTCTCTGGACACGTTGCTGGCCGATGTTGAGACTGCGGCCGAGTACGTCGTCGCCCACTCCTACGGCGGCTACACCACGAACATGCCGCTCGAGGACCTCCTCGACGGCCAGGCCTGGGTGGCGTACGAGTTTGACGGCGAGCCGTTGGTTCCGGTGCACGGCGGGCCAGCTCGCCTCCTCGTTCCTCACCTGTATTTCTGGAAGAGCGCGAAATGGCTGCGCGCTCTGGAACTGCGTCTCGATGACGAGCCCGGATTCTGGGAGACGGCCGGCTACCACAACGACGGTGACCCATGGCGCGAGCAGCGGTACCTGACAGACTGACCTGGCAGCCGGCGACCGTCACCGCCACCCGCGCGGAGACTGCGACGGCGCGCACCCTGGTCCTCGACGTTGACGACTGGACAGGTCACGTGCCGGGCCAGCACGTCGACGTCCGGTTGACGGCTCCTGACGGCTACATGGCGCACCGCAGCTACTCGATCTCGTCCGCCCCGGGGCCCGACCGACTGGAGGTGACCGTCCAGGCGGTGACCGACGGTGAGGTCTCGCCGTACCTCGTCGACCTTGCGGAGCCAGGTGACCAACTCGAGATCCGTGGGCCGCTCGGCGGCTGGTTCGTACGTCGGCCAGCCGATCCGCGCCCGGCGTTGCTGATCGGCGGCGGGTCCGGCGTGGCGCCCCTGATGTCGATGGCGCGTGCGGCGACGAATCCCACCAGGCTGCTCTACTCGACCCGATCCCCGTCCGATGCGTTGTTCTCTGCGGATCTTGCGACTGCGGAAGCCGCAGGCGGTGGTCGTGTCGCCGTCACAAAGGTCTACACCAGGGTCGTGCCTCCCGGCTGGCCGGCTCCACCCCGACGACTGGACGCGGATGTTCTTGGCCGCGTTGCCTGGCCACGTGAGACCGACGCTGTGGCGTTCGTCTGTGGGCCTACCGGGTTCGTCGAGACCGTGGCCGACCTCCTCGTTGGCATCGGCCACGACCCCACAAACATCCGCACCGAACGCTTCGGACCCACCGGAGGATGACCATGTTGACCACCAATGTCGAAGCAGACGACGCACCCTGGGTCGACGGCAACGCCCTCGCCGGACCACTCGGCGAGATCATGGGAACCGACCTCACCGTTGCCGACTTCACCTGCGCCGGCTGCCGGACGACTCGTCCGCTAGCCGCGATGCGCGTGTTCGACCGGGCGCCCGGCCTCGTCGCCCGATGTCCCGGCTGCGAGGACGTTGTCATGCGCGTGGTGCGCATGACCGGGGGCCGAGTCCTGGTCGACGTGCCTGGATCGCTCATCGTCAGGCTGCCGGTGCCGACGGCCTGAGCGCCCGAGAATCTGATCAATCGGAGCGAATCCGGATGAAGCGAAATTCAGGGGATAACATGGCGAGCAACGCCACGGAGATGATCACGTTGACCAGCGTCGAGCACGATGTGGGTGGCTCGAACCTGTCGGGAGCCATCGCGCCCGGCTCGGAAGACCTCGTCATCACCAACAACAGTGCGCTCGGCGTCTACGAGGCCACGATAGGAGGCCGGACAGCCGCTGGGCTCGTCTATAGCAAGGTCGGAAGCCGCCTCATCCTGTTGGCGACATCCGTGCTCCGCGAGTTCCGGGGGAAGGGGATAGCCGCCAGACTCATCGGCGGCGTCCTCGACGATCTGCGCATGCGAGGAGAGACCGCCACCGTCACGTGTCCGTTCGCGGCAGCATTCGTCAATGCTCATCCGGAATATGCCGACGTCCTCAAGGACGTCTCGTAACTGGGTGAGGGTATCGCCCCGTCCCCGCTGGTGGTTCAGCCGGTTGCTGGCCAGGACGTGTCCACCGGTGCTCGGATGACGTGGCGCCCTGGCCACGCGGTTGACGGTGGCCCCACCGCCAGGGCAGGACCATTCGTTGCCCCCGAGTCCTCACGGACGAACGCGAATGATCGTCTTCCCCGTGATCCGCTCGGTCGGGTTGAGGGCGGCGACGGCGTCGTCGAGGGTCGCGACGTTGCCGACGTTCGTCCGCAGTCGTCCGTCCCGCACCCGCCGAACAATCTCACCCAGTTGGGCGCGATCGGACACGACGACGAAATCGACCGTCAGGCCGTCCGCGGGCCGCACCTCGGGCGGCCCGACGACAGACACCAGCGTTCCCCCGGCTCGAATCAGGCCTGCGGACCGCTTCCCGATGTCACCGCCGATGACATCGAAGACCAGGTCGACTCCGCCGACGTCTTCCAGGGCCTCGTTGCCGAGGTCGACGAACTCCTGCGCGCCGAAGTCGAGCGCGTTCTGACGGTCGGCAGCGCGTCCGGTGCCGATGACGTAGGCGCCGAACTCACGTGCGAGCTGCGCCACCATCGAACCGACCGCGCCGGCCGCGCCGTGCACGAGGACGCTCTGCCCCGACTGAAGGCGGCCGTGCTCGAACAGTCCCTGCCAGGCGGTCAGGCCCGAGATCGGCAGGCTCGCGCCCACTGTGAAGTCGACGTCGGCGGGCAGCGGCGCGAGGTTGCGTGCCTCGACGGCCACATACTCGGCCAGGGTGCCGTCGCGAGTCCAGTCCGTGAGGCCGAACACCCGTTGTCCCACCGACAGTCCCGTCGTGCCATAGCCAAGAGCGGTGATCGCTCCGGCCACCTCGTGTCCAGGGATCGACGGCGTCCGGTCACGGCCGAGGCGATCGGTCCAGGTCGAGGGCCACGTCATCTCGGTGGGGACGAATCCCGAGGCATGAACCTGAACGACGACGTCATTCAGCGCCGGTTCTGGCTCGGGCCGCTCCACCAGCGTCATCCCGGCGGTTCCCGCAGCCTCGTCTGTTACCACAATCGCCTTCATCCGGTACCTCACTTCATCCAGTCCTCGTGCGCACGGTCACGAGGAGCAAACTTCGTCTACAGCCTTAGCGGCGCAAAGCCTCGGGGTCTCACCACGCTGATCGAGTGCGGCTGTGGCGCGAGGTGTTAGAACTCGGCGCCGGTGGGCAAGCCGGACCGTTCGTCACGAGCGGAGGCACGCAGCCGGACACCCTGAACCTAGCCGCAGCACAACTGGTCGGTCAAGTCCACTCTAGGAGTCTGGCCGGCACCGCGGTGACGTCTAGATATCCCAGTTCAGCTAGCATGTCATCGCAGTCAGACGGTCACCTCCGGGTCATATTTTTGGGACTGTACGGTCCAAGCAAGAGGGCGGTTTCGGGAATATAGCCGGCGCGCAAGGTGTCTGTATTCGCGGGTCCAGATGGGTTCACCTGGTTCCCCAGCCGCAAGCTGAAGGTCGGGAAGGAAGAGCTGTGTCCCAGCAGACCCAGTACCACAAGAACCCGGAGGCCGTTTCGCGGCTCGACCCGGAGCAGCACCGCGTGACCCAGCAGGACGGCACCGAGCGCCCGTTCGCCAACGCCTACTGGGACAACCACGAGCCCGGCATCTACGTCGACGTCGTGTCCGGCGAGCCGCTGTTCGCATCGGTCGACAAGTACGACAGCAACTCCGGCTGGCCGAGCTTCACGAAGCCGATCGCCGAGACGAACGTCGTCGATCGCGAAGACTCCAGCCACGGGATGATCCGGACTGAGGCCCGCTCGCTGCACGGGGACAGCCACCTCGGCCACATCTTCAACGACGGTCCCCCCGACAAGGGCGGACTGCGCTACTGCATCAACTCCGCGTCGTTGCGGTTCATCCACCTCGACGACCTGGAGCACGCAGGGTACGGCGAATACCGCACCGTGTTCACCGGTGACGCCAACACTGACACCGACGACAAGTAAGGAAACGACGTGACCACCGAAAAGACGATCCTCGCCGGCGGCTGCTTCTGGGGCATGGAGGAGCTGTTCTCCAACCAGCCGGGCGTCGTGTCCACGCGCGTCGGCTACAGCGGCGGCGACGTCCCGAACGCCACCTACCGCAACCACGGCACCCACGCGGAGTCCATCGAGGTCGTCTACGACCCCGAGAAAACCGACTTCCGCGCGCTGCTTGAGTTCTTCTTCCAGATTCACGACCCCTCGACGAAGAACCGCCAGGGCAACGACATCGGCACCAGCTACCGCTCGGCGATCTTCTACACGAGCGACGAGCAGAAGCGGGTCGCCGAGGACACGATCGCCGACGTCGACGCCTCGGGCCTGTGGCCCGGCAGGGTCGTCACCGAGGTAACCCCGGCAGGCGACTTCTGGGAGGCTGAGCCGGAGCACCAGAACTACCTGAAGACCTACCCCGACGGCTACACCTGCCACTTTCCCCGCCCTGGGTGGAAGCTTCCGAAGCGGGCGAAGGCCTGACACCTCCGGCGCGCGGACCTCGGGTCCGCGCGCCGGCTCACGCCGACGTGGTCGGCTTGGACGAGGAGTCCGCCGGATGGGTGCAGCCACTCACGGGCGCCGCGCGAGACGTGGCACTCAATCGGCCTCTGGCGCGGCCGCTGGCGACACATCGCCGAACAACCCGTTGTGAGGAGTCCACGAAAAGAGGACCAGATAGTCCAGATGCAGGCACGCCGCCTCGACGATCGCGTGATCATTTCATCATTCGGTCAAGCCGGAAGTGCAGGCAATCGCCCTTCACCATCACGAATGCGACATGACGTCGAATGGACTTAAAGGTCCCATTCGCCATGGCTTATCTGGCGCGCTGGATACACTTGACCGATGAGCGACGACCGGGTGGCTGCGCCGACGAACCAGCGGAGGATCAGTCAACGGGGCATCGCTACGCGAGAGCGAATCCTCGAGGCGGCCAACCGGCTGATGTTCGTGCGCGGAGTGAACGCGACAACCCTTGACGACGTCCGCGAGGCAAGCCAGACGAGCAAGTCCCAGCTTTACCACCACTTCGCCGACAAGCAGGAACTCGTACGGGCGTTGGTCAAATATCGAGGTGAGCTTGTGCTTCAGCGCGAGCGTGGAGGGCTCGAGCGACTGCGATCGTTCTCAGGGCTGGTCCGGTGGCGTAACGCGCTGGTCCAGGCCAACTCGCTGAACAACGGCAAGTACGGATGCGGCCTCGGGTCGATGGCTGTCGAGCTGTCCGACCAAGATGAGCAGGCTCGATCGATGCTGTCGGAGACGTTCGCGGCATGGGAAAAGCTGATCAGTAATGGTCTGCACCGGATGCGCGACAGCGGCGCACTGCGCCAGGACGCCGACCCGGAGAAGTTGGCCACGGGATTGATGGCAGCTCTGCAAGGCGGCTACCTGCTGGCGAACGCCGCACACAACGTCGCACCCATGGAAGTTGCTCTAGATATGGCGCTTGCACACATCAAGTCATTCCTCGTGCAGCCCTCCGGTGAGCCAACCCGTTAATTGAGCCCAGCTCTGAGCCTGGATGGCTGATCATCCCCTTCGCTCTTATCCTCCTGTGGCGGTTGGCTGGCACGATGGCCCGATGGCGACAGAGCCCGATGGAGCACCGACGGATAACGCCAGCTATGGCGCGGCGCGGCTCCTCCGAATCCCTACGGCGCCTACCAGGTTGCTGACGGGCTGGGCGGGATAGCGGCGCCGCTGCTGGCGGCGGCAGCGGTCACGCTGCTCGGCTTGGTGCTGCAGATCGAGAGTGCCCTGAGGTGGCCGAGCCTGTCCCTGCTGCTGTTCGGGGCGGCGATGATCCTGCTGTTGCGGGCGGTCCAGTCGCACGCGCTCGTGGCTATTCGGTGACACTGAGCGAAGCTCTCGCTGGTATCCGGACGCCGCGGACCTGCAGCGGCGTCGTGTCGTCCAGTGGGAGTTGCGACGTCACCAGGCCGCGTGGCGGTTCTGGATCGGCCGTGCCCGCCGCCACTACAACCTGGGGTCCTGTTTCTGCTGATCGGCGCGGCAGTCCTCCTGGTGCCTTATCGCCGAGCTTCATCCGGCCGATGCCGCCGTCATCCGCCGAGTGCTCGAGACGATTCGGTGGCGGGACAAGGTGCCGGGGTGCCCGCAGGAGGATCTGCTGCCCCTTACCGAAGCGGACTACCACGCTGCGGTGGACGCTGACGATCACGTACGGGCCGGTCTGCGGGCGGTGGAGCTCAGCGGCCTGCTACGCGTCCGCACGCAATTCACCGAGGCGCTGCCGTACGCCGAACAGGCCATCGCGCATCACCGACGGGCGGGATTCGGACTGTGGAGTCAGCGATTCGACCTCGGGCGGCGCTTGCAACTCCTCAACGACCTGTGCCGCTGGAAGGAGGTCCTCGGGGAGCTGACACCTCTGCGGAACCATTTGCGCGGCGAGCCGGACCTACCCAGCCGCACCGACCCGGTCAACCCGTCAGCGGTGCGAGACCAGTTGCTGGCCTTCGGCTTGCTGGCCGCAGTTGCCCTGCGGGACTGGGAGTTGGCCCTCGAATTCCACGACGACTTCGCGGCGAACATGCAGCTGCGCGGCGCGAGTCGCGTCGAGCTCGCCCTGCACAGGCTGGACCGGGTCACGCTGCTGATTCCCCTCCGACGCATCGCCGAGATCGCAGAGGTGTACGACGGGGTACGAGCGGTGCTCTCGGAGAACCTGGACGTGGAGACCCGGGCGCGGTTTGACGTGGCGTTGGACCGGGCCGCGAGAACGTTGGCGCCAGAGGCGCCCTGGCGTCGGCAGGCGCTGGCCGACGCGTACGAAGGGACGGACAGCGGGGAGGTCAGCCTTCCACTGATCGCGCTGGAGCACTACTACTTCGCGATCGGTGACGGACCGGCCAGGACGCCGACGGCCAAGGCGTCGCATCTGCTCGCCTCGGCGATCGTCTGCAGGCTGGACGGTCAGGACGCCTCGGCCGACTTGACGATCCGGTACGTGGCACCGCACCTGTACCAGCCGGACGGTGCCCGGGTCATTCCCACCCTGGACAGCATCGTCGCCGTGGTGGAGGAGGTGCCCGGCGTACGGTTCAGGGAACTTGTCACCCAGGTAATCGGCACCCCGCGCCGGGCGGTGGCGGCGGTCGCCGATGCGGTGCAAGCCGCATACCGCATCCCGGTAGTGGAGTTGTTCGGCCTGGACCAGGTGGTCGTGGACCATGAGACGGCGATCGCCGCGGTGGCGACCGCTCACACCGGCGGGCTGAGGGAGCGAACGGCCTGCGAACCGATCCTGGTCGAATTGGCGACGAAGCCGGACGGGGCGCCACTCGCCGCGGCATTACGTCGGGCGGCGGCTGGGAACCTGCTGTCGGTGGACGAGCAGGGGGCGATGCACCCGGTCCATGCGGCGATTATCGGCGCGCTGCGCAGCAGGATCGGAAGCATCGGCCGTCAGCGGTGACCCATCGGCCAGTCCGCACAAATGTCACCGACTGGGGGGTTGATACCTGACGCTTGTGGTGAAGCACGATCTTCCCGGCTCAATCGTCGATATCGTGTTGGAGTGCCGACCTCGCCTCCCGAGAAGGGGGTTATTTGGGAAGAGCTCTTCTTCGACCTGGCCTTCGTGTTCGCGCTCACCCAGTTCTCCCACATGCTGCACGGCGACCACAGTTGGGCGGGAATAGGCCGGGTACTGCTGCTGTTCGTGACCGTCTATTGGGCCTGGGCTGGCACCACGATCTATACCGACCAACGCGATGTCGGCAACGCGCTGGACCGGGCTGGGGTCTTTGCCCTCGGGCTCGGCAGTCTGCTGCTGGCCCTGACGGTCCCCGGCGCCTTTGATGATCGGGGCCTGCTGTTCGTCGGTGTCTACCTGACGATGCGGGTACTGCTGGCGGCGCTGGCCTTGCGCACCCCGGGTGGCTGGCGGTCCCCGGTCTTTCGCCCCTACGGGTCGGGCCTGGTGGCCGGTCCGCTGCAGCTGGCGGGTGGCCTGCTGCACGGTACGACGCGAATCGTGCTCTGGTCGATCGCGGTCCTCGTCGATCTGGTCGGCACTACGCTCACCCGACGGACGCTGGACAAGGTCCGAGTTCGGCCGCTGCACTACACACACCGCTACGGGCTGCTGATCATCCTCGTGCTCGGCGAGTCGGTCATTCAGGTCGGAATGGTAGCCGTGGACGAGCCGCTGACCCCCGCCCGGTTGGCCGCCATCTGCCTCTCCTACTCCCTGGTCTGCGCACTCTGGTGGGCGTACTTCATCTACGGCGTCCGGGCCTTCCGGCAAGCGGTGGCCCGGAGCGCGCAGCAGGCAGACATCCGGCGCTCCGTCATGGTCTACGGGCACCTGCTGTTCAGTTTCGCGATCATCACGGTCGCCGTCGGCCTGTCCGAGGTAGTGACAGAGCCCTTCAAGCCGCTTCGAGCCGGCGAGGAAACCGTGCTCTTCGGCGGCGCCGCGCTCTTCCTCGGCACCTTCGCCTACACCCACTGGCGGATCCATCGAGAGATCGCGCGGCGACGGATCAGCGCAAGCGTGCTCTGCCTGGTCCTGCTGCCACTAGCACCCCTAGTGCCGGCCCTGGCCGCCCTGGCGGCCCTGTTCGCGGTGGTTGCCGGAGTGAGCGTGCTGGAAGAGATCATCCTGCACCGCCAGCCGGTGAGCGGGGAACTCGCGACGGAGGGCGAAATACGTGGCGATCCGGGTCACGCGGACGAGGGCCCCGTGGTGCGCGAATGACGCCATCCGACTCGAGCAGCGCCGCAACCGAGACGTCAGGCAGGTGCCGAAGATGCCTGACGAGGAGCGTTCGCTGGACTGCCGATGGACCGTAAAGCCGCCAGTCGGTCATTGTCTGCCCGAATGCGCTGCGGGGCAGACCTGAGGCTCACGCGAATCCAGGCGCAGTAGAGGCGAAGGTCAACGGGGGGTTATCAGTGGTGCGAAATCGGTGCGAGTGAGGGGCTGCTCGGACAGTGAACCGTCTGCGCGAGGCACCCCGAGAGGTCGGCCATCACGGGAAAAGGTGACGGTGGTGACATCCTCACGGCTGGTAAGGGTGCACACGATCTGCCCGAAGGCGAGGACCTCGTCGCTGCGACCGGCGTCCTCGCCGGGTTTGTCGACCTCAACGCGGGCCTGGGTGCCGGTCACGGTGACACCAGCGGCGTTCACCGCTCCGGGCAGCGCGCTGGTCAAGTCGTTGGCGCGTTCAGCCACAGTGGGTCCGACCAGCAGATGCCGCAGTTGATCCTCGATCGTTGGTGGCCGGTCGACGCGCCGGACAACAGAGATGATGCGGTTGTCGCGGACAAAGCAAAGGGTTTCGACGGCAGGGCCGACCGGGGCGCTGGTGTCGGCGGGCGCGGCGCTATGGAACGGCCCTTGCGGTGCCTGCACTACCCGGGGCGCTTCATCGGTGGGGATGCTGCAGCCGGTCAGTAGCGCGGCAAGCGCCAGCACGACGAGATGACGGCGGCTCATGGCAGGCTCTCCGGCAGGGTGACACGGAAGCAGGCGCCTCCACCGGACCGGTCACCGACGATGACCTGTCCGGCGTGTGCTGTGGCGTGCTGCGCGACCAGCGCGAGTCCGAGCCCCGTGCCGTCGCCAGTGCCGCGGGTGTGCGCTGCTCTTCCCCGCACGAAACGGTCGAAGATCGCCTCGCGGTCCTCGACGGGCACACCGGGTCCGTCGTCCTCCACCTCGATGATGCCGGCGCTACCGTCGCGGCAAAGCCGGACGCCTGCAGGACCGCCCCCGTAGGTCACCGCGTTGTCGAGCAGGTTCGCCAGGACCTGCGCGACACGGCGCCGCTCGACCAGCCACGTCGCCGGCACGTCGGGGGCGAGATGGACGAGCGTCGTGGGCAGATTGAGGGCGCGGCAGGCGTCACGGGCCAGCGCCACCACGTCCACGGGGCCCCGGTGGGCGGGCTGGTCACTGCGGGCCAGGTCGATCAGGTCGTTGACGAGCCGCTGGAAACGGTCGATCTCGTCGGCGACGAGCCCGGCCGCGATAGCGGTTCGTTCGTCCTGGTGTTCCCGACGGCGGGCCAGAACGCTGGCCGCCGCGGCGAGGGTCTGCAACGGCGAGCGCAGCTCGTGGCTGACATCGGCGGCGAACCGGCGGTCCCGCTCGATACGGTGCGCGAGGCGGTCGACCATCTGGTTGAACGAGGAGGACAGCCGGGTCAGGTCAGGGTCGCTGGCTGTGTCGAGGCGGGCGGTGAAATCACCGGCGGCGATCTTCTCAGCCGCGTCGGCGACCGCCGTCAGCGGACGCAGCCCGTGCCGGGTGGCGTACCAGCCGAGGGCCGCGCCGGACCCGGCGACCATGATCGCGACAGTGGTCAGCGCGAGCGCCAACACCTGGAACGTTTGCTCCAGCTCGCGCAGCGAGTTGACCTCGAAGTACGTCGCGGACGCGGACAGCGGCACCCCGACCACCAGGACAGATTGGCCGTCGACGCGTACCCGCTGCACCGCGGGCTCGCCGGCCGCGACGACCCGACGCAGCTCAACGGGAATGGCTGCGGTGGTGGTGGGGTCGGCGGTACGGGCGTACCACTCGCCGTCCAGGTGCAGCACCGGCCGCCGACTCCCGCCCGTGTCCAGCGACCGAAGCACCTCCACCACATCGGGAGTGTCCGTGTCGAGCCCGGCACGAACGACGGTAGCGTCGAAGTAGGCGGCGCGCAGGGCGGTGCGTTCCCGCTCGTCGAGCAGGGATCGGCGGGTCAGCTCGTAGGAGATCAGGGCCATCGACGCTGAGAGCAGGAACGCGCCGACGGCGAACGCGGCGGTGACCCGGGTACGCAGTCCGAGGCGTCTCATCGTTGCAGCTTGTAGCCCAGGCCCCGCAAGGTGACCAGGTGCTGGGGGTGCGTCGGGTCTGACTCGATCTTCTGCCGCAGCCTGCCCACGTGCACGTCGACGAGCCGTTCGTCTCCGCTGTCGTACCCCCAGACCCGTTCGAGCAGTTGCTGGCGGGACAGCACCCGGCCGGCGTGTTCGGCCAGCTCGCACAGCAGCCGGAACTCGGTGCGGGTGACCGGTACGGGTTGTCCGGCTCGGCGAACCTCTCCCCCGTCGGGGCTGATCTCCAACTCGCCGATCACGAGCACCGGCACGGGCTCCGGCGTGTGCCCGGTGACACCGGTGCGGGCGCGGCGGCGCAGAGCGCGCAGCCGCGCGGTCAGTTCCTTGATCGCCACCGGCTTGACGACATAGTCGTCGGCGCCGGCTTCGAGAGCGGCGACGATGTCGTGCGTGTCGTCGCGGGCGCTGACCACCACGATCGGCACGTCGTCGTCACGGCGCAGCTGGCGAATGCACTCGAAACCGTCGAGGCCGGGCAGCATCAGGTCGACCAGCACGTAGTCGGCCGGGTCGCGGCGCTGCACGCGCAGGCCCTCCTCGGCCGTGGCCGCGCCGAGAGTCTCGTAGCCTTCGTCCTCGAGCGCGAGCAACAACGCCAGACGGATTCGGTCGTCGTCCTCGATCACCAGTACGGCCGTCATACCGGGCATCATCCCCAGACGACCGGCTCGGCGGCCAACCGTGGCGGCCGGTTGGCTTATTTGTCACGGAACTGTCACAGATCCGCGTAGTGACCGCCAAGCCGGCACGGCAGGGTCCTAGACGACCGCGTCCGTGAAGGAGAGGGGTGTGCCCGTGACAGGACCGCTGGCAACCACGACGTGCACGCTGCCGCTGGTCGAGGTGTGCATCACCGAGTTCGACCTGGGCTGCCTGCCGGCGACCGGAGCAGTGTTCGACCGACTGCTGGCCTTACATCCGGCACAGGTGGTGGTCGACCTGTCTGGCTGCCGGCACATCGACGCCGCTGCCATCGGCCTCCTGCTCGATGTGCACCGGCGGCTGGCCCGTGCCGACGGGGTCCTCACCGTGCGCAACCCGAACCCGCGCATCCGGCGCATCCTGCACACCGCCCGTCTGGACCAGATCCTGCCGGTCGTCGACACTGCCTCATCGTCGCCGCCCTGCACCCCGACGACGGGACAGAAAGCCACCTCCACGCCGCCGGCGTTGGTCGCTCATGGCCGCGCCTCGGTAAGAGCCGCTCACTGACGATCGCCGGTGGTCCCACCTCTCCCATCATCGGCCTCGACCGCCACCGGGCCGGACGCTCCGGCTCGGGAGTGAGTTCGCTTCGGCACTGCACGAATGCCGTGTCCACCGCACGGATGGACACGGCCCCAGGAAGGACCAGAAGATGACTGTTGTCCCGGATGACCACCTGATGACCCTGATCTGCGACACCTGCGGCGACACCGTCAAGGCCACCGCGTGCGTGCTCCCCGACGCGGAGGTCGTCTGGACCCTGGTGTCCGAGCAGGGCTGGAGCGGGTCCCCGTTCGCCACCGGCCCGCACCGCTGCCCGCACTGCAGTCTGCTGCCGCTCCCTGGTGGCGGTCACGCGTCATGCGGCGACCACGGTCCTGGCGGCATCCTCGGCATCGACCACCTCGACGACGTGACCGTCGTCGCCGCCGACGGTGACGTCGACCTCGACACCGGGGACACCCTGCGCACCGCCCTGCGCCACGCGGCCGACATGGGCGGACACGTCGTGGTCGACCTGAGCCAGGTACACCTCATCGACTCCACCGGTCTCGGGCACCTCGTCCGTGCCCACCGCGAAGCCCGAGATCGTGGGGCCACCCTCTGCCTGGCCGCGCCGTCGCGGTTCATCCGTACCGTCCTGCACACGATGCGCCTGGACGGAGCCTTCCCCATCTTCGACAGCCGCGAGGACGCCCTCGCCCAACTGTCCAAGGGATCGCTGTCGGAGCGGCCAATCGCCACCGCCGCCCCGCGTTACTGATCGCACTCCACTCGTACTCGAAGGAGATCCGAGGGAGCCCATGAGCATCGCTGGTCTCGTCACCGCGCTCCTCGTCGGCATCGCTATCGGCCTGCTCGGCAGGCTCGTCCTCCCAGGACGCCAGGAGGCCCCGATCTGGCTGACCGTGTCCGTCGGGGTAGGCGCCGCGCTGGCGGGCAGCATCGTCGCCCGTCTCGCGGGCGTCGACACCGGCACCCTCAGCCTCCTGACCCTGGTCATTCAGGTCGGTCTCGCTGGCATCGGTGTGGTGCTCGTCGTGGCCACCGCCAGGCCCGACCCATCCGGCTCCCCCTGAACCGGAGACGACGCAGCGGCGGCGGAAGGCCAGCCCGAACACCGTCAGGCCGACCGCCATCCCGCTCGGCCTCGTCACAATCAAGGAGCTGACCGCGTACATACCATGGCCACTACCCGATGAGAACTGGTTCGCGGACGCCTCGCACCAGCCCGAGCCGGACCACGAGGATCTGAGACTCGAGGCGTTGGTCGCGCAGCGGTTGAGCATCGACTGGACCACGCGGCGCCAGCAGATCACCGTCTCCGTGCAGAACCGGGTCGTCATCCTCGCCGGCGTGGTGAGTGACGCGAACGCCAGGCAGGTCGCGGCGGACCTCGCCTACGACGTGCCGGGCGTCTTCGACATCTGCAACACACTGCGGCTCAGCGGCCCGCGGCGTAGTCACTGGTGACCGACGATCATCGGTGACAGGCTGATGGTCGTCGTTTGGCTACCGTAGTAGCCGGTGTGCCGGGAAGACTGGTCGGCGACTTCGTCACCAACCGACCGGAGGACCACGATGGCCCGCCCACCG
Source organism: Micromonospora sp. BQ32 (assembly GCF_059358895.1). NCBI lineage: Bacteria > Bacillati > Actinomycetota > Actinomycetes > Micromonosporales > Micromonosporaceae > Micromonospora > Micromonospora sp. BQ32. The sequence goes on along the minus strand of NZ_JCADBI010000004.1, from coordinate 365,070 downwards.
GCGAACCGCACGCCACTCCTGCTCAGCCGCAGAAGTTGGCCTGAGGTACGCCGGATCGGCGACATTCTCCGGACCGAGACGGTCGGTGGGGTGCTGCTGCTGGTCGCCGCTGTGCTTGCTCTGGGTTGGGCGAACTCGCCCTGGTCCGACGCGTACCGCTCGCTCGCCGACATCACCGTTGGCCCCGGGGCGTTGCATCTGGACCTCTCATTGGCGCAGTGGGCCGCCGATGGCCTGCTGGCGATCTTCTTCTTCGTCGCCGGGCTGGAGCTCAAGCGCGAGTTCGTCGCCGGTGACCTGCGCGAGCCCCGCCGGGCGATGCTTCCCGTCGCCGCCGCCCTCGGCGGCATGACGCTACCGGCGCTGATCTACGTGGCGTTCAACGTGGGGGCCGGCGAGGGAGCGTTGACCGGATGGGCGATCCCGACCGCCACGGACATCGCGTTCGCCCTCGCCGTGCTCGGGGTGATCAACACAAGTCTGCCCTCGGCGATGCGCACGTTTCTGCTCACCCTCGCGGTGGTCGACGACCTGCTGGCCATTGTGATCATCGCGGTCTTCTACACCAGTTCACTGCACTTCGGGCCGCTGCTGCTCGCGCTGTCCCCGATGGCGCTGTTCGGTCTGCTGGTTCAGCGCCGGGTGCGGTCCTGGTGGCTGCTGCTGCCGCTGGCCGTCACGACGTGGGCGCTGGTGCACGCCTCCGGAGTGCATGCCACCGTCGCCGGGGTCGCGCTGGCCTTCACCGTTCCGGTGCTACGCCGTAAGCCGGGACCTGGCCCTGGTCTGGCGGAGCACTTCGAACACCGCATCCGGCCCCTGTCAGCCGGGGTCGCGGTCCCGGTTTTCGCGTTCTTCGCCGCCGGAGTCTCGGTTGCCGGCGCGGGTGGCCTCGGGGCGACCCTGACCGACTCGGTCGCCCTGGGCGTGATGGTGGGGTTGGTGGTGGGCAAGGCGGCTGGCGTCCTCGGTGCCACCTGGCTCGTGCAGCGGTTCACCCGGGCCCGGCTCGCGGAAGGGCTCGCCTGGTGGGACATGGTGGGGTTGGCGCTGCTGGCCGGCGTCGGGTTCACGGTGTCGCTGTTGATCGGCGAGCTGGCGTTCGGCGCCGGCACCGAACGCGACGACCATTCCAAGATCGGTGTTCTGCTCGGATCGCTGTTGTCGGCGGTGCTGGCAACCGTCGTTCTACGCGCTCGTAATCGGCATTACCAGGGGGTCTGCGCGCTGGAGGAGCGCGACAGCGACGCCGACGGGGTGCCAGACGTTTACGAGGAACAGCCGACCACGACAAGGCCGTCCTGAGCTCGGCTACGGTGGCCAGCCGAGCAGCCGAGCGCCGAGTACGGCTGTTTGCAGGGTGAACCGTTGGGTGGCTTCGCCGGGGTGGTAGCCGGTCAGGTCGCGGATGCGGTCGAGGCGGTAGGTGACAGCGCGGACAGACAGGTGCATCTGCCGAGCGGTGGCCGTGTGGTTGCCCTGGTTGTCGAAGAGCACGGTCAGGGTTTCCAGGTACGGCGCGGCACCGCCGCGAGCCGTGGTCAGTGGCCCGAGGACCGTGGTCACCAGGTCGGTGATGGCGTCGCGGTCACGCAGGAGCACGGGAAAGACCAGCAGGTCGGCAGCATTGAGTACGGGCGTGGTGAAGCCAAGCCTGACGGCGTAGTCGAGGGTTTGGCGGGCCTCGTCGAGGGACGTGGCCAGGCCGTGCACACCAGGTTGGGTGCGGCCGACGGCGATCTGCCAGTTGCCCGCACCGAGTTCGGTCAGAAGCAGGTGGGCGAGTTCGGCCGCGATGCCGCGCAGACCGCCGGCACTGATGCAGACCAGATCGCCGTTGCGCAGGGTGGTGAGGGTGTTGCCTTCGCCGAATCTGGAGGCAAGTACGGCATCGATGCGGTGTGTGATGCCGGAAGTCAGGCCGGCCGCACGGGCGATCAGGACGGTGTGGGTGGCCGACAGGCGGATGCCGTATCGGTGTGCGCGCTCGGCCAGACCGCCCGGGTCGGCCCTACCGGTGAGTAGGTCGTTGACGAACACGGCACGTTCGTTGTCGTGGCGATCCAGCTCGGCGCGGTTTTGCCGGGTGTACCCGTCCACGGCGGCGGTGAGCAGGACACGGGCGGTGTTCAGCAGTGTCTCGGCGCGGGAATGCACGGCGACGGCGGTGTCGGTCGGCGCGACCGGGGTGGCGCTCCAGCGGGCGGTGGTGGCATTCAGCAGCCCGGTAACAAGCTCGCTCAGCGTCAGCCCTTCATCCGCTGCGCGGGCGCCCAGGTTGACCGCTGCCTGAGGCCGGGCACTGGCCGGGAGGCACAGCAGATCCTGGCAGTCGTCCGCCAGCCAATTGTCGTCGTTCATGGGCTGTTCCTTGTCGGCGTGCTGGTGGCCGCCGGTGAACGGCGGCCACCAGCCTCAGGTTTACACACCGATGTCGCGGCGGTCGAACACGAGGACTCCGGCGGTCGTGGTTGCCGCACCGAGGAGCACGAGGGTGAGCAGCTCGGCCGGGTGCCAGCCGGTGTGCAGCGGGTCGGTGCCGATGAAGTAGTGAAACGGTGAGAGCCAGCGCACCCAGCGCCACCCGTCGAGCATGCCGCCGATGGCGTTGGCCATGTAGGCGGCCACGGCAAGGCCGCCGGTGGTCGCGAGGACAGCAGCGCGTTTTCCGGTGGCGGCGCCGACGAGGAAGGCGATCCCGGCGAAGCACCACACCAGGGCGACCAGGCCGGCGGACGCGGCGGCGACGTTGGACAGGGGGATGTCCATGCCGATCCAGGGAACAATGATCATCAGCAGTATCCCGGGGATGGCGGCGATCCCGGTGAGCGCGCTGCCGGCGGCGGCCACCCGGTGCCAGGCGAAAGCGGCTCGCGAGACCGGGTTGGCCAGCATCAGCTCCATGCCACCGTCCTCCTCCGGCCGAGCGATCGTGCGGGCAGCCAGCGTGATGGCGCACATCAGGACCAGCAGTGGGCCGACCAGGCTGAAGATGGTCGCCTGCAGATAGCCGGCGGGCGACAGCATGTCGGCGATGCCGAGGAAGTCCAGCATGCCCTGGGGCAGCGCATCCTGCTTCAGCTCCGCGGCTCCCTGGAACTGGCTGTAGAACGAGGTGTAGATGGTGGTGAAAGCGGCGACGCCACCGGCCCAACCGATCAATGCCAGACGGTCGTCACGCCAGGTCTTACGCACCAGCGCGGGAAGCATCGCCGGCTCCTTCCCCGTGGTAGTAGAACGACAGGAACGTCTCTTCCAGGTCGGGTTCGGCCGACAACATGTCCACGACCTCATGACGTGCCGCTGCCTTGATCAGCGGGTCGATGCGGCCGTCGACCGTGCATTTCAGCACCGGCCCGGACACCACCACGTCGCTCACTCCGGGCAGGACAGCGAACTCTGCCGGATCCACCGGATCATCGAAATGAATCTCGACGGCGCGGACCGCTCGCTTCCCCAGTGACTCAACCCGCTCGACCGCGGCCAACTGGCCGTCGCGGACGATGGCGACCCGGTCAGCCACCTGCTGCACCTCGGCCAGGACATGAGAGGACATGAAGACGGTCTGCCCAGCACCACTGGCGTCGCGGACCATGGCCAGGAACTCCTGCTGCATGAGTGGATCCAGCCCACTGGTCGGCTCATCCAGGACCAGCACCGCCGGCCGGTGCATGAACGCCTGCACCAACCCGACCTTCTGCTTATTGCCCTTACTCATCGTCCGTACCGAGCGCGAGAGGTCCAGGTCGAGCCGCTCCGCGAACTCGGTCACCTGCGACCAGGCCACGCCGCCGCGTGCTGCGGCGAAGAAGCGCAGCAGATCTTCCGCCTTGTCCCGCCCGGGAAACACGAGCTCGCCGGGCAGATAGCCGATCTGACGGTGCAGTGCGGCCTTGTCCCTGCGCGGGTCGAGCCCGAGCACAGTCGCGTGTCCACGAGTGGGGCGCAGGAAGTCCAACAGCAGTCGGATGGTGGTGGTCTTCCCCGCTCCGTTCGGTCCCAGGAATCCCACCACCTCCCCGGCGCGAACCTCCAGGCTGAGACCCTCGATGCCGCGATGCTGACCATAGAACTTGGTCAGGTCCTCGGTGTGTAGGGCGATGTCGCTTGTCATGCCCACATCGTCGTCGGCTTTCCGGCCGGGCATCCAGGTCGGCATCCGGCCGACAACTCGCTGATGCCGTTGCCGGACATCGGAAACCACAACCTGAACGCCGCCAGTGCGGTCCCGGACCATCCTTGACGATGTTCCCTGCGGCGCGAAGGCCGTTTGTACCGTGCAGCCGGGCGATCCCCGAGCCTTGGCTGCCGGGAGTACTCTCACGTCAGGTGCGCCGGGAAGTCTGGTCGGCAGGTCATGTCGTGCTGCGGCTCCTGGAGGCTCCGATGGGCGTTTCTGCCCTGCGCACCGAGAATCTGTCCAAGCGGTACGGACGGTTACTCGCCCTCGATGACCTCTCCATCGACGTCGCGGCGGGCGAGGTGTTCGGGTTTCTCGGCCCCAACGGCGCCGGAAAATCAACCACGATCCGGCTGCTGCTCGGCCTTGCCCGACCCACCTCCGGACAGGCGTGGATCTTTGACACCGACGCCGCCGACGTCGCCGCCGCCCATCGCAGGCTCGCCTACGTGCCGGCGGATGTGGCGCTGTGGCCACGGATGACCGGCGCCGAGGTGCTGGACCTGCTCGCCCGCATCGGCCCTGGCACAGACACCGCCTACCGCGACGAGCTCGTTCAACGATTCGCACTCGATGTGTCCAGACCGGCCGGCACCTACTCGACCGGCAATCGGCAGAAGGTCGCTCTGATCGCGGCGTTCGCCACCCGGGCGCCCCTGCTGGTGCTGGACGAGCCGACCAGCGGCTTGGATCCGCTCATGGAATTGCAGTTCCGGCAGGCTGTCGGGCTTGCCCGCGACAACGGGCAGACGGTGTTCCTCAGCTCCCACCAGCTCGCCGAGGTCGAGGCCGTCTGCGACCGCGTCGGCATTCTGCGCGCTGGCGAACTGGTGGAGGTGGCGTCCGTCGCGCAGCTGCGTCGACTGCACCACACCGAGGTGGCCGCGACGTTCACCGGCGCGCCACCGGACCTCACCGGCGTCCTCGGCGTCGACGGCCTGCGCAGCGATGGCGCCGCGACCGTGCGGTTCACCCTGAACGGCTCCCCCGCCGCGGCGCTGCGCGCCCTGGCCGACGCTGATGTGGCGACGATCGTCGTCCGCGAGCAGAGCCTGGAGGAGATTTTCCTCGCCTACTACGGGCAGAACGCCCGATGATCGTGACCGCGACGACAGCAGCCCGCCCGGAGCCTGTACTGAGAGGGCTCGCAGTGCGCCAGGTACGCCGTGGCGCCCTGGCCGTGACCACCGTGTGTGCGGGCATGTCCGCCCTGGTGGTGGCTGGCTACCGCACGGACGCGCTGGATCCGGCCGCCTTGGCGGCGCTGGCCCGCAACCCCGCGATCCGCACCCTGTTCGGCGAGCCGGTCGCGCTCGACCAGGCAGGTGGGTTCACGGTGTGGCGCACGGGCACCGTCCTGGCCGTCCTGCTCGGGGTGTGGGCGATGCTCGCCGCCACCCGGATCACCCGTGGGGAGGAGGACGCTGGGCGGTGGAGTCTGCTGCTGTCCGGCCGCACCACCCTCGCCGAGGCTGTCCGCCAGCACCTCGGTGTCCTGGCCATCGTTCCGGTCCTCGTCGGAGCGGCGACCGCGGCGGCGTTGATCGCTGCGGGAGTGGACGCCCCGGGTTCCTTGTTGCACGGAACCGGGCTCGCTGCCGTCGGGGTCTTCTTCGTCGCCGTCGGGGGCGCCTCGGCGCAGATGTTCGCCAGCCGGTCGGCGGCCAACGGTGCCGCGGCCGCCGTCCTGGTCGTCGGGCTCCTCATGCGGATGGTCGGCGACGGTGTGCCCACGCTGGCCTGGCTGCGGTGGCTGTCCCCGATCGGGCTCTTGGCGCTCACCCGCCCGTTCGACACCAATCGAGGGCTACCGGTGTCGGTGCTGACGTGCGCCGCAGTGCTGCTGCTAGCCCTCGCCAGTCGGCTCGCGGCGCGGCGTGACGTCGGCGCGGGGATTCTTGCGACGGTCGGCAGCCGGCCGGCGCGTACCGCGTTTCTCGGTTCGGTGCCCGGCTTCTCCGTACGGCGCACCATGCGGCCACTGGCCGCCTGGTCGGCCGGTATCGGCGCGTACTTTTTGCTCCTGGGCCTGATCGCCCGGTCCATGACCGAATTCCTGACCGGCAATCCCCAGTTCGCGACCATGGCGGCCCAGGCCGGCTTTCCTGCGCTCGGCACGGTCGAGGGTTATGCGGCCACCATGTTCGCGCTGCTGGCTGTTCCGGTCGGGGTGTTCGTCGCCGTGCGGCTCGCCGCCGTCGCCGCTGACGAGAATGCCCGGCGTCTCACCCTGCTGCTGGCCGCACCGGTGACCCGGTCACGGCTGTTGGGCGCCGAGGCGGCCGTCGCCGGCTGCGCCGCGCTGGTCCTGATCACGGTCGCGGGCGTCGCCATGTGGGTCGGCACGGCCACTGTTCAGGCCGGCCTTGGGGCCGGCGACGCGCTCGCCGGTGCCTGGAACGTCGTGCCGGTTGTGCTGCTGTGTCTGGGAGCTGCCGTCCTGGCGCTCGGATGGACACCGCGCGTCATCGCGGCGATCGGCGCCCTGCCGGCCGCTGGCGGCTTCATCTGGCAGGTCATCGCCGACAGCATCAACGCGCCCTCCTGGATCGGCGTGCTGTCCCCGTTCGCGCACCTGGCCGCGGTACCGACCACCGAACCGGCCTGGCTCGCAGCGTTGGTGATGGCCGGCACCGCCGCAGCAGGAGCGGTCGCCGGCACGATCGGCTACCGCCGACGTGACCTGGATGTCTGACCAGCCCATCACCCGGCGGCGGCACAGCCGAGGGCGGTACGTACCCTCTCGGCTGCGGCATTCGATCCGACCCGTTCCGGAGCCAGCAGCGCGACGGCGACGCCTCTACGTCATGGGCGACCCAACCACCCAGTCGCCCAAGTCCAAGCCCGAATTCAGCCAACAGCAGCCAGGGCCGGGTCTGGAGCAGCAGATGGGGCCGCGGCCGGACGCCGGTGAGCACAGCTACCGGGGCACCGGCCGGCTGACCGGTCGTAAGGCCGTGGTCACTGGCGCCGACAGCGGCATCGGCCGGGCCGTGGCCATCGCCTTCGCCCGCGAGGGCGCGGACGTAGCGATCTTCACGATCGCGTCAGTGGGGTCCTGGATCTTCCGCTCGGGGACGTCGGAGAACCGGATGTCCCCGACACCGTGCCACGTGACGGCCTTCATCGGATCGTCCCTTCGTCGGTTACCGCGGTGACGTACCCAGTCCCGCCCGCCGAAACAGTGCGCACTCTATCCGGACGTCTTCTCCGGCGCGCCGCCGTCGACTGATCCCACCACGAACCGCATGACGTTGAGGTGATCCACGACCAGCAGGACGTGCGGACGGACCCCTCCGACAGCAATCAGCTCGACCTCGTAGAACCGGTATGCTCGTCTCCTAGCCAGGCCGCTGAAGGCGGCCGAGTCCGACGACGCAGAGCGTGACGGGAATGACGACAGACATCGTCGGCAGAAGCGACGCTCTTGCGGTAATCGATGACTTCTGCGAGCGCTCACGCACATCCGGGAGATCTTTGATCATTGTCGCCGATCCCGGTTTGGGTAAGACCACGCTGCTGCGATACGCCGCCCGCCGTTGGGCGGCAGAGGGCGGCCGCGTCCTGGAGGTAACGGCGGTCGAGTTCGAAGCGGATATCAGTTTCGCGGCACTGAAACAGATTGTGAGCCCGATCGTCGATTCGGTCGCCGGCGCCGAGGTTACGCACGCCGCCATCCTGGAAGCCCTGTTCCATCCGAACACTCCTACGACGCTGGACCGGATGGCGGTCACCGAGGCTCTCCGGAACCTGCTCCGGGCCGCAGCTCACGATTCGCCGATCCTCGTCCTCGTCGACGACGTCCAATGGCTCGACAGGTCAAGCGCCGCGGTGCTCACGCTCCTGGCCCGGCGACTGACCGGAACGCGCGTCGGCCTTCTCGGGTCGACGCGCCCGGCGGCCGAAGGTTTCTTCGAGCGAGCACGGCTCGACGAGTACGTGCTGGCCCCTCTCGACAAGCAGGCGGCGGCAGAGCTTCTGACGGCCCGTCATCCCGAGTTGCCGCCCACGATCCGACGAAGGGTGTTGGCCAGCGCGGCCGGCAACCCATTGGCCCTCGTTGAACTGCCGCTGGTCCTCGCCGGCCCGGGTCACGACAGTCCGAGGGCCGACCTCTCTGTCCTCCCGCTCAACCGCCGGCTCGAGGTGGCATTCTCGTCTCGAATCGCTGGTCTGCCCGATGCCACGCGACAGTCGCTGCTGCTCGCCGCTCTCGAGGCGACCGGAAGCCTCCGCGTCCTTGAGGTCGCGGCGGGTGAGCGGCTCCTGGAGACACTGGCACCCGCGGAACGGGCTCGACTCGTCCACATAACTCACCATGGCACGCGACTGGAGTTCTCCAATCCGCTGACGCGATCGGCCGTCGTCAACGCCTCCACGGCCGCGCAGCGGCGTTCGGCCCACCGCCGGTTGGCGGAGGGCACGCGTGACGACCCGGACCGGAGGGTGTGGCATCTCGCGCAGAGCAGCCACGGACCTGATGAGCAGGCAGCCTCCTCGCTGGAAGAAGCGGGATATCGGCTGGTCCGGCGCGGTGACATCGTCGGCGCGGTGACCGCGCTCACCCACGCCTCGATGCTCAGCCCCGCCGACACGCAGCGGGCTCGCCGCCTGGCTGTCGCGACCTACCTCGGTGCTCGGCTGGCGGGCGGGATCGCGGGAGCTGGTGACCCGCTGCGCGAGGTGCGTCAGCTCGACGCTGGGCATCAACCCTCCCTGGACATGGCGGTGGCCACGTCATTCGTCATCCTCAACGCCGACGGTGACGTCGACACGGCCCACCGCATCCTCGCTGGCGCGTTGGAAGCCGTGGGTGAGGAGTCGCATTCGACGTTCCAGGTCAGGGAAGCCCTACTCACCCTGCTGTACGTCTGTTTCTTCGGTGGGCGCAGCCATCTCTGGTCGGTCTTCGACGTGGTCTTGTCACACCTGAACCACACGGGCCTCGACACCGTCGTTCTGATGCGGCACACGCACTCGGATCCAGCGAACGCCGGCGACGCCGCGTACCGACAGCTCGACCGGCTCGTCGAGAGCCTGGATCAGGTCAACGACCCCGGCGAGATCGTCCTGGTCGGCCTCGCCGGGTCGTGGGTGGACCGGCTTGCTGGCTGCCGTGCCGCCCTGCACCGCGCGCTGGAGCGGGGACGTGCGGCGGACGACACGACTGTCATGACGCAGGCGTTGACCCTGCTGGCACTCGACTCCTACTTCCTGGGCCAGTGGCAGGACAGCGAGCGGTACCTGGCCGAGGCGCTGTCCCTGACCAAGGAACAGGGGCTGCGGCTCTTCCGCTGGGCCATCGATCACTGGATCGCCACACTCGCCGCTGTCCGCGGCGACGAGGAGACTGCGCGACGGATCACCGACGAACTCAGCTACTGGGCCGTACCTCGAGGTGTGGCCGTCGTGAGCCATCTCTGCCACTACACCCGGACCCTGCTCGCACTGGGCTCTCAGAACTATGAGGAGGCATACCGGGAGGCGACGTCGATCAGCCCTGCCGGCACGATCCCGCCTTTCCGCCCGGTGGCGATCTGGGTGGTGCTCGACGTGGTCGAGGCCGCCGTCCGGACCAACCGCCACGGGGAAGCCCGGGCGCACGTCGCCGCGGCTCGTACGGCGCGACTGGAGACGCTCTCCGGGCGGCTCGACATGCTGGTGACGGCCGCCGAGGCGCTCGTCTGCGCCGAGGATCAGGCGACAAGCCTGTTCGATCGGGCGCTCGCGACACCGGATGCCGAACGGTGGCCGTTCGACCAGGCCCGCGTCGAGCTCCTGTTCGGCCAGCACCTCAGACGGATCAGGTCGGGGCGTGCCGCGCGGGAACACCTCGGACGGGCCCGCAGGACGTTCGAACGCCTCGGAGCCAACGGGTGGGCGCGAAGCGCTCGCCGGGAGCTCAGAGCAGCAGGCCAACGAACGGGAACGACCCGCCAGCCAGGCGACGCGACCCTGACCGGCCGGGAACACCTCATCGCCCAGCTGGCCGCGACCGGCATGACCAACAAGGAGATCGGCGAAGAGCTGTTCCTCTCGGCGCGGACCGTCGGCGCGCACCTCTACCGCATCTTCCCCAAACTCGGCATCACCTCACGGGCGGGTCTGCGAGACGCCCTCACGATCATGGGCGAGACCAGCACAGACCAGCACGAGTAGGGCGGCTGATGACGCGGCACAGCACCTCGACAGACGGGGCGCCGCGTGCGGCGCGGGCGCCTACCGGCGCCCGCGCCGCCGCTTGGAGGACTCGTCACGCGGAGGCGAGTTCGTCCCTGATGAGCCGTGCGAGCGCCGCCGGCTGCGACAGGAACGGGGAGTGGGACGTGGTCATCCGGGCCACCCGGTCAGCCCGTGTGGCGAAATACTCCTGCGCGGCCGGCGGGAGGGCGCTGTCGGACTCGCAGATGACGTACGTGCTGGGAATGGTGTGCCACGCGGCCCGGGTCTGCTCCTGGGTCTTCGAGCTGTACGACTGGTATCCCAGCTGCGTCACGGCCTGTCGGGCGAGGTCGGGATCGACGTCGCCGTAGAACACGGTGATGGGATCCACCGGCTCGACATAGTCACCCGCGCCGGCACCGTCATGGATCTTCCACCACGGTGCCGGGGCGCCTCCGGCGCTGGACAGCAGCGATTCGCCGGTCTCGATCTGAAACGCGGCGAGGTAGATGATCCTCCGGACGTTGTCGGCGCCGACCAGGCCCTCGCTGGTGGGGATGCCGCCGTACGAGTGGGCCACGACGACGACGGGACCGCCGATCTCGGCAACGGCCTTCTCGATGAGTGCCGCGTCCTGGTGCATGTCACCCAGGTCCCCCGGGTCGTCACCGCTGCTGGACAGAGCGACGACGTGGACGTCGACATCCCGTAGTTCGTCCTTCAGGCGTGCCAGGTGCTCAGGCTTGTGCCAGGCGCCCGGAACCAGGACGAGTGATGGCAGGGACAACGGAACCTCCGAGTACGGGTGATGTGGCCAGCCGGCTCTGGACTGATCCGCCAGGGCGTGCCGCGATCGGTGCACGGCCGCGTCGAACCGGCGGGGCGACCTCGCCGTCACGCCGCCGATCGCCGGTACGCGGGTCGCAGAGCAGGAGCCAGCACAGCATTTCCTGGGCGCTTCCTGCGCCCGTCACCAGAGTCTTGCGCTGCCCGGTCCGGGCGGCATCAGTCATCTGACTGCACCTCCGGCGAAGGCCAGTGTCGTTGCTACCCCTGCTTGCGGCGAAGGATCGCGTCAAGGCACATCGTGGCGACGCCACCGGCGAGGCCGCCCGCCACGCCTGACCAGAAGAGGTAACGCTGACCGGTGTTCTCGGCGACCGGGTCGACGAAGATCCCGATCGCGTCGATCCTCTGCTGATCCTCCCAATAGATGTTCAGGCCGTCCCGGAACAGGCCGATGCGCAGAGAGGGCGTTCCGAACGCCGACTCGAGCCGCAATCCGGAAGCCTCGCGTGGTGTGACAGTGACGGTCTGTCGGTACCGGGCGTCGTCCTCCGGCAGTGCGAGCGTCGGATCGGCGGCCTGGCAGTCGTACCACCCCGGCACGATCAGGGCGGAGCGCTCCTCGTCCGTGGTCGGGTCTGTCCCGTCCAGGGCGGCACACGGAAAGGTCTGGGTCAGCGTGGGGCTGTCCACGACGACCTTGCCCATGGCCTCCACGGCCACCGGCTCGTAGAGCAGCAACGAGATCGACGACGTCCCGGTGTAATGGCCGTCCACGACCTCGTCGCGGACCTTGCTCGGGTCGATGGACACCAGTATCTCGTCGCCGTCATGGTCGAATTGGTTGAAGACGGCAAGGACCGCCAGTTCCGGGCTTTCCGCCACGTATTCTGTCGACCGGGCCTCCTCTTCGAAATGGAGGATGAGGTGGAACTTCTCCCGGGTCTTGGTCAGCCACTGGAGTTCGAGGGTGGCTCTCGGCGAATCACCGATGTCGGCGGCGGTGGGGGACGCGAGGTGGAGCGCCACGTTGGCGGTCGTCGGCGAGCTCGCTTTGATGTAGCCGTCGTTCGACAACAGCTCGGGATAACTCATGGCGCTCTGCTGGTAGGCCAGGTACGAGAGGGCGCCGAGGATCAGTGCCACGCCGGCGAGCATTCTCGCCGACCGTCGTCGACGAACTGCTGACACCTCCGCCGCGATCCGCTCGGACCGCGCTGACCGCAGCGCCATCCGTCGGGTGATCAGTCGTCGCGTGGCCGATGAGGGCTGGCGCGGTGAGGTCACCCTGCAAGAGCATCAGACTCATGCAACCAGCCTCGATTGGGCAGGAGGCAGGCCACACCGACCAGCGCGACGGCCGAAGCCGTACCCGGCGACCTCGGCGATCACCCCGCCGTCGGAGCGGTCATCCCTCAGCAGTGGGTCGGCTGTGCACCACCAGCTCGTCGATCTCCAACCGGCCGACGCGCAGCTCCCGCACGACCGCCCGGCGGATCGCCAGCCGCCCGATGACCAGCGCGCCGACGGCGACGGCCCCGACGGCCAGCGCTCCCACGGCGAGGGCGCCGAGCGAGGCCGCCCCCGCAGCCCGCGCGCCGGTGGCCGCCGCGCCCGTCGCCACCGCGCCGTTGGCGCGCGTCCCGGTCAACCGCATCAGGCGTACGTCTCGCTTCATCCCCCCATTGTCCGCGTACCGCCGCCCGCCCGCTCCCCCCATATCCCGGATGCCACCCCACCGTCATGCCCACCCCGGGGGTCCAACGCCGCTGTCCGCGCGCCGGGGCCCGCCGAGGTGGTGCGAGCCACAAGAGCACCTTCCACTGAATCCGCTACACCGATCGGGGTGGTCTTTTAGGCTGCGTGGGCGGGGCGCCCGGTTCGACGGAGCCTCCTCGGAAAGGATCGCCGGGGAGGCTCTGACCACGACTATCGAGATCACCGTCCATACAGCTCGAATTCGTGGAGCGAGAACCCGTACGGGGTGGCCCGCTGTACCCCGTACACCCGCACGTAGCGGGCGGTGACCGGGGCGAAGGTGGCGTTGTCGACGCCGCCGTTGCCGGTGGTGGTGGCGAACACCGGCGTCCAGGAGCTGCCGTCGCCGGAGACCTCGATCCGGTACGAGCTGCCGTACGCGGCTTCCCAGCGCAGCACGACCCGGCTGACGCTGCGGGCCGCGCCGAGGTCGACCCGCAGCCACTGGTTGTCGTTGTAACTGCTGGCCCACCGGCTGCCGAGGCTGCCGTCGACCGCCTTGGCCGGGGTGTGGCTGGTCAGGAACTGGGTGCTCGACGCGGTCGCCGGGCGGCCCTGTGCCAGGTTGGTGACGTCGTCGCCCCGACGCGCCGGGAACGAGACGACCTGCTGGTAGGTGGGGCGGTTCTGCCAGGCGATCAGCGGGTGGGTGATGCCGCCGAGCCCGGACTGGGCGATCGAGTCGGCGCACCACTGGTCGCCGGCCCCGCAGGACTTGTCGCCGGGGTAGACCGTGGTGGCCGGCACCGCGGCGGCCTGGCCGAGGGTGTCGAGCAGGGCCTGCCGGCACGCGCCGAGGTTGCCGTTGCCGCAGTACGCGCGGCCCAGCCCACCGGCCACCGGGTCGCCAAGCACGGTGCGCAGGTCCTTGTCGACGTAGCCCCACCAGCCGTACTGGAACGACGAGCCCTTGTGCGCCTGTCCCTGCAACGCCCAGCTCGTGGCGCCGTCGCGTCCCCCGTTCTGGCCGCCCGACGGTGCCTCGTTCACCTCGATGGCGTCGACCAGCGCGGCGTAGAGCTCCGGCCCGAGGCCGGGCCGGAACTGCGCCGAGGCCAGCAGCGGCCACCAGGCGTCGAAGGTCCGAATGGCGTCGGCGTGCTGGTAGACCTTGGAGCCGGGCGACGTCTCCACGCGGCGGGCCCCGGCCTGCTGCCAGGCCCGCAGCCTGCCCACCGCGTCGGCCAGCGCCGGGTCCGTGATCGGGGTGCTGTCCAACACCCGCAGCAGGTCGCCGAGAACCTGCTGGCCGCGCAGGTCGGTCACCGCCGCATCCGCCACGATCGTGACCACGTCGGCGCGGCCGAGCTTGCGCTGGGCGATCGCGGCGCGCACCGGGCCGTCGAGCAGCTGAGCCCGGTGTACGGAGCCGAAGCTGAAGTTGCCGTCCGCCGCCCCGAAGTCGCGCGCCTGCTTGTTGTTCCAGCTGACGTAGTAGTCCTGGTCGACCGACTGCGGATGCGCCGACGCCGGGGTGTAGGTGGCGTCGTTGGTGTCCGGGTTCCAACCGGCCCACTCGTACGCTGGTTCGGCCTTGGTGGGCAGGTTCGGGTCGACGGTGGCCGGACGGACGGGGTTCGAGCCGGAGTTGAAGTACGCCGCCTCGGTCGAGTTGACGTAGAACCAGTTGAACGCGTACCCGACGTTGGCCGCGGAGGCATGGAAGGCCGCCGCGCTGCCCATCGCCGACGGGTCGTTGTATGCCTGGAAGCCGATCGCCGAGTCGGCCTCGTGCCGGTAGGTCGAGCGCAGTTTGGTGAACGCGGTCGGCTGCCCGTTCACCAGGCCCCGGTGGGTCACCAGCCCGTACCTGGTGCGCAGGGCCCGCAGGGTGTACGAGCCGGCCGGGGTGGAGTCGGCCAGCGTCGGGGACCAGGAGTTGCGCTGCTCCAGCGCCTCCATGGCGAGGCACTGCCCGTGGTAGAGGTAGCGGTTGGTGCGCAGCGTCGGGGCGCTCCCGTCGGTGGTGCACAGCGGCACCGCGTACGTGTCGGTGAGGTCCTGTGCGGCGGAGGTCGCGCTCCACGCGTAGTCCTGACCCCGGCCGAGCAGCACGTAGAGGTTGAGTCCGGCGAACGCGGCGCCGCGAGCGCTGATGCCCGGGCCCTGTAGCTCCTGGAGCATCAGCAACTGCGGCGCGAAGTAGCCGGTCTGCGGCCCGAACACGGCGATCGGGTTGCCGGTGGTGGTGTGCCGTCCGGAGACCACGACCGCGTTGGACATGCCGTGCGCGCGCAGGTCGGCCAGGCCGCCGAGCAGCCCCGGGGTGGCGGTGCTGGCGCCGGTGCGGGCGGCGGCCCCGCCGGTGGCGTCGTAGGCGAGGGGCTCGGCGACCACCGAGCCGGCGTCGGGGAGCACCGCGCTGGTCGCGCCCGGCGGCGTCGCCCCGTACGGGAAGCTCTGCCCGTCGTGCAGGGTGAGCACGGTCTCCGGGTCGTTCTGCGAGCGGAACGCCGTCCACACCCGGTCGCCCTCGGTGGCGCCGTACTTGGCCCGGGCGGCCACCCGGACCAGCGCGGACTGGATCTCGCTGCCGCCGCCTCCGCCGAAGAGCCCGCCGACGACGCCGGCGGTGGCGATGAGGTCGGTCATGGTGAAGTGCGTCGGCTTGCCGGCGCCGGCGAGCACGTACTCGCCCGGGTAGTTGTCCTCGGCGATCGACCTGTCGATGTAGGCGTTGATGCCGGCGATGTAGTCGACGACGTCGGTGTAGAGCTGCTGGCCCCGGGCGCCCTTCTGTC
Source organism: Micromonospora sp. BQ32 (assembly GCF_059358895.1). Taxonomy (NCBI): domain Bacteria; kingdom Bacillati; phylum Actinomycetota; class Actinomycetes; order Micromonosporales; family Micromonosporaceae; genus Micromonospora; species Micromonospora sp. BQ32. The sequence continues at coordinate 349,443 of NZ_JCADBI010000004.1, read as the reverse complement.
GCAGCGCGTCCACCTGGGCCTGAAGGTCCGCCTCCGAGTAGGGCGAGTTGGCCCAGATGCTCTGCTCCAGCTCCCGGTTGCCCGGCGCGCCGCCGGCGAACGAGGTGAGCGTGCCGCGACCGGCGTGCCGCAGCAGATCCATCACCCAGAGCCGGTCCTGGGCCCCGGCGTAGCCGGCGCCGAACATGGTGCCGGCGCGGGTGGTGCCGGTGACGTGCGGGACGCCGGTGGCCTTGTCCCGCACGATGGTGACGTCCGCGCGCGGCGAGACGGTGCTCTCGACCTGCGCGGCCGGGACGCCGAACGAGGCGTCGTTGTAGAAGTGGGCGATCTGCTCGTCGGTCAGCCCGGCGTAGTTGTAGACCAGGTTCGCGTACTCGTCGAGCTGGTCGCTGGAGTGCGCCGGGCGGGTGCCGAGCGCCTGGTGCGCCAGGATGGCGACCAGCGTGGCGTTGCCGTTCTGCCCGGGGGGCAGGATGTCGGCGCATTGGCCGAGGCAGTAGTCGTTGGCGGCGAACGTGCTGGCGGCCAGCGCCGGTGACGGCGGGGTCACCGTCAGGACGCTCGCGGTCAGGACGGCGGCGGTGAACGCCGCGAGCCGATTACGGACAGCGGGACGAGGCATGGCGATCCTCCGGGGACGCGGAGTCGGGCCGTTCGGTCACGCCCGGCTTCCGGTGCCGATGTCTCGCCCTCCGCGCCCGGGCGTTCCACCAGGAGGTGAGAGTGACTCATATCTATCTCCGGGCAATGATCGACGCAGGATCCCCGTCCGGGATAGCCGTCGTTCACCACGCGCCAATGTCGACCTTTCGCCGCCTCAGGCGGACCGCTGCGCGGAGTCGCTGCTGCGAAGGCGGTCCAACTCGGCGACGTACATCGCCTGCATGCGGTCATAGTGCCCGACCAGCAGCGTGACCTCCTCGACGCTGTAGCCATCGATGAGCTGCTCCGCCCGCTCGGCGAACCGCTCGTACGGTCGCTTCAACTCGGCGATCCGCTCCGGCCGCAGGGTGACGATCACCCGCCGCCGGTCCGCCGGGTCGCGCTCGGCCGTCACGTAGCCGGCCTGCTGGAGCCGGCGGAGCATGCTGGTCACCGCCCCGGTGGTGAGGTTGGTCCGCTCGGCGACCTGCCCCGCGGCGGCGGATCCGACGTCCGCCAGGTAGTCCAGGCACTCCAGGTCGCTCACGGTCAGGCCCAGCCGCTCCGCGATGGCGTAGCGGAACACCATGGACAGCCGCGACGTCTCCCGCCCGGCGCGCATGAGGTCGGCGATCGCGGACACACGGGCCGGCTCGTCGGACATGCCCGCAATCATGCCTCCGGTACGGTGACCCGGTGCAGCCGAGGTAACACGCGGGTCAGCACCCAATGCGGTGCGGCCGCTCCCCCGGTGAGGCGGCGCATCAGCCCCGCGGCGGTGTCGACGGCGCGGAAGGCGTAGGACACCATCTCGTCCTGGTAGCCGGCGATCGCCTCCTCCACCGGAGCGCCGCTGGCCCGAGCCTCGACCAGCCTGCGGCCGAGCAGGGCGGCGTCGCGGAGCGCGGTGTTGCCGCCGTGAGCGCCGAACGGCGGCATGACGTGCACGGCGTCGCCCATCATCGTCGCCCGGGGCACCGCCCACCGACGCGGGCGCCGGCCGGCGGCGAAGAGGTTGAGCACCGTGGCGTCCAACTCGGCCGTGTCGACCAGCCGCCGGATGAGCGGGTGAAAGTCCGCACTCATTCCGGCGGCCAGTCTCCACAGCGCCCGCAGGTCCCCGCGGACGCCGATGGGCACCTCCTCCTGTCGGAGCAGCAGTCCCCACATGACGTAGTCGTCGCCGGTGGGCGCATAGCTGCCCGAGGCCAGGCGCGCGAACGCCTCGGGCGGGCTCTCGCCGAACCGCATGGAGGTGAAGAAGAAGGCGCGGCCCGGCCGGTCGGCGATGGCCAGGACCCCGCTGGTACGCAGCGCGTCCGGGATGACGCTCTCGCCGTTCCGGCGCAGGGGCGACCGCCCGTAGATGCCCGCCATCGGGGTGTTCGCCGGTTCCGCGTCCGGCATGAGCTGCGCGCGCAGCGCGGAGCCGACGCCGTCCGCGCCCACGACAACGGTTGCCGCGGCGGCCCCGCCGTCGGAGAACCGCAGCCGCAGCCTTGCCGGGCCGCCGCTGTCCACCGCGACGGCGTCCTTGCCGTAGTGGATGCGCCCGTCCAGCCCGGACTGCAGGATCGACCGCAGGGTCAGCCGGTCGACCTGGCGCGTCGCGTGCGGCTCGTCCTTGAAGGCGATGGTGAACGCGTCCCGCAGCCGGCGGTCGGTGAAGCGCAGGTGGCCTCCGGGCTCGTCGCCGGTGGTCAGCGCCAGGCTGTACAGCGCGCGGGGAAGGCTCTCGCGCAGCGCCTCCAGCCCGTACCGGTCGAGAATGATCCGGTAGCCCTGTCGCCGGACGAAGGGGCCCGGGTCGCGCTCGTAGACGTGCACGTCGATGCCGGCGCGCGTCAGGTACTGGGCGAGGCAGAGGCCGGAGAGGCCGGCGCCGGCGATTGCCACCGAGAAGTCCGTCGATATGCCCATGCGGTTATCTTAATGACTAAGATGATTTGGGCAAGGCCGCCGGCCGGGCGCTCGTCCGGGATCGGCGCCGGCTCGATCCTGGCGGCAGCGCGTCTGGACCATCCCGGCGCGCGATGCCGGCGATACTGTGGGCGTGGAGTACGTGTCCAGAGTGCCGCGACCGCCGCTGGACGGGCTGATCGACGATCTTTACTACCTGGAGGGTGCGCCGCCGTACGCCCGGTTGACGCTGCCGCCCGCGCCGTCGGCGCTGCTCATCGTCAACCTCGGGGCGCCGTTTCGCATTCGTGCCGGCACCGACGTCGAGACGGCCGAGTACGTCGACGGCTGCGTGGTCACCACGCCCACCCTCGCGTGGGAGTTCGGCTACCCACTCCGGACCCGGTCCGTCGGCGTGCACTTCACGCCGTGGGGGCTGGCGCCGTTCCTGCCGATGCCCGCGGCCGAGCTGTGTGACCGGCCGGTGACGGTAGAGCAGGTCTGGGGCCGACCGGCCACTGCTGAGCTGCGAGACCGGCTGGCTGCGGCCGATGGACCGCACGAGATGCTGACGCTGCTCGAAGAGGAGCTGATGCGGCGGCTAGGCGACCCGGCCGGCCTGGGACTGGTCCGCCGTACGAGCCGCATCATCGCGGCGACCAGCGGTGCGGTGGCTATCGACGACCTGAGGGTTTCAGCCGGTGTCAGCAGTACTCACCTGGCCCAGCGGTTCAAGAAGCTCATCGGTGTCACGCCGAAGCGGTTGGCCCGCACCTACCGCTTCACCGCCACCGTGTTCTCGATCAACCCCGCCGAACCGATCGACTGGGCCGACCTCGCCGGTAGCGCGGGCTACTTCGATCAGGCCCACTTCGGCCACGAGTTCCGGGCCTTCACCGGGCTCACACCGACACGATATGTCGAAGTCAGGCAGCGGTTCCTGCGCGAACATCCCGGCCACGCGATGGACGGCTGGCCACTGCCGACCGATTGATTCCTTACAAGAGCGACAGCCCACGAAACTCTAACCTGAGGGCATCCCCCAAGCAGAGGAGCGCCCATGAGCAAAGTAGTCATGTACAGCTCGGTGTCGGTAGACGGTTTCATCGCGGACGACAACGACCAGCCCGGACCGCTGTTCGACTGGTTGACCAGTGGTGACGTGCCGTTGGACGAGAGCGGCGTGTTGAAGGTGTCACAGACCTCCTACGACTACACCCGGCCGTACTGGGACCGGATCGGGGCGACAATCGCCGGCCGCCATGTCTTCGACATGACCGACGGCTGGGACGGGAAGCCTCCGAGCGGGATCGACCACGTCGTCGTCGTGACCCACCGGGGCAGGCCCGAGGGCTGGCATCCCGAGGCGCCGTTTCACTTCGTCGACGGCGTCAAGGCAGCCGTGGCCAAGGCGCAGGAGCTCGCGGGTGACCGCATAGTCGAGGTCGCCGCTGGAGACGTCGGTGGCCAGGTGCTTGCCGCGGGCCTGGTCGACGAGGTGCGCATGGACGTCGTACCCGTCGTGTTCGGGTCCGGCAAGCGCTACTTCGGGTCGGTCCACGCGCAGCACCTGTTGGAGGATCCTGACGTGGTGATTCAGGGCAACCGGGTGCTTCACCTGCGCTACCGGGTGCGCCGTTGACCGATCTGAGCGGGTACGCGATGAAGAACGGACGGGTCGCGCCTTCGCCCTGCTCCCAGCCCTCGCCTCACAGGCGGTGTGCACGTCTACTGGTCTGGGGTCCCTGAGATGGTCATGAGCGCGCGGGACGTTGTGGGCATGATCGAGTCAGACCCGGGAGCGATGAGAATCCTTCGGACTACGGCCGGCCTTGGATTACCGGACTGGTGGATCGGTGCCGGGTTCGTCCGCAACCGCGTCTGGGACGCGATCAGCGGCCTCCCGTTGTCGCCGGAGCGCGACGTGGACGTCGCCTACTTCGACCCGGAAAAGCTGGACCCACGCGAGGACGCACGCGCCGAAGCCCGGGCCATGGTGGCCCTGCCTGGGGTGCCGTGGGAGATTCGGAACCAAGCACGGATGCATCTGCGCAATGGTGACGAGCCCTACACGTCCGCCCTGGACGCGATATCACGCTGGCCCGAAACGGCGACGTGCGTCGCGGTGACCCTGCGAGGCGACTCAGTTCACCTGGTGTCCTGCCACGGTCTGACTGACCTGGTGGGAATGGTTGTCCGCCCGTCTCCAGCCATGAACAACACAGCGGGCCGCGCGAAGGTACAGCGCCGCGTGGAGGTCAAGGGATGGCTCGACCGATGGGCCGGACTGCGGCTGGAGATCTAGCGCTCACGCCAAGCGAAGGACGGGCAGCCCCGACAGTACGTCCTCATCGCGGGATGTGCGTGCGTCCCGTGCTGCCGAGGGCGGAGGCCACCAGATAGTGCGCCATGTCGGGCCGGCGGCCCGATATTCGGGCGTCTCGCCGGGGTGCGTCGGCTAGCGTCCCAGCTCATGGAGAACACCACCGTACGCACTGAACGCCTTGAGCTTCGTCCGGTGCGGGACGAGGACGTCGATCGGATCCTGGAGTACCGCAATCTGCCGCAGGTCACGCGTTGGCTGCTCCGCACGCAGGTCGATCCTGCATCCCTCCGCACGGCATGGCGACGCGCGGCCGCAGACCCCGATGACCACAGCATGGCGGCCACGCTGGACGGCGTGGTGATCGGAACCGTCTCGCTCGACGTCGCCGACGGCATGGGTCAACCGGGCATGCCACCGCGGACCGAGGCCGAGCTCGGCTACATCTTCGATCCGGCCTACGGTGGACATGGCTACGCGACCGAGGCGGTCACCGCAGTGGTGGCGCACGCATTCGACCGGCTGGGCATTCGGAGAATCACCGCCGGCTGCTTCGCGGACAACCTCGCCTCGGTGCGAATCCTCGAGAAGGTCGGCATGCGTCGTGAGCAGCACGGCGTCGGCGATTCCTGGCACGCCGAGCTGGGCTGGGTGGACGGCTACACCTACGCCCTCCTCGCCGAGAACTGGCATCGAGAGGCAGCACTGTAGGCGCAGCCGAAGGTTCTCAGACCGGCATGAAGCCCGGGCAAAAAGTTCTCAGTGATCTTGCACGTGTCGCACGGCGACAGGACCGGTCGGATTCGTCGATTAGGGTCGATGGCATGACGCCAGCCCTTGCCGCCAGTGCCTTCGACTCGCTGCGCCTCGACGCCGTGCCCGACCAGGAGGCGCTGCGCCGGGCCTACGAACTCCCCAGTGACGCGGCCGTACGGAAGCAGATGACCGAGCTCACCGAGCAGACCCAGCGGTTGATCGGCTGCTCGTCGCTGGTCCTGGTCGCCACCGTGGACGCCGAGGGCAACTGCGACGTCTCCCCGCGCGGCGGCCCCGCCGGCTTCGTCGCCGTCCTGGACGCACGGACCGTGGCAATACCGGACGCCACCGGCAACAAGCGCCTGGACACCCTCCAGAACGTCGTCGCCACCGGGCGGGCTGGGCTGCTGTTCATCATCCCGGGGCGCACCACGACACTCAGGGTGAACGGCCGGGCCTGCGTCTCCACTCGCCCCGAGTTGCTGTCGCAGCTGACCGCCGTGGGCAAGCCGCCGGCCAGTGCGCTGGTGCTGGGGATCGAGGAGGTCTACCCGCACTGCCCCAAGGCGTTGCTGCGCAGCGGGGCGTGGAAGCCTGAGCAGTGGCTGCCGGCGGACGCCCAGCCGACCTCGGCCGAGGTGACGCTGGCCCAGCTGCGAATGCCGGAGCTGACGATCGCGGACATCGAGAAGGCCGAAGCAGACTCGCTGAAGTATCGGTACGAGTAACGTAAGCGCGGCCGAGCGCTACGCGATGGCCGCGCAGCGTGTCAACGTGACCCACGTCGCTGACTGCGTCGTTGACCGCGCTCTGACCTTGCCGCTGCCGTTTCAGCACTAACCGGGTCGGCGTGCCATGACGAGGGGACGGAGCCTGGCCGTGAGCTCGTCGTCGAGCACCAGTTGGTAGTACGTCCCACTCGCCGCCCCGTAGACGACTGCTCGACAGGAGTTCACTCTGCCCGGCAACGAAAAGCGGCTGACTTGCTTACCGGTCTTGGCCTCGAACACCCGGTAGATGAAGCGTGCCGTTCGCAGCTCCGCGGTCTGCTTGCCGCCGGTGCTGGTGTTGTAGGTGCAGGTGTCGACTCTCTTGCTCGGATAATCGTCGTCGAAGTATTCGCAGACGGCAGACCTGCGTCCGGACCTCTGCGACCGCGTCGGCAAGGGCTTCCACTCCGTCGGTGATGGAGCGTTCGGTGAGGGTGGCGTAGCCGAAGATCAGCCCGCCGGGTCCGGCGGGGCTCAGTCGGTACCGGGAGACGCCCTGCACGACCAGTCCGCGCCGGGCGGCGGCAGCCACGACCGGGGCCTCGTCGAGGTCGTGCGGGAGCCAGGTCACGACGTGTTGGCCCGCCGCGACACCGACCGGTTCCAGTTCGGGCAGCCGTGCGCGCAGCGCGGCCAGGAGTGCGTCGCGGCGGCGGCGGTAGACCGGGCGCATGCGCCGTAGGTGCCGGTCGAATTCACCGCGGGTGAGGAAGTCGGCGAAGGTGAGTTGGTCGATGACGGGAGAGCCGCGGTCGGCCCGTACCTTGGCCGCCGTGATGTCGTCGACCAGATGTGACGGCGCAAGCAGCCACCCGAGGCGCAGCCCTGGCGCCAGGGTCTTGCTCGCTGTGCCGCAGTAGACGACGGTGTCGGGTGCCAGCCCCTGCATGGCGCCGACGGGCGAGCGGTCGTAGCGGTACTCCGCGTCGTAGTCGTCCTCGATCACCACGGCACCGCGACGCTGCGCCCAGCCGATGACCCGGGCCCGCGCGGTGGCCGACAGGACGCCGCCGGTGGGCCACTGGTGCGAGGGTGTCAGCACGACGGCGTCCGCGTCGGTCTGTTCGAGCTTCTCGACGAGAATGCCGTTCGGCCCGACCGGGACGCCGACCACGTCCAGGCCGAGGGCGGCCGCGACGAGGCGGGCGTCGTCGTCCGCGGATGGGTCCTCGACGGCCAGCCGGCGGGCGCCGCGCGCCGCGAGCACCTGGAGTATCAGCGCGACGCCTTGGCCGTAGCCACTGCAGATCACGACGTTCTCCGGGCGGGCCGATGTGCCGCGGACCCGGCTGAGGTAGTCGATCAGGGCTGCGTGCAGCTCGGGTACGCCACGCCCGTCGAGGTAGGCGAAGCGTTCGTTCGGCGTGGTGGTGAGGACCGTTCGCACCGAACGCAGCCAGGCGGCCCGTGGGAAGGACGACACGTCGGTGCGGCCGTACCCGAAGTCGATCCGGGTCGTCGGCCGATCCTCGCGGCGCGGACCCGCCGACGGCGGAGCCGGCTCGACCGCGACCTGGGTGTAGCCGCCCGCCCGACTGGTGAGGTAGCCCTCGGCGACGAGTTGCTGGTATGCCTCGACCACGACGCCGCGTGAGACTCCCAGATCGGCTGCGATGGTGCGGGTGGGCGGCAGGGACGTCCCGAGACGCAACCGGCCGGCCCGGATGCCGCCCCGGATCGAGGCGGCAATCTGCCGGTGCAGCGGTTCGGCCGCGGTCCGGTCGACATGGATGAGCAGGTCCTCCGCAGTGCTCGAATTGGTCCTGATTCGGCCCATGAAATCGGACCTTACCGGGTGTACCGATTTACGTCAGGCTCAGACGTATGACGACAACGACCAGTCCCCGCTTCGACGGCCGCCTGCTCACCCCGGGCAATCCGGGTTACGACGCGGCCCGCACCGTCTGGAACGCCATGGTCGACCGGAGCCCGCGGATGATCGTGCAGGCCGCGAGCGTCACCGACGTGGTGGCCGCGGTACGCCTGGCCCGCGAACGCGACCTGGAGATCGGGGTGCGCTGCGGCGGGCACAACGTGGCCGGCCTCGCCGTCCCCGCGGACGGCCTGATGATCGACCTGACCCCGTTGAACGGCGTTTGGGTCGACCCGATCCGCCGACGCGCCCGGGTCCAGGGTGGCGCGCTGCTCGGGGCACTCGACCGGGCCTCGCAGCCGTACGGCCTCGCCACGACCGCGGGTAACGTCTCGCACACCGGGGTCGGCGGCCTGACCCTGGGGGGCGGCATGGGATGGCTCGCCCGCCAACACGGGTTGGCCTGCGACAACGTCGTCTCCTACACGATGGTCACCGCGGACGGGGAGGTGGTGACCGCGAGCCGAACCGAGAACCCCGACCTCTACTGGGGCCTGCGCGGCGGGGGCGGCAACTTCGGCATCGTCACCGACTTCGATTTCCAACTGCACCACACCGGAACGCGGACCCTGGTCGCCGAGCTCGACGTCCGCGCCGAGGACGCCGTACCGGTGCTCGAAGGCTGGCGGGACCTGAACGCGGTCGCACCGCGGCAGGCGACCTTCACCGCCGATGTCCAAAGCACGGCCAGGGGCCCGATCGCCACCGTCGGCTTCGTTTGGGTCGGCGACCCGGCACAGGGTCACCGGTTGCTGCCGGCGATGCGCGCGCTCGGGCGCCCGGTCGCCGAGCGGGTCACCACCCCGTCATACCTGGAACTGCAGCAACGCGACGACACCGTCGGCGGCCACACCTACCGCCGGTACTCCAGTGCGCACTACCTGCGGCACTTCCCCACCGCAGCGATCGAGGCGTTCCTGCTGCGCGGCGCGTCGGACCTGCGCGCCGACACCCAACTGCCCAGCGTCGGCCTGCAGGCGCACGGCGGTGCCATCGCCGACGTCGCGGATGCCGACGCGGCGTTCAGCCACCGCGACACCATGTTCGAGTTCGGTGCCGGCTCCCGCTGGACCGACCCGTCCGAGGACGACAACCAGATGGCAGCGGCTCGCAGTGCCGGGGCCGCGCTCGACCCGTACGCCGACGGCGTCTACGTCAACTCGCTCGCCGCCGATGAGGGGCAACGCGGGGTACGCCGCGCGTACCCCGCCGCCAAGCTCGCCAGGCTCACCGCACTCAAGACGATCTGGGACCCGCACAACGTCTTCCACCTCAACCACAACATCCGGCCACACCGCCAGTAGCGCAGCCGGCTGCTGCTGCCCAGCCTGGTCAGAAGCGACCGCCGCCGGTGAACGCGTCAGACCGTCCGGCCACGAGCCGACCCCGGGCAATGCGGCTGCCGCCAGCGCGTCAGTCCTCGTCGCTCTTCTTCTTGTCGCGGTTCAAGGCCAGGTCGAGCGCGAGGACGCTGCCGATGATGAGCAGCGGGTCGACGCCGGCAGTGACCTGCACGGCGTAGGTGTCGCGGATCGTCAGCCACCGCTTGGAGACCGCGGCCACCTCGGTGCCGTCGCGTTCGATGACGTACTCGTGGTCGAGCAGGTCACCCTTCATCTCCAGGTCGTCGGGCCCCGGCACATCGATGGTGAACTTGTCGCGGAACGGCGTGAGCAGCTTCTTGCGGACCTCCGCGGCCTTCTCGCCGCCGATCCGGATCTCGTACGTGGGACGCAGCGCCACCAGGTGCCGGTGCAGCGTGGCGACCTCACGGCCGGCAGCGTCCTCGATGACGACCTTGTTGCGAACGCTGAGCACCTTGCCGTCGACGTGGAAGACCTTGGTGCCGTGCTCGTCGAGCACGTCGAAGTCGTCGCCGATCGAGAAGAACCGCTCCCTGATGACAAACATGGTTCGATTCTCCCCCACGGCGCACGGACGTGCCGGCCGAGCGCGGCCGACCCTTCCCGCCGTCCTCATCGGTCCGCTCCGCAGAAACGACACCGCTCCAGCGGTGCGCGCCGAACCACGAGACCCGACACCATGTCAACGTCGACCGGCGGGATCGACGAGGACGCCGGAATTGGAGATCCAGGACGGTTCGGGCGCGCTCGTGGCTGACCGTGGAGGCTTCCGACCAGCGTCGAATTGGGTCGTCATGCCGCTGCGAGTCCGCTCTGGCAAGCTGTCCCAGTGATGGTCGGTGATCTGTTGGACGACAGGTATCGGGTCGAGAGCCGTCTCGGTGCTGGTGGCATGTCAGCCGTCTGGCAGGCGTGGGACCGGGTCCTCGAACGCACGGTGGCCGTCAAGGTCCTGGCCGGCGCGCACGCTGCCGCCCGAGGCGCACGACAACGCATCCGGGCAGAGGCCAGGGCCGCAGCCGGCCTTTGGCACCCGCACGTGACGAGTGTGTACGACTATGGCGAACACACCGATGCTGCCGGCCGTCGGGTGTCGTACGTGGTGATGGAACTCCTGCCCGGCCAGACCCTGTATCAGCGACTTGCCGCCGGTCCGCTGCCGCCGGCCGCTGCCATTCGGACGTGCGCGCAGGTCGCCGAGGCGCTCGCCGCCGCGCATGAACGCAACGTGGTGCACCGGGACATCAAGCCGTCCAACGTGATGCTGACACCCGCCGGTGTGAAGGTGCTCGATTTCGGTATTGCCACCACTGTCGGTCGGCCGGAGCTGGAGGCGGACGGACGGCTGTTGGGCACGGCGGCCTACCTCGCGCCCGAGCGGCTCGCCGGCGGCACTGTCCTGCCTGCCTCCGACGTCTACGCGCTCGGACTGTTGCTGTACCGAACGCTGACCAATGAGCTGCCGTGGTCGGCGGAGACTCCGACGCAGATGTTGACTGCCCACGTATACGTCGATCCGGCACCGCTGCCTGATATCGAGGGAGTGTCACCCGAGGTTCACCGTCTCCTCGAAGGTTGCCTCGCCAGGGATCCCGCGGATCGGCCGGTCGCCGCGGAGGTGGCGACGGCCCTGCACGGTTTGGCCGATGATGCCGAGCGGCGGGTGGAACAGGCGGCGCTGCGGGTACCCGAGTCGGTGCCGACTACCGCCGGTTCCTCTGCCGGTCGGCGTCGGCGCATCCCACTCGCCGTGTTGATCTCCGTTCTCATGGCGACGGCAGGGACTATTTCGCTCTTGCTCTCCCAGTTCACACCTACCGATGGCAGGTCGGGCGGGGGCATCACACGTGACGGCACCGCCCCGCCCGACGCCGCCTTCGATGCGTCTGCCACCGAGCCACCTGCGCCCCGGCAGACTACTGGGGAGCCCGCACCATTCTCACGGCCAAGCCGCACGCTGGCCGCTCCGGCGGGGCCGGCTGAACCGACCGCCAGAACCGGTTCCTCGGCCGGCCCTGGCCCTGCAACGTCACCCAGTGCCGAGCAGCTGACAGGGCCGTCGAGTGCCGCGCCGGCGCCGACCTCGCCGGAGCCAGGTACACCCGTTCGAGCACTCGGTGGCGTGGTGACTGTGCGCTGCACCGGCGACCAGGCTCGCGTTGTCAACGTCGCCCCTGCCTCCGGGTACAGACTCACCGAATATTCCTCGGGGCCCGCCAAGGAGATCCGGGTGGTGCTGCTGTCCGCAGGCAACAAGAGCGAGATCAAGGCGCGGTGCGACGACGGTACGCCATTGCCGAAGATCAAGGAGAGCCGTCAGTGAGCGGACGACGCGCGGCCCGGCGCCGTCGTCGGCGGCCGGGCTCGCACGCCGACCTGGCCCCGGCGGAGTTCGGCGGCCACCCCGGGCCGCGCGTGCTCTGGTCCGGTGGACAGAGGCTGGGTGAGGCACCCTACGGCTTCAGCACGATTTTGCCTCGCGCATGGCGGGACTCACTCAACTCGTGGGCGGCGGCCGCCTCTTCCAGCGAGAACACGGCAGCGACCGGCACTGTGAAACGACTCCGCTCGGCGAGTTCGCCGACGGCGGCGATTCCTTCGAGAGCCGGTGTGTCCGCGCCGGGGCCAGAGCCGCGCGACAGGTGCACGCCGTAGGCCGAGGCGTTGATGTCGGCGATGCTCACCACCCTGTCCGGGCTCGCGACCAGGCCGACCAGGTCGGGTAGAGAACCAGAGCCGGCACAGTCGAGTACGACATCCACCCCGCCGGGCACCAGGGTGCGGACCCGCTCGGCCAGCCGGGGGCCGTAGGTGGTCGGGATCGCCCCGAGCGAGACGACGAACTCATGGTTGCGGTCGCTGGCCGTGCCGATGACGGCCGCGCCGCGAGCGACCGCGAGCTGGATCGCGGTCGTACCGACCCCGCCGGCCGCGCCCTCGATCAACAGCGTGGTGCCGTCCTTGACGCCCAGCCGGTCGAGCACTCGGGTGGCCGTCTCGATGTTGCCCGCCGCGCCGCCGGCCTGCTCCCAGGTCAGGGCGGCCGGCTTCGGTGCCCACGCGGCCAGGACGGCGTATTCGGCGTTCGCTCCGCCCATCTGGGCGTAGTCCGTGATCCCGAAAACCTCATCGCCTACCCGAGCCGTGGTCACCCCGTCGCCGACCTCATCCACCACGCCGGCAGCGTCGACACCGGGCACGTGCGGCAGGCGGAGCGGAATCCAGTCCTGGAATCGGCCGGCGCGAACGTACGTGTCGGCCGGATTGACACCCGAAGCCCGAACCGCCACCCGTATCTGGCCGGGTCCGGCGTGCGGTTCCGGGGCCTCCGAGACCTCAAGGACACTCGCGGGACCGTACTTCGAAAATTGCAAAGCCCTCATACAGACGGACGCTAACGCAGGCCGCTGTCCGCCTCGCTAAAGTGAGAGCCGTGACCGATCGTTTGCCTCACGCTCTTCGCTCCGACGCCCTGGACAACCGCGAGCGCATCCTCGAGGCCGCCCGCGCGGTCTTCGCCGTTGACGGTCTGGACGTGCCGATGCGGGAGGTTGCCCGGCGCGCCGGGGTTGCACCCGCCACCCTGTACCGCCGATTTCCGACCAAGGAGATACTGGTCACCGAGGCTTTCGAAGAACAGATGTACGCGTGTCGCGGCGTTGTCGACGAGGGCCTTGCCGATCTGGATCCATGGCACGGTTTCTGTTTCGTGATCGAGAAAATGTGTGAATTGCACGCACGCGACCGTGGCTTCACCGCAGCGCTCATTTCAACCTTTCCCAATGCAGTTGATTTCGACGCGCGCCGTGAGTACGCGCTGAGAGCGATCGACGAACTGGCCCACCGCGCCAAGGAAGCGGGCCGCCTGCGCCCCGACTTCGTCCTGGACGACGTCATCCTCGTGCTGATGGCCAACAGCGGTATCCGGACGACCTCGCCGACTACCCAGGTCACCGCCTCCCGGCGCTTCGCCGCGCTCGCCATCTCCGCATTCCAAGCCTCCCCGGATGTCTCGCCGCTCCCGCCCGTGGCGCGGTTGGCGCCCCCGGCAGCGGTATCCAGACGCAGGCACGTGAGCTAGTACGGGCTCGGTGGGTGCGGTCGGCCGAGTAGTGGCCGCGACGCGTTGGCGCACCAGGTCTGTTCGGGCAGGTAGAGACGCCGGTCCAGCAACGCCCGGTCGCCGGCACCGGTGCAGGCGAGGAACCCGGCGCCCGACTGACCTGAGTTGGCTCACGGTGCCGCGCTCGTGCGGCCCGCGCCCCGTTCACCTACGGTGATGCCTGCAGGTAAGGCTGTTTTCCCGCACTAACCGAATGAGTCAACTGGGTCTGACCCGCCAGCCGTCTGGCGGCCTCAGAGCCGCAGCAGCCCCGCGGCGAGCGACTCACGCAATCCGGCGGGCGGCTCCTGGTAGCCCTCGCCCCACAGCGCACCGGGAAAGCCGCCGGCCGCGAACGCAGTGTTGAGATCGTCGACGAACCAGATCGCGGGCCCCACCTTCCCGTCGATTCCGGGGCCGGGCAGGTCGATGCCGTAGGGCGCGTCGCCGCTGATGTTCGCCTTGTGGAGTTCGTCGGGCGCGTAGTCGAGCTGGAACGGGATGCCGACGTCCCGGCGAGCGGTGTCCCTGAGGTACGCGGCGTGTTCGGCCTCGTAGTAGGAGCGCGAGCCGCCTCGCTCGGCCCACTCGAGCTGCACCACCAAAGGGTCCGCGAGCACGCTGGCCGGCCAACCCGGCAATTCCCCGACGAGCCACACATCGCCCACCTGCCGGATCCACGCGCTGATCGTCATCGGGAACGGCGCGAACGTCACCTCCAGCCAGTCGGCCAGCGCGGGCGCGCCCGGCGACGGGGGAACGTGGGCGCGACACGGCGTCCCCTCGTCGTCGTTCTCCTCCGCACGGAAGCCCCGCGCCTGCAGCCGCTCAACGAGTGTCTCGACGTTCCTGCGGGCACGGTCGGCGAACTCGCGCGCCACCGCCTCGGCGTCCTCGCGGTACGGGGCGTCGAAGACCCGTAGGCCAAGACCGCGCAGGTCGCGCCATACGTCGTCGGGATCACCGGACACGTACCGCGCGTGGAAGCTCGCCACGGCCACCATCCTTGCAGAGAGCCACCAGCGTCGGCGGCGAGGTCCGCAACGTCATCAAGCAGCCGCGGCCGCTGGGCTCGGCGACCATCGTGATCAATGGCACGACACAGACCTTCGCCCCGCCATCCCCGCCGAGAAGCAGGCCATCTGAGCAGCTGGTTGTCGCCCCGCTGGCGACATTGGCCGCGGCTACGGCGTCAGTAGTCGAGCTGCAAGCGCTGCCAGGTCGTCCGCTCGCGGCAGCGACTTGGGGAGAGCGTAGGTGCCCCCCGGCGGCGGGTCGCTTACGGCTGGCGGTCACCGGCTTGGCTGGAGGGGCCGACCTCGGGTACGTCCAGCAGTTGTCGCAGGGCTTGGTCCAACGCCCGCCGGGTGCTCGGGGCAAGGTGCGCAAAGAGTTGTCGGCCCACGTCACTGGCGATCCGCTGCGCCTCTTCGATGCGCTGGCGGCCACGTTCGGTGAGATGGATGGTGTGGGCACGACGGTCGGTCGGCACCGCCCGGCGTTCGGCCAACCGCTGCCGCTCAAGATCGTCGACGATCCGGCCCAGTGCTGACTTGTCGAGATCAAGCAGGTCGGCAAGCTGGCGTTGGGTGAGCGGGCCACGGCCGTCGAGGACGGCCAGGACCGCGAAGTGGCGTTCCTCGAATCCCAGCGGCCGCAGCGCCTCATTGAAAATCTTCTGACTGCGCCGGTGAATGGTGCTGATCTGCATGGCCGTGATGACGTCGGCCGGAAGGAAGGTGAGCCGAGAGGCGTCGGCCAGGGATCGTGCAGCACTCATGCCTGGATCATAGGGCTGTCGCCAGATAGGCTCGATCGAGAATTTCTCGGTCGAGCCTATTGGAGGAGTCGTGGTACCAGATTCGACGAGTGGGGCTACTGCGATCGACCGGACAGCCGGTCCAGGCACGCGGTGTCCACCCGGGCGCGAGGGGCGATCGACCCGGTTACGGACGGCCATCGCGCTGATCTGGGTGCTGGTGGTCGAACACACGTACGCGCTGGTGACCCCGCCCTACGAGCTCGGGATTCCGCACGCGTTCCACCTCAGCTTCGGGATCGCGTACGCGTGGTTGGCGCTCCGGCTACGCGCTGGCCGACGTTGGCACCAGGTGTTGTTGACCGTGCTGCTCGGCGTCCAACTCGTCGGCAGGCTCTTCGTCTTCGCCGCGATCACCGATACCTGGGTCAGGGTCATCCTCGTACTGGGCGCGCTGCTCACCATCGCCCTTGTCGCCCTACTCTGGGCGGCCGGCGGCCACCGACTGCGCAGACGCTGACCAGCGGCAGGCCCGATGGCGTTACGACGCAGTCCGGTCAATAGCCCGGACTGCGTCGTCCGGCGCAGAGACCCCGGCGGACTCCGCCGACCGAGGGCCTGAAGGTGACCCACTGGCCCCAAGGGCTTCCGCTACCGGCAAGCCACTGAAGGTGGGCAGCAGGTCGCGGCCGGCGCACAGGATTTCGCCGTCGATGACGGTGGGCGGGCGCTGCCCGTAGCGGCCCCAGGTCTACAGGAAGCGCACATCCATCGATATAGGGTGGGCTGACAGTCACCTTTGTGGAGGGAGACCGATGACCACGCGACGAATGAGTGCTCGGCTGACAGGTATCGCGCTGCTCGCGGCGGCGGTGACCTACGTTGTGCCCGCGACACCGGCGTCGGCGGCTTGCGGGCAGGGCTGGTCGGACCGGAGCAGCCGTGCAGCCGTGGTGACGGCGGACGGTGTCCGCTACCGTACCGGGCCGCACACGTCCTGCACCGCCTATGGCCAGGTGAATCGCGGCGTGACGGCGTACTTGGACTGCGCCACGCGCGGCGACACGGTCAACGGCATCGCCGTCTGGTGGCACGTGCGCTTCAGCAACGGTAGGTCCGGCTTCATCAGCGGGGCGTACCTCAACCCGTGGGTTCAGTACACCACCGAGAACTGCTGATCGACCGATCGGCCGGGGCCAGGGCTCGCACTCGCGACGAACGACCTGGTCCCGGTCGATCGACGGTTCGACGTGGGTCCGATCTTCGCGGATCCGGGCCGGGGCGGCGTGACGTGACCTGGCCGGATTTCGGGTCACTCCTGCGGCGCGATCAGCCGGTCGTCGGTGGCGTCGTGGACCGTGATCGCCTCCACCGGGCACGAGTCGGCGGCGTCGAGGATGACCTCGGCCGGGGCGACGACGTCGGCCAGCGGCGCGGACAAGCCGCCGACCAGGTGGAAGTGCTCGGGCGCGGTACCGGCGCAGATGCTCGTGCCGATGCAGCGGCGCGAGTCCACCCCGATCCGCCACGCGGTACTCACCAGGCCACCGGCATGCCGAGCAGGCCCCGCACCAACATCCCCCGCTTCCACTCCAGCTCGGCTTCCGGTACGGCGAGCCGCAATCCGGGCAGGCGAGTCACGAGGGTGGCGACGGCGACCTGCAACTCCATGCGGGCCAGCTGCGCGCCGACGCAGTGGTGTACGCCGTGCCCGAAGCCCAGGTGCGGGTTCTGCTCGCGGTGGAAATCCAGCCGGTCCGGGTCGGCGAAGACGGTACCGTCCCGATTCGCCGACGACAGTGAGCCGAGAACCGGCTCACCTGCCCGGACCAGCACCCCGCCGACCTCGACGTCCTCCTTGGCGTACCGGGCGAAGGAGGAGCCGACGCCGAGCGGCACGTACCGCAACAGTTCCTCGACCGCAGCCGGCACCAGCGACGGGTCGGCCCGCAACCGAGCGAGCTGGTCCGGGTTGTGCAGCAGGACGTAGACGAAGTTGGGGATCTGGGTCACCGTGGTCTCGTGGCCGGCCGCGAGCAGCCCTCCGGCCAGCTCCACCAGCTCGGTCTCGCTGAGCCGATCCTGATTCTCGTCGCGGGCCCGCACCAACGCGCCCAGCAGGTCGTCGATCCCCGGCTCGCGGCGGCGCTCGGCGACCAGATCACCGATGTAGCCCAGGAGATTGTTCAGGTACTCCTGGATCGTTTCCATGGGCAGGGAGGTGGTCGAGACGATCGCCTCGGACCAGATGTGGAAGCGGTCGCGGTCGGCGTACGGGACCCCGAGCAGCTCGCAGATCACCTGGATCGGCAGCGGCGTGGCGAACTGCTCCACCAGGTCGGCCGGAGCGCCGTGCCGAACCATGTTGTCGACCAGTGCGTCGGCGATCTCCTGGGCTCGGGGTCGCAGCGCCTCTACCCGACGTGCCGTGAACGCCTTCGCCACCAGCCGGCGCAGCCGAGTGTGATCGGGCGGGTCCATGGTCAGCATGCCGCTGTACTGCTGGCGCGGGGTGAGCCTGGGCTCGTCGCGCTGGACGGCCGGGGCGCGGCCGAACCGCACGTCGCCGAGGACCGTCCGGACGTCCTCGTACCGGGTGGCGAGCCACGCCTCCTCGCCGTAGGGAAGCCTCACCCGGGTCATCGGCTCGTTCTCGCGCAGCTCGCCATAGGTCGGATCGACGACGAGGCGGTCGGGGACACTGAACGGGTACGGCCGCGCGGGCGGAACGGTTCGGCTCTCGGTGGTCTGCGCGCTCTCCGTCATCCGGATTCCCTTCGTCGAGACGGCGTGATCCTCAGGCCGGCACCACGTTCGTAGCGGCGCCGGATTGCCAGCGTCCAGGGCTTGCGGACAGCACACATCAACGCTCAGTAATCTTTCGAAATCGGATCGTAGCGGGAGACGTCGATGATCGCCATGGAGGCTGGTCCGCATCAGCGCGCGTCAGCGTTCTCGTGGCGAACCCCTGCGGGGCCTCGTCCTCGACGACCAGCCATTCCCCCGCGTCGGTCGTCGCGGCTTCGACCAGTCGGAGACCCCGCAAATCGCAACTTCTTCGACGCGCGAGTGACGAACATTGCTGAGCTTCGATGAATTTGCGTCTGTACCTGGCGGATTCCCGTGGGACTGCTCTACCGTCGACACATGGTCTCGCGTCGATCTGTTCTGCGGGCGGTACCGCTTGCGGCCGCCGCTCTCACCGCCGCCCCAGGTGATGCCCGTTGGCTCGGCCCGTCGTCCACCTCGACGGATGCGGACCGCATACCACCCTGCCCGACCACGATGCAGGCCGCCGCCACCGCCGTTCGCGGCTTCACGGCCGACCTCTACCGCACGCTGGCGTCGACCCGGGCAGGCGGCAACGTGGTGTGCGCGCCGTACTCGGTCGGGCTCGCGCTCGCGATGACCCGGGCGGGCGCCGGCTCGACCACGGCGGACGAGATGGACACGGTGCTCCACGCGCCGCATCCCCGCCCCCGCACGCTCGACAGCGGGCTCAACACCGTTGAGCAGACGCTCGCCGGCCGGTACGAGAACGGTGACGGGACCAAGCAGCCTCGGCTGACCACGGCCAACGCGCTGTGGACACGACTCGACCTGGTCCTGCGACCCGGGTTCCGGGACACCCTGGCCGGCTACTACGGTGCCGCGCCGCATCCGGTCGACTTCCGCGGCGCCCCGGAGGCGGCCCGCCAGGAAATCAACACCTGGGTGTCCGATCGGACCAACGCGAAAATCCCGGAGCTGTTGCAGTCCGACGCGGTGAGCCCCGACACCAGCCTGATCCTCACCAACACGATCTACCTCAGGGCGGCCTGGAAGTACCAGTTCACCGCGACGGCCACGGCGGTGGGACCGTTCACCAGGGACGACGGGACCGTCGTCGACGTCCCGGTCATGCGCGGGCCGTTCGACCGGATGGGCTACCTCGAGGGCGACGGGTGGCGCGCGGTCGACGTGCCGTACGCGGGCGACGGGCTAGCCATGGCCATCGTCATGCCGACCCGGGACAATCTCGCCGCGGTCGAGGCGAACCTCGATGCGACCTGGCTGGGCGCGTTGCTGACCGGGTTCCGGATCACCGACGTCGAACTGCGCCTGCCCCGGTGGACGTTCCGCCTGCCGGCCGAGCTGGGTGCCGCGCTGGGCAGCCTCGGCATGCCCACGGCATTCACGTCACAGGCCGATTTCACCGGCATGAGCACCGAACCGGCCCTGTGCATCGACGACGTGGTGCACGAGACGTTCATCGCGGTGGACGAGAAGGGTACCGAGGCCGCGGCCGCATCGGCCGTCATCGTCCGACCGCCGTCGATCCCGCAAGGACCGCAGTTCTTCGTCAACCGGCCATTCCTGTACGTCATCCACGACCGGCTCACCGGCGTACCGCTGTTTCTCGGTCGGGTCCACGACCCGCTGGTCAACGGCCCAGCCTGACCGGACCGGCACCAGGCAACGCTGAGCGTCCCATTTTCTGGCCGGCCCAACGTGTCGGCGGCCTCGGTCCTGGTTGCGAAGACCTGTTTCACAGGTCCATCGCGTAGACCCGGACCTGGCGGCCGGTGTCCGGCTGCACGGTCTCGCGTTCCAGCGACATGCCCAGCTTGACCATCACCCGCGCGGACGCCTCGTTGCCGACGACGTGGATGCTGACCAGCCGCCGCAGGCCGAGCTCGGCACGGGCGTGGGCGACAACGGCCTGGGCCGCCTCGGTGGCCAGGCCCCGACCCCAGTACGCGCGGCCGAGTCGCCAGCCGATCTCCACGGCCGGCATGATCTCGGGCAGAAAGGTCGGCACCGCCAGTCCGGTGAAACCGGCCAGCTCGCCGGTCTCCCCGATCTCCACCGCGTACAGGCCGAAGCCGTGCTCGTCCCAGTGCCGCTGATAGGTGGCCAGACGCTCCGCTGTCGCGGCCCGGTCCAGGGTGCGGCCGTCATGGATGTAGCGCATCACCTCGGGCTGCGCGTTGACCGCGGCGAACCCGTCCAGATCATCGCGTCGCCAGCGGCGCAACAGCAGCCGCGGAGTCTTGAGGGACGTGGAATCACGGAAGCTTGTCAGGTCGGGCACGTCCCCTTGTAGCATTTCGGCGCTCACGGGGCCACACGGCCGGGAAGCTGGTGCTTCGCCTCTCAGCCCGACCAGCCCGGTGACGCCGCCGCCGGGGTGCGGCAGCAAAGCCGCACCCCGGCAGGGACACCCATCGCGACTGACGTCACGACCGCATGTGTCGAGAGCCTCCGAGCCACCCGGGGCTTCAGATCAGCAGCCGAGCCGCTTACTCGAAAGGGCGATGTCGTCGATCCAGAGGTCAAACTCGCCCGGCGTCGTGCCGCCCTGGTACAGCTGCCAGCCGATCTTCACCGTGTCGACGGTCGGCAGGACGAAGGGAACATCGTTGCCACCGTGATCGCTCGTGGAGGCTGTCAGCTCCGGGTTCGCCACGCCATCGATCCACACCGCGACGCGGTTGTCCGCCGCGTCGATCTTCCACTCGAAGCACTGCCAGGTGTCCTCAGCGACCGGGGCGGACTCCCGCCAGTTGGTCCAGTCGCCGGTCGGACCGCCGTCGGCGCCGACCCCCCAGAAGGTTCCGGGGACCGTGGGCGCGTACTGGCCACCGACCGGACGGACGACCTCCGCGCTGCCGGTGCCGGTCGCCTCCACCAGCGTGAAGTGCGCCCAGTCCGGGGCCGTGGGGAAGGCATCGACGCGCAGACGCATCCGGCCGTAGAAACGGTTGCCCGGGGCGGCGAAGTCGTCGACGCGCAGGAAGGCGCGGCCGTTGTCCACCGTGTGGACGTGCAGCACCTGGTTGCCACGACGGGCACGTTCGACGGTGAGCGTGCCGTGGCGGGTGTCGACGCCCCAGTTCAACGTGCTGGGCCCTCCGAGAGGCAGTCGCTCGAAATCCTCACAGAAGAGCAGGCCACGGGGGCACGAGGGCGGGGAGGCCCCCGATGCGCCGGCCGGCGTGCTGCCGACTGCGGCGCCGAGGATCAGGGCGGCGCTGAACACCGCGAGAAATCTGCGCATCGTCATCCTCCAAGACAGCTGGTTCCCCACCAGGTCGACACGCTCCACGATGAGCCTTCCGGCATTGACTCAGAGCGAGGATAGCGCAAACCTGTGGAAGCGCTCCCATCGTCGGGCTTCTATTCGAAAGGAATACTCGTGCGTCCCACCACAGCTCTACTCCCGGTCGTGCTCGCCACGGCCCTCGGCGGTCTGGCCCTGCCGGAGCCCGCCCTGGCCGCGGCCGGCCCGGCGCTGGCCGTGGACACCACCGCCGCCCGGCACCAGATCAGCCCGTACGTCTACGGCATGAACTTCGCCGATCAGGCCCTCGCCCGCGACCTGCGGCTGCCGGTGCACCGCTACGGCGGCAACGCCACCACCCGCTACAACTTCCGTGCCGACACCACCAACCGCGCGGCGGACTGGTACTTCGAGAACATCCCCAACGACAACCCGAGTCCGGCCGATCTCCCGGAGGGCTCGGAGACCGACCGGTTCGTGCAGCAGAACAAGGCCACCGGCGCTGCCACGGTCATGACGATGCCGATGCTCGGCTGGATCGCCAAGGAACGCGCGCGTGCGTGTGGCTTCAGCGTCGCCAAGTACGGCCCGCAGCAGTCCACCGACCCCTGGGCACCGGACTGCGGCAACGGCACGAAGCCGGACGGGTCACCGGTCACCGGCAACGACCCGGAGGACACCAGCGCCGCCGTCGGTCCGGAGTACGCCACCGACTTCGTCAACCACCTCAAGGGGCAGTTTGGCGCCGCCGCCGACGGCGGGGTCCAGTTCTACAACCTGGACAACGAGCCGGACCTGTGGCACTCCACCCACCGCGACGTCCGCCCGACCGGGCTGGGCTACGACGAGCTACGCGATCGCACCTACGAGTACGCCGCCGCGATCAAGGCTGCCGACCCCGGCGCGAAGACGCTCGGTCCCGTCGGCTGGGGCCTGAACTCAATCTTCTATTCGGGCCTCGACCAGGACACCTGCTCGCGCACCGGCTGCTGGTCGAACCCGCCGGACAAGGCCGCGCACGGCGGCCAGGACCTCGGCCCGTGGTACCTGGACCGGATGCGCGAGTACGAGCAGCAGCACGGCACACGCATCCTCGACTACTTCGACGTCCACCTCTACCCGCAGCAGTCCGGCGTGCTCGGCGACGCAGCCGGCGACGCCGACACCCAGGCGCTGCGACTGCGCTCGACCCGCCAGCTCTGGGACCCGACCTACGTGGACGAGAGCTGGATCAACAGTCCGGTACGGTTCATTCCGCGCCTGCGCGAGCTGGTCGACCAGCACTACCCGGGCACGAAGATCGCGATGACCGAGTACAACTGGGGCGGCCACGGGTCGCTCAACGGGGCGCTCGCCCAGGCTGACGTACTCGGCATCTTCGGCCGCGAAGGGCTCGACCTGGCCACCCTCTGGACCGCACCGGAGGCCGACCAGCCGGTGGCCAACGCCTTCCGCGTCTACCGCAACTACGACGGCAAGGGCGGCGCGTTCGGCGAAACCTCCGTCCAGGCGACCAGCGCCGACCAGGGCAGGCTGGCCGTGTACGCCGCCGAGCGGAGCGCCGACAAGGCGCTCACCCTGGTCGTCATCAACAAGACCGGCAACGACCTGACCAGCTCGGTCGCCCTCACCGGCGCCTCCGCCAGCACCGCTCAGGTCTACCGTTACAGCGAGGCGGACCTCGCCGGCGTCGTCCGGGAGGCCGACCAGCCGGTGACCGCCGGCAGCCTCACGGCCACCTTCCCGGGCAACTCGATCACCCACCTGGTGCTGCCGCGCGGCACCACGCCCGGCGACACCCAGGCGCCGACCGCCCCGGGCAAGCCGACCGCCGGCACGATCACCGGCGACAGCGTCGCGCTGGCCTGGACGCCGTCCACCGACGACACCGCCGTCACCGGCTACGACGTGCACCGGGTCGACACCACCGGCACCGTGAAGGTGGGCAACGCCACCGGCACCACGTACACCGTGACCGGGCTGACGCCGGACACCCCGTACATCTTCGTGGTAACCGCCCGCGACGCGGCGGGCAACGTCTCGGCGGCCTCGCCCGGCCTGACCGTGCGGACCGCGCCCACCGCCCCGACCGTCGGCTGCACGGTCGGCTACACGGCGAACAGCTGGCCGGGCGGCTTCACCGCGACCGTGACGATCATGAACACCGGCACCACCGCGATCGACGGCTGGAAACTCGCCTTCGACTTTCCCACCACCGGTCAGAAGGTCGGCCAGGGCTGGTCGGCCACCTGGCAACAGAACGGAACGAGCGTCACCGCAGACAGCATGAGCTGGAACGGCAAACTCGCCCCCGGCGCGTCCACCAGCACTGGCTTCAACGGCACGTGGAGCGGCACCAATCCGGTGCCAACCGCCTTCAACCTCAACGGTCAACGCTGCGGGTGACCTGAATTAGTGACCTGGGTCCCGGCGGAGGAAGCACGACAGCAGTTGCCTGAACTCGTGCGGGTGCTCGATCGCCGGCACGTGCCCGCATCGGCCGAGCACGTGCAGACGGACATCGGCCAGGTGTCCGAGCAGGGGCTGGGCTGCCGTCGCGAGCGGGGTGACTCGGTCCTCGGCGCCGTGGACGAGCAGCACGGGCGCGCGCACCGCTGCCAGCGTTTGCGCCGAGAGGGTGAGCTCGTCGACCCATCGTGCCCTGGGTGGGGGGAACAGCGACGCGAATGCGGCCGCCCCCGCTCGCATCGCGGCGGCGCGGGCATCGACGGCCGAGTCGGTCACGAGCGCTTGGTCGAGGACGAGGCGACTCAGCATGTCTCGTGCCCCGAGCGGGCCGGCGGGGGCGGCCCAGACCGCGTCGAGCTCGGCGGACAGCGGCGCCCCGGGGGCGCCCATCGTCGAGACCGCCACGACACGGGTGACCTGCTGGGGGCGCGCGGCCGCCAACGCCAGCGCCACGGCACCGCCCATGGAGTGACCCACCACGGCGTAGTACTCGATACCGAGAGCATCCATCAGGCCCGCGGCCTGCTCCGTCCACAGCCGGAGCAGGCCACCCCTGGAGCCCGCCGGGACAGGTGTACGGCCGAATCCCGCCTGGTCAGGAGCCACCAGGTGCCAGGACGTACCCAGCGCCTGTGCCGTCGTCGCCCAGGCGCCGGCCCCGGTCGTGCCGGGTCCGGAGCCGTGCAGCATCAGCACCGCGGGCCCGGTGCCGCTCTCCATGACGTGGACGGGGGAACCGTCGACTGTGATCGTCCGAGGTGCCGTCACCGGAGCAGGCCAGCTGCGCTCACGCCGATGCGGGGTTGACGGACTTCGAGAAGACCTCCATCATCGCCCTGCCGAATTGCGGCATGTCGGGCCACCCGCGGCAGGAGACGAGGTTGCCGTCCACGACGTCGGGAGCGTCGATGACCGTCGCGCCCGCGTTCTCCATGTCACCGGTGATGGGCGGGAAGCACGCCGTCTTTCGACCCTTCAGTAGCCCGTACACCGCTGGTACCTGCGCGCCGTGGCACACCAGCGCGATGGGGAGGTTGCGCGCGAAGAAGTGCTCGGTGATGCGCCTGACATCGGCGTCGACCCGGATCCACTCGGGGGCACGTCCCCCGGGGATGATGAGGGCGTCATAGCGCTCGACGTCGACCTCGGCCCAGGGGACGTCGACCGGCAGCTTCCGACCGTTCTTCTCCACGTAGGCATCGGAGTTGGGGTCGAACTCGTGGATGACCAGTTGCACGTCGCGCATCGTCCGGGACGAGACGTCAACGTCCCAGCCGCCCTCCTGCACGCGGTAGTAGGGATACATGGTGTCGAGCTCCTCGGCGGCGTCGCCGGTCAGGAGCAGCGCTCTGGGCACCTGCTTCTCCTCGCATCTGGGGGCGGGTGAGGTGGATCCAATCCGATCCGATCAGGATTGAGTTAGCATTCCTGGGCCCAGCGCGCCCGTCAAGCCTCCACCGCCATTGCATCCGCGTCCTTGGCCTCGTCGAAAAACCGTCGGAAACGCTCGCCGGACCGCAGGATGTGCCGACGCATCGCGTAGGCGGCGGCGTCCGGGTCACGCGCGGCGATCGCGGCCACAATGTCCTCATGCTCGGCCATGGCCAGGTGAGTGACCTGGGTGTCGTGGTGAAGCCGGAAGAGGTGCACGTGGCTGTGCAGGCGAGCGAGCGTTTCACGGATGACCTGGTTCTCGGCGCTCAGAGCGACGAGATCGTGAAAAGCGGCGTCACGTAGCCCGAAGGCGCCATAGGCCATCGGCCCGTTGCCCCCCTCCAACTCCGCCATCTCCTCCAGCATGTGTCGCAGACCGGCCACCTGCTCCAAGGAGGCGCGTTCCGCGGATCTGCGCGCCGCCGCCGGCTCGAGGAGCAGGCGGACCTCGAGCATGTCCTCGAATCGGTCACGGGTGATCTGGGGAGGAATGCGGTAGCCGGCATGGGGCACACGCACGACCAGGCCCTCGGCCTCCATGCGGTTCAGAGCGTCGCGAATCGGCGTCTGCGAGACCCCCAGCTCTCGCGCCAGGACGTCGATCGTGACGCGGGAGCCAGGCTCGATCCGTAGCGACATCAGCTGTCCGAGCAGCGTGTCGTACACCTCGTCGGCAAGCCGGCCACCAGATCTTCCCGGCGGCGTTCCGCCCGTCACGGCCCTGCGGCCCCGCGCGATCATCGCTTCGTCGTCCATCGTGACGTGAGGTCCTTCCTTGCGCCTTCGGGAAGCTGTTGACATCGATCGCAACGCTGCGGGATGCTGACGCCCCCACTCGGATCGTATAGGAAAGGTGGAGGATGCCCGCCATCCTGCACCCATGGCGGAGCCGCCCGCCATCGCTCTACTTCGATCACCTGAAGCTCCCCTAAGCATGTTCGACGTCCTGCTCGGGCCGTCACCGGCCGTAGATGGGCCGAAGGACTTCTCGGCAGCACGAAGACCCAGTACATCGCGGCGCACTCGTGACGCCGGTCCGCGGGTCGGCCCCCGCGACAGCCCGGCGACACGCCTGAACAACCCAGCAACTGCTCGGCGAAGCACATAGCGAGGTTCTAGAAGTCCCCACCCAGAAAGCAGGCATAGAAATGCGCTATCCGAAGCAAATAGGAAGAATGTCCGCTCCCGGCCGAAAGGTGCAGCTGGCGACGGCGGCCATGCTGCTGGTGGCCACGACCATGACGGCTTGTGGCGAGGGCAAGGACGACGGCGAGAAGGCGAGCGCCCCCAAGGCGCCGGCGACCATCCCGGAGCTCACCAAGGACCCGCTGACCCTCAGCTTCATCTGGTTCGACTGGCCGCCCGCCAAGGCATTGGAAGCGTTCGCGAACGCCGAGTACAAGAAGGAGCGGCCGAACGCGACCATCAAGGTCAACACCGTGCCGAACGCGAACTGGCACGACGCGATGTTCACCCAGTTCGCGGCGCGCAAGACCGACTTCGACATCGCGATCCTGGACTCGCAACACATCGGCGAGGCCGTGACGAACGGCAACATCCTCGACCTCACCGACTTCGTCAAGGAGAACATCGACGTCACGGCCTACAACCCGTACCTCCTGGCGGCGTACGGCCAGTTCCCCCAGGCGGAGACCGGCAAGCGCGACGAGAACGCCAGCCTGTACGGACTGCCGCTGCTCGGCGACACCTGGACGATGATCTACCGCAAGGACCTGATCGGCGACAAGCCGCCGCAGACCTGGGACCAGATGATCGCAGCCGCCGAGAAGTGCCAGGCGGACAACCCGGGCGTCAGCGGGCTGGCTTTCCACCAGGCCAACGGCTCCGATGCCGCGGCCGTCACCTACAACACGGTCAACGGCGTCTACGGCGGCAACCTCTGGGATTCCAAGACGCGCAAGATCGATGGCGTCATCAACGACGCTGCGGGCCAGGAGGCGATGGACGTCCTGGTCAACAAGATGAAGCCGCTGACCGCCAAGGGCTCCGGCAACTGGTTCATCGACGAGGTGAACGCGGCCGTCGCCCAGGGCAAGGCATGCATCGCGTTCAACTGGATCGCCGCGAGCGGCGGCCTGCTCGATCCGAAGCAGTCGACGCTCGGCACCACCCGGGAGCAGATTCTCGACAAGTTGGGTTTTGCCACCCTGCCGAGCCAGAAGACGAACCTGGTTCCTCTCGGCGGTATGGGGATGCACGTGTCGGCCTACTCCGCCACGGCAAACCAGACCGAGGCCCTGAACTTCATGAAGTGGTTCGAGCGGGCTGACATCCAGAAGAAGTGGGCCGCGGCCGGTGGCGTGCCATCGCGTACGGACGCCCTGGAGTCCCCCGAGTTCCTCAACGCCGGGCCGTTCAACCAGGTGTACACCGACTCGGTTCCGCGGATGCGCGACATGTGGAACGTGCCCGAGTACGCGCGCCTCGTCGACATCGAGAACACCAACGTGAACGCGGCTCTCAACGGCGCGAAGAAGCCGAAGGATGCGCTCGACGACATCGCCAAGGAGCAGCAGAGCGTGCTCGACTCGAGCAGCCGCAAGGGCGGCGGCGGACTGTGAGTGAGCCCGTCCCTCTGACAACCGACGATCCCGGGCAGGTGGCCTCCGCGAGGCCACCTGCCCGGGGTCGGTCCCCTCGGCTGAGCGACCGCTGGCTCGCCGGGGCCTTCATCTCCCCCGCGATGCTGCTGTTGCTCGCCATGTCGGTGTTCCCGTTGCTGTGGGCGTTGTACCTGTCTTTCACCGACTACTCGGCCACCCGCGGGGGGCCCGCCAATTTCATCGGATTCGGGAACTACACCGCCATCCTGACGTCGGCGCAGGTCCACACGAGGGCCTTGACGACGTTGATCTACGTGGTCGGCGCGGTCGGCCTGCAGACCGTGCTCGGATTCGGCATCGCCTACCTGATCTCACGGCGCACGCATGGGCGAGGAGTGCTGACCACTCTGTTCCTGGTTCCGATGATGCTGTCGCCGGTCGTGGTCGGGCTGTTCTGGCGATTCATGCTCGACGCGCAATTCGGCGTGGTCAACAGCATGCTCGGCTCGCTCGGCCTGGGGCAGGTGGAGTGGCTCACCCGACAGCGAACGGCATTGCTTTCCCTGATCGTGGTCGACACCTGGCAATGGACGCCGTTCATCATGCTCATCGCACTCGCGGGTCTTACCGCGGTTCCCAAGTACCTCTACGAGGCCGCCTCGATCGACCGGGCGTCCGAGTGGTTCCGGTTCCGCACCATCACTCTTCCGCTGGTGTGGCCACTGCTTCTCATTGCCGTGATGTTCAGGGCCATCGAGGCGTTCCGGCTGTTCGACCTCGTCTACATCCTCACCAACGGAGGTCCGGGTGTCTCCACCGAGACGTTGTCGTTCCACATCTACAAGGTCGCGTTCCTGGGCTTCAACACCGGAACCGCTTCGGCGTACGGGATCCTCATGGTCCTCGTCGTCATCGTCCTCACGCAGTTCTACCTGCGCTACCTGAACAAGCTCAAGGAGGGCTGATGGCCGTCTCCGTCGACGAGGCCGTGTCCACAGGTCCTGCCCGGGATCACACGCCCCCCGCGCGCCGCCTTGGCGGCCGAGGCCGCTCCGTGCTGGAGGTCGCGCTGCTGACCGTGCTGGCCGTCGTGATGCTCTTCCCGGTGCTGTGGATGATCGAGACGTCCATCAAGGAGAACCGGGACGTCTACGCCATCCCAGCCAAGTTCTTCGACTTCAAGATTACGTTCGATCACTACAAGGACGTGTTCGTCGACCCCGACGGTGGTCGCTCGGCCTTGTCCGTCGCGTTCCTCAACTCCGTCGTGGTCGCCGGGGTCTCCACGGTGTTGGCCACCGTGCTGGGGGTCCCGGCGGCCTGGGCCTACTCACGCTTTGGCGTGAAGGCCAAGAAGGACCAACTGTTCTTCATCCTGTCCACGCGCTTCATGCCGCCCGTGGTGGTCGTGGTCCCGATCTTCCTCATGTACCGCCAAGTCGGCCTCATCGACAACAAGGTCGGCTTGATCCTCATCTACACCGCGTTCAACGTTCCGTTCACGATCTGGATGATGAAGGGGTTCGTCGACGAGGTGCCCGCGGAGTACGAGGATGCCGCCATGCTCGACGGGTACACCCGTTTGCAGGCGTTCCGGCGATTCACCCTTCCCCTGCTCGTGCCCGGCATCGCCGCGACGGCGGTCTTCGCACTCATCTTCTCGTGGAACGAGTTCGTGTTCGCCACCTTCCTCACCTCCAGCGACGACGTCCGGACGGCCCCACCCGCCATCGCCGGCCTCATCGGCGGCACCACCACAGACTGGGGCCTCGTGGCCGCCGCCTCCGTGGTGTTCGCCCTACCGGTGCTCGTCTTCGCGTACCTGGTGCGCAAGCACCTCATCGCCGGCGTGACGCTCGGGGCGGTGCGACGCTGATGGCGGGCATCGAGGTGACCGCCCTGCACAAGCGCTACCCGGACGGGACGGTCGCAGTTGAGCACGTGGACCTGTCCATCGGCCACGGCGAGCTGTTCGTGATGCTCGGCCCCTCGGGTTGCGGCAAGACGACCACGCTGCGGGCCATCGCCGGCCTGGAGAGGCAGACGACGGGCGACATCCGCATCGGCGACACGCTGGTCAACGACCTGCCGCCCGCCGAGCGCGACATCGCCATGGTGTTCCAGTTCTACGCCCTCTACCCGCATCTGAAGACCCGCGACAACCTGGCGTTCCCGCTGCGAGCCGAGGGACTGCCCAAGCCGGAGGTGCACGAGCGGGTCAACGAGGCCGCCCGGCTGATGCGGCTCGGTCCGCTCCTGGACCGGCGACCGCGCCAGCTCTCCGGCGGGGAGCAGCAGCGCGTCGCGCTCGCTCGCGCCCTGGTGCGACGACCGCGCGCCTTCCTCATGGACGAACCTCTCACCAATCTGGACGCGGAGCTGAGGGCGGACATGCGCACGGAGATCAAGCACCTGCAGGGGGAGCTGGGGGCGACGATGGTCTACGTCACCCACGACCAGGTCGAGGCGATGTCGCTCGGTCACCGAATCGCCATCCTCAACAAGGGCCGCGTCGAGCAGATCGGCACGCCGCTGGAGGTCTACGACCGTCCGGCGAGCCTTTTCTGCGCCGCATTCATCGGCTCCCCGCCGATGAACCTCATCGAGGTGGAGGTGACCGACGGGAAGCTACACGGGCAGGGCGGACTGGTCCTCACCCCACCGCCGGGCCTGCCGCGCGACCGCCGCCTGGTCGCAGGCGTCCGGCCGGAGGCGCTGGAAGTCACCGAACCGGGGGCGGAACGTTCGGTCCCGGCCCGCGTGGTCTCGGCGGAGTGGCTGGGCGACGAAATCATCTACGTGGTCGACCACGGCGGCCAGCGCGACGTACGGGTTCGGATGCCCCCGACTGTCCGTTTCGCCGCTGACGCAACGGTCGGGCTGCGGCACACCGGCGGAACCCCGGCGGTCTACGACGTGAGCACGGAAGAGCTGGTGGCCTGATGGGAACCGTGGCAGCGCACGGGCTGCGCAAGTCCTTCGGCAAAGTCCAGGCCCTGGACGGGGTGACGCTGGACGTGCCGGACGGCTCGTTCTTCGTCGTACTCGGGCCCTCCGGAGCAGGCAAGACGACGACCCTGCGAGCGATCGCGGGCCTTGAGAAGCTTGACGCCGGGTCGGTGCATCTGGACGGCAGGGACGCGACCGGTGACACCCCGGCCGCGCGCGACCTGGCCATGGTCTTCCAGAGCTACGCCCTCTACCCGCGACACACCGTGTACGAGAACATCGCGTCGCCGCTGCGGGCACGCCGCTGCTCTTCGGGCGAGATCGCCGCTGCCGTCGAGCAGATGTCGAGCCTGCTGCACATCGAACGTCTGCTGCAGCGTCGTCCCGCGCAGTTGTCGGGCGGTGAGATGCAGCGTGTCGCCCTGGCCCGGGCGCTGGTCCGTCGCCCGCGCGCGTTTCTCATGGACGAGCCGCTGACGAACCTCGACCTCAAGCTCCGCGTCGAGATGCGCACCGAGCTAACCCGCATCCACCGGAGCCTCGGAGCGACCTTCGTCTACGTGACCAACGACCAGGTCGAGGCCCTGTCCATGGCCGACCAGGTCGCGGTCCTCAAGGAGGGGAAGGTGCAACAGGTCGGAACGCCGACCGAGGTGTACGAACGGCCAGCCAACCAGTGGGTCGCCGGATTCGTCGGGAGCCCGCCGATCAGCCTGCTCGCCTGCCACGCCGAGGGAGATCGTCTGGTCGGTGCGGAAGGCTGGACGCTGCCGCGGCCCCGCTGGACCACGGCCGAGGACGGTCGTGCGCTGCTGCTGGGCCTGCGCGCGGAGGACCTGTCCGTCGAGCAGCGTGGGAATGCGTCGTTGTCGGGGGAGCTCTACGGGCTTGAGCCGCTCGGTGACCGAACGGTGGTCGACGTCCGAGTGGGGACGGAGATCGTCAAGGTCAAGGCACGACCCACTGTCACCGGCACGCCGGGCGAACGGCTGCGTGTCACGGTCGACCTGGACCGTGCGCACCTGTTCGATGCGGACACCGGGCTGTCGCTGTCCGAGGCCGGGCGATAACCGCGTCGGGCGGCGACGGCACATGCTCCCGCACCTGGCAATCGAGCCTCGGCGGACCGTCACCAGTGAGCACGGCCTGACGACGCGGAGACGGCCGTGGCCCGGGAAGGCGATCGGTGGCGCGGGACGTCGCCCCGCAGACCGGGCCACGGCCACCTTCGATCCGCTCGGCAACCTCGCCCCCGACGAGGGCGTGTGACCCGTCCGTCTCCGCGCACAGCGCGATCGCTGAGGTACGCCGGACATCACGAAGAAGATCACAGGAGGCGACGCGATGAGTGACCCGATGGACGTCCTGGCCCCCGAGCACCGGCGGCTCCGGATCGGCGACGCCTGGCGCGACGCCGCAAGCGGAGCCACCTTTGCCGTCGAGGACCCGGCCACCGGCAAGACCATCGCCGAGGTGGCGGACGCCGACGTCGTTGACGGGCTCGCCGCTCTGGACGTGGCGAGCAAGGCAATGGCGGAGTGGGCGGCGACCCCGCCACGGAAGCGGTCGGAGTTGTTGACAGCGACGTACCGGGCACTGACCGAGCGATCCGAGGAAATCGCCCGGCTGATAACGCTCGAGATGGGCAAGCCGCTCGCCGAGGCTCGGGGCGAGGTGGCCTACGGCGCCGAGTTCTTCCGTTGGTTCGCCGAGGAGGCGGTGCGCGTCGAGGGGCGCTACAGCACCGCTCCCGCAGGTGGCTATCGCGTCCTCACGGTACCGAAGCCCGTCGGGCCGTGCGTCTTCGTGACGCCCTGGAACTTTCCGTTGGCCATGGGTGCCCGCAAGATCGCTCCTGCGCTGGCCGCGGGCTGCACGACGATCACCAAGCCTGCGGCCCAGACGCCACTCACCTTGCTGCTCCTGGCCCGCATCATGGAGGAGGTCGGCGTTCCTCCGGGCGTTGTCAACGTGGTGACCACCAAGCGTTCCGGCGAGGTGATCTCCGCGCTGCTGGCCGACCGTCGGACCCGCAAGCTGTCGTTCACCGGGTCGACCGAGGTCGGGCGCGTGCTGCTCCGACAGGCCGCGGACAACGTGCTGCGTACCTCCATGGAACTAGGCGGCAACGCGGCCTTGATCGTGTGTGCGGACGCTGACCTGGACGTCGCGCTCGACGGCGCCATGGTGGCCAAGATGCGCAACATCGGGGAGTCCTGCATCGCGGCCAACCGGATCTACGTCGAGGAGCCGGTGCGCGAGGAGTTCACGGCGCGCTTCGCCGAGCGGATGGGTGCGCTTTCGGTGGGCCACGGTCTCGACGACGGCGTGGACGTCGGGGCGTTGATCGACGATGCCTCGGTCACCAAGATCGACGAGCTCGTCGCCGACGCGGTCGATCGCGGCGCCCGGGTCCTGGTGGGCGGCGAGCGGCCGGATGGGCCGGGCCACTTCTACCCGCCCACAGTCCTCGTCGACGTGCCCGAAGACGCGCGGATGCTCAAGGCGGAGATCTTCGGCCCGGTGGCGCCGATCATCTCGTTCACGTCCGACGACGAGGTGCTGGCGAAGGCCAACGACACCGAGCACGGCCTGGTCGGATACATCTTCACCCGTGACCTCCAGCGGGCGCTCCGGTTCACCGAGGGGCTGGATACGGGGATGGTCGGCATCAACCGTGGTCTGATCTCGGACCCGTCAGCTCCGTTCGGCGGCGTGAAGCAGTCCGGGATCGGCAAGGAGGGGTCGCACGAGGGCATCCTTGAATACCTCGACCTCACCTACGCGGCGATCGACCTACCGTGACCGGCCCGCTGCTCCGGGCACCCGCCGAGGATCACCGCGCCCTGTGCACACACGACCTGACCGGCCTCCACCCGGCGGACGGGACCCGGGCCATGGCCGGCACGAAGTCGCTGGCACCCGGGACGCCGGCCACTCCCCCGGTGTGCGCACCACCGCCGCGGCCGCGGCGGTGGTGCGGGCGATCAGCCCCTTCGGCGGTCCCAACGGCGAAGCCCTCGGGCTCATGACCGAGGCGCTGGTCGCGACCCGGACTCGTACCGCCCTTGACGACGAAGTCCGCGGGGCCCTCGACCCGACCCACCCGTCCAGCAAGGGCGACGTCTTCATCGCGATGGAGCCGACCTGGACGTCCGCCCAGCAAATCGCCGCCGACGTTCCGGAGAGGCACTGACATGCTTGAGACCGTCCGCGGACCACGCCAGCTGATAGTGGGCGAAGGGGTCGCGCAGAACATCCCACGAGTGGTGGCCGAGAGTGGCTCGCGAGTCCTCATCGTCACCGACCAGGTTCTTCTGGGGCAGCCGGGCGTGGCCGAGATCGTGGCCGCCGTGCGGGAGAAGGTCGAGGCCGTCGAGGTGTTTTCCGACGCGACTCCCGACGTGCCACTCGCCGATGTCGCCCTGGCCGTCTCGGTCGCCGCCGAGGTGGACGCCGACGTGATCCTCGCCATCGGGGGTGGCACGGTGATCGACCTCGCCAAAATCGTCGGCGTCATCCGGCGCCACGGTGGGACGCCGCGCGACTTCTACGGCGAGTCGAAGGTGCCGGGGCCGACGTTTCCTCTCGTCGCGGTCCCGACGACGTCAGGCACCGGCTCCGAGCTCACACCCGTCTCGGTGTTGACCGACCCGGACCGTGAGCTGAAGGTGGGGGTTTCCAGCGTCCACATCGTGCCCGACTTCGCCATCGTCGACCCCGAACTCACCTACACCTGCCCGGCGACCGTCACCGCCCACTCCGGCATCGACGCGTTGTGTCACGCGGTGGAGAGCTACACCGCGCGGCCCCGGGCCCACGGACCGCGCGACCCGGTGGAGCAGGTCTTCCTCGGCCGCAACCCGATCACCGACCACTACGCGCTCCTGGCCGCGGAGCGGATCGCCCGTAGCTTGCGCCGTGCTGTCAGGGACGGAGGCGACACGGACGCGCGCGCGGACATGTCCTATGGGTCCATGCTCGCCGGGCTCGCCTTCTCCCACGCGGGCAACGCGGCCCCGCACGCTCTCCAGTACCCCATCGGCGCAGCCACGCACACACCGCACGGCCTGGGCGTCGGGCTGCTGCTGCCCTACGCGCTGGACGCGGCCAGGGATGCCATCGGCGACCGGTTGGCCATCCTCGCCCGGGTGTGCGGGCTCGACGTGACCGACGCCTCGGATGCCGAGGCCGCAGACACGTTCCTCACCTGGCTCGACGGGCTCCTTGCCGACATCGGCATCCCTCCCACCCTGGCGGACATCGGCGTGGCACGCGCCGACCTCCCGCGCTTCGCGGAGATGGCCAGTGGCGTCACCCGCTTGATACAGAACCATCCAGGCCCGACCGACACCGCCAGCCTGACCGCGATCCTCGAAGCGGCCTGGACCGGGGACCGGACCCGACACGTCCTGACCTCGTGCAGGGACAGTGACCGGCCTTTCACATGACGACGGGTTCCCTGCCCCACCCTCGGTGTCGGAATGCTCCGCTAGGCCATCGCCCCCGACGTCGCAGCCCTCCTCGGGTCACTCACCCCGACCGGTCGGCCATCTGAAGCGGGCATTCCAGTGGTCCTCGACCGCCTCAGCACTACCCGCGTGAATTATCGGAGGCTTGCGCCCAGGCCATCACTGAACGGTCGTTGCCTCCGGTGACGATGCGGTGCCGTCCATCTAGGCCGGGTAGCACCGCCACCGCCCGCACCGCCCCGACGTGGCCGGTGAGTTCGTCGACTTGGGCACCGCTGTCCGCGTCCCACATCCGAACGGACCCGTCGTAGCTAGCGGAGACGATGCGGTGGCGGCCGTCCGGGCCAGGTAGCACCGCCAGCGCCGATACCAGGTCGGTGTGGCCGGTCAGCTTCACCACCTGCGTGTCGCGGTCCGGGTTCCACACCCGTACCCGCAACGATCCGTCGTCGCTGCCCGAGACGATGCGGTGCCGGCCACCCGGGTCGGGCAGCACGACCACCGCCCGCACCGCTCTCGGGTGGCCGGGCAGCTTCGCGACTTGGATGCCAGCGTCTGGGTCCCACACCCGCACCGACTTGTCGTCGCTACCCGTGACAATGCGACGCTGGCCATCCGGGTCGGATAGCACCGCCACCGCGCGTACCCCTCTGTGGTGGCCGGTAAGCATTGCGGTTTGCCGGCCAGTGTCAGGGTCCCATACCCGGACGGACCCGTCATGGCCGGCAGAGACAATTCGGTGTCGGCCGTTCGGGTATGGGAGCACCGTCACCGCCCATACCGCTCCGCTGTGTCCGGTCAGTTCGCCAGCCTGCGTGCCGGTGTCCGGGTTCCACACTCGCACGGCTCCGTCGTTGCCGGCTGAAACGATGAGATGGCGGCCGTCCGGGTCAGGCAGCACTGTCAGCGCCCACACCGCTCCGATATGCGCGGCCAGGTCAACAGCCTGCGTGCCGGTGTCCGGATCCCACACTCGCACCGACCCGTCGTTGCAACCGGAGACAATGCGGTGCCGGCCACGTTGACCGGGCAGCACCGCCACTGCCCGCAAAGCGCCTGTGTGGCCGGTCAGCGCGACAGCCCGCCTGCTGCTGTCCGGGTCCCACACTCGCACTGACCCGTCGTTGCAGCCGGAGACAATGCGGCGGCGGCTGTCTTGAGTGGGTAGCACCGCCACTGCCCTCACGGCTCCCGTGTGGCCACTCAGCTCGACGACCTGTGCGCCGCTGGCCGCGTCCCACGCTCGTACCGACCTGTCGCCGCCGGAGACGATGCGTTGCCGTCCGTCCGCGTCGGGCCACACCGCTAAGGCCCACGCCGCCCCGGCATGGCCGGTCAGCTTTGTGACCTGGGTTCCGCTGTCGGGG
Organism: Micromonospora sp. BQ32; assembly: GCF_059358895.1. Classification (NCBI taxonomy): domain Bacteria; kingdom Bacillati; phylum Actinomycetota; class Actinomycetes; order Micromonosporales; family Micromonosporaceae; genus Micromonospora; species Micromonospora sp. BQ32. Next base: position 312,654 of record NZ_JCADBI010000004.1, on the reverse strand, counting down.
TCCCACACTCGCAGTGACCGATCGTCGCTGCCCGAGATGATGCGGTGCCGGCCATCCTGGGTGGGCAGCACCGTCACCGCCCGCACCCCCCTGGTATGGCCGGTAAGTTTTGTCACCTGGGCGCCGCTGTCCGGGTCCCACACCCGTACCGGCCCCCTGTTGTAACCGGCGACGATGCGGTGCTGCCCATCCCGAGTTGGCAGCACGGCCACCGCCCACACCTCCCCGACGCGCCGGGTCAGCTCGATTACCTGGGTAGCCGTATCCGGGTCCCACACCCGCACCGACCTGTCGCCGCCGGAAACAATGTGATGCCGGCCATCTGGGCGGGGCAGCACCGTCACCGCCCGCACCCCGCTGGTGTGGCCGGTAAGCATTGCGACCTGGCTGCCGCTGTCCGGATCCCACACCCGCACCGACCCGTCATCGCCGCCGGAAACAATGTGATGCCGGCCATCTGGGCGGGGCAGCACCGTCACCGCCCGCACCCCGCTGGTGTGGCCGGTAAGCATTGCGACCTGGCTGCCGCTGTCCGGATCCCACACCCGCACCGACCCGTCATCGCCGCCGGAGACGATGCGGTGGCCACCATCCGCACTGGGCAGTACCGCGACGGCCGAGACCTCCCTGGTGTGGCCAATGAAGGTCCGGTGGGTGATGCCGGACCAGAAGGCGGCTTGGGCGGTCCAAGGCCATGCGGGCTCCTGAGCCGCTAGGGCGTCGGCGAGAGCGACAGCCCGGGTCTTACGTGCCGAAACGTGGAGCCACCAAGACCGGTCAGTCTCGGGCCGGGCGGCCCATTCGTTAGCGGCCGCCTCTAGTGCCGCCGCGACCGCCAACCCTTCGCGTGTTACCAGGGCATGCCGGTGGCGCAGAATCTGTCCGGCTGGGCAGGTCAACAGAAAGTCCGGGTCGCTCATGAGCGGGTCGAGGGTGGCGCCGGCGGCGGCGTGGGCGGGGAGTTGCAATCGCGTGTAGTCGTCGATGCGGGTCCAGTCGCGCCGGCCGCTGGCCTCCGGTTGGGGGGTCAGCCAGCGGGTGATCGCCTGGTGGGCAGCCGTCCAGACGGTGTAGAGCTGATCGCTGAGGCCGGCTTCGACGGGGTCTTCGTCTTCGGGGTCGATGTGTGGGTGGGCGGTGAACAGGTCGCGCAGGCTTTGGTGCCGGACCCGGTAGGTACGCTGCCGGTCCACGCCGGTAATGACGTCGAGAAACGCGCGGGCGGGCCCGTCGAGCCAGGGTGCGAGCTGCTGGGCGCCAGTTGACCGACCGATGCCGAGGATGTCGGCAAGGTCGCCGCTGGTGGCTGGGCGTTGCAGCGCGGCCAGCACACCCAGGGCTGGTAGATGCAGGTGCGCCCAATCTGGGTGAATCGCCCACCGTCGGATCTGTAGTTCGTAGTAGCCGCGCAGACGGTCGGGCAGGCACGCGACGTCGTCCGGGGGACGCAGTCCTGCGCGGATCTCATCGAGCACATACCGCAGGTAGATCCAGACTCCGCGGCAGCGATCCATCAGTGTCTTGTTGAACGCCTCTGCTGGCACACCGTGGCCGGCTAGGACATCGACCAGGACTAGGTCGGGGGTGGGTCCCGTAGTAGCCGCGTTCAGGTAGGCGGCCATGTCGGCGAGATTGTCCTCACCTTCCACGGTGATCTGGGACCAGCCAACCCTCTGGGGATCGCGTAGCGCGGCCAGCGGTAGCCCGTATCGGCTGGTTGCCACGATGTACACCCCGACCGGCAACGCGTCCGGGGTAGGCAAGCCGAGCGGGATGCCGGTACCCATATCGGGTGCATCAGGCTCGGCCTCGTCTAAACCGTCAACGACCAGCACCAACGGCTGTCGCTGCGGATCGCGCCGGTCGCGCTCGGCCGCCGCCGCACGAATGACCTTGGCTAGCCAGTCCGGCCGGTCCGCGGCAGCCGGAAACATGTCGCCCGGTGCAAAGCGACCGCCCAGATCCCACCCGCCGATCAGCTGCGCAGCCAGACTCTTGCGGGCCTCTATCGGACTGCGCGCACCACCGTCGAGGCGGGTGAAGTGGTACGCACACGGACGAGTCCACGCCAGATGCGCGGCCAGGGCGCTCTTACCGACTCCGGCCTCACCGCGGATGACCACGTAGCCGCGGCCCTGGGCGACAATCCGCTCATCGATGCGGGCGATCAGATCGTTGCGGCCCTGAAACCGAGCCAGATCCAGCTGCTCAGCCAGCGGTGCCGGGTCGAAAATCGCGTCGTTGAGCCGGTCGAACCGACCCGCCGCCACCTGCACATACACGGGGCCCGTGATCACCGTGCCATTGATGTCCCGTCCGGCAGCTACCGCCTTGGGGGCCAATTGCCAGGAATGGCCCACCGCTATCGGCCAAGATCCGAGGTGGTGCCGCTGTCGCGGCCACCAGTGGTGTCGATGTCCGCAGTCTTGGTTATGTTCCCACCGGCGGCCACAGCGCCGCGCCCGATCCGCCACCAGGCCCCCGCCCGCGAGGCGGGGCGTGAGACTGGATCGTGTCGAGTACGTATCCGCCCAGCGATGTTTCGGCCCGCGTACACACCGCCGTCCTGCACCTCCACCGAGCCTTCACCATCCGCGGAGCCATGCGCCATCCGGGCCGCCAGCACCGTCCCAACCAGGGTCACCGTGCCTGCAGCAACCCACCACGGCCAACCACCGTGCAACTCATTGATCACCGCACTGTTCGCCGCGCCCAGCGCTACCGCGGTACCCGCACCCCAAGCAACCTGTCGGCTCGACAACCCCCACGCCCCTTGATCACATTCGGCATCGATGGAAATGCTGCGAGTGCAAGAGTAGTTGTAGAGCACAACAGCCATCCACAGGCGACGGACACGCACACACCCACGCCGGGTCAGCCGCCAGACGGTACGTCAAATCGAAGCGCGTACAAGCGTTCCCGGACATCAGACTGACTCGAATCTGTTGAGGCTGCGCCGCGATCGAAGTAGTGCGTGGCTCGCGGGCCTCACCGCGTGCTGCGCATCCCTTGGGACGCGCCCCGCCGCTACCGGCCACCTAGTCGTTGTAGGTAAGACGGCACAGTTCAACTGCGACCACCGGCCGTAGCCGGAGTGGCGTTCCACCGACCCGGCCCCGAAATCCGGCGACCACGGCGCGAACTCATCGCCGGTATCCTGCGTCGATGACGGGCAATCCGCTGCGCGAGTTCGACGACGGTGCCAGGTTTTGGAAAACTCGGTGTGGCTGGCCGGTGGACCTGCACGACGCTTTCCACCGTGAGCGATGGGCGATCACCGACGGCACGTTCACCGACGAGTGATGGACCACCACCCTGTCGTGGCCACACGGTCGGAAAGCCACCGGCAGCGCAACCTCCCTAGCCCTCATTCAACACTTTCGGCAGCGCCGCGACGAACTACGCGACATCTCGGCCACCCTTTGTCGTCCCGCGGCTCGATGAAGATGTCACCACCGTCCTGTGGACTGATGTTCGCGCGTTACCGGACCTTGCAGCGAAAGTCGAGCCGACCCGAAACGGGTCAGCGGTGTTTCCGTCGAAGCTTGCCCACTTCCTCAGCCCGTGCATATTCCCGGTCCTTGACCAGACCGCTCTAGCCAGGAGCAAGCACAACTACAGCAGCTACTTCCGCCTCGTCCAGCAGACGTGGGCCGACACCAACCCGGAAGATCAAATGCTGCTGAAGCAACGGTTGACCGAAATCATCATCTCGGCAGCGTGGTGGCAGCCCTTCGAACGGTTCCCGATTGTGAACAAAATCGTCGACCTACGCCTGGCCGGTCGACATCACTCCACCCACCGCTGAGCCCAGCGGACCATCGAGACCCACTGGAGAGTTGCTGCCGCCGCCGTCCGCGCGTCTATTCCCACGCCTGAGAGAGAGACTCAAAGGTCTCCGGATCGAGGTGACACGGAATGACGCAGAGGAGGTGGCCGCCCGGAGCCCGTAAGGTGATGCACTCCAGCCAGCGGCCGACCTCGACGGCGCCGAGGGCGATCAGCCGGCGGGCTTCCGCCTCAACGTCGTCGGTCTCGATGTCGACGTGGTATCGAGCTTGGTCATCCACGGCTTGTACCGCCAGAACCAGCCCGGGTAGCGCGCCGCGCAGGGAGGTGAACTGCTGTTCATCGGGAACTGCACGTGCAGGCACGCCGAGGGCTTTCGACCAGAAGGCGGCAGCCGCAGGCGCCTCACCACGTGGTACGTCAATCAGGATCGTCGAAAGTCTGCTGCGATGCGCCACGATCGACCATTATCCACATCCACTCGGAAGTTCGCCGGCCACTCCGGTCACACACTAAATGGGACAAAGGCGAGCGCTCACGGCCATCCCGGCCAGATCACCCAGCAAGCGAGCCACCTCGATCCCCCGGTGTGAGACAACTTTCACTGGCGACTATTCGTTGATCTTGCCTCTCGGGCTGAGATGGCCCTTGGTCTCGCCCTCTCGCTTGCCACCTGGCGCGAGCCACCTGGAAGGCGGCGCGGGCGCGGCGGTCGGGGGGATCCGATGCCCAAAGTGGACTGGACTCGCGCTGCGGATCCGGCGTAGCATCCTGCTCCAGAGAGATCGTCAAGCGATCGCCGCTGGTGAATGCAGACAGCGGAACGGGGGGACTAATGATCCATGCGCTGCCACCGCAATGCCATTTTTCCTGCACTGCTATAGCGCCGCATCGCTGGACTTCTGCCTTGGATCCCGAGGAATGCTGCGGAACAAGCTGCGGAACAGGACGACAAGGCTAGCGCCGATCTGCACGAGCCTATTTTCCTGATGTTGGCCAGTGTTTGGCAACCATGGACCGGATTGCAGACCGCGGTCGCCCGGATCGCACCCGAACTCCAGAATGGTCAGACGACGATGCCAGCAGAACGCCGGCATCGCACCCGGCGGCGTCTCCAAGGCCGGGAGCCGCGTCGGTGCCGCCGCTCGTCGGACGGTACGGCCGGGCCAGGCGCATCAAATAGCACCTCCGGCCGTCTTCCACGACCAAGCCGCCACCACTCTGCCCGGGACGAGGAACGCCCTCGCGCTGCGGCTCACCGTCGAGCCGCGGCGTCCTGTGCTGGCTCAGCCTACGAGCTGGCGGCACCAGCGATGGGAGAGACGACCGCCCACCTCCCACCGCACGACGGCTACGTGCTGGCCGATCTCGATCGCCGGCGCGCCACTGTCTAGAGCGATTTTGCCGACTACTGGAGCAGCAGGTCCGCTAAACGGCCCGATGCACACGGGGCACCAGATGAGAGGGGTTTCGCGAACCGTGGTGACAGTGGATATCTTCGGTCGCTGCCAGTCATACACCGAGAGCCAGGAAGCTCGCGCAGCCGGGCTTTACCCGTACTTCATTCCCTTCGAGGGGCAGGACGCGACCGTCGCGCAGACAATCGACGGCGACATCCTCATGTGCGGCTCGAACAACTACCTCGGGCTGACCTCTGACCCGCGCGTGAAAGCGGCGGCGCAGGCGGCGATCGAAGAGTACGGCACGTCGCGCACGGGCTCGCGGCTGCTCAACGGCAATACGCCACTGCACGATGAACTGGAGCAGGATCTGGCCGACTTCCTCGGCATGCCGGCGGCACTGGTGTTTCCGACCGGCTACCAGGCAAACGTCGGGGTGATCGCATCGCTGCTGTCGCGTCACGACGTGGTCATCCTCGACCGCGAAGCGCACGCCTCGGTCTACGACGGCTGCGGCATGAGCCGGGCCAAGACCCGACGGTTCGCCCACAACGACATGGACGACCTGGAGCGACAGTTGGCAGCCAGCCCCTCGGACGCCGGCCGGTTGGTCGTCGTGGACGGGGTGTACTCGATGGCCGGCGACCTGTGCCCGCTGACCGAGGTGGTACGGCTGTGCCGCCAGTACGGCGCCCGCCTGCTCGTCGATGACGCACACGGCATCGGCGTGCTGGCCGATGGCCGGGGCACCAGCGCGCACTTCGGCGTCACCGATGAGGTCGACCTCGTCACGGTCACCTTCAGCAAGTCGCTGGCGTCGATCGGCGGTGCTGTGCTCGGCCCGAAGAACGTCATCGAGTACCTGCGCCACCACGCACGCAGCCTCATCTTCAGCGCATCCGCCCCACCGGCCAGCCTAGCCGCCGCGTACGCCGCGTTGCGCATCCTGCGGGCGGAGCCGTGGCTGTGCCGGCAGGCGGTAGAGAACGCGTCGTACGTGCGTCGCGAGCTTACGGCCCTGGGCTACGACCCGATCCTGAGCGAAACGCCGATCGTGTCGGTACGGCTCGACGGCGTGCAGCAGACCCTGCTCGCGTGGCGCAACCTGCTGGACCGCGGCGTGTATGTCAACGCGGTCATCCCCCCGGCGGCTTCGCCCCGGTTGCGGGCGAGCTTCTCCACCACGCACACACCGGAGCAGCTCAAGCGCGTCGTCGCCGCGTTCGCCGAGGTCGGCGACCTGATGTCCCTGGAGGACCAATGACCGTCAACCAGCTCGAACCCGCAGTCAGGACCCGGGATCTGGTCGTTGCCTGGGCGCGGATGTGGCGCTTCCACTTCGTGCCCTTCTCACTGTCGGCAGGTCTGGTCGGCATGACAGCGCCGCAGGCCGGGGCCAGCGCCGCGAGTATCGTGATCGGGCTGCTGTTCTGCACGCTGGGATACGGCGTCGGCGTGGTCATCAACGACTGGTTCGACCGCGAGGCCGACGCGGTCAATGCTCCGGACCGCCCGTTCGTCACGGGGCTGATTAACCCCCACATCGGCTTGGCGTTGACGCTCACGCTGTCCGCAGCCCTGATGGTGGTGGCCGTCGTGGTCGCACCGACGCTGGCGCTCTGGAGTGTCATCGCGATCGGTGGGCACCTGGTCTACTCCTGGACCAAACGCATCCCCATGCTGGGCAATCTCGTCAATGGCGTCGACATGGCGCTGTTCACGGTGCTCGGCGCCGTGGCCGTCCGACCCGACGCAGGGTGGCTCGACATCCCGGCGGTGACCTGGTTCCAGACCGCGCTCGTCGCGGTCGTGTTCAGCGGGTTCTGCCTCGTCGGGTACTTCAAGGACATCGAGGGCGACCGGGTCGCGGGCTATCGCACGCTGCCGGTGGCCATCGGCACCAGGGCCTCCAGCCGGATTGCCGTCATATTCCCGGTTGTGGCGGTGATAGCGGCGGGCATATTCGCCGTGGCGGACGCCGATCGCGCGGGTGCCTACGCCGAGATCGCCTTCTGGGTGCTGCTCGTCGCGTCTGCGCTCGGGTTCACGCAGAGCCTCGTGACACTCAACCGGGCGCCAGAGACCCGGGCGTACGAGGCGCTGGTCTGGTTCATCCGGGCGACCACACTGTTCTTCCTGTCGCTCGGCGCGCTGCACCAACCGACGCTCTTCCTCGTCGCCACCGTTCCGATGATGGCCTTCCTGGAGCTGACGCTGCGTGCGACCCAGTCCTCCCGGCAGGCGTGACATGACCTCTACCGCCGGGGACCGGCTGTTCCTGAACGGGGCCGAGGGCAGCCTGATCAACGCGATGCGCGAGTGCATGACCCGGTCGCCTCGGCAACTCAACAACGCCTTCGAGGCCGATGCCGAACTACTCGATCTGGGTACCGCCGGGCTCCTGGCGGTCACGGTCGACACGTTGAACGACGGCGCCGAACTGGCTACCGCCGCCACGCCGTACGCGAAGGGATGGTTGACCACCACCGTCAGCGTCAGCGACCTCGCCGCGGTGGCCGCCGACCCGGTCGCCGTGCTGGTCTCCTGCTCGCTGCGCCCAGACAGTTGGACCCTCGAGGATGCCCGCGAGTTCGGGCGCGGCGCATCCGAGGCCGCCGAGCGGTACGGCTGCCACATCGTGGGCGGCGACACCAACTGGGCCAACGAGGAAAGCTTCACCTCGTGCGCCCTGGGAACCGTCCCACGCGGATCCGTCCTGAGCCGGATGGGTGCTCGACCCGGCGACGCGCTGTATGTGACCGGCCCGATCGGAGCCGGCAACGCGGTCGGATTCCGTGCCTTGGCACTGGACGGTACGGGGGCAGGTCAGCCGTGGCTGCCTGAGGCACGGGTGGCCGCGCGCGAGCCACTGCGCCGCTACGCCCGGGCGTGCATCGATACCAGCGACGGTCTGTTGAGCGCGGCGGTCAGCCTCGCCGACCTCAACGGCCTGGGTGCCGAGGTGGTGCTGCGCGACGAGGTGTACGCGCCGATCGTCTCCGCCGTCGCCGACTCGGCGCGCCTGCCTCGGTGGTGTTCGGCTGCCGCCGAGTGGGGCGAATTCGAGCTGCTGTACGCGGTCGATCCAGCCGACGCGGAGGCGTGCTCCCGGGCGCTGTCGCAACGCGGGCTGTATCCCCTCCGCGTTGGACACCTCGTCGCCGGTCCGGAACTGCTGCTCTTCGATGAGTCAGGCAGGCGCCAGGAACTGCGGAACCTGCTGATGCACATGCGGACACTCGACCCGGCCGGGTCGTTGCTCGCCGACCTGCGTGCCCTGCTGTCGGGGGGTTCGTGATGGGGTCTGGTCTCGCGCTGGTGACCGGTGTCACCGGCTGCGTCGGCCGCGCGGTCGCCGCCGCCCTGCGGGAAGAGGGCTGGTCGGTACGCGGGCTGGTGCGGGCACCTGCGCCGGACCACGCGACGTACACGGCGCACCGCGGTGACCTGACCGACCCGGAGTCGCTGCGCGGCTCCTGCGCGGACGTCGAACTCGTGGTGCACGCGGCCGCCGATCTGACCGACTGGCGACCTGGCCCTCGCATCTGGCAGGTGAACCGGGACGGCACCCGGGCGGTGCTGGACGAGGCGCGGCGCTGCGGCGTCTCCCGATTCGTCTATCTGAGCACCGTCGACGTCTTCGGTTTCAACGCCGCAAAAATCATCGACGAGGCGTCGACGCGGCGCGTGCCGCGATACCCCTACCCACTGTCGAAAGCTGCCGGCGAGGACCTGGCGTGGTCGTACCACGGCAACGGTCTTGAGGTAACTGTGGTGTACCCCGCCTGGGTCTTCGGCCCCGGCGACCGCAACTTCCTGCCCGAGCTCGTGCGCGGGCTGCGCGCCAACAAGCTCGTCCAGTTCGACCGCGGCGTACCCCCGATCGAGTTGACGTACAGCGCGAACCTGGCCGACGCGATCGTGCTCGCCGGCACCACTCCCCGCTGCGCCGGTGGCCGGTTCATCGTCGGTGACTCGTACGGCCTGACCCTGGGGCAGCTGTTCGCCTCGGTGGCCGAACGGATCGGGGCAAGGCCGCCGACCTCCTCGATCCCCTTCAGCGCGGCCCTGGCCGCGGGAGCCCTGTCCGAACTCGCCGGGATGGCCGGCATCGGCATCCGATCCGGCCGACCGCTACTCACCCGCTACGCGGTTCGGTCCGTCGCCGGGGGAATGCGGTACGACGTCGGCCGGATCCGGTCGGTCGGCTATTCACCCCGGTACGGCTTCGCGGAGGCGCTGAGCCACGCCATGGCGGACCTGGAGATGGAGCAGGCGCATGGCAGCCGATGAGATCGACCCGGTCGTCTGCATCATCAACCCCACGTCCGGGGTCCAGCGCAGGGGCACGATCGTGCAGCGGATCGCCGCGGAACTACCCGGGGCGGAGTGCTGGTCCACCCGCTATCCCGGGCACGGCATCGCCCTCGGGCGGCAGGCAGTCGAGGACGGGTACGGCACCGTGGTGGCGATCGGCGGCGACGGCACGCTGTCCGAGGTTGCCAACGGGGTGCTGGAGGGCGGCGGGGAGAAGGTACGGCTGGCGTACGTGCCGGCCGGTACCTGCAACGACTTCGCTCGCGGCCGGCAGCCGGTCACCGACCTCGGTGGCCTGCTCGACCGCACCCGCGACCGGGAGACCGACGTCGGTACGGTGACCTTCACCCGACCCGACGGCACGCGAGGCCACCGGTACTTTCTCGCCAGTTGCACGGTCGGGCTGATCAGCGTGATCGGACAGCGGTTCACCGAGAAAACACCGGTCAACCGGGTGCTCAAGCGGCTCAACCTCCAACTCGCCGAGACGGCGTCGAGCATCCGGACGCTGGCCCGCTGGCGGCCCGTCGCGGTGCGGTTGGAACTCGACGGCGAACCGTTCAACCAGAGCATCACCAATCTCGCCGTGCTCAAGGTGCCGTACTTCGCCGGTGGGCTGACCTTCGGCCGTACCCAGCCCCCGCCGGCGGGATACCTGGACGCGGTGCGGGTGGCGGGTGTCGGCCGCATCGGCGTGGCCGGGTTGATGTGGCAGGTGTTCCGCGGTGCCGCTGCGGGGCATCCGGCGATCCACCGGCAGGAGGTCCGCACCGTGAGCGTCGACGCGGACAGCCCGCTGCCGGTAGAGGTCGACGGCGAGATCGTCGGATACACCCCGGCCGAGTTTTCGATACATCCGTCGTGCCTGACGACGGTGGTATGAACCCAGCAAGGGAGCGACACGTGCCTGCCCCGACCATGCTCCACATCGGACTCGTGGTTCCCGACTACACCGGCCAGCTCAGTCCGATGGCCACGCTCGGCAGAGAACTACTTCGGCGGGGCCACCGGGTCACCCTGGTTTCCCTGCCGGACGCCGGAACGAAGTCGTTCACGGCCGGGTTCGACTTCGCACCGATCGGCGAGCGCGAGTTTCCGGTTGGCTCACTGGCGCGCTTCTCCGAGGAGCAGGGCCGGCTGACCGGCCTGGCCGCGATACGTTTCATCGTCCGCGGGTACGTGCGCGAGGTCGAGGTTCTCCTGCGGGATCTGCCGGTCCTGGTGAAGAGGCACGGCATGGACGCGCTGCTGGTGGACCAGGTCTACGGCGCTGGCAACTCCGTCGCGGAACACCTCGACATTCCGGTCGTGAACGTGTGCAACGCGTTGGCGCTGAACACCGAGCCCGGTGTGCCGCCGTTCATGACGGCGTGGCCGTACCATCCTTCGCTGCTCGCGCGGGTGCGCAACATCCTGGGTGACCAGGTGATCGCCTGGGTCATCCGGCCGGTGCTGCAACGGATCAACGAAAGTCGCGCCGCGTGGGGCCTGCCGCCCGTCAACGGTGTGAACGACGGCTCGGATCTTGCCCAGATCACTCAGCAGCCGCCGTTCTTCGACTTCCCACGCACCCGACTGCCGGACTCGTTCCACTACACCGGGCCGTTCCACGACGAGGACAGCACCGAGCCGGTCTCATTCCCGTGGGAGCAGCTCGACGACCGTCCGTTGATCTACGCGTCGATGGGTACCCTCCAGAACCGCCTGCCGCACATATTCCAGGCGATCGCCACGGCTTGCGCCGGACTCGACGCACAACTGGTCATCTCCCTCGGCAGCACGGACGTCGAGCCGCCGACAAACCTTGCCGGAAACCCGATCGTGGTCCGGTACGCGCCACAGCTCGACCTGCTGGCACGGGCGTCTCTCGTCATCACGCACGCCGGAATCAACACCGCACTGGAAGCGCTCGCCCATGGCGTGCCGATGGTCGCGCTGCCCGTGGGAAACGACCAGCCGGGCGTGGCCGCCCGGCTCAAGTACCTCGGCGCGGGCGAGTTCATCCCGGTGCACAAGGTGACTCCGGCGCGGCTGCGGGCGGCCATCGACAAGGTGACCGGCGACCCTGCCTACCGCGCGAAGGCGCAGCACTACAAACGCCAGATCGCGGAGTTGGACGGCGTACGGCGCGCGGCCGACATCGCGGAGGAGGCGTTCCGGACGCGCCGGCCGGTACGCAGACAGGAAGTGTCCGAAACGACGGAGGGTGGCCGCCGATGACACAGCAGGCGGGACGTATGGCCCGGCAGCTGCCGACGCTCAACGGTTTGCGGGGGATCGCCGCGGTCACGGTGTTCTTCTCCCACACGACGCTGTTCGGCTTCTTCGCCGACGAGCGGGTCGACGACTGGTGGTACACGGCTCTCAGCCGTACCGGATCCGCCGCGCTCGGCTTCTTCTTCATCCTCAGCGGTTTCGTCCTGACCTGGTCGGCTCCCGACCACGAGCCGAATCGCCGGTTCTGGCGCCGCCGGGCCGCCCGGATCCTGCCGAACCACCTGGTCGTCTGTGCCGTGTTCATCGTTCTTCTGATCCTGGTACGAGGGGGCGCGCCGCTGTGGCCGACGCTGGCGAACGTCACGTTGGTGCAGAGCTGGATTCCGAACGAGTTCATCTTCAACGGAGTCAATCCGCCGAGCTGGTCGCTGAGCTGTGAGATCTTCTTCTACGCATCGTTCCCATGGTTGCTCGCCGGCATCCGAAAGCTCTCCGCTACCTGGCTCTGGTCGATGGCGGGTGGCATCGTCGCCGCGATGCTTGTCGCACCCGCCTTCTCCACGGCGTTCCTTCCGGCCGAGCCGACGTACACCTACGCGGACGCGGCATTTCCGCAGTTCTGGTTCGTCCAACAGTTTCCGTTGATCCGGATGCTGGACTTCGTCCTCGGGATCGTCATCGCCCAGCTCGTCATGCGAGGGCTGTGGATCAGGCTGAGCCTGCCCGCCGTCGCACTTGTCACGCTGGCCTTCTACGGCATCTCCGAGGTCGTGCCGCTGCTCTACTCGGTGGTCGCGGCCATGGTCATCCCGCTCGCGCTGCTGGTGGCCGCCGCGGCGCGGGCGGACGTCGAGGGGCACCGCTCACCGCTGCGCGGACGGGTCGCCGGCTGGCTGGGCGACACGTCCTTCGCCTTCTACCTCATCCACATCCTGGTGTTGTATGGCGCCGGCAACATGTCTCCGAGCGGCTTCGGTGTCCCCGCTGCGCTGGCCGTGATGGTCGGCGCCTACCTGGTGACGCTCGGCCTCGCATCGTTGCTTCACATCGGCGTGGAACGGCCGATGATGCGCCGGTTCGCCAGATCCCGGAAACCTGCCGCCGAACCTCAGCCCGCCGTAGTGGCTGCCGCTTCGCCTGCCATTGAGCCGACGCCCGTCGCGACGGGTGACGGGACGCGAGTCACGTAGCGACCGCCGGACGCCCGAACCGAACCGGTGCCCTGGCTGATCCTGTCCGGATCAGCCAGGGCATCAGTTCACCGGACGGTCAGCGTGGCCCGGACCGCGCCAGCCGGACGCAGAGTGACCATGGGTACGACCTCCAGCCGCTCGTCGGGCGCCTCGACGCGGTAACGGGCGAGCAACGCGCTCAGCAGTACCGTCATCTCCAACAGCGCGAAGTGTTCCCCGATGCAACTGCGCGGCCCGCCACCGAAGGGAAAGTAGGCGTAGCGCGGCCGATCCTGCTGCCCGAGGAACCGGTCGGGCTCGAAGCGCTCGGGGTCGGGCCAGAATTCCGGATGCCGGTGCGTGACCCAGGGAGCAACTACCACCTTGGTATTGGCCGGAATGCGGTGTCCGGAGACGACGACGTCGGTCTCGGTCATCCGCTCCATGCTGTACACGGGCGGGTACAGCCGCATGCCTTCCATGGCCGCAGCTCGCACCAGTTCCTGGTCGCCCGCGCCGATCCCGGCCGCGACCCGTTCCTGCACCTCGGGATGCCGACCCAGCAGGTGCATGGTGAAGGCCAGCCCGGCCGAGGTCGTCTCATGCCCGGCCAGCAGGAACACCAGGATCTGATCCCGGATCTCCTCCATGGACAGCGTCTGCCCGGTCTCCGGATCCTTGGCCGTGAACAACCGGCCGAGCATGTCCTCGTTCTCCTCGCCGCCGGTTCGCTGTCGGGCGGCAATGATGCGGTCGACGATCTCGTACTGGGCCGCGCGTACCTGTGTGATCCGGCGGGACCGCGGAGTCGGCCAGCTCAGCGGCAGCTTGACAACCTGAAGGGCACGCGCCAGCGCGAGGTCGCCCAGAATGGGCATGAGCTCCTGCAGACGGGGGACGACCTCGTCGATGTCGTCGCCGAACAGCGCCCGGCCGACCACCCGCATCGTGTAGCGCTGCATGACTTGGTACAGGTCCACGACGGATCCCGTGGTGACCGCCATATCGTCGACGACACGGGCCGCCTCCTCGGCCATCAGCTCGGTATAGCGGGCCACCCGGCGCGGCGTGAACAGCGGTTGCAGCGTCCGCCGCTGATGCAGCCAACGGTCGCCGTCGCTGGTCAGCAGGCCCTCACCGATGAACTCCCGAAGGATTTCGTACGCGCTCGCGCGGCGGCTGAAGACCTGGGGCGTGGTGAGGATCTGATGGATGCCGTCGGGGTGGTGCACGTTCACCACGTCGACGCTGACGGCACGTGGCCCCCGAGGCAGCCCGACGTGGTAAGCCACCACGTCGCCGTAGGTGTGGAAGCCGTCCAGGATCGATCCCAGCAGGTCGTCGCGGAGCGCCGGCAACATGCCGAGGAGCGGATGCCCGGCCGGACCCGGTACTGCGGTGGCCTTGGACAACTGTGTCGTCACGGTGATCCCCCGTTCAGTTGATCGACGTACGTCGACTATATGTCCACGCGCCGCACCCCTTCTCAGTCCCTGGCCCCCCGCAGTACCAACGATGGTCATCATCATCGCTCTCGCCAGGGGCCAAGAGTTCAGCACCAGCTCGGTCTCACCGGTCGGCGTGGGCTGCACGACCGCACCGCGTCCGCGACCGGCGGGATCACGATCCGGCCGGCGCCGACCCCGACCGGACCCGCCGGTCAGGCCGCGACTCCGACGTCACCGGCACCCCGCCGATCGACCGAGAAACGGCAGCCGGGCGTGGCACCGCTGGACGGCGCGCACGCCCGGCTACGCGGGCAGACGCGGCTACTGCACGCGCCGGCGGCTGCTCACCAGTGGCGGTACGAGGCCCAGTCGAAGTCCGCGTATCCGCCCTCGGCGCCCAGGTCCTGAACCCACAGGCCCACGAACGCGCCGGTGAAGCCCCAGCCCTCAGGCTCACCATCCACGAGGGTCGCGGCGTACTCGTCGGACAAGATGGTGGCGTCGAGCTCCGCCGGCAGGTCGACCCAGCGCGCCGCGCCGGCCAGTTGATAGGCGAACGTGACACGCGGACCGTCGAAGGTGACCCGCAGCGTGATGTCGTCCGCGCCCGGCAGATCGACGCGGCAGGCGTCGTGCATGACACGCCGACCGTTCTCGGACGACATCACCTCAAGCACCCGCTGGCCGTCGTCGTCGGCGGTCACATAGGCGTAGTGCCAGTTGCGGGTGTTGTAGTAGGCGGTGACGCCGGCAAGCTGGCGGAAGTTGGCCGGCTCGAAGTGCATGTCGGCGGTCAGCTCGCACTGCTTCGAGGTCACGCGACGCGCGACCAGGCTCGGACTCCGCCGGCCGACCGGCGACTGGCCGCCGTGAATCCGCAGGAACGAGGGCCGCGAGGTCAGATCCACCCAGTCCGCACTGGCGGGACGGCGCAGCGTCGACCACTCGGGGCCGAGCACCGACTCGGTGAAGTCGTCCCGCTCCTCCGCCAGATCCTCTGCCGGCTCAGCTCCGCCCGGCACGGGTACGATCACCGCCGGTATCCCGTCCTCGACGCGCGGCCACTCCCCCTCCGGCCATTGCACCGCCTGGATGGCGGTCTCCCGGCCGAGCACGCACCGGCCGAGGGGCGTGTACGGCCGGGCCGTCAGATGCGCCAGGTACCAACGCCCGTCCGGCGTGGACACGAGGCTGCCGTGACCGGCCTTCTGCAGCTCCAGCTCGGGACGGCCGGACGAGGTGAGCATCGGGCCGGCCGGATGGGCCTCGTACGGCCCGAAGAGGCTACGGGAGCGGGCAATTGTCACCTGATGCGTCCAGGAGGTGCCGCCCTCCGCGGTCAGCAGGTAGTACCAGCCGTCCTTTTGGTACACATGCGGAGCCTCGGTGACGCCGGCAGTGGTTCCGTGGAAAATTGTCCGCTCGGTGCCGACGAGGCGACGGGCCTCGCGGTCGTACTGCTGGATCTCAATGCCCGCGAACCGATTACGGCCCGGCCGCCAGTCGGCAGCCATCGACAGCATCCAGGATGTGCCGTCCTCGTCGTGGAACAGCGCCGGGTCGAACCCGCGCCCATGCAGTACCACCGGGTCCGACCAGGGCCCGGCAAGGTCGCGCGCGGTCACCAGATAGTTCTGCGGATCCCAGTACCCGCTGGCGAAGCTTGCCACGTCCGCGTACAGGAGATGGAACTCACCGTCCACATAGGACAGATTGGGCGCCCACACGCCGTTCGAGTCACCTGCTCCGGTGAGGTCGAGGAGCCGCCGCTCGGTGAGGACGCCACCGAGCGGGCGCCAGTGCACCAGGTCGGTCGAGTGGTGCAGCCGGACGCCGGGGTACCACTCGAAGGTCGACGTCGCGATGTAGTAATCGGTGCCGACGCGCAAGATCGACGGGTCGGGGTTGAAGCCGGGAAGAACCGGGTTCCGGATCAGCCGGCCGGGCACTTCGCCGCCGTGGGGCCCGGCCGCTGACGGGCTCTTTGTTGCGGTCGTCATTTCGCTTCTCCGTAACGGTAGCCTCGTCGAAAGTTTCGGCGAAGTTCGATCGCCGGATCGGCCCAGACTAGCCGTTAGAACGCCCTAGTGACAATGTCGACGGCCTGTACAGCTGTGCCTTTTCAGCGCTCCTTGTCTCCGGAAGTTCTCCGATATTTCGCCCTCGCAACCCTCTTCGTGGCCCCGCAATGAGGGCCTGACCTCCGGGTCCGGTACGGCTGCTCCCGAGCGCCCGCGCGTGGTGCACGCGCGCCGGTCTCACGCTCGACGGCAGCGTCGACCGGTTGTTTGCTTTCGGCCGCGGGCCTGCCAGGCAGGAGTACCGCCCACCGATGTCATCGCGCTGACCAGCACCGGCAACGGGATGCACTGGGCTTGCACGTTGGTACGAGTCTGAACAACCAACATGACCGCATGGGATCACTGTGGACACGCCACATCTACTCGTTCGAGCCCCGTCGAAGAGGCCACCGAAAAGAGAGCCCTGGTCAACGCAACGCCGACGGGGTTGATATCCCATTTGTTAAGACAAGCGCCGCCGCCTGAACGGCAACGCGCAGATACAGCCCCTTCCAACACTGATCCGTTCCGACGGCCGGTGCCCCGTTCCGTCCGCCAGTGGCGGTACCCGCGGCCGGGATCATCGCCCAGCACCTCCGGAGCCAGGTGCCGGCCGTGTCCAGCCATGTCCAGTCGCGTCCAACATCCCACTCGCGGCCCCCTCCCGATTGCGAGGATTGCCGCCTGGTCCGGGCCGTCCGGCTCCTGACCTGGCCGACCAGTCCCCTCGTGATGGGAGCGGTGAATGTCAGAACGTGTTGTCAGCCACCCGCGTACGAAAAGACCAAGCCGCAGGTCCCTGCTCGCAATGGCACTCGCCGTCGTGGCGTCGGTGGCCTTCGTCCCGACGGCCGCAGCGGCTGGGCCGGTCGAGCGACCGGCCCAGCCCGGGGGCGCGGCGGATCCGGCCCGCACCGATGGCCGGGCAGCCCTGGCTTCCGCCGGCGGCGTCGCCGACGGGGCCCGGGCGGACCGGGCGGCGGACATGGCCGAGGCGATCGCCGAGCAGCGGGGCATCAGCCGGGATGCCGCCGAGAAGCTGCTCAGTGCCGAGAACGCCAATGTGCGACTCGCCAACCAGTTGACCACCCAGCTGGGTGCCAGCTCGGGCGGCGCGTACCTGTCCGACGGCGACCTCGTCGTCACGGTCACCGACGCCGCGGCTGCCGCGAAGGTGACCGCCGCTGGCGCGAAGGCGCGCCTCGTCGCTCGTGGCGAACGGCAACTCCAGACCATCCAGCGGACGCTGGAGGCCGCGGCGAGTGAACCGAACACGACCTGGGGGGTGGACCCGGAGACCAACCAGGTGGTGGTGAGCCTGCCGGCGTCGGGGGCGAAGAACGCCGCGCAACGCTCGGTGGCGCGCAAGTTCGGCGCGGCGGTCCGGTTCGAGACCAGCGCCGGCCAGATCCAGCCGAACGTCGGGATCTCCAGCGGGGACGCGTTGGGCGGCTGCTCGGTCGGCTTCACCGCCACCGACTTCACCTTCAATTACATCATCACGGCCGGCCACTGCACCCAGGGCTTCCCGCACTGGACACTGCCCAATGGGCAGGACGTCGGGCCGTCTCTGGAGAGCAACTATCCGGAGAACGACTACGGCCTCATCTGGATGAACGGTTCGTCGGTCTGGGCGACCGGCGTCATCAACCTGTGGAACAACACAAGCCGCAGCATCCACGGTTGGGCGACGGCCGTGAGCGGGCTGTCGGTCTGCAACTCGGGCAAGACCACCGGATTCCGGTGCGGCACCGTGCTGAGAACCAACGTGACGGTCAACGGCGCGGGCGGCACCGTACGCCAGATGGTCGAGACCAACATCTGCACCCTCGGCGGCGACAGCGGTGGGCCGCTCTTCGCCACCAACACCGCGTACGGGCTGAACTCGCACGCCAACCGGAACGGCAGCCAATGCAACTCCACGCCGCGAACCTGGCATCAGCCGGTGGGAGAGGCGATCAACACGTACCAGGTCGTCATCTACGGCGCGCCGTGACGAGCGGCGACGAGCGAAGGAGACAGGGATGAGAACCGCATTCACCAGAGCCGCACGCCTCACCGCCGCGGCCGTCATGGCGACGACGGTGGCCCTGAGCGTGGCCGTCGGCCCCGCCCAGGCGGACCTCTGGCAGCACACCGACGGGTTCGAGGGGGATCCGGCAGCGGTGTGGGAGTTCCACCGCTCCGGCGTCGGGAGCGGAGCCTTCGAGCTGGGTGCGGGAACAGCCCGGTCCGGTTCGAACAACGCCATCCTCACGACCTCGACCGGCGGCTGGTCCGGGGTGGGCAAGCTGCTCACCGTGCGGCCGCGTACCGCCGGGCACTCCACCACCTGCGGCGGCGGGTTCTTCGTCCGGGCGGTCAGCGGGCCGGCGGTGCTCAACGTCGAGGTGATCGATCCGGCGGGCTGGACCTACCTCGCGCTGCGCACCGTCCGGATCACCGACACCGTCTGGCGGCGGCATGACGTGGCCAGCTACGCGAACGGTCCGACCCAGGTCTTCATCCGGGTCTCCCTGCTCGGTGGCAGCGGTGCCGTCCGGGTGGACGACATGGCCTTCCAGTGCACCTTCTTCCGCGCCTGAGCAGGTCGACCACAGTGGGGCCGGCGCTCTTGGCGCCGGCCCCGCAAGGTCCGCCCGCCCTGTCCCGGCCCAAGCAGGTGGCGTTCTCCCGCGAAAACGGGCACCTACCGCGATGATTCACAATCCGTACCCGGGGTCAGGCCCGTACTGCGGACACGCATTCGCTGCCCGACGGCAACCCTGTCGGGGGAAGTGGATGTCAAGACCCTCCGGTACTCAACCGTTGTCAGATTATGGCTGGCTTATGGGAATTAAAGAGCCTTGCGAGCATTTGCGGCGTCACCGTAGCGTCACTGAAGGGCATCGATTTTCCAGCGTCCGGTGTCAGGTCCGTGGAACGAAGTCCCGGGCACGGCCGCCGCCGATGCCGACTTCGGAAGGACAAGCATGGCAACGAAACGTCCACGTACCCATCGCACTGCCATCGGCGCGGCGCTGACGGTGGCGCTGTCCGTCCTCCTCACCGCCCTCTCTGCTGGTCCAGCCGTGGCGGCCACCGTCTTCGCCGACGGTTTCGAGAGCCCCGCCATCACCAACGACTTCGTCGAGTTCGCCGCCGGCCAGCAGCTCGGCCCGTGGACCGTCACGACCGGCACCGTCGGCCTGACACGCGACTGGGAGGCCGCAGAAGGCAACCAGTCACTCGACCTCAACGGGTTCAGCGCCGGTGCGGTCGCCCGCACCTTGCCCACGAAGCTGCTCACCACCTATCGAGTGAGCTACGCCCTCGCCGGCAACCCCGACAACGGCCCGCTCGTCGTGACGGGCAAGGTCACGGCCAACGGCCATACCGTCGACAGCTTCTCCTTCGACACCGCCGGCCACACGCCATCCGACATGGGATACGTGTACCGGACGTTCTATTTCACCAACGTCCTCTCCACTTCCACGATTCTGCAGTTCGCCAGCACCACGGTGGACGCCTTCGGCCCCGTCATCGACGACGTACGGGTCGAGAGCTGCCTGCTCGTCATCTGCCCCGCCGGAACGCCCACGGCCGTGCGAGTCGCCTAGGTGCCGCCCTGGCCGGTTGGCCGAGGTTGTGTGACGAATAACCGGCTCCCGGGGGCGCATCCGGCCGTCGTAGGTGAATCCCCTGCGACCGGCCGACGAGGTCGAGGTCGTACGCATGTCACTCCGAGCAGATCCTGTCGCACGCCCAGCGCTTCAGCCGCGAACCCCTGGGCGATCTATTCGCCGCCTGGCTCGCCAGCCCGACGCTGCCCCCGCTGCCTCACTGACCGCCAGCGTGGAGAGTCGGGATCGCCGAGAAGGTGGCCGCACGTTGCGCGTGTATTCCCCTGTGGCTAGTTCGAATTCACCGCGTCGCTCTACCGTGCCATCGGATCTCGACCGAGAACGTCCTGCTCCTACGTGAAGAGATGAGGATTGATGGCAGTAAGCAAGCGGGTTGGCCTGGGTGCCGCGGTGGTCGCCCTGACCCTGACGCTGCCGGGCGCCGCGTCTGCGGCCGAGCGGAGCACGTGGGACCGGGCCGAGTTGGTGACGTTCGCCGCGCTGCCGGCAACGACCTTCGTGCCCGGCAGCGAACCGTCCGGCTCATCGCTCGGCATTGCTCCCATCAATGGGATCATTCCGCCGTTCGCCGACCAACCGATCCAGGGGTTCAGCGGCGTTCTCCGCAACACCGACGGTACCTTCGACGTGCTGTCCGACAACGGCTTCGGCAACAAGGCCAACAGTGCCGACTTCGTGTTGCGTGTTCAGCGGATCGCGCCCGATTTCGCCACCGGCGCCGTGGACGTGGTTGGTGGCATCAACCTGACCGACCCGTACGGCAAGGTGCCGTTCCCCCTCACTCGTGCCGACCGCGTTCTCACCGGCGCCGACTTCGACGTCGAGTCGATCACCCGGACGACGGACGGCACGTACTGGCTCGGGGATGAATTCGGCCCGTACCTGTTGCACTTCGACCGGGCGGGCCGCCTGCTACAGGCACCGGTGCCGCTGCCGGGCGTGTTCGCCCCCGAAAACCCGGACCGCGGCGCGACCTTGGCCAATCTCGCCAGCAGCAAGGGCTTCGAGGGTATGGCCCAATCCCCAGACGGTCGCACGCTCTACCCGTTGCTTGAGGGCACGGTCACGGGCGACCCTGTGGGCACTCTGCGGCTCAACGAGTTCGACACCAGGACCAACGCCTACACCGGCCGACGCTGGGCCTACGCGCTCGACTCTCCTGCTCACGCGATCGGTGATGCCATCATGGTTGACGGCGACCGTTTCCTGATCATCGAGCGAGACAACGGCCAGGGCGAGACGGCAAAGGTCAAGAAGATCTATATTGCCGACAAGCGCGATCGGAATCGCGACGGCCTGATCGACAAGAGGCTTGTCGCCGACCTGATGAACATCGCCAACCCCCGGCACGTCGGCGGGTTCGGTGACACGTTCACGTTCCCCTTCCAGACGATCGAGGACGTGGTGATCCTCGACGACCGCACGCTTGCCGTCCTCAACGACAACAACTTCCCGTCCTCGGCGGGCCGAACGGCGGGCCAAGCGGACAACAACGAGTTCATCGTGATCAAACTCGACCACCGCTTGGACGCGGACAAGCGCATCCTGCGTCGCTACTGACCCGATGCCAGGGGTGGGCAGCCCGACTCGCTGTCCACCCCTGAGCACTCAATCGATTCGAGCACAGCCCGGCACCCGTCGTGCTGGCGCACCTGCGGAGTGCGGGACGTACCGTGCCAGAGCTACTCAGTCGTGGCCGGTGCCGACGTGGCGCAGGCGGTGGGCGGGTACGCCCGCCGTCGCCAACTGATCCGCAATGGCACTCGAGGGGTGATCCAGGAAGACGGCCACACCTTGGTCGTCGCCGAGGTCGCACGCAGCGGCGCAGGTGCCGACGTTGATGGGATCGAGTCCCTGAACCTCGCGCAGGTCGAGGACCAGCCGCAGCGGCCGGTCATGCCGGATGGCCCGCACGACGGTGCGGCGCAGGTCGACCGCGTCGTCGGCGTCGAGCAGGCCGCGTGGTCGTATGACAAGGGTGCCGTCTGAGCTGGTGTCGACGGCGACCGTGGCGCCGGCCATCGCACTACCTTCCGTTACCTGATGTATTCCGAGTCGTCAGGTTAAGGGCTAACAGACAGACGGTCGATCCGTCGGTGCGAATGTTCACCACGTCACGGATACATCACGAGCACGGTCGTGATCAGCGCGACAACGTCCGACGGTGAACATTGCGCGAACGACTGAATGTCGAGTCGATGTTCGGGGCACTACTCAGCGAGACACACGACGACATGCGAGGTGTGCGATGACTGAACCCGCCGCCAGTGGCGGTCTCGTTGACCCGGAAATCGCCCTGCAACGCCAGGTCGAGACGCTCGGACAACGCTTCCCGGATGTGGACCGCGTCGAGCTGTCGACGCGTGTCCACGACACGTACGAGCGCCTCAAGGCCGAGGCGACCGTCGATGTGCACTTGGTCGCCATGACCGAGAAGCAGGTCACCGAGGATCTCCGCGGCGGCGGCGAGGCCGTCCACGTCCGCAGCGACGACACGGCCTGAACGGACACGGGGAGTAGGCGGACTGGCTCTGGCAGTTCGGCCTGACGCTCTGATTCGATCGCAGGGTCCCCGCCGGAATGTACGACGGAACGTGTCCGGACGAGGCTGCGGGGAAGCAGTCACCCACGATCGCGTGGTGCCGGCGCAAGCAGCCGCAAGGGCGCAACGTCGGCCAGGGGCTCAGCGTCAGGGCTGGGTACGGTGCGGGGCAGCAGCGCGGCGAGACCGGCGCGTGTGGCCAGCACGATCAGCCGGTCGGTGCGGACCAGTGGCCGACGTTCCGGCAATGACCAGATGGTCTGCCCCGCCCGGCCGGTCCGCACCGCGATCACCCACACCCCGGCGGGCTGGTTGACCTCGTGGCAGTACCGGCCCTCGAGTGCGGACCCGGCGCCAACGGGAAGGTCGGCCACCAGCAGTACCCGGCGGCCGACCGATATGGTGCCGATCACCTGCCGGCCCATCATGGCGGCCGCGAACGCCGGCGCCGCCAAGGATGAAACGCTACGCGACTCGTTGATGCCCAGGATGCGCTGGGTACGCTCCGCGAAGCCATCGTCGAACAGCCGTAACACCACCCGCAATGGGGGCCGGGTTCCTGCCGACCGTGCTCGGTCCGCCTCGTGCGAGGACCGCCCGGACAGGGCGGTCTCCAAGTTGGTGACATCGTCACCGGTCAACACCACCAGCGCCCGGCAGGTGTGTACGGAGGCAGCTCGCAGCGTCTCGGGACGGGTCGCATCACCGACGACCACCGGCAGGCCCAACTCTCGGGCGACACCGATGCCGCGCGCCGACTCGGTGCGGTCGACGGCGACCACGGAAATGCCGACGGAATGCAGTTCTTCCAGCACCCTGGTGCCGATGTTGCCAAGCCCCACCAGTACGACATGGTCGTTGATCGGCTCGATCATGCCGCCGGCGGCGACCGCCAGCCGGGCGCGCACCAGCGAGTCCACCACCAGGGCCGTCACGGTGGGAAGTAGCGCCACCCCGGTGGTCACCAGTACCACCGCGGTCACTTTCTCGGTGAGCGGTGCGGCTGAGTCGGCCTCGGCGCCTCCCATCGCAGTCAGCAGCGTCAGGTAGGCGGCCTCTCCGAGGTGCACGCCGCGGGTATACGCCAGCAGGACGCTGGCTGCGGCGAATAACGTGGCCGTGCCGGCCAACGCCAGTCGCAGATTGCGGCTGAACACCAATCCGAGGGCCCGAACCAGGCGTGGCCTTCGACGCGGCGGCTCCAGTCGGGGCCGCCGGTAAGCGCGGACAAGCACCAGGTCTGCCGAATCCTGATTCGCTGGAAGGACGACCGGCTCCGAGCCGGTCGTGTCGGCCAGACCGCAGACCACATCCACACCGGCCGAGTCAACGGTGCTACGCAGCGCGGTACGGAGAAGCTCGCCGTCGGGCAGCCGCAGGTACGTCGGCGTGGCGTCCCCAAGCGTGGCGGCGACGAACGCCGGTGCGGCAATCTCGGATCCGGAGAGCACGGCGCAGTCCCCGAGCATCGCCGCCACGCCCTCGCCGAGTACGGGGTTGAATAGCCGGACCACGAGCCGGACATCCGGGGCCAGCTCCCTGGTGATCATGGCGGCATCCACATTGGTCACGTCGTCGACACCGACCAACGCTACGGCTGCAGCCTCCCGGACCCCAGCCTGATCGAGCACCTCGGCGGTCAGGCGCCGCGCAGTGATGATCTCCGGCGGTCTCTCCGCCATCCTGGGTTCCGCAGTGAGATCGGCGATGTCGGGTACGTGGTGACCGCTCGACATCGGTAGGACCACGGTGACCGCGACACCGTAGCGGTCGGCCAGTTCAGTGATCAGACGGCGAGCCACCGCACCGTCTCCGCAGACCACAAACCGCTGCCGGGCCGGCTCCGCGGTAGAACCCTGTCTGGTGTCTTCGGACACAATCGAATGGTAGACAGGCCCTGCACGTCGGGCGACGGCCGCTGCATTCCGCGCTGCGCGCCCGCGAGGAGGCACTGCCCGCGCTGGTCGCCCCGCTGGCGTCGAGCAACGCGGCCAGCTGGCCGCACGCCAGGACTCAGGCATCGCCTCCAGTCTCTGGATGCCGTGCCACATTGACCACATCCCGATGACCGTCGGTGAAGGTTGCCTGCTGTCGGCTTTCCGAGCCGAGAAGGCTGACGAGGCCGCCGGGGGCCACGTGGATCTGCGCCGTTGAGGCTGCGTTTTCCGCTCGCTCGCGCCACCGCCGATCGTGGGTGACGGTGAGGACGGCGCCGGGGTAGATGAGCAGCGCCTGCTCGAGTTGCTCAAGCAGTTCGGGAGCCAGGTGGTTCGTGGGCTCGTCCAGCAGCAGAAGATCGCTGGGTCGAGTGACGGCGAGAGCGACTTCGAGGCGCCGACGCTGCCCGACCGACAGGTGCGCCACCGGCCGGCCCAGGTCGTCAGGGTGGAACAGCCCGAGGCGCAGCAGCGTGTCCGCAGCGTCCTCCTGGTAGGCGGCGGTAGCAGCGGCGAAGACCTCGAGCAGTGTCGCGGGCGAACCGGTCGTGATGTCCTGCCGCAACCGTGCAACACGAATACCGGGCCGGTGCCAGACGGTCCCGCGCTGGGGTGCGAGTTCGCCCGCCAAAACGCGCAGCAGCGTGGTCTTGCCCGACCCGTTGGGTCCCGAGATCAGCAGCCGGTCACCGACCGACACCTCGAGCGACTCCAGCGAAAGCCTCGGCGCCGACCCGTCTGCTCCGAGGCGGACACCGTCCGCGCGGATCAGGGAACCCCCATCGGTGGACGCGGGCCCGGTGAAGGCCGGCGTGAACCGCAGCGGATCGGCGGGCCGCGGGGCGGGGGCCGCGCGCAGCCGAGCTACTCGCTCCTTCGCCATCCGGATGCGTCCCATCGCACCGTGATCTCGGCCGCGTGCCCGGAAGGCGGCGTGGCCGAACAGCGATCTATCCAGCTTCCGCGGGATCGCGTCGAGCCGAAAGGCGTTGGCGGCGACGAGAGCCTCCTGGCGTGCAAGGTCGTGCCGCCACGCCTCGTACTCGGTCAGCAGCCGCCGCCGTTCACTCTCACGTGCGGTGAGGTACCCGGCGTAACCGTCGCCGTATCGGCGCAACGCGCCCCCCTCGACATGCACGATGTCGGTCGCGAAACGGTCCAGCAGCGCACGATCATGGGTGACCACAATCAGCGCCCCACGGTGCGCGGCCAGGCGCTCCTCCAGCCATGCGATACCGGCGCCATCGAGATCGTTGGTCGGCTCGTCGAGCAGCAGCAAGTCCGCCTCGGACGCCAGCGCCGCCGCGAGCGCCAGCCTCGCCTTCTCGCCGCCGGACAGCGTGCTCACCAGCCGGGATCGATCGAGACCGCCCAATCCCAGCCTTTCGAGCCCCACGTCCACCTTCTGATCAAGCTGATACCCGTCACGGGCTTCGAACCGGTCAATCGCCGTGCTTAAACCCGCGAGCAGCACAGCCTGCTCGTCGGAGCCGACGTGCCCCAGCCGCTCCGCGGTCCGCTGGATCTCGTCCTGCAGCCCGCGAATGTCGGCAAGCAGGTCGTCAAGCGCGGCCGCAACGGTGGCGCTGGGCGTGAATCGCGGTTGTTGTTCGGCGATCGCTATGCCACCGGGCAGTTCGACTTCACGGTCGCCGGCTGTCAGCCGTACCGTTCCCGCGAGCACTCGCAGAAGCGTGGACTTGCCGGCGCCGTTGTCGCCGACCACCGCGATCCGCTCGGTGGGGCCGACGATGAGGTCGACCCCGGCCAGCACGGTGCGTTCGGCGAACCTCACGGCTCCGCCACGAATGGCGCACACCCGATGCGGGCGCGACGCGGGCACCTGGGACGGGGGTGCGGGGTATGGGTCACGGGGGTTCCTCCCCACGGCGCACATAGGCGCCGCAGAATCCGCGCTCCTGTGAGCGCGTGAACGTACGGGAACCTCGCGCGGCCGGCGACATGCCTGCACAACGCGCATAGGACCCACCGCGGAGAACCCTCGACGCGGTGTCCCGTACTAAAGAATCAGCGTGCCCACGGAGGCAACGTTAGCAGAGGATCAACGCGGCGCGCCGCCTGATTCCGGCCCCGCGGCCAGACCGCGCCTGGTAGGCGAACAGGCAAGTGCCCGCTGGCGCCCGCCCTACTTGACCAGCGGCGACGCCGTCGCCGAGGTCAAGCGGCGAGGATGCCGATGGGCCGCCAAGGCGCAGAGCGCGCATCGGCGGCCCACCCGTATCAGCCGTTGTCGATCAGGCTGGCGATCTCGTTGTAGATCAGGTGCGCCTTCGCGCCCTGGTTCGACGGACAACCGCCGAGGTGGTGCAGGGCGACGACACGGTGGCTCGCGTTCAGCACGGGTGAACCCGAGTTGCCGCCGGAGGTGTCACAGCTGTAACTGATGTTCCAGGTGTTGTAGTTCGCGTTCCGGACGGCGCAGGTCGCGCCGTTCTGGCTGTCCTCGTAGATCGACAGCCGCTTCGCGCTGCCGTCGCCGTGCCCGGGGATATAGATCCGGGTGCCGTTGCTGGTGGCGGTAGTTGCCAGGTACAGCGTGCCGAATCCCTGGATGGCGGCGAAGTTGTTGACCGAGAACAGGGTGTAGTCCAGCTGGCTGGAGCCGCCGCTGCTCACCCTGTAGAGGGTGGCACCGCTGACCTTGGTGCCGGCGCCGGGATTCGCGCCGCCGCAGGTGGCGCACTGGTAGTTGAACTGCATCTCGCTGCCGCTCACGGCGGACTGCGTCGAGAAGCAGTGCTTGTTCGTCAGCATCCGGTTGGTGTTGCCGACCCGCCAGGTGGTGCACAGTCCACCGCCGCTGATCAGCAGCCGCGCCACCGCCCGGCCGCGGGCGTACTCGGTGGGGTGGCTGTTCTGGTAGCAGACCACGTCCCGGCGGGCGTCGGTGCTGCACACGGACTGGGTGGAGAAGTTGCGCGCGGCGATCTCCGTGCGGTCGTATCCGCGCCAGAACCGGTCAATGGTGGCGGCGCTGCCACGTGAGGGTCGGGTGCTGTGCAGTGTCACCACGGCGGTGTCGCCCTCCACCGACATCGCCCAGAAACCCGGCTGTCCGTCGGTGGTGTAGTCCGAACCGGTCGCCCGGTTCAGGTGGCGGTCGTACCGGTAGCTCTCCTTGCCGTCGCGGCTCGACACGGTGACGTAGTCGCCTTGGGCCAGTCGCAGAGAGCTGAAGTGCACCTTGACGTAGGTGGCACCGGGGTGCTGAATGATCTGCGTCCCGCCGTTGGGGGCGTAGGACAGGGAACTGTCGACGGTACGGAGTTCACCGACCGTGGTCACACCCTCTGCCGAGAACTGGTTCGATTCCGGTGCCCGCTCGGATTGTGGCGCGAGAGGGGCAACCGAGTACGCCTCGGCGGCGGGTACCGACAGGAGGCTCAGCCCAAGTGTGCAGGCAGCAAGCGCGACTGCCCCCGTTCGTAGGCGGCGCAGGCCATGTTTCATCTGTCGCTCCTTCTCAGGAATCAGCACCGAGACGTGCCTTCGGCCTTCATACCTGAGATCACGCGAGACATGTAATCCCATCTATGTCATAGCTGCCTGCCGCGCCGCTTCATCCGCCTCATTTCCGTGGATGCGCCCCGATATGCGGCACATGACCTGCCTGCTCGCCGGACGCGGTGAGCGGGTTGGTCTCGGCCGTGGGTGCAGGCGGGCCGGCGGTGGCGGGTCCGATGATCAGGTTGGAGCTGTCGGCGACCAGGCGGGTGGTGCTGGCTGATGCCGCCGGTTGGGGAGAATGCTTCGGGGACCGGCGTGGACCAGCGTGGTGACCGGCCGTCCGACTCCGCTGTGCTGGGCACCTGTGGCCCGCATGGCCACGTCATGCTCGGCAGAAGCGGCCGCCTGGTGTTGGGCTCAGCGCACCGGCGAACGATCGGAGCTTGGTGCTGAGTCTCGATGACGACTCTCCTGGAGTCACCGGGTGCGGTGACGGCCATGATGAGGCAATGACCGGTGTGCAGAGGACCGTGGTGTGGGCAGCGGTGCTGAGCGTCGGTGTCGTCCTGGTCGGGTTGGGCGTATTCGTCGGTGTGACCCGGCTCGATGACGCGGACAAGTGGGGCAGTGTTGTCGGCGCGTTGGTCGCTGTGCTCGGGCTGCCGCTGACCGTATACGGGGTCGTACTGGCCCGCCGGCCCAGCAGCACCACGAGAGGGCAATCTGTCACCAGCTCGGTGATCGGCGGCGGTGTCACCCAGGTGCGTGAGGTGCGCGGCAACGTGCGGATCGGCGGCACCGCCTGGCCCTTGCCCACCGCTGCTGGTCCGCCTGCTGCGGTGCCCGCGTCCGGCACGGCCGGCCCTAACGAACCCGCAAGCCAGGCGGTTACGGCGGCGTGGACAGCTGGCCCGGTCCAGCAAGTCAACGACGTCGGTGGCGACGCGGACATCGACCGGTGACCTGGCGATCGCCGGCCAACACCGGGCAGCACGTCACCGACAGCATCGTGTTCGGTCCGGTGATCCAAATTCGAGATATCGCCGGCACCGTCACCGTGGTAGCCGACCTGCCCCCGTACCAGGTTGAGGCTTTCGAGCCGGGTGCCGTGCCGCTCCCGGCGGGCGTCGCCCGCCGCCAGCCGAGCCGGCTGCTGCTGGCTCGTCACCAGATGGTGCCCTTCGTCGGCCGCGACACCGAACTGGACGTGCTCGACCGATGGATGGGCGGCGACGAGCCGGTGTCCGTGCGGTTGATCCACGCAGCCGGTGGGCAGGGTAAGACCCGTCTGGCCCGGCACGTCGCCGCCCAGGCCAACACCGCCGGCTGGGTGACATGGAGGGTCCTGCACGCGCTGGGCCAGCAACCCGCCGGCAGCCCTCAGGAGATGCCACCCAGCGCTGGGGCGCTAGTGGTGGTGGACTACGCCGACCGGTGGCCCGCCTCAGACCTGAACCGGCTGATCACCGATTTGAACGCGCTGTCGCTGCGCATCGGCCTGGTGCTTCGGGTGCTGCTTCTGGCCCGGTCGGCCGGGTTCTGGTGGTCCGCGCTGCGCGACCGGCTCGACAGTGATCACGGTATTCCCGCTGAGGCCCAAGCCCTGCCGCCGTTGGACGAGCACACTGACCGTCGTGTGCTGTTCGAGCAGGCCCGTGAACGTTTCCGCGCCGCACTGGATGTGCCCGACACCGCCGGCATCGCCGTGCCGGACCTGACCGACGCAGGATTCCGACAGATCCTCGCGGTACACATGGCCGCCCTGGTCGCCGTCGACTCTCACCACCACGGCCGCACGCCCCCAACGCAACCGCACGCCCTGTCGGCATACCTGCTCAACCGCGAACGCGCCCACTGGCACCACCTGCACGCCCGGACCGAGGACCGCCGGGCCACCAGCCCAGAGATGATGGGCCGCGCGGTGTACCTGGCCACCCTCACCGGTGGTGTCACCCGCGATGACGCCATCACCGTGCTGACCCGTACCCGGGTCACCGAACCTGGTGTGACCACGATCATCGACGACCACCAGTTCTGTTACCCCGCCAGCGACCCGCACATTGACACCGTCTTGCGGCCGTTGCGGCCGGACCGACTCGGCGAGGACCTCATCGCCCTGTCCACCCCCGGACACTCGCACGTGGGCGCAGACGACTGGCCACCCGACGATTGGGCAGCAACCGCTGCGCACACTCTGCTCACTGGTGACCTCGGCGCCTGGACACCGACGGCGATCACCGTCCTCGTCGAAACCGCACACCGCTGGCCCCACATCGCCACAACGGTGCTCTACCCACTGATCCGGCAACACCCCGACCTCGCACTGGCCGCTGGCGGCACCACCATCACTCGCCTGGCCGACCTTCGCCACGTCGACATCACCGTCCTGCAGGCCATCGAAGTGCTGCTGCCTGAGCGACACATCGACCTCGACACCGCCTCCGCCGCCATCAGTACCAGACTCACCCGCTACCGCCTCGGCCTCACCGCCGACCCCGCCGAGCAAGCCGAGATCCTCGCCACTCACGCGGCGCGTCTCAGCAGCGCCGGGCGCTACAACGATGCCCTGGCCTCCGCCGAGGAGGCCGCCGGCATTTACCGGCGGCTAGCCGAGACGAACCCCACCGTGTACCTGCCCGACCTCGCCACGTCACTGAACAACGTCGGCGCGTTCCTGTCCGGGGTGGGTCGCCGCGAGGAGGCGGTGGTCGCGACCGTGGAGGCCGTGACCGCTCGACGGCGGCTAGCCGAGACGAACCCCACTGCGCACCTGCCCGACCTCGCCATGTCGTTGAACAATCTCGGCGCGTTCCTGTCCACGGTGGGTCGCCGCGAGGAGGCGCTGGCCGCGACCGAGGAAGCCGCGACGATTCGGCAGCGGCTAGCCGAGACGAACCCCACCGTGCACCTGCCCGACCTCGCCAACTCGCTGAACAACCTCGGCATTGGTCTGTCTCGGACGGGTCGCCACGACGAGGCGCTGGCCCCGACCGAGGAAGCCGCAGGCATCTACCGGTGGCTAGCCGAGACGAACCCCACCGCGTACCTGCCCGACCTCGCCAAGTCACTGAACAACCTCGGTCTTCGCCTGGGCGCCGTAGGTCGCCGCGACGAGGCGCTGGCCGCGCTCGAGCAAGCTGTGACCATTCGACGGCGGCTGGCCGAGACAAACCCCACCGCGTACCTGCCCTACCTCGCCAAGTCACTGAACAACCTCGGCGTTCGCTTGGGCGCCGTAGGTCACCGGGACAAGGCGCTGACCGCGATTGAGGAAGCCGCCGACATCTACCGGCGGTTAGCCGAGACAAACCCCACCGCGCACCTGCCCGACCTGGCCATGTCGCTGCACAACGTCGGCGTTGGTCTGTCTGAGGTGGGTCGCCACGACGAGGCGCTGGCCCCGACTGAGCAGGCCGTGACCATTCGACGGCGGCTAGCCGAGACGAACCCCACCGCGTACCTGCCCGACCTGGCCAACTCGCTGAACAGCCTCGGTGGTGGTTTGTGTGAGGTGGGTCGCCACGACGAGGCGCTGGCCCCAACTGAGCAGGCCGTGACCATTCGACGGCGGCTAGCCGAGACGAACCCCACCGCGTACCTGCCCGACCTCGCCGACTCGTTGCAGGCTCACGCGTGGGTGTGCCTGAAGGTCAACGACAATCTCGCGGCAGCGTTTGACTCAGTCAATGAGGCGATCCGTCTCTACGAGTCGTTAACCGAGCGGCTGCCGCGCATGTCCTCGGACCGACTGTTCGCGGCGTACCAGACACTCGCCGCAGTGCGCGACATGCTGGGCCGCGTCGGCGAAGCAGCCGATCTGCGCCATCTCGATCAGGATGCGGACGAGCGACAGGACTGATTTGCCTGGTGACCCTGAGGAAGGGTTCCTGCTGTGAAGGCCGCTTGATTCTCAGTCGGGTCTGCCTGCGGTCGGGGCGTAGACGCGTCGCCCGACCCGTCCACCGTCACGAATGAACTGTCCCGCCATCATCCTCTAGTTAGTGGAACCAGGTGCCCAGCGATCGACGCGGCGAGCGGCGCGCTCGAGGCCGCCGAGCAGCTCGGGCGTAGCCCGGCGCTGGCCGGCATCGCGCAGGGCTCGCTCAGCATCTCGGTGATCCGGCTGAAGGAGCTGCGCGTGACCGGCCTCGAGAGCCGGATGACGCTCGAGCTCGAACGCGGCAACCACGGCGAGAGTCGGCACGCAGGAGGTCACCCACGGGGCGAGCATGCGACGCGCTACTCGACGACCACCCGTGGCCGAGCCATGGGCGTCGACCAGTGACCTGGAACGGAGAACCAGGGTACGACACGGGCTCGCCAGGCCCCTGCGGTCGGGAAGCCTGAGAGGACGTCAGTCCGCGGGAGATTCAGGAGAACGCAATGTCCGTGATTCACCTCATTGAGAAAACCACCGCGACGCCGGAGCAGGTTCTTGCCGCACTCACCGACTTCGGGCCGGGCCGCTCGGTGGTGTTTGGCAACAGCGCCGACGAGTATTTGACGGTGCATAGCCGGGGCCCTGGCTGGGCTGACGTCACGGAAGGCTCGGGCGGTATCTGGGAACGTCTGCGCTATGACTGGTCGAACCCCCGCCGTGTCACCATGACGACGACCGATTCCAACATCTGGGGCGGCCAGTCGGGTCACACCTATACGTTGCGGCCGGAGCGGGACGGGACGACGGTCCTGGACGTCATCGTGGTCCGCGAGGGCAAGAACCTCAAGGGCCGATTGACAGGCATTGTGCTGGGCTCGGTCGGCAAGGGCGTGCTGGGTAAGGCGTTGAAGAAAACGGTCGAAGCCATCGAAGCCCGCAGCATGGCCATCGGTGGTTGACCGGACGTCGCAAGGTGCGGGCGGGGCACGGCCGCACCCTCGGGCCAACCGACGGTGCACGCCTGATTGGTCGCACCACGAATGAGCTGCCCTTCCCCCTATCGATCAACTATCTCGGTCGCTTTCAAAGGTCGGTAGCCGATTCCGGATCCTTCGCAGATCACGCCCTGCAGACACAGTGCTCAACTACTCACCAACGCCTTGGTGGACCGGGTCGGGAAGCAGCCCAGCCCCGGAAACTCGGCCATCCCGCAGGCCGTCACAGAGCGCGGGAATGCCCGGGTCCTCGGCCAGGGTGCACACCAGTGCCTCACCCTGGGGTCAGGTCGTCCCGGTTAGGCGAGGGTTTGGGTATGAAGCGACGCTTGATGATTCTGATGGCCGCGGCAGTACCACTAGCGGCCTCCCTCACGCCCATGGCTGTCAACGCCGCTACCCGCGACGGCGGCACGACCGCCGCTACCACCTGCTCCGCCGTTCCCGTTTCCGCGCCGCTTGGCACGTCAGTGGTTTCGGTCAAGGCTGTCTCCAAGGCCGGCGGCGACTTCACGTTCCCCGCCACCCCCGGGCTCCCGCAGAATCCGCCGATCAACGCCGTGCCGGCCTGGTGCGACATCAATGTCGTCGTGACCCACCCGGGCGCGAACGACACCGTCACCATCAAGGTTTCACTCCCCCAGGATGCGAAGAACTGGAACGGACGTTTCCAGGCCACCGGCGGCAGCGCTTACTCCGCCGGCGACCTCAGCGATCTGAGCGTGCCGCTGATCAGCGCGGTCAAGGGCGGATACGTCGGCGCGGCCACCGACGCTGGCGTCAAGACCGGCCTCGACGCCAGTTGGGGGCTCACCGACGGAAAGGTCAACGCCGGCCTGCTCACCAACTTCGCCTCGCGCTCGGTGCACGACATGGCGGTCATCGGCAAGGACGTGGCCAACAAGTTCTACCAGCGCACGGTGAAGTACTCGTACTTCACCGGCTGCTCGACCGGTGGCCGCCAAGGTTACTCGGAGGCACAGAACTACCCGACGGACTTCCAGGGCATCCTCGCGAACGCGCCAGCGATCGAGTGGAACCGGTTCGAGATCGCCACGCTGTGGTCGCAGGCCGTCTACAACGAAGAGAAGGTCGCCCCGTCGCAGTGCGAACTGGCCGCCTTCAACACCGCTGCAGTCACGGCCTGCGACCCCCTGGACGGCGTCAAGGACGGCGTTATCCACAACCCGCAGGACTGCAAGTGGGACGCCCGTCGCCTGGTCGGCAAGAAGGTCGTCTGTGAAGGCGAGGAAATCACCATCACCAAGGCGGTCGCCGACGCGGTCAACAAGATCTGGGCCGGCCCAATCTCACCGTCGGGCAAAAAGCTCTGGTACGGCCAGAACAAGGGCTCCGCGTTCAACTTCATCGCCAACCCGGGCGCGCCCTTCCCGGTTCCCGACCAGTGGGCCAAGTACTTCGTCACGAAGAACCCCTCGTTCGACAGCACCAAGCTCACCTACACGACGTTCACGCAGCTCTTCACCTCGGCGACCAAGCAGTACGACGACATCATCGCCAACAACAACCCGAACCTGTCGACCTTCGCCAAGGTTGGCGGCAAGCTGCTCACCTGGCACGGCCAATCAGACCAGCTGATCCCGACCCAGGGCACGGTCGACTACCGCAAGCACGTCAACGCCGCCCTCGGCGGTAACAAGCGCGTCGACGACTTCTACCGGGTCTTCCTGCTGTCCGGCGTCGACCACTGCGGAACGCCGCTCTTCAGCACCGGTCCGCTGGTCAACCCGGGCGCCGACCTCGACGCCCTGGTCAACTGGGTGGAGAAGGGCCAAGCCCCGGAGACCCTCCCAGCCACGTCCGCAGACGGCAAGACCACCAGCAACATCCACCACTACCCGCGGTAACCCGCCATAACGGCCGCGACAACACCACGGCGGCGAAATGCCACCGCGTCGCGGCCTGAACTGAACCGAGTCAACACGGCGGGCCCGGATTGGCATCCGGGGCCGCCGCCACTCGAAAGCCTCTATTGAGGCGCGGGAGTCCCGGTTCAGCCGACGGCCATGGCCATCGACGCCATCGCGCTCATGCATGACCTCAACACCCCCGGTGACCGCCCGGGAGGTCGTGGTCGCCACGGGCCACGCCGCAGACCACGGGTCTCGGCCTGGAGACCGTGGGCGTACCCGAACGGCGCTGACCTGACGGTGAACGAGCGGATGCGGGTGCCCGCGCGATTCCCGCGTTCCCCACCCGGAGCGGAATCTGGCTGCACCTGTTCAACGCGCTGGGCCGCTGAGGCCAGGGCACCTGCCAGGGCACCTGCCAGGGGTTCTCCCTGGGGCGACACCCGAGTCCGGTGCGCGACGGTGAGGACCGGACGTCGAACGGCATCCTGCGCAGCGGAGGAGTGAAGATCGTGGATTTCAAGCTCGAGGTCATCGTCCTGCCGGTCTCGGACGTGGACCGGGCCAGGGACTTCTACCAGAAGGTCGGCTTCCGGCAGGACGTGGACTATGCCGCCCCGGACGGCTTCCGCGTTGTGCACTTCACCCCGCCCGGCTCGGCTTCCTCGTTGATCATCGGAGACGGAGTGTCCGACGCCGCGCCGGGATCGGTGCAGGGCGTACACCTCGTGGTGGATGATGTCGTCGCCGCCCGGGCGGAGCTGGTCGCCCGTGGTATCGAGGTGAGCGAGGTCTTCCACGACGCCGGTGGTGTGTTCCACCACGCCGGCACCCAGGACCGGGTGACCGGCCCTCAGCCTGATCGACGGTCGTACAGCTCGTTCGCGTCGTTCAGCGACCCGGACGGCAACGGCTTCTTACTCCAGGAGGTCACCGCGCGGCATCCGGGACGTGTCACCCACGTCGTCTACGGCTCGGTGCCCGAGGTGGAACAGGCTCTGCGCGACGCCGCTGTGGCGCACGGCCGGCACGAGGCGGAGCTCGGTCACGAGGACCCGAACTGGCCGAGCTGGTACGCCGACTACATGGCGCGGGCCGCGGGTCTCGACTCCTGACTCCGGCACGGTCCCTCGCGCTGTCGACGCGTGAGGGACCGCAGCCCTGAGCAGGCCGTACGCGGGGACGGGTGATCTCACTCGGTGTACCCTCCGCCCGGGGAGGGTGACGTGCCGAGTAACACCTACAGTGCCGTATTGCGGGGGCGGCGGCGCGAGCGGGAGACGCTCGACCGGCTGCTGCGCGACGTTCGTGCCGGACACAGCCGGGTGCTGGTGCTCCGCGGCGAGGCGGGTGCCGGTAAGAGCGCACTACTGGACTACCTGAGCCAGAACGCTTCGGCCGGTCGGGTGACCCGGGCCGCCGGGGTGGAGCCAGAGTCCGAGATCGCCTACTCGGCGCTGCAGCAACTCTGCGCACCGCTGCTCGGTCACCTCGACGCGTTGCCGGAGCCGCAACGAGTCGCCCTCGCCACCGCGTTCGGGCTGAGCCCCGGCGACCCGCCGGAAGGGCTGCTCATCGGCCTCGCTGTACTCGGTCTGCTCGCGGAGGCCGCGTCGGAACGCCCGCTGGTCTGCATCGTGGACGACGTGCAGTGGATGGACCGGATGTCGGAGGTCATCCTCACCTTCGTCGCCCGCCGGTTGGACGAGGAGTCGGTCGCGCTGGTTTTCGCCTCCCGCAGCCCGGGGGACGAACAGATCCTCGGCAGCCTGCCGGAATTGCGCGTCGACGGGTTGCCGGCCGCGGAGGCGCGGGCGCTGTTGGACTCGGTCCTGTCCGGGCCAGTCGACAATCGGGTCCGCGAGCGGATCGTCGCCGAGACGCGCGGCAACCCACTCGCACTGCTCGAACTGCCGCGCGGCCTGACACCGGCGCAGCTGGCGTTCGGCTTCGGCGGACAGGCCGCGACGCCCTTGGTGAACCGGATGGAAGAGAGCTTTCAACGGCGCATTGCCGCGCTTCCGGCGAACACGCGTCGGCTCCTGCTCGCCGCAGCGGTCGAGCCGGTGGGTGACGTGACCTTGCTGTGGCGCGCCCTCGATCGGTTGCGGGTCGGGCCCGACGCTGCCGCGCCGGCCGAGGCCGCCGGGCTCGTCGAGTTCGGGGCCCGGGTGCGGTTTCGTCACCCGCTGGTTCGTTCGGCCGCCTGGCGGTCGGCCGAGGCCGCGGAGTTGCGTGAGGTGCACCGTGCGCTCGCCGAGGCGACCGACCCGGAGCACGACCCCGACCGCCGCGCCTGGCACCGGGCCCATGCCGCCCTCGGGCCGGACGAGGAGGTCGCGGGGGAACTGGAGCGTTCGGCCGGACGGGCGCTCGCCCGAGGCGGCCGGTCCGCCGCTGCGTCCTTCCTGGAGCGCGCCGCCGAGCTGACCCCGGACCCGAGGTCCCGTGGCGCACGCGCGTTGGGCGCGGCGCGCGCTCGGCTGGAGGCCGGGGAGCTGAATCAGGTGCCGGATCTGCTGGCGGCGGCCGAGTCGGGTCCGCTCGAACCGTTACAGCAGGCCGGGGTGGAACGTCTGCGGGCGCAAGTCGCCTTCGCGTTCAACCCCGGCAGGGCAGCCGGCCCGCCACTGCTCGCGGCTGCTCGCCGCCTTGAAGAACTCGATCTCCGTACGGCCCGGATGACGTACCTGTCGGCGGTGGGTGCCGCCGTGCACGCCGGCCGCCTTGGTGGCGGTGACCTGCGCCGGGCGGCCGAAGCCGCCCGCGGCGTGCCGGCCGGCGACGAGCCCGCTGGCCTGTTCCTGACCGGCCTCACGGCGTGGACCCTGGACGGGTATGCGCCCGCCGTACCGCATCTCCGCCGTGCCCTCGACACGATGACGGCGGACGAGAATCTGCACCTGCTCTGGCTGGCCGGGCCGGTCGCGCACGAGGTGTGGGACGACGCGGCCTGGTATCGACTCACCGAACAGGCGGCCCGCTTCGCCCGTACCACCGGGGCGCTGTCGCTGCTCCCCACGGCCTTGACCTTCCGCGCGGGGGCCCTGGTGTTCGCCGGGCGCTTCGCCGACGCGTCCGACTTACTCGACGAGGCCGATGCCCTCGGCCAGGCCACCGGGATGGCGCCGCATCCGTCCGCGTCGCTCACCCTGGCCGCGCACCGGGGCCGGGAGTTGCCCGCGATGGACCTGATCGACGCGACCATCAGGGACGCCGAGGCGCGCGGTGAGGGTCGCCTGCTCGGTCTGGCCGGCTATGCCAGGGCGGTGCTGTGCAACGGACTCGGCCAGTATCCGGCCGCGCTGGACGCCGCGCGTCAGGCTATTGAGTACGAAGACCTCGCCGTCTTCAACTGGACGCTCGGCGAGTTGGTCGAGGCCGCCGTCCGAGCCGGGGACGTCGACGTAGCTGCCGAGGCCCGCGAGCGCCTTGCGCAGCGGGTCGGCGCAGCCGGCACGGACTGGGCTCTCGGCGTCGGGGCCCTCGCCGACGCCCTGGCAGGACCGTCCGGGCAGGCCGAGGTCCGGTACCGCGAGGCGATCGAGCGACTGACCCTGGGTCAGCTCGGTCTGCAACTGGCCCGGGCCCGACTGCTGTACGGCGAGTGGCTGCGCCGGGAGAACCGCCGCGCCGACGCCCGCACCCAGTTGCGCGCCGCTCACGAGGCGTTCGCCACGATGGGCGCGGAGGCATTCGCCGAGCGGGCGAGCCGAGAACTTCTCGCCACCGGCGAGACCGTCCGCAAGCGGACGATCGGCGTGTCTGTCGAGCTCACTCCACAGGAGGCGCAGATCGCGCGACTCGCCATGGTGGGGCAGACCAACCCGGAGATCGGCGCCGCGCTGTTCCTCAGCCCGCGTACGGTCGAGTGGCACCTGCGTAAGATCTTCACGAAGCTGGGCATCGGGTCACGCAGGGAGTTGGCGGCGGCCCTGCGCGACCGCTGACCGCGGGCCGGGCACCGCGGGACGCGCGCAACATTCGGCTGGCGAGGCACAGGGGGCGAGTGCGGCTTCACATGCGGTCTCGCCGCCGACGTCACTCTGCCGTTCGCCCCATGCGCGTCAGTCTTCGGTGGGCAACCACCGCGCCGTCGGCGCCCGTCGGCGAACTGCTCGCCCTCCACGGGACATCGGCAATTGACGGCCGACCGTCTCCCACCTGCCCGAGCGACATCTTGGATCTCCCAAGTGCCGTACCCGATTCATCGGATTCCATCGCCGGCACGCCGGTTGCCGCCGTGCGTGAGATAACCCCCTTGGTCGTGGTGAACGCCCGCCTCGAAGCTCCACCACGCTGACAAACACCGATGTCTGAAGGAATCGGACATCGCGTCCTGGTCACCAAAATAAACACGCCCGGTACCACCCGGACGGGTTGACGGCCTGGGTCAGATGGGCCAAGATTTCTTCTGTCGAAGGCAACGACGAAACGGTCCTGTAATCGCTCGCCATTCGGGAGTCGGTTTAATCACCCCTGGTGGATGCGACCCAAAGATTGTGTCGCATGCGGTGCCGCACGCACGGTCGACAACCTGCGCCGACCTGGCACCGAACCGACGACGGCGTCGGTCTGAAGACCTCCACCAGGCGCTTTCGCTCGATTCTGTTGCTCCTCATTGCCTTTGCGACGGCCGCAGATCTACTCGCTGCGGGCCTCGATTCCGCATACGCATAATCGAGTCCGCCGGGATGGCGTGCGCCGGGACCATTTACGGGGAAGGACCGTCCAGATTGGACATGTTCAGCGGGGAAGAAATACTGTTGATGCAGGAGCACGTGACCGAGCGAGCCCAAGGCTGGCATCGCTCCGCATTCGATGATCTTAGCTTTCGGCTCAACGATCCCGACTTTCCGTGCGTTTTCTCCCGGAACGCGTTCAGGAAGGGGATCATCAATTTCATCTTCGTCGAAAGCGCCGACGAAAAGGGCATCGGACGCCTTGCCGAAGGGCTCAAGCGCTATGTCGATCTCGCCAACCGCTGGGATGGCCGCCTCGACACCGCAAGCCCTCTGGTGGTGGCGTTCGCGGCGAATGCGGTGCGGGCGCGGACCGTCGAGGACTACCACGCCTTCGGCTGGCGGATCCTCAACGGCCTCCACGACCTCGACATCGCTCCCTGGCCTGACGAGGTGGCGACGGAACCCGACTCACCCGGGTGGTCGATGTGCTTCAACGGCATGCCCCTCTTCTGCAACATGAGCAGCCCGGCAAACCAGAAACGGCGCAGCCGCAATCTCGGCGCCCACTTCGCCATCGTCATCAATCCGCGTGCGCGCTTCGACGTCTTTGCCGGTGACACGCCCAGCGGCCGCAGGGTACGCGCCAACATCCGCGACCGCATCGACCGCTACGACGGCACTCCCCACTCCCCGCACCTGAGTTCCTACGGCAGCGGTGCCCTCGAGTGGCTTCAGTACGGCCTCGCCGAGGCTGACGACGAGCGGACAGATCGATGCCCGTTCGCGTCGGGCCAGCACGACACCGCCTCGTTCTCCGGCGGTCACGACCATGATCCATCCAGAAAGGATGCTTCTTGATGATAGACCTCATCGTCTCCCAGGGACGGGTGGCGGACCGAGCGGCGCGGATGATCGAGGGCGCTGCTCGTACCGCGCAGGCCCTGGCGGAGCGCTACGGGCTCTCCGCGCAGTACATTGGGACACCCGCCCCAGCGGTGAACGACGACTGGACTCAGAGCCTGCCCCAGGCCCGCCAGACGCTGGACTCTATGGCGAGAGCGGTCACCACGAGCCTCGACGGCGGGAACCTTCCGGTTCTGCTGAACAACACGTGCTCCGTCAGTCTCGCCACGCTGCCAGTCGTCGCCCGGCGGTTTCCTGACGCCGTCGTGCTCTACATCGACGCACACGGCGATTTCAACACTCCGGACACGACGGGAAGCGGCTATCTCGGCGGCATGGTGTTGTCCGGCGCATGTGGCCTGTGGGACAGCGGCCACGGTGCCGGGCTGAAGCCCGAGCAGGCGATCCTGGTCGGTACCCGCGACGTCGACCCAGGCGAGCGGAAGCTCATCGAAACCGCTGGAGTGCGCGTCATTCCCCCAAGCCAGACGACGGCGGAGAACGTCCTGGCCGCCATCGGTGACGCACGGGTATGGGTGCACATCGACTGGGACGTCATGGACCCGGGCGCGGTCCCTGCGGACTACACGGTGGACGACGGCCTGCTGCCCGCGCAGATCCGGGCGATCTTCGACGCCATTCCGGCTGAACGTCTGATCGGCGTCGAGCTGGCCGAGTTCAACGCCCCGGCGGACGAGGAGCAGATCGAGCAGGCTCTCGCCGTGATCCTTGACATGGTCTCCCCCGCGTTCGTCGCGGCCTGACGTCGAAGGACGGTTCGCACAATGCCCCTCTATGACAGCATCCTCGACACGATCGGCCGCACCCCGATCGTCCGGCTCCACCGGATGGCCCCGGCGCACACCGCGGTCTATGTGAAGGTCGAGTCGTTCAACCCCGGTGGTTCGGTCAAAGACCGCCTCGCCCTGGGCGTGATCCTGCACGCCGAGGCCAAGGGGTTGCTCAAACCCGGCGACACCATCGTGGAGTGCACCTCGGGCAACGTCGGCATCGCCTTCGCGATGGTGGCTGCCGCCCGCGGCTACCGGTTCGTGGCGATAATGGGCGACACCTACTCCAAAGAGCGGCGCAAGCTCATCCGCGCGTACGGCGGGAAGGTGATCCTCTTCCCCGGCGCCCTCGGCAGCAGCGGCGGCAATCAGATCGCCGACGACCTGGCCGAGAAACATGGCTGGTTCCGGGCCCGGCAGTTCGACAACCCGGCCAATCCGGCGTACCACCGGGAGACCACCGCTGCCGAGATCCTCGGCGATTTCGCGGGTAAACGCCTGGACTACTTCGTCACGGGCTTCGGCACCACTGGCACGCTGACCGGCGTCGGCCAGATGCTGAAGTTGGCGCGCCCCGACGTACGCGTCGTAGTTCTGGAGCCCGAGAATGCCGCCGTCCTGGCCGGCAAGGAATGGAACGTACACCAGATCCAGGGTCTCGCCCCCAACTTCGTGCCCAGCGTCCTCGATCAGACCGTCATCGACGAGCTCGTGACGGTGGACGAGGTCGTGGCGCGCGACACCGCACGCCGTCTCGCTGCCGAGGAGGGCATCTTCGTCGGCATATCGGCCGGCGCGGCCCTGGCCACGGCGCTGCGGACCGCCGAGACGGCGCCCGAGGGCTCGGTGCTGCTCGCGATGCTTCCCGACACCGGTGAGCGCTACCTGTCCACTTTCCTGTTCGACGGCATGAACGAGGAGTCGGATGACGAGTGGCTCGCCGCCCAGGACGCCGGCAGCGGCAGCGCCTGATCGGGACCGCGGATGAGGGAGTTCATTCCGGCGGCCACCCGTTTCGTCACACTGCCCGACGGCTTCGCGATGAAGCGCGGCGGGGTGCTCGACGGAGCGCGGGTCGCGTACGAAGCCGTCGGGCGGTTGAACGAGGCGCGCGACAACGTCGTGCTGGTCCTCACCGGCATGTCCCCTGACGCGCACGTCGCCGCGCACGACGAAGACCTCACTCCCGGCTGGTGGGAGCACATGGTGGGGCCGGGCCGGCCGATCGACACAGACAGGTGGTACGTGATCTGCGTGAACGCCCTGGGCAGCTGCAAGGGTTCCACCGGGCCGGCCTCGGTCGACCCCGCCACCGGCGAGCCCTACGGGATGACGTTCCCGCAATTGTCCATCGAGGACATCGCCGACGCAGCCGCGGTACTGGTCCGCGCTCTGGAGTTCGACACGCTCAGCTGCGTCGTTGGGGCGTCCATGGGCGGGATGAGCGCCCTCTCCCTCCTGGTTCGTCATCCCGGTCTGGCGCGCAACCTCATCAACATTTCCGGGGCGGTGCACTCACTGCCCTACGCTATCGCCGTCCGCTCACTGCAGCGCGAGGCGATTCGGTCCGACCCCCGGTGGTCGCACGGGCGCTATCGCGATGACGTCCTGCACTACCCGCGGTCCGGGATGCGCCTCGCGCGCAAGCTCGGCATGATGACCTACCGCTCGGCCCGGGAATGGGATCAGCGCTTCGGCCGTGCCCGGCTCACCGGGAAACGCCGGACGGAGAACCGTCCCTTCGACCCCGAATTCCGAGTCGAAGGCTATCTGCAGGCACACGCGGACCGCTTCGCACACCGCTTCGATCCCAACAGCTACCTCTACCTCAGCAGGTGCATCGACCTGTTCGATCTCGGCGAATCATGCGGTGGCACCTCGGACACGGCGCTGGCAGGGCTGAGCCTGGACGCGGCGCTGGTGATCGGGGTGGAGACCGACACGCTGTTCCCGCTGCACCAGCAACGCCAGATCGCGGACGGTCTCCGCAAGGGCGGAACGGAGGTGCAGTTCAAGGCGCTGGAGTCGGACGAGGGGCACGACGCTTTCCTGGTGGATGTCGCCCGCTTCGGCCCACCGATCGCCAAGTTCTTGTCACTGATCTGGTAGTGAGGAGTAAGCCTTGTCCCTGACCCCCTCGAAGTTGGCGCTCGTCACCGGCGCCAACCGCGGCATCGGCCGTGAGATCGCTCGGCAGCTCGCGGAGAACGGCGTTCACACCCTGGTCGCCGGTCGCCGCCGGGAGGCGGTGACGGAGGCCACGGCGAGCCTGCGAAGCATGGGCCTCGACGTCGCGCCGCTCGTCCTGGACGTCACCGCGCCGGACAGCATCGCCGAGGCCGCCGACAACGTCGGTGAGAAGTATGGCCGGCTGGACATCCTGGTCAACAACGCGGGCATCCGCGTCGAGGAGTACGGCAAGCGGCCCTCCGAGCAGCCCATGGATCAGTGGCGCCAGACCTTCGATACCAACCTGTTCGGCGTCGTCGAGGTGACGGCGGCCTTCCTGCCTCTCCTCCGTCGATCCACAGCTGGCCGCATCGTCAACGTTTCCAGCCTGTTGGGGTCGCTGACCAAACAGAGCGACCCGACCTCATACGTTTACAGCGATGCCTTCAAGTCGCTGCCCGCCTACAGCGCCTCCAAGAGCGCGGTGAACTCCTGGACGGTGCACCTGGCGTACGAGCTGCGAGACACGCCCATCAAGGTCAACTCGGTGCATCCGGGCTACACCAAGACGGACCTGAATGACGGCGCGGGCGACCTGGAGGTCGCCGTCGGCGCGAAGACGAGCGTCGACATGGCCCTGCTCGGCTCGGACGGGCCGACCGGCAGCTATCTCCACCTCGGCGAATCGCTCCCATGGTGAAGGGGTTCCGACAATGAGCAGACTCGCTCTGGTCACCGATGAGGTCAGCCTTCCGATCGATTACGACATGGCCCTGCTGCTTGACGCCTGCCGTGCCGCCGAGCTCGTTGCCGAGGTGTGTGACTGGGAGGATCCGACCGTCGACTGGTCCGGGTTCGACGCGGTGCTGCTCCGTTCCCC
The DNA here is from genome assembly GCF_059358895.1 of Micromonospora sp. BQ32. NCBI lineage: Bacteria > Bacillati > Actinomycetota > Actinomycetes > Micromonosporales > Micromonosporaceae > Micromonospora > Micromonospora sp. BQ32. Next base: position 268,507 of record NZ_JCADBI010000004.1, on the reverse strand, counting down.
GTGGTCATACGTGGATCGTCTGCCGGCCTTCCTCGCCTGGTGCGAGCGTGTCGCCGCGGTGACGGATCTCCACAACCCGCTGCCGGTGGTGCGCTGGAGCCTCGACAAGCGGTACATGGCCGATCTCGCCGCTCGCGGCGTGCCGGTGGTACCGAGCACGTTCGTCCGGCCCGGTAGTGACCCGTCCGCGGCGGTACGGCAGTTCCTCGACGGCCATCCCGAGGCCGCGGAGTTCGTCGTCAAGCCCACGGTGGGTGCCTACTCGAAGGACGTCCAGCGTTTCTCCCGCTCCCACGCGCCCAACGCAACCGCCCACGTCGCACGGCTGCACTCTGAGGGCCTAGTCGCGCTGCTCCAGCCGTACCTGGAATCGGTCGACCATGACGGTGAGACGGACCTGATCTATTTCGGCGGCGTCTACAGCCACGCCATCCGCAAAAGCCCGATGCTCATGCCGGACGGCACGGTCAACGTGCCCACTTTCGAGAGCCGCACGCCCCGGATGGCAGAGGACGATGAACGCGCAGTGGCCTCGGCGGCGCTGGCGGCGGCCGGCGCGCGGCTCGGGTTGGACCGTCCGCTGGTCTACGCCCGGGTCGATGTGATCCGCGGATTCGACGGCGCGCCTATCGTACTGGAACTGGAGTTGTGCGAGCCGTCGCTGAACCTGCCGTTCACCGACCACGGTCCGACGCGTTTCGCGGAGGCCATCGCCGGGCGGCTGGGGATCAGTGCTCGATGAGCAGCGGCGCGAGCCGGCGGATGGCGTCGTCGACGTCGGAGGCCGACGGTGCCGCAACATAGCTGAGCCGGACATGCCGGAGGCTGTTGCCGGTGGCGGAGAAGTTTGTGCCGGGTGTGATGGCGACGCCCTTGGCGAGAGCGGCGGGGACCAGTTGATGCTCGTCGAGGTGCGCTGGAAGCGACACCCACAGGTGGTAACCGCCGCGGGGGCGACGGGCGAGAGAGTGGTCGCCGAAGGTCGCCAGAACGGCCTCGGTGGCCACCTCGCGCCGGTGCGCCAGGGCGACGCTGAGCGCTTTGAGGGCCCGCCTCCAGCCGGGGGCGGTCACCATCTCCAGTGCGGTCAGCTGCAGCGGAGCGGGCACGAACAGCATGTCGATGACGTGGGCGGATCGCAGTCGGGCCAGGACGGGGCCTCGGGCCGCGATCGCGGCGACGCGCAGGTTCGGCGAGCTCACCTTGGTCAGCGATCTGATGTGGACGATGGTGCCGTCCGGGTCGTCGGCGACCATCGGCGGCGGCGCGGTGAGGGCGTCGGCATGCGCCATGTGCCGGGCGAAGTCATCCTCGATGACGAAGGCGGCGTGCCGGCGGGCGATGGCCCGGATCTCCTCCTGCCGGACCGTCGAGACGCTCGCCCCGGTGGGGTTCTGGAACAGCGGCTGGACGATGATGACGCGCGCACGGGTACGAGCGAGGGCCCGGTCGAGATGATCCGAGTGCAGACCGTGGGCATCCATAGGGACCGGAACCGGCCGCAGGCCCGCAGCATGGGCGGCCGCAATGGCACCCGGGTAGGTCGGCGACTCCAGGAGGACCGGATCTCCCGGCTGGGCGAGCGCGCGCAGCGCGATGGCCAGCGCGCTCTGCCCCGCCGCGCAGACCAGGATGTCATGACGACCGAGGCCGCCGCCGATATCGGCGGCGAACCAGTCGCGCAGCTCGGGCAGCCCGCCGGCGGGCGGGCGATCCCACGCCTCGGTGCGTCTGGCCGCGCGCGACATCGCCGTGGCCAGGGTGCCCAGCGGTTGTAGCCCGGGATGAAGGTAGCCACCGTTGAGGTCGACGATGTCCGGACCGGACGTCGACAGTGTCTGCAGCAGCGCGGGTGCCTGGAAGTCACGCAGGGTACCGATCGAGGCTCCGTCGGCCCCCACCGGGTCGAGGGCCGCCTCCTGCCAGGACGTGTCCCCGGTGCGGGTTGCCGGCCGGGCCGCCGTGCGGTACGTCCCGGCGCCAGGGCGAGGTGCGATGAGGCCGCGCTGGGCGAGCAACGCCAGCGCCGCGGAGACGGTGGTGCCGCTCGCGGCGAAGCGCCGTACCAGCTCGCGATGGGTGGCGATGCGGGTGCCTTCCGGCAGTAGCGCTATTTCCTCTGCGATGGACTCCGCCAGAAGACGGGAACTGCTACTGTTTGACATGAGTACGGAGAATAGCGCTATCACTCTGGTCCGGATATCACCACTCGCGAGCGGGACGGTGTTCGCCGCGCTCGGTGTGCTGAGCTTCTCGTTCAGCTTCCCGGCGACCCACTGGGCGCTCGACGGGTTCGGGCCGTGGAGTGCCACCGGGGTTCGCGGTGTCCTCGCCGCGGTCATCGCGCTCACCGCTCTCCTCGCCACCCGCACGCCGTTGCCGGCCGCCGGCGACTGGCCGGCCCTCGCCGTGGTGGCAGCCGGCTGCGTGATCGGCTTTCCGCTGCTCACCACCTTCGCTCTGCAGACCTCGACCACGGCCCACTCGGCGGTCGTCATCGGTGCGCTACCCATGGCCACCGCAACGATCTCCGCGCTGCGCACCGGGCGTCGCCCGTCGAAACTGTTCTGGGCGGCCGCTTCGATAGGTGCGGCCACGGTCATCGCGTTCACCATCTCGCAGAACCACGGCCGGCCAACGATCGCCGACCTCTACCTGTTCGGCGCGCTGCTGGTCTGCGCCGCCGGCTATGCGGAAGGCGGACGGCTCTCCGCGCACATGCCCGGCTGGCAGGTCATCGCCTGGGGGGTCGTTCTCGCGGCACCGGTCAGCCTCGCCGTGTGCGCGGTCGCGCTCCCGCAGGAGCCGGTGCGCCTGACGGCCGAGGCAATCGGGGGCATGGCGTACATCGCGGCCATCTCGCAATTCGGCGGGTTCGTGGTCTGGTATCGCGGCATGGGCCTCATCGGGGTGACCCGGGCCAGCCAGCTACAACTCGCCCAGCCGCTGCTGACCCTGGTGTGGGCGGTCCTCCTGCTGGGTGAGCACCTCAGCGCCATGGTGCCGCTGACCGCGACCGTCGTCCTCTGCTGCATTGTCGTCACACAACGGGCCAGGACGGCATGAATTCGCTCAAGCAGACCGGGCCGGAGCTCGTCCACCACCTGGTGCCGGATGCACTGTGGGAGTTGTTCCGGCAGGTAGTGCCGGTCACGGTCGTACGCCGGCCGCAGGGTGGCGGCCGGCGCCGCGCCGACGACCGGCACGTGCTGGCGGCCATCGTCTACGTCGCCGGCACCGACCGCGCGTGGCGGCAGATCCCCGCGAGCTTCGGGGTTTCCTGGCCGACCGTCTATCGGAGGTTCGCGGAATGGCGTCAGGCCCAGGTGTGGACCCGCCTCCTGCAGTTGGTCGCGGAGCTCCACCACGAGAACGACGAGCTGAACTGGTCCCGGCGGGTGATCGGGGCGGTGTATTCGCGAGCGGCACGGGATGGCGGTTGTTGACACTTCGCGTCTTCGACAGTTGAAGACTTCATGCCCCGTCGCTTGAACAGAAGCTGGACCGTCAGGCAGAGCAGAGCACCGCCTGGCCGTCCTGCGTCGTGCCGAGGAATTCACGCGCCACTTCTACCTACACCAGTACCGCTTCGAAGAGGTCCTCCGCACCGCACCTGCCGTCCGGCGACCGGCGACCGGCGACCGGCGACCGGCGACCGGCGACCGGCGACCGGCGACCGGCGACCGGCGACCAGAGCGTGCGCAAACCAGTCTCAGTCGTTGCCCTGGCGGTTCGCTCCGGCCCCGATCGCGCGCAGGTGCGCCAGCCCCTGTGACCAGGACTGGATCAGAGTGGTTTCGTGGTAGGCGATGCCATGTTCGGTGCAGAACTGGCGGATCAGTGGCTGGGCGTGGCGCAGGTTCGGTCGGGGCATGCTGGGGAAGAGGTGGTGTTCGATCTGGTAGTTGAGCCCGCCGAGGAGTGCGTCGAGGAGCCAACCGCCGCGCACGTTGCGGGAGGTGAGGACCTGTCGGCGTAGGTAGTCGAGGTCGTCGGCCTCGGTCAGGATGGGCATCCCCTTGTGGTTCGGGGCGAAGGAGCTGCCGAGGTAGAGGCCGAAGAGTGCCTGGTTGACCAGGATGAACACGATCGCCTGCGGAACGCTCAGGACCAGCAATACGGCTGCGAGGTAGCCGGCGAAGTGCAGGACGAGCAGTCCGGCTTCCGCCGGTCGGTGCCTGAGGCCTCCGCGGCTGACGACCGCCCGGACGCTGGCGGCGTGCAGATGCAGACCCTCCAGCATCAGCAGGGGGAAGAACAGCGCCGCTTGGTGCCGGACGAACAGCGCCCGCAGGCCGCGCTGCGTCGCGGCCTGGCCCGGGGTGAAGGACAGTGGGGCCACGACGATGTCGGGGTCGCGGCCTTCGGTGTTCGGATGGGCGTGGTGGCGGTTGTGCTTGTCGACCCACCACCCGTAGCTGATTCCGGTCATCAGGTTTGCACAGATCATGCCGAGCACGTCGTTCGCCCGACGGGATCGGAAGATCTGTCGATGCCCGGCGTCGTGACCGAGAAACGCCAGCTGTGCGAGCAGCACCGCGACCCCGACCGCGGTGGCCGTCTGCCACCACGACGACCCGAGCCGAACGAACGCCACGCCCATCAGCACGAGAAAACCCAGCAGAACCGTCACCCGGGCCGCGTAGCGGCGCGGGTGACGGTCGAGGAGACCCGCGCTTCGGATCAGGCGACACAGCTCGGCGTACGCACTGCCACGGTCACTACGGGCACCAAGATCCGCATTACTCACGCTCGCCACTCCCTGTACGACCGCCCAGCTCAGGTTAGGGGTCCGCCAGCAGCCACTAGCGGGCAGGCACGCAACCCATCGAGTGCTGCAGACATCGAACAAGCGAAGCACCGCTTGATGGTTCCAGTCTTCCTCACAGCCGCCTCTCGCAGGAGGAAACGGCAGCTCACGGCAACCACGGCGCAAGCACCGTTCACCTTCATGCAAGTCCGCCGATTAAACGCCTAATCTCGCCGGTCGAGTCCGACAATCAGGACTATGAGGTCACGTCGGATTCAGGAGGTTGTCATGGCGCGAAAGAAGAAGTCCATCGCACGGCAAACGCTCATCGTTGCCTTCGCGGCCGGAGCGGTGACCGGAGCGGCGAGCATGCTCACGCTCCGAGGTCGCCGCCAGGATGGTGGTTTCCCGGCAGCTGACGTCGCGGGCCAGCTCGACGACGGCCTCGCGCCGATGACCGGCAGGCGTATCGATGCCCCGCCGCACGGGCCCGAAAGCTTGCCCGCCGCGCAGCACCACTGACCCCCGGGCAGCGCCTCGGACCACTCCGTGCCTGACAGAGATGAGAACACTGATGCCAGAACGATCTAGCGCCAACCCCGGCACCGCGTCTGCTGACACGCCGGTTGCCGAGTTGGTGCAGCGTGCCACCGATCAGATCACCAGGCTGGTGCGCGACGAGCTGACGATGGCGCGTGCGGAAATGACTGCCAAGGGCAAACGCGCGGGCGCCGGCGCCGGGCTGCTCGGCGGCGGCGCGATGCTCGGGATCTTCGCCGGCGCGACCGCCGTCGCCACGATCGTGCTGACCCTGGCCGCGATCATGCCCGACGCCGTGGCCGCCCTGATCGTCACGGTGATCCTTGCCGCCGCCGCCGCGATCGCGGCCCAACGCGGTAAGAAGCAGGTCAGCACGGCAATGCCCGTCACACCCACCGCAACCAGAGACAGCGTGCGAGCCGACGCCGAGACGATACGTGGCGCCGCGAACCGGAGACAGCCATGAGCACGCCACCCGGAAGCAGCAACCCGGACCAGACCCGACACGATATCCAGCAGACACGCGCCGAACTCGGCGAAACCATAGCCGCACTGACCGCGAAGACCGACGTCAAGACCCGCGCGCGCACCAAAACGACCTCCGCCGTCGGCGGACTCCGACAGCGGGTCACCCAGGCCGGTCAATCGGCGAAGACCAGAGCGACGCAGCTAGCCCACACAGTCAGCCAGAATGCCTCCCAGCGCACCACGTCGGTGAAGCAGAATTCACAGCACACGATCGGCACGGTACGAGGCTCGCTGAAGGCCGGCGCTCAGACCACCGGCAAGGCCGAGTCCACCCTGATCACCTCCGCACGCGCCGCCACCACCAAGATCGGCAGTTTGGTACGCGCGAACTCCGTGCCAGTCCTCGCAGCCACCGGCACTGCGGCAGCCCTCGCGATCGTTGCCTACCGGCGCCGGTTCCGGTAGGCAGTTCGGCTGACTGCCGCAACCCGCCTGGTCGGGCTCAACCTCCTCGGATTGGCTGGTGAGGGCGGCCAGCGCGGTGGCGACGGCGGGCTGGCCCGGCCACCCTGCCGCCGGAAAGAGCGCCGCCTCGTTGCCCTGCAAGAAGCCCAGTTCCTCAGCGACCAGCCTGCAGACCACGGCCGCGCCGAGCGGCGAACCGTCCGGTGGGACATCCGGGGACAACCACGGCCGCGCCTCGATGGCGTACCGCCGTTCGGCCCGCTCGTTACGCAGGGTGCTCAACTCGCTTCGACCCAGCCGCACGCGCCGACACGATCATCGCCGGCCCCGCCTTGCTGCGGTTCTCCATGTCCGACGCACAGTGCTGGCCGACGCCGACGTACGTCCGTCGCGATCCGGGACACCCGGTCGGCGGTGTGCGCCATGCCCGGCGGCCCGCGCTGACCTTCCCCGGCCGCGGCGTCCGCCGCGGGCGTGACCACGCTGTGCCGCAGGCAAAGGACGTCACGGCGCGCGAGCACGTCGGTGAGAGTGCCACCCTCCAGCACCGTGGTCGCGTTGGTGCGATTGATCCGCCGGATCAACGACTCCAGCTCACCGAGTACCTCACCCACCTCTGTCAGGAGAGCTGCTGCATCCTCAGCCGGCGCCTCGCCCTCCTGGTACCGAGCGCTGGCGGCGATTCAGGAACGAGTTGGTCGGCTCGGCGCAGGCGGCAGGTGGTCGAGGTTCACGGGGAGTTCGGCCGGCGTTGTCGGTCGCCATGATCAACGTTCGTGGTCGGGGGGCGTACTGGGCCTGGAGCATCACCCGATCTGAGGAGCAGTCCATGCAAGAAGGCCCGAGTCGGCGCCGATTCCTTCAGAGCGCCGGCCTGGTCGGTGCCGGTCTGGTCGCCGCTGGCACCGTCGGGGCCCAGGACCCCGCGTCGGCCAGTGCGCAGGGCGGTGGGCGGCCCGACCCCGATCTGTCTCGTTTCACGCTCGCCGTCATCCCGGACACGCAGTACCTCTTCGACACCGACCGCGGTGACCCGGCGCCGTTGGCGGCGAGTCTGCGTTGGATCATTGACAACCAGGCGGAGCGGAACATCGTGTTCACCGCCCACCTCGGCGACATCGTGGAGAACGCACGCGCCGACGAACTTGCCGCCGCCGGCAAGGTGTTCGAGGCGTTCGACCGTCGACGGGTGCCGTACAGCGTGCTCGCCGGCAATCACGACATCAACTCGTCCACGACCGACCAGCGGGGGCCGAGCCCGTACCTCGACGTGTTCGGGCCGCAGCGGTTCCGGAAGCTGCCGACGTACGGCGGTGCGACCAAGGACGGGTACAACACGTACCACGTCTTCACCGCCGCGGGGCGGCAGTGGCTGCTGCTGGCGCTCGACTGGCGTCCGTCGGACGCCGGTCTCGCCTGGGCGAAGTCGGTCCTGGCCGCGCATCCGCGCACTCCGGTCATCCTTACCACCCACGACATGGTGTACGCGGACGACAGCGGAGCGGCGACGCTCTCCGGGCACGGTCAGCGGCTCTGGGATGAACTCGTCGCGGAGAGCGACCAAATTTTCCTCACCCTCAACGGGCACTACTGGCCGCCCGGCCGGACCGTGCTGCGCAACGCCGCCGAGCACGACGTGCACCTGCACATCACCAACTACCAGGACCGCTACTACGGCGGCAGCGCGATGATCCGGCTCTACCAGTTCGATCTGGCGCGCAACACGATCGACGTGGAGACCCTTTCTCCGTGGATCCAGGGGCAACGGCCCGAGCAGCGCAACGTCCTTGAGCAGCGCGAGATGGAGCTGACCGACGCCACCAACCGATTCAGCATCGGGGTCGACTTCGCGGCGCGGTTCGCCGGCTTCGACCCGGTGCCGCCTCGTGCGCCCCGCAACCCCGCCACCATGCTGGTCCCCGGCACGATCGCCTACTGGCGGTTCGACAAGGGGCGCGGCGACGGTGTCGCGGTGCCGGACGGCGACCGGATCGAGGATCTCTCCGGTCGGAGGAACCATCTCACCCGGGTCACCCTTGCCGGCAGTGGGCCGGAGGCGCTGCGCTGGTCCGGCGAGCACCACCCCGACCAGCCGGCTCACGCCAGCCTCCGCTTCGACGGTGCCAAGAAGCCGGCGCGCGGCGCGTACCTGCGAACCGTCGACGACGCCCCGCTCAACGCCGAGACCCTGCGCAACGGCTACACCATCGAAGCGTTCGTCAAGCTGCCCGCCGACGTCAGGGCGAGCAACCACGCGTGGATGAGCATCCTGAGCCGCTTCGGCGCGGGTCGGGACGCGGGCAAGACCGGCGGTGACCCGTCGGAGCCGATCGCCACGCTGAGCCTGTCGGACGGCATGGCGTTGCAGTGGGCCGTCTTCCCGCTCAACCAGAACGACATCTCCAGCAACTGGGGCCACGAGATGCCCGCTGACGAGTGGTTCCACGTCGCGGTGGTCAACAACGGGAAGACCACCACCCTGTACGTCGACGGTGCCGAACTGCTGCGCAACCCCGCCACCCCGGCGGTCGGTCTGGCCACGTCGAACGAGCCGTGGCTGATCGGGGCGTACCACTACGACCGGATCGTGGAGCAGGGCTTCTATGGCTGGATCGGTGACATGCGGGTGGTGAACCGGCCGCTGCCGGTGAGCCAGTTCATGCGGGCCTGACGGTGCAGGTGGCGTGGAGTGGGCTCGACGGTTCGGCCCGCCCCACGCCACCTCCGTGCGTTGGTCTCTGTCGCTAGCGCTGTCATCCGCGTGCGAGGAGCTGACGGGACGCGCCACCGCTCGGCACGCCCTCTAGGGCCTGTGTCGAAGTCGGCGGTGGTGCCTGAGCTGGTGTGCCGTTCGGCGTGTCGGAGATCGGGATATGGCGAGGTCTCCGGTAGATGGTTCAGCGACCAAGCAGAACCTGAAACCGGAGACCTCGTGGGCACCCTAGCGGTGACGAGGCGGTTTGACCTGACTGACGTGCAGTGGGCGGTGTTGGAGCCGTTGCTGCCGGCGCCGAAGCGGCCGGGTCGACCGTCGTTGTGGAGTAGGCGGCAGTTGATCGATGGGATGCGGTGGCGGATCCGGGTGGGTGCGCCGTGGCGGGATGTGCCACCGCAGTACGGGTCCTGGTCAGCGGTGTATGCGTTGTTCCGGCGGTGGCAGCGCGACGGGACCTGGAAGCGGCTGCTCACCGCGTTGCAGGCCCTTGCCGACGCGGCCGGGCGGATCACCTGGGACGTGTCGGTTGACTCGACCAGCGCCCGCGCCCACCAGCACGCGGCCGGGGCGAGGAAAAGGGGGATCTGCAGGCCGAACCACCCGGCGGCGTCAGCGTCGAGCCGGCCGACCATGCGCTTGGCCGGTCCCGCGGTGGGTTGACCACAAAGCTGCACCTGGGCTGCGAGCAAGGACAGAAACCCCTCGCCATCGTGCTGACTGCCGGCCACCGCGGCGACAGCCCGCAGTTCATCCCGGTCTTGACCGCCATCCGCGTCCCCCGCCTGACCACCGGCCGCCCGAGAACCCGCCCAGACCGCGTCCTGGCCGACAAGGCTTACACGTCGAAAGCCAACCGCGCCTACCTGCGCCGGCGCGGAATCGCCGCGACGATCCCGAGCAAGGCCGACCAGGACGCCCACCGACGGGCCAGGGATCCAAGGGAGGCCGGCCGCCCGCCTTCGACCCGCACATCTACCAGCAGCGTCACGCCGTGGAGTGCGGAATCAATCGACTCAAGCGCAATCGGGCCGTGGCCACCCGGTTCGACAAGCTGGCCGTGCGCTATGAGGCCACCATCCACCTCGCCGCCATCAACGAGTGGCTGTGACCGACTCGACATAGGCCCTAACCGAGTTTGATCTAGACCCACCAGGTAGCGGTCCGGCTTGTGTCGTGTTGACTGATCGCATGGTCGATTGGTCCGAGCGAGACCTCCAGCAACTTCCGGACGACGAGATTATGGCGTTGCTGGATCGGCTGGAGCGAGAGCCGAGCGCTGACTTGTGGAAGGAACTAGACAATCGCCTGATCACGGAGGGCGAGTGTTGGTACTCGGCAGGCTACGCGGCCCTGCCGCGCCTGAGTGCCTTAGCCCAGATGGGCGCAGAGGAACACCGTCAGGCAGCCATCCAGCTTGCGTCGATGATCGCCATGACCTTGCACCGGCATCACACCGATGACGATCTGGTGCGCGCCGATCCGTCTGCCCTGGCCACCCTGCACCGCCTCACCTTGTCACACCTTCCAGGCATGAACGGCGACCAATTCCGTTGGTACTTCCAGGCAGCTGCCGCTTTTGCCGGCTACACGTTCTGGGCAACGATCAGCCTTGACTTCTCCGACGAGCACTACCGCATCGAATGCCCCCACTGCGCCACACTGCTGATGATCGTGATTGGCGATTACGGTCGCTACTCGACGATCCGCGACGAATGGGAAGGCGATATTCACCGAATCCCACTACGTCCGGCCAACCCCGCGATCCTCGACAGGTTCCGCCAGCGGATGCACTATACCGCCGCCGCGTGCGGCGAGTCAGTCCTGGCGGATGGACTGACCTACCTGTTCGGCAACGCGACCTGCTGCAACTGTGACATCACCTTCAACATCGCCGATTGGTACGAAGCCCAAAACAGTCCCACCCAACCCATTGATCCGGTCATACCCCGCGTCGACCGCTCCTAGTAAACCGCGCCCACACATCGGCGCCGCCAAAGGCAGACTTTGATACATGCCCTAGTTGCGCTCGTCCGGAACCTGCTCTTTCGTCAAGCGGAGCAGCCACCTTCGGGGGCAGCGCATCCCAGAAGATGCCGACGTACAAATCGCCGCGGATGAGCGGCTCAGGCGTCGGGCCCGCGCTGATGTTCGGCCGGGCCAGCTGCGGGGTGTTCTCGCCAGTTTGGCCGGACATGAAGGAATTCGCTGCCCTCAAGGAACTACCGAAGTACGTCGTCTCGACCACCCTCAGCCAGGATGCCCTCGTCGACAACTGGGCTACCACCTGCTGGTCTATCCGCTGCTGCTCGGAGCCGGCAAGCGGATGTTCAGCGACACCGACAAGGACAAGCAAATACTGAAGGTGGTCGAGTCTGAGACGTACGCCAACGGGATCACCAAGCTCGTCTACGACGTCGTCCGCTGAGGTGGCCGCCATGACCCGCGGACCGATTGCCACAGTCATGCACTTTGGTGCTGGCGCGACGACGCTTTCGTCGAACCGTCGTTCATGCTGAGCTCGGCAGGATAGCTGCCGAAGCGCTTCAGGTTGAATTTGCGGACAGCCGTGGCCCACGGGTTGTGGGTCGCCATGTGGACAAGGTGCTCGAAGTGGGACAGGTACGTCTCGCCGCGCTGTGCACGCTCGGCGAGAATGTAGGGCTCTAGGACGCGCCAAGCTTGCCGGGAGCGGTAGCTGACCGTGCCCACAAGGAGCCTCGGATCGACCGCCGCAAAAGCGAGCATCTGGCCCAGACCGTTGTAGTACAGGGACAGCCGCGCCACATGGTGGCGGGCCTCAGCTGGCAGGTCACTGACGCTGACATCGGGTGGCGGGTGGCGGATGGTCAGCTCATTGAGGACGAAGTCCTCAGCGCGTAGAAACTCGTCGCTGGACCGGTCTCGGGTCAGCAGCTCGATCGCGACGAGGGTCTGGTTGGCGGTCTGCGCCGAGCGCAGCTGGCGTAAGGCGATTACGACCGTCACGACAACCGCGACCGCAGAGCCGCACGCCGCCACGACATTCGCCAGATCGGATATCACAAGTCCGAGGGTAGAAGGTCCAGGCGAGCGTCGTTGCCTGCATCCCCCGCGCTTCGGACTGGCGCGACCATGGACGCGCTAACCAACACTGGCAGCCCTGACATCGCGGCACCCGGGACAACCGACACGGCGCCCACCACACCGCCGGCACCACCAGCCAGCGCCATACCGGCCCCCGACACCCCGACAGCGAGTACGCCGAGGCCGCGCACCCCCGCACCGAGCACACCGGGCGTCCCTGCCGGCGGGGCGAGCGTTCGCCTCCGAATCGCCCTCCGATCAGCCAGGGGACGAGGCGGGGGTCGCACTGCCCACGCAGGGCTGGATCAGTCTCGGTTTCGCCGCCGCCATCGCCGCGGTGGCCACTCTGCTTCGTCTCCATCGACGCCGCCGCGCCCGGCTGCTCTTCCCGGCACCGGTCAGCCCGGGTCCGCAGCCCACTCCGATGCCACCGTCTCTTACTCCTCGGCGGTGCCACCGGTGGCCTCCACAGAGCCTCGGGGCCGGTATATTCGCCGGCGTGACCGCGCCCTTACCCAGCACCGCCAACCAGGTTCCCCCGTACGCTTCACGCTCCGTCGTGATCGGTGATCGGCCGCACGTTTTGCGCCCAGTCTGGCTGCTGATCGGGCCGACACTCTCTGCGTCACTAGGTGCCTTCTTGCTCGCCGTCACCATCGGGCCGCAATGGGTTGCAATCCAGCAGGCCATGGATCTGCCGACCTCGGCAGTCCTCTGGATCTTCGTCGCTTACCTGCTGCCGGCGGTACTGGCGGTTGCGGTCGGCGCTCTCGTCGGTCGGCGGTGGCCGACTGCCGTCGCGTTGTCCGCGATCGCGCTGCTGGTTCCCGGGTCGCTGCTGACCGCGCTGGCCTCGGGGGAGGCTCTGCTGCTACTCGGCCGCGCGGTGACGGGGTTCGGGGCCGGTTTGGCGTGGGGCGTCACGGCGATGCTGGTGGCGCAGATGGGAGCACGACGCGTGTGGGTGATGCCCCTCGTCGCCGCCGTGGTGGTACTGGCCCTGGGTCTCGGGCCCGTGGCGGGGGTGCTTGTGGGGCGGGCGGTCGGTTGGCGGTGGCCTTTCATGCTGGCCGTGCCCTTTGGGGCGGTGGCGTTGCTGGCCACCGTGGTGAGCGGGATCGCCGTGCTGATACAGCGCGCGTCCCTGCCGGCTCAGCCTCAGGCCACGTCCGGTCAGACCGTGAGCGCGTCGACAGGCGGGCCAAGTGATCCCCGGATAGCGCATGAACGTGGCAAGACGGCCGAGCTGCTGCTGGTGACCGTCGGCGGCGTCCAGCAGGTGACGACACCCTTCTTCGGGATGGATCTCGTGCAGGAGGTGGCCCGACTGCTCGGCTCGGAGAACATCCGATCCACCAGGCTCGGCACCAGCCTGACCTTGTGGCACGCCGAGGACAGCCCCGGCCGGGCCCAACCAGGGCAGCCCAACCCCGCAGCGAGCCTGCTCGCCGCCGAGCACGGCTCGCCGCCGGTCACCGGCCCCGCCGTTATCACCGGCCCAATCTTGCACGGCAGCCCTTACCCCCTGGACGCCGGTGAGGCCGACCGGATCGCCACCCGCCTGCGCGGATAGCGGTGCGTTGTCGGCGAGCTGTCGATAGCAGACACCTTAGGCTCCCCGCAGTGACACATCCCAAGCGCAAACGGCGACGCTCCACCCCTCGAACAGAGCGCTCGGCTACCGCACGTCGGCGTCCGCCCGCGGGCTGCGCGGGCAGACCTACACCATCGGCGTGATGCTGCCCAATCTCCGCAACCCGTTCTTCGCCGACGTCCTCGACGTCATCAACGCTCAGCGGCCTCATCCTCCTCGCCCCGCTGGCCTCCCGGCAGCGCCTGGAACGCATCGCCCGCACCGTACCGACCGTCGTCGGCCGGCACGGACGCTCGGCCGTCTACGACACCGTCGCAGACGACGACTTCATCGGCGCCGGCCCTCCACCACCTACACGCAGCTGGGCGGCTATCTCGGCGCGCAGCAGTTGCTCGCCCGGCCGCAGCGACCGACGGCCATCTTCGCCGGTGTCGATATCGTCGCCATGGGAGTCCTGGACGCCCTCGCCGATGCCGGTCTGTCGGCGCCCGCCTACATCTCCGTCGCCGGCTACGACAACACCACCTTCGCCGCCTTCGGTCCGATCTCACTGACCACCGTCGACCAGGCCGGCCACCAGATCGGCACCAACGCCGCCCGGCTACTGCTCGACCGCATCACCGACAGCAACCGGCCCACCACCCAGGTGAAGTTCTCCCCCACCCTTGCCGCCCGGCGGACGACAGCTCCCCTGTAGTCCCCTGCGGCAACGCCAGCGGATCCGATTCGAGGGTCCGTTCATATTCATCGTCATGAACGTCTTCACTTGACCATCGCGAGGGCGTAACCTTCCTGCAACGAACACTGAAACGATTCATCTCTTCCATCGCCCCTCCCGGCCCGGGCCGTCCACCGCCCACGTCCGTGCCGGGAGACCGCCGCTCAGAAGGATGAGGACCTGGAATGATGCGCAGAACGCGCCGTTGTGCCGCACCCTCCGCGCTTCTCGTACTGCTGCTCGGCCTAACGCCGGTGGTGGCGCCCGTCCCAGCCACCGCAGCACCGGCAGCCGCGACGCCGACCGTGACCGACCTGACCACCGAACGCGCCACCAACCCGATCGGCCTGGACGTGGCGCGGCCCCGACTCGGCTGGCAGATCCAGGCCACCGCCCGCGGCGTGCTTCAGGAGTCGTACCAGGTGCGCGTCGCCACCAGCACGGACCGCCTCAACGCCCCCGACGTCTGGGACAGCGGCCGGGTCCGGTCGCGGCAGAGCACCCTCGTCCCGTACGCCGGCCCGCAACTGCGACCCCGCACTCGGTACGCCTGGCAGGCCCAGGTCTGGGACACCGCCGGCAACGCCTCCGGCTGGAGCGCGCCCGCGTTCTGGGAGACCGGCGTACACGGCGGCGCGGGCTGGCAGGCCGACTGGATCGGCATGCCGTCGGTGACCGAAGCCTGGACCGACTACACGGTGCAGACGACGGTACGGCTGGAACGCGACGCGGCCGGAATCTACCTCCGTGCCCGGGGCGCGGCGAACGCGTACATGTGGCAGTTCTCCATCACCGACGGCAGTGCGAAACTGCGCCCGCACGCCCGGGTCAACGGCGCCTGGACGGTGCTCAAGGAGGTGCCGCTCGGCGCAGTCGTTCCGGCTGACCGGCTGACCACGCCGCACACCCTGCGCATCACCGCCGCCGGAAACACCATCACGACCTGGGTCGACGGCACCCAGGTCGACGTCACCACCAGCACGGCGCACCCGTCCGGCTCGGTCGGCCTGCGGACCAACGGGTTGGAGTCCGGCGTCTTCTCCAACTTCTCGGTGACCAGCGGCGGCCAGACGCTCTTCGCGGCCCCGCTCACCGACGGTGTGAACCCGTTCGGGGCAGGCACGACAACCGCGGCCGGCCTGCGGGTCAGCGGCGACACCGAAGCCATGCTCACCGCGCTGGACGCGAACCCGCTGCTGCGCCGTAGCTTCCGTGTCGACGGTACGGTCGCCCGGGCCCGGATCTACGCCACCGCGCTCGGTGTCTACCAGCTCTCCCTCAACGGCCAGCGGGTCGGCGACCACGAGCTGGCACCCGGCTGGACCGACTACCACAAGCGGGTGCAGTACCAGACCTACGACGTGACCGGCCAGCTCCGCCCGGGCGACAACGCCCTCGGCGCCCTGCTCGGCGATGGTTGGTACGCGGGCAGCATCGCCTGGTTCGGCACCGACAACTACGGCTCCCGGCCGCACCTGAGCGCGCAACTGCGCATCGACTACACCGACGGTCGCAGCGCGACGGTCAACACCGACGGTTCGTGGCGCGCCACGGCCGGGCCGTTCCTGCAGAGCGACCTGATCCACGGTGAGACCTACGACGCACGGCGGGTGCCGGCCGGCTGGAACCAGCCCGGGTTCAACGACTCCGGCTGGAAGCCCGCCACCGTCGACGCCGTCGACGCCACCGACAAGATCGTCGCCCAGGTCGACCCGCCGGTGCGGGTCACCCAGGAGTTGCCAGCCCGGGTGCTGACCCAGCCCGCCCCCGGCACCTGGATCTTCGACCTCGGCCAGAACATGGTGGGCAAGGTGCGGCTGAAGGTCAACGGCCCGGCCGGTACGACGGTACGCATCCGGCACGCCGAGGTGCTCAACCCGAACGGCACCGCGTACACCGCCAACCTGCGTACGGCGCGGGCCACCGACCAGTACACGCTGCGCGGCGGCGGTGCCGAGGTCTACGAGCCGACCTTCACCTTCCACGGCTTCCGGTACGTCGAGCTGACCGGCTATCCGGGCACCCCCGACCTGTCCTCGGTCACCGGTCTGGTCATGCACACCGACGGGGAGCTGACCAGCGAGTTCCAGACCTCCAACGCCATGGTGAACCGGCTGCACAGCAACATCACCTGGGGACAGCGCGGCAACTTCCTGTCCATCCCGACCGACACCCCGGCGCGCGACGAGCGGCTCGGCTGGACCGGCGACATCAACGTCTTCGCCAACACCGCGACGTTCAACATGGACAGCCTGACGTTCCTCACCAAGTGGTTGCAGGACCTACGCGACGCGCAGTCGGCCAACGGCGCGTACCCCGACGTCGCGCCGCGCGCCTGCTGCGGGGACGGCGCGACCGGCTGGGCCGACGCCGGGATCACCGTGCCGTACGCGTTGTGGCAGCGCTACGGCGACACCCGGGTGGTCGAGGAGCACTACGCGTCGATGGTGCGGTACGCGTCCTGGTTGCAGAGCACCAGCTCCGGCAACCTGCGGACCAACGCCGGCCCGTACCTCGACTGGCTCAACCTGGAGGACCCGACGCCGGCCGGGGTGGTCGGCACCGCGTACTACGCGTACAGCATCCGCCTGCTGGGAGAGTTGGCCGCGGCCATCGGGCGCGACGCCGACGCGACCCGCTACGCGGCGCTATCCAGGGCCATCACCCAGGCGTTCGTCAACACCTACGTCGCGGCCGACGGCACCGTGCAGGGCGACAGCCAGACCGGCTACGTGCTGGCCATCGGCATGGGCCTGCTGACCGATCCGCTGCGGGCCAGGGCCGCCGACCGGCTGGTCGCCAATGTGCAACGGCACGACTGGCACCTCTCCACCGGCTTCCTCGGCACCCCGGACCTGCTGCCGGCGCTGACCGCCACCGGGCACCTGGACGTCGCCTACCGGTTGCTGCTCAACGACACCTACCCGTCGTGGGGCTATGAGATCGGCAAGGGCGCGACCACGATCTGGGAGCGCTGGGACTCGATCAGACCCGACGGCAGCTTCGGCGACGTGGGGATGAACTCCTTCAACCACTACGCGTACGGCGCGGTGGGCGACTGGATGTACCGGACGGTTGCCGGCATCCAGCCCGACGCCGCCAACCCCGGGTACGCGCACGTCACGTTCGCCCCCCAGCCAGGAGGTGGCCTCACCTCGGCCAAGGCGTCGTACCGCTCGGCGTACGGGACGATCGGCAGTGACTGGGACCTCGACGCGCGCGGCGACATGCGGCTGCGTCTCACCCTGCCGCCCAACACCACGGCGACGGTGCGCTTCCCGGCACCCGGACGTGAGGCGGTCACCGAGGGCGGCCGGCCGGCGGAGCAGGCTGCCGGAGTGCGGTTCGTCCGGATGGACGGCGCGGTCGCCGTGTACGAGATCGGGTCCGGTTCCTACTCCTTCGCGGTCGTCCCACCGACGAGGGCGTACGACCACGTCGACCTCGGCGTCGCGGCGGCCGAGCAGGCGCACGGCCTGACGGCCTCCACCTACTCGGGCACCAGTACGGAGGCCGGGTTGACCCGCCGGTACACCGACGTGACCCGTCCCGGCGGTTGGTTCGAGTTCGACCTCGCGGTCCGGGCGGGTGAACCGTTCGCACTGCGCTCGGTGGAGACGTACGACGGGCCTCAGCTCAAGGACTACCAGGTGGTCGTGGACGGGGCGGTGGCGCACACCCGCTCGTGGCAGCGCACGGCGGGCGGGCCCGGCACGGTCAGCTACCAGTTCGTCGTCAACCTGCCGGACGCGACCCGCGACGGGGTCGTGCGGGTGCGGTACCAGGACACCGGCACCGGCTACGACCCGTCGATCGCCGACGTCTGGGCGATGCCCGTTCCGGCGGCCTGACCAGGCTGGGTGTTGCCGAGAAGCCGGGCGGGCGTCCGCCCGGCTCCTCGGTTGTCAATGAGCGGCGGTCAGCGCCGGGTGCGCCGGGGTTGGTCGCTGGAGCGGCGCACGACCAGTTCGGGCTGGAACACCACGTGTCGGTGCCGGTGGGTGTCGCCGGACTCGGCCTCTTCGAGCAACAGCTCCGCGGCGGCGCGGCCGAGCTGGTCGCGGGGCTGGCGCACCGACGACAGTGGCACCGCCGCGGCGCCGGCGAACTCGATGTCGTCGTAGCCGACGATGGCCACGTCGTTCGGCACCCGCACGCCGCGCGCGGTCAGCTCCTGGAGCACACCGAGCGCGATCAGGTCGTTGGCGCAGAACACAGCGGTGGGGCGCTTACGGACCGGTAACGCGAGCAGCTCGTCGGCGGCGCGTCGGCCAGCGGCGACGGTCAGGCTGGTGGTCACCGCCACCCGCAGGTCAGCGGTGCTGCCGCGGTCCTGCAGAGCTGCGGCGGCCCCGGCATGCCGGTCGGCAACCTGGGCGATGGTGAGCGGGCCACCGAGGTAGGCGATGCGTTGGTGGCCCTGGTCCAGCAGGTGGTCCATGGCGAGTCGGCCGCCGAGCACGTCGTCGACAGCCACCGAGCAACGGTTCGCCCGGCCCGTGCCCCGGTCCACCAGCACCACCGGGATGCCTCGCTCGATGAGCTTGTCCAGAATGGGCTGCGGGCCGTGGTCGACCGGGGTGATGAGCACGCCACGGACCCGCTGTTCCTCCAGCAGCTCCAGGTGGCGGCGTTCGCGGGCGCTGTCCTCGCCGCTGTTGCAGACGACGAGCATGGCGCCCGCTGCCTCGATCACCTGTTCGGCCCCGCGCACCACGTCGGTGAAGAACGGGTTGGCCACGTCCAGGACGACGATGGCAACGGTGCGACTGTGCCCGGCGCGCAGTTGGCGAGCGGAGTCGTTGCGGACGTAGCCGAGGGTGGTGATGGCGTCGAGCACCCGCTGACGGGTGGCGGGAGCGACCGTGTCGGGTCGGTTGAGTACGTTGCTCACGGTGCCGAGGGATACGCCGGCATGCCGGGCGACCTCCTTGATGTTCGCCGTTGCCATGGCTCCCCAGATGCTCCGTGCGGTGGTCGTGACCCGTGTCGACCGGGTCGCTCGGCAGTGTATAGCGCTTAAAACGTTTCATGCAGCTCACCTGCAGCGCTGCGCGCTGGCCCTAGGGCCCGCGTCAGCAACAAGGAAGAAATAGCACCGAAACCCTTGACGCTCTCGAAGGCCGACCCCTACCGTCCATGCAACAGCTAATGAAACGATTCAGGAGGAGTTCGGATGACCGCCGACGCACCGGGCGCGCACGCTCCGCTGCTGGTCCTCGACGGCGTGACGAAGTCCTTCGGGGCCGTGGCCGCACTGCGCGGGGTGCACCTGGCGCTGCACTCCGGTGAAGCCCACGCCCTGGTCGGCGAGAACGGGGCGGGCAAGTCCACGTTGGTGAAGGTTCTGGCCGGCGCACACGCACCGGACTCCGGCTCGATGACCCTGGACGGGCAACCGCTGCGGCTGCGCGGTCCCGCTGACGCCCGGACCGCCGGCATCGCGGTCATCTACCAGGAGCCGACACTCTTCCCGGACCTCTCCGTGGCGGAGAACATCTTCATGGGTCGGCAACCGCTGCGCGGTCTGCGTCGCATCGACACCGCCGCGATGAACCGCGACACCGAGCGGCTGTTCCAACGGTTGGGTGTGCGCATCGACCCGACCCGACCCGCGCGCGGTCTGTCCATCGCCGACCAGCAGCTCGTCGAGATCGCCAAGGCGATCTCGTTCGACGCCCGCGTCCTGGTCATGGATGAGCCCACCGCCGCGCTCTCCGGGGTGGAGGTCGAACGGCTCTTCGCGGTCGCCCGGTCGCTCTGCGAGGGTGGTGCGGCCGTGCTGTTCATCTCGCACCGGTTCAACGAGGTGTTCGACCTGTGCCATCGCGTCACGGTGCTGCGCGACGGCGCCTGGGTCTCCAGCGACCGCGCCGCCGACCTGACCGTCGACGAGGTGGTGCGGCGCATGGTCGGCCGGGACGTCTCCTCGCTCTACCCGAAGCAGGACGCCGAGCTGCGGGACACGCTGCTGGAGGTTCGCGGGCTGACCCGGGCCGGCGTCTTCGCCGACGTGTCGTTCTCCGTCCGGGGCGGGGAGATCGTCGCGCTCGCCGGGCTGGTCGGCGCCGGCCGCAGCGAGGTCGCCCGCGCCGTCTTCGGTGTCGACCGCTACGACGCGGGTGAGGTGCTGGTGGCTGGCCGGGCCGTCCCGGCGGGGAACCCGGGCCGGGCGATCGCCGCCGGCATGGCGCTGGTCCCCGAGGACCGACGGCAGCAGGGCCTGGTGATGGAGTTGTCGGTGGAGCGCAACGCCACGCTGGCCCGCCGCCGGGCGCTGAGCCGGATGGGCCTTTTGCTCGGCGGCGGGGAGCGCGCCGAGGCCCGCCGCTGGACGCGGCGGTTACAGGTGAAGGCCTCCCGGCTCGGCGCGCCCGTGGCGACTCTCTCCGGCGGCAATCAGCAGAAGGTCGTGCTCGCCAAGTGGCTGGCCACCGAGCCACGGGTCCTGATCATCGATGAACCCACCCGCGGTATTGACGTCGGCACCAAGTCCGAGGTGCACCGACTGCTCTCCGAGCTGGCCGGCGAGGGCCTGGCCATCCTCATGATCAGCAGCGAGCTGCCCGAGGTGCTCGGCATGGCCGACCGAGTTCTCGTCATGCACGAGGGGCGACTGGTTCGCGAGCTGCCCCGGGCCGAGGCGGACGAGACCTCCATCATGTTCGCCGCCACCGGTCAAGGAGCGACCGCATGAGCCTCACCGACGCCGGCGCGCCCGAACGGGCCGCCGGGAACGCCCCGACCGACACCGGTCGGCAGCGCCGCAGCCTCACCGAACGGCTGCTCGCCGTACGCGAGCTGAGCCTGTTGATCGCGCTCGGTCTGCTGGTCCTGGTGACCACCCTGCGCAACGACCGGTTCCTGAGCGGCCAGAGCATCAAGGACCTCCTGCTGGGCTGCGCGATCCTGGTGATCCTGGCGGTCGGCCAGACCCTGGTCATCGTCACCCGCAACGTCGACCTGTCCGTCGGATCCATCCTGGGTCTGGTTGCCTTCGCCACCGGCTCGCTGTTCCTCTCCGCACCCGGTACGCCGTGGCCCGTGGCGCTCGCCGCGGGTGTCGCGCTGGGCGCGCTGTGCGGCGCGGTCAACGGCGGCCTGATCGCGGTGGCCCGGGTGCCCGCCCTGGTCATCACCCTCGGCACCCTCTACGCCTTCCGCGGCGTCGACTACTACTGGGCTTCCGGGCGGCAGATCAACGCCGCCGACATGCCCCCGTCGTTCCTGCGCCTGGGCAACCAGACGGTGCTCGGCGTACCCGTGCTGTTCCTCGTCGCGCTGGTCGTCGTCGCCGCCGTCGGTTTCTACCTGCGTTCCTACCGCAGCGGCCGGGAGCTGTACGCGATCGGCTCCGAACCGGCCGCCGCCCGGCTCTCCGGCATTCCGGTAGGCCGGCGGGTGTTCGCCGTCTTCGTCGCCAGCGGTGCGCTCGCCGGGCTCGCCGGCGTGCTGTACGCGGCCCGGTTCGGCACCCTCGACGCGGCCGCCGGCACCGGCCTGGAACTCCAGGTCGTCGCCGCCGCCGTGGTCGGCGGGGTGGCGATCTTCGGAGGCAGCGGCAGCGCCTACGGCGCGGCACTCGGCGCCGTGCTGCTGACCACGATCGGCAGCTCACTCGCCGTCCTGCGCATCGACCCGTTCTGGCAGCAGGCCGTGGTCGGCGCACTCATCCTCGCCGCCATCGGGCTGGACCGGCTCCTGGCCCTCCGGGTGGCGGCCCGGCTCCGAGGGAGAAGCGCGCATGGCGCATGACAGCCTGTACGCCGCACCGACCACCGCCGAGGCCGAGCCCGGCGCGGGCCGCCTCGCCGGCCTACGCGGGCTGGTCGGCTCCTGGGACGCGGTGATCGTCGCCGCCCTCGTGGTGGCCGTGCTGGTCGCCAGCCTGACCGTGGAGAATTTCGCCACCGGCCGCAACGCCCAGTTCCTACTGCTCGACCTGATGCCGCTGGCGCTCATCGCGCTGCCGATGACCCTGATCGTGATCACCGGTGAGATCGACCTCTCGGTGGCCAGCATGGTCGGGCTGTCCAGCACGCTGATGGGGCAGCTGTGGCTCTCCAGCGGACTGTCCCTGGAGTTGATCTGCGTCCTCGTGGTGCTGCTGGGCGCCGCGCTCGGCGCGGTGAACGGCCTCTTCGTCACCGGCTTCGGTCTGCCGTCGCTGGCGGTGACCATCGGCACGCTCGCCCTCTACCGGGGGTTGTCCTTCGTGGTGCTCGGCGATCAGGCGGTCGCCGACTTCCCGGCTGACTGGACCGCCGCCGTGGTGCGCACCATCCCCGGCACGTCGATCCCGGTCGTGGTGGTCCCGCTGCTGCTGCTCGCCGTGGCCTTCGGGGTCGTGCTGCACGCCACCGCCGCCGGTCGCGCGCTCTACGCCATGGGAAACAACGACCAGGCCGCCACGTTCACCGGCGTCTCGGTGGCCCGGGCGAAGTTCTGGCTCTTCGTGGTCTCCGGCGCGGTGTGCGGGCTGGTCGGCATCTTCTGGACGCTGCGGTACGCCAGCGCCCGCGGCGACAACGCCACCGGGCTGGAGTTGACCGTGGTGACCGCTGTGCTGCTCGGCGGTGTGTCGATCTTCGGCGGCCGGGGTGCCCTGCTCGGTGTGGTGGCCGGCGTGCTGCTCCTCGGCGTCCTGCGCAACGCGCTGCAACTCGCCGACGTCGACGCCAACGCGCTGACGATCGTCACCGGCAGCCTGCTCATCGCATCCGTCGTGCTGCCCAACGCCGTCGCGGACATCCGCGCCCGGCTGCACCGTCGACGACAGCGGCACGCCGTCGCTTCGTGACGCTCCCCCGCACACCCACCACCCCCGGAAGGATGACGATGTCCGCATACCGCAGAGGCCTCCGGGTCGGGGCCACCAGCCTCGCCCTCGCCGCACTGCTGCTCAGCGTCGCCTGTGGCGGCACCACCCGCGACAACTCCACCGACGACGCCGGCGCCGGCAACCAGGCGAGCGGTGCCGCCAATCCCGACGCCGCCATCAAGGAAGGGTTGAAGATCGCCTTTCTGCCGAAGGCCCTGAACAACCCCTACTTCACCGTCTCGGACAACGGCGGCAAGGACGCGGTCACCGAGTTCAAGGGCGAGTTCAAAGAGGTCGGCCCCTCCGAGGCCAGCGCCTCCTCCCAGGTCAGCTACATCAACACGCTGTCCCAGCAGGGCATGGACGTGATCGTCACCTCGGCCAACGACCCGAACGCGATCTGCGGGGCCCTCAACCAGGCCAAGGCGGCCGGCGCGAAGATCGTCACCTTCGACTCCGACACCAAGCCCGAGTGCCGGCAGATCTTCGTCAACCAGGTGACCGCCGAGGGCATCGCCGAGAACCAGGTCAAGCTCATCTCGCAGCAGATCGGCGGCGAGGGCGAGATCGCCATCCTCTCCGCCACCGCCAACGCGACCAACCAGAACGCCTGGATCGCGCTGATGAAGACCGAGCTGACGAAGCCCGAATACAGCAAGATCAAGCTGGTCACCGTGGCGTACGGCAACGACGACGACCAGAAGTCCTTCCAGGAGACCCAGGGTCTGCTGCAGTCGTACCCGAACCTCAAGGGCATCATCTCCCCGACCACGGTCGGTGTCGCGGCGGCCGGCCGTTACCTCAGTGGGTCGCAGTACAAGGGCAAGGTCAAGCTGACCGGGCTGGGCACCCCGAACCAGATGCGCCAGTACGTCAAGGACGGCACCGTCGACGCGTTCGCCCTGTGGAGTCCGGCCGACCTCGGCTACCTGGCCGCGTACGCCGGCGCGGCGCTGGCCTCCGGTCAGATCACCGGCGCCGAGGGCGACACGTTCAAGGCCGGCAAGCTCGGCGAGTTCACCGTCGGGAAGGACGGGGTGGTCATCCTCGGCCCACCCACCGTGTTCGACAAGAACAACATCGACCAGTTCCAGTTCTGATCGCCCTCCCGGTCGGTGCCGGCGCACGCCGTGCACCGACCGGGGAGCCGACGGGAGAACCGTGCCCCGCGTCTGCTTCACCCTTCAGGTAGACCCCGAACGTCTGGACGAATACCGCGCCCGCCACGAGCGGGTCTGGCCGGAGATGCTCGCCGCACTGGCCGAGAGCGGCTGGCGGGACTATTCGCTCTTCCTCCGCGAGGACGGCCTGCTCGTGGGCTATCTGGTCACCGACGACTTCGCGGCGGCCCAGGCCGCCATGCAGGCCAGTGACGTCAACGCCCGCTGGCAGGCGGGGATGGCGTCGTACTTCGTCGACCTCGACCAGGGCGCACCCGACCGCGCCATCCGGCCACTGGACGAGGTCTTCAACCTTGAGGCGCAGCTTGCCGCAGATCCTGCGGCGCGGTCCGCCGTAGAGACGGGAGAAACATCATGACGCAGCCCGACGCGCGGACCCTCGAACGGGTCAAGCTGACTCTGCGGTCCCAGCGCATCGAGACGCCTTCCTGGGCGTACGCCAACTCCGGGACCCGCTTCAAGGTCTTCCCGCAGGAAGGGGTGCCGCGTAACCCGTACGAGAAGGTCGCCGACGCGGCGGTCGTCCACCGGCTCACCGGCATCGCACCCACGGTGGCGCTGCACATCCCGTGGGACCGGGTCGACGACTACGCCGACCTGGCCGCGTTCGCCGGGGATCACGGCGTCGGTCTGGGCGCGATCAACGCCAATGTCTTCCAGGACAACGACTACAAGTTGGGCAGCGTCACCAACCCCGACCCGGGAGTGCGCCGCAAGGCCATCGACCACCTGCTCGAGTGTGTGGACATCATGGACCGCACCGGCTCCCGTGACCTGAAGCTCTGGTTTTCCGACGGCACCAACTACCCCGGCCAGGACGACATCCGCGCCCGGCAGGACCGGCTCGCGGCGGCGCTGCGCGAGACGTACGACCGGCTCGGCGACGACCAACGGCTGCTGCTGGAGTACAAGCTTTTCGAGCCGGCCTTCTACACCACCGACGTGCCGGACTGGGGCACCGCCTACGCGCACTGCCTGGAGCTGGGCCCGAAGGCCCAGGTGGTCATCGACACCGGGCACCACGCCCCGGGCACGAACATCGAGTTCATCGTGGCGTTCCTGCTGCGCGTCGGGAAGCTCGGCGCGTTCGACTTCAACTCGCGCTTCTACGCCGACGACGACCTGATGGTCGGTTCCGCGGACCCGTTCCAGCTGTTCCGGATCATGTACGAGATCGTCCGGGGCGAAGCGTTGGCGCCGGAGGCCGGCATCGCGTTCATGCTCGACCAGTGCCACAACATCGAGGCGAAGATCCCGGCCATCATCCGCTCGGTGCTCAACGTGCAGGAGGCCACCGCGAAGGCGCTGCTCGTCGACGCGGAAGCCCTGGCCGCCGCTCAGCTCAGCGGTGACGTGCTCGCCGCCAACGCCGTGCTGATGGACGCGTACAACACCGACGTCCGACCGCTGCTCGCCGAGCTTCGTACGGACCTGGGCCTGGATCCGGACCCGATGGCCGCGTACGCCCGCTCCGGCTACTTCGACACCATCCGCGCCGAACGCGCCGGCGGCCAGCAGGCCGGCTGGGGCGCCTGACCACCACTGAGAAACGCAGACTGGGGACGTGAGGACATGCAATCCGAGGTTCAGGCGCTGATCGCGCGTAGCAACCGGCTCGGCGCCGACCCGACCACGACGAACTACGCCGGGGGCAACACCTCCGCCAAGGGTGCGGCCACCGACCCGGTCACCGGTGGCCCGGTCGAGCTGCTCTGGGTGAAGGGCTCCGGCGGTGACCTCGGCACCCTCACCCCGTCCGGGTTGGCCGCGCTGCGGTTGGACCGGCTCCGCGCCCTCGTCGACGTCTACCCCGGCGTCGAGCGGGAGGATGAGATGGTCGCGGCGTTCGACTACTGCCTGCACGGCCGGGGCGGCGCCGCGCCGTCCATCGACACCGCCATGCACGGACTGGTCGACGCGACGCACGTCGACCACCTGCACCCCGATGCCGGTATCGCGATCGCCGCCGCCGCCGACGGGCCGGAGCTGACCAAGGAGATCTTCGGCGACCGGGTGCTGTGGGTTCCGTGGCGGCGGCCCGGCTTCCAGCTCGGCCTGGACATCGCCGCGGTGGCACGGGCCAACCCGCAGGCGATCGGCGTGATCCTCGGCGGTCACGGCATCACCGCGTGGGGCGCGACCAGCGACGAGTGCGAGCGCAACTCGTTGGACATCATCCGGTCCGCGCAGGCGTATCTGGACGAGCGGGGCCGGGCCGAGCCCTTCGGGCCGGTCATCGCCGGCTACGAGCCGCTGCCGACCGACGAGCGACGGCGGCGGGCGGCGGCGTTGTTCCCGGTGCTGCGGGGTCTGACGTCCACCGACCGGCCGCAGGTCGGCCACTTCACCGACAGCGACGTGGTACTCGACTTCGTGGCGCGGGCGAAGCACCCCGCGCTCGCCGCGCTTGGCACGTCCTGCCCGGACCACTTCCTACGCACCAAGGTCCGCCCGATGGTGCTCGACCTGCCGCCCACCGCGCCGCTCGAAGATGTGATCGCCCGACTCCGGGAACTGCACGCCGCCTACCGCGACGACTACCGCGCCTACTACGAGCGGCACGCCACCTCGGACAGCCCGCCGATGCGCGGCGCCGACCCGGCCGTGGTGTTGGTGCCCGGGGTGGGCATGTTCAGCTTCGGCGCCAACAAGCAGACCGCCCGTGTCGCCGGGGAGTTCTACGTCAACGCCGTCAACGTGATGCGCGGCGCGGAGGCCGTGTCGCGCTACGCGCCGATCGACGAGGCCGAGAAGTTCCGGATCGAGTACTGGACCCTGGAGGAGGCGAAGCTCCAGCGGATGCCGAAGCCGAAGGCCCTCGCCACTCGGGTCGCGTTCGTCACCGGAGGTGGCTCCGGGATCGGCCGGGCGATCGCCCGCCGACTCGCCGCGGAGGGCGCGTGTGTCGTGGTCGCCGACCGTGACGCGCCGGCGGCCGCTGCCGTCGCCGCCGAGATCGGCACCACCGACGTGGCGGTTGCCGTTGCGGCCGACGTCAGCGACGGTGACGCCGTGGCTGCCGCCCTACGCGAGGCGGTGCTGGCCTTCGGCGGGGTGGACCTGGTGGTCAACAACGCCGGGCTGTCGCTGTCCAAGTCGCTGCTGGAGACGACCGAGGCGGACTGGGACGTCCAGCACGACGTGATGGCCAAGGGCTCCTTCCTGGTCTCCCGGGAGGCCGCGCGGGTGCTGCTGGCGCAGGGAATGGGCGGGGACATCGTCTACATCTCCAGCAAGAACTCCCTGTTCGCCGGTCCGAACAACGTGGCGTACGGGGCGGCCAAGGCCGACCAGGCCCACCAGGTCCGACTGCTTGCCGCCGAGCTCGGCGGCCACGGCATCCGGGTCAACGGTGTCAACCCGGACGGGGTGGTCCGCGGCTCCGGCATCTTCGCCGGAGGCTGGGGTGCCCAACGGGCCGCCGTCTACGGCGTGCCGGAGGAGAAGCTGGGCGAGTTCTACGCCCAGCGCACCCTGCTCAAGCGGGAGGTGCTGCCCGAGCACGTCGCCAACGCGGTCTTCGTGCTCACCGGCGGCGAACTGTCGCACACCACAGGCCTGCACGTCCCGGTGGACGCCGGTGTCGCCGCGGCCTTCCTCCGCTGATGACCGCCGTGCGACTGGCCGCTGTGGACGTGGGCGCGTCCAGCGGTCGGGTCATGCTCGCGCGCGTCGGACCGGGGATGGTGGAGCTCACGGAGGCGCACCGGTTCCGCAACGAACCCGTGCGGGTGGCAGGCACCCTGCACTGGGATGTCCTGGCTCTCTACCGGGGCGTGCTGGAAGGGCTGAGCGCTGCCGGCCCGGTCGCTGGAATCGGCATCGACACCTGGGCGGTGGACTACGGGCTGCTCGACGCCACCGGGGCTCTGCTCGGCAACCCGGTGCACTACCGCGACGGGCGTACCGAGGGCGTCAGCGACCGGGTGGCGAAGCAGCTCGGACCGGAGCGGCTCTATGCCACGACTGGGCTGCAACACCTGCCGTTCAACACCCTCTACCAGCTCGCCGCCGCCGCTGGCACACCCCAGTTGGAGGCCGCGCACCGGTTGCTGCTGATTCCGGATCTCCTCGCGTACTGGCTCACCGGTGAGGTCGGCGCCGAAGTCACCAACGCCTCCACCACCCAGCTGTACGACCTGCGTCGCCGCGCCTGGGCGACCGACCTGATGACCGACGCCGGGATCCGCAGCGAGCTGTTCCCGCCGCTGCGCGAGCCGGGCACCCGGATTGGTCCGGTCCTGCCCGCGCTCGACCTACCCGGATCGCCTGACGTGGTGGCGGTGGGATCGCACGACACGGCCTCGGCGGTGGTCGGTGTGCCGGCGGTCGGTGAGCACTTCGCCTACATCTCCTGCGGCACCTGGTCTCTGATCGGCGTCGAGCTGGACGCCCCGGTGCTCAGCGAGCCGAGCCGGAGGGCCAATTTCACCAACGAACTCGGCGTCGACGGCACGGTCCGCTACCTGCGTAACGTGATGGGCCTCTGGCCACTGCAGGAGTCACTGCGAACCTGGGGCACCACGGACCTGCCCGCCCTGCTGCGGCAGGCGGCTGACGAGCCAGCCTTCCGCTGCGTGGTGGACCCGGACGACCCCACCTTCCTGCCCCCCGGCGACATGCCCGCACGCATCGCCGTGGCGTGCCGGCGCACCGGGGAGCCGGTGCCGGCCAACCCGGCGGCCACCGTCCGGTGCATCCTGGACAGCCTCGCCCTGGCGCACCGGCGGGCCGTCCAGCAGGCGCAACGCCTCTCGGGCCGACACGTCGACGCCGTGCACGTCGTCGGCGGCGGCGCCCGCAACGACCTGCTGTGTCAGCTCACCGCCGACGCCTGCGAACTGCCGGTGCTCGCCGGGCCGGTCGAGGCCACCGCCCTGGGCAACGCGCTGGTGCAAGCCCGCGCCCTCGGCGTGATCGGCGGTGACCTGGCGTCGCTGCGGTCCGTGCTACGGCAGAGCCAACAGATCGTGCGGTACGAGCCACGCGGCGACACTGCAGCGTGGCGGGCAGCTGCCCGACGCCTCGGATGGGACGACTGACCATGCGAATAGCTTTGTTCGTCACGTGCCTGGCCGACACCCTGTTCCCAGCGGCGGCCACGGCAACGGTACGGCTGCTGGAACGGCTCGGTCACGAGGTCGTCTTTCCGCAGGACCAGACCTGCTGCGGGCAGATGCACATCAACACCGGCTATCCGGACGACGCGCTGCGTCTGGTACGTCGGCATGTGCGGACCTTCGCCCCGTACGACGTGGTGGTGGCCCCGTCCGGCTCGTGCGTCGGCTCGGTGCGCCACCAGCACGCGATGGTCGCCCGGAGGGCCGGCGACGAGCGGTTAGCCAGCCAGGCCGAGGAGGTTGCCCGCCGCACGTACGAGCTGTCGGAACTGCTCGTCGACGTCCTCGGGGTGACCGACCTCGGCGCCTACTATCCGCACCGGGTGACGTACCACCCGACCTGCCACTCGTTGCGGATGATCCGGGTGGCGGACAAGCCGCTGCGGTTGTTGCGTGCGGTCCGCGGCCTGGACCTGGTGGAGCTGCCGCAGGCCGAGCAGTGCTGCGGCTTCGGCGGCACGTTCGCGGTGAAGAACGCGGACACCTCGACGGCGATGCTGGCCGACAAGATGCGCCACGTGCTGGCCACCCGGGCCGACGTCTGCACCGCCGGGGACGCCTCCTGCCTGATGCACATCGGTGGTGGCCTGGCCCGGCTGCGCACCGGCGTACGCACCGTGCACCTCGCGGAGATCCTGGCCAGCACCGAGCGCACCACGGACCCGATCGAGCAGCCGCAGCCGCGGACGGGCGGGGTGCCGGTATGACCCGGACCTTCCTCGGCATGCCGGCCACCGCGCCGCGCGGTGTCGGGCACCTGCGCGGCGACGAGCCCTTCCCGGTCGCGGCCCGGCGCGGCCTCACCGACGCCCAACTACGCCGCAACCTCGGGCACGCCACCACCACCATCCGGGCCAAGTCCGCCGCCGTCATCAGCGAGGTCCCCGACTGGGAGGAACTGCGCGACGCCGGCCAGGCCATCAAGGCCGACGCCATGGCCCGCCTGCCGGAGCTGCTGCGACAACTGGAGACGGCGGTCACCGCCGCGGGTGGCACCGTGCACTGGGCGGCCGACGCCGTCGAGGCCAACCGGATCGTCACCGACCTGGTCACCGCGACCGGCACTGACCGGGTCATGAAGGTCAAGTCGATGGCCACCCAGGAGATCGGCCTCAACGAGGCGCTGGAGGCCGCCGGCATCGAACCGGTCGAGACCGACCTCGCCGAGCTGATCGTCCAACTCGGCCGGGACAAGCCCAGCCACATCCTGGTCCCCGCGATCCACCGCAACCGGGCGGAGATCCGCGAGATCTTCCTGCGCGAGATGCCCGGGGTGGACCCGGCGCTGAGCGATGAACCCGCGATCCTGGCCGCGGCGGCCCGTCGCCACCTACGTCGTACGTTCCTCAGCACCCGTGTCGCGATCTCCGGGGCGAACTTCGCAGTCGCCGAGACCGGCACCCTGGCGGTGGTCGAATCCGAGGGCAACGGCCGGATGTGCCTGACCCTGCCGGACACCCTGATCACCGTGATGGGCATCGAGAAGGTCATCCCCACCTGGGCGGACCTGGAGGTGTTCCTGCAACTGCTGCCCCGGGCCTCCACCGGTGAGCGGATGAACCCGTACACGTCGATGTGGACCGGCGTCACTCCCGGCGACGGACCGCAGGACTTCCACCTCGTGCTGCTGGACAACGGTCGAAGCGCAGTGCTCGCCGACGAGGTCGGCCGTCAGGCGCTGCACTGCATCCGTTGCTCGGCCTGCCTCAACGTCTGCCCCGTCTACGAGCGCACCGGTGGCCACGCGTACGGGTCCGTCTATCCCGGACCGATCGGCGCTGTGCTCTCACCACAGCTGACCGGCGTCGAGGACAATGCCTCCCTGCCGTACGCCTCATCGCTGTGCGGCGCGTGTTTCGACGCCTGCCCGGTGAAGATCGACATCCCGTCGATCCTGGTGCACCTGCGCGCGGAGCACGTGACGGCATACCGCAGCGAGCATCGCCTGCCGAACGCCGAGGCGATCACCATGGCCGCCGCCGCGTACACCATGGATCACCTGCCGTTGTACGAGGCCGCCCAGCGCGGATCGCGGCTCGCCCGCTTCGCCGGCCGGCGTGGCCGGGGCGTTCCTCCGCCATTGTCCGGCTGGACCGTAAGCCGCGATCTGCCGCAGCCGCCTCCGCAGACCTTCCGCGAATGGTGGGTGCAACGATGACCTCCCGCGAGTTGATCCTCGGTCGACTGCGTGCGGCTCTCGGCCCGCCACCCAGCTCCCCCGGCGCGGTCGCGCGGAACTATCGGCCGCCTGGCAGCGCCGTGCACCTGGACGTCCTGGTGCACCGGCTCATCGACTACCGGGCGACGGTGCACCAGTGCTCCGACGGCGAGGTGGCGCAGGTCGTCGACGGGATCCTCGGCGGACGGCGGGTCGTCATCCCGCTGGGGCTGCCCCGCCACTGGCTGCCCGACACCGTCGAGGCGCTCGCCGACGACGATCTCCCGACCGACGAGATCGCCACCGCCGACGGGGTGGTCACCGCAGCGGCGGTGGCGGTCGCCGAGACCGGGACGGTGATCCTCGACGCGGCCGCCGACCAGGGACGGCGGGTCATCACGCTTCTGCCCGACGTGCACATCTGCGTACTGCGTGCCGACCAGGTCGTGGCGGGGGTGCCGGACGCCCTCACGCGCCTCGACCCCCGCCGCCCCCTCACCTGGATCAGTGGTCCCTCGGCCACCAGTGACATCGAACTCAACCGGGTCGAGGGCGTCCACGGCCCCCGCAGTCTGCACGTGGTGATCGTCCGCGCGGAGCACACCCCTCCGACCCACGGATGAGCGCCCACCACCGTCTCGGCAGGTCTCGCGCCTGAGATCAGCAGCGGTCTAGTGGTCAGCGGGCGCCGTGGTGCCGACCTGTCGCGGCGACGCCGCGGTCGCCCTTCCCATCGCACTGGAAGGTTGACCGCTTCCTCATGTGACCTCGCTAGGGCATAGCAGATGCAGCATGTGCAAGAACCTCTTCAAGGGGCACGGCCTGCTGAGGCTCGGAGACGTCTGTGCCCTCTAGTTGAAACCGGCCGTCGCGGGTGCGCAGGATCTTGATCATGGGTTTCGAACGGTCTTCCGGGTTGGACTCAAGGAAGAGGACTGTGCGGTGACTGATCGACGGGGACAGCTGACGCAGCCGTGGGTGAGCATGAGCCGCCTCTAGAAGAGGTCGAATCACCGCCAGATCCTCGTCGTGCAGGAGGAGTTCCCATTTGACGGCTAGCGGATAACCGCCTCCGTAGGAGGCCCTGACGCTAACTGAAATGCGGGACGCTTGGGCACGGCAGGATTTACCCAGGGCCGCGAGACGGGCAAGCTGCGCCTCATTGGAGAGCGTCTGCACGACGAGGCGCTCCGCGATCGCGGGCATACGGAGACCGGCGTTGCAAAGGATCGTCACGCCGATGATCTCAGGCGACGGCTAGTCGTCTGCCGATCTGGCGTCAGCTCAGAGGTTCGACCTTGCGATTACCCAGGGCGGACGTGAGTCGCACCGGGACCACCGACTCCTTGGCGATTGCTGGGCACTCCTTGCCGGCCGCTTCGGATAGCAGTCCGACGCGGATCCGGAGGCGCACCGCGGTTTCACTTTCTGTCACTTCCGGTTCGGCGCCGTAACAGTCGGCGGGTCCGGCCGTCACGGTGACCTCGAGGGTGCGATCGTCGACACTGCGCCAATCGCGCCACTGAACAACCTGCGCGTCGATTAGGTCGCTCCGGGTCGGCAACGCTTCCGGCCGCGTCGGTCCGGTCGGCGCTCGGACGCCTGACGTGTCGCTGCCGGGCTCGGCTGCGGAGCCGCAGGCGCTCAATGCGGCCACCACAGCCAGCAGCCAAGCAGCCAGTGGAAGTGGTGGCCGCATTATTCTCATGAGTTCAACTTACCAATCAGCGTTGGCGGCGTTCATCGCGTCGACGACAGCCTGGTCGAAGTATGGCCCCTTGTTGACGCCTTCGCTGTTCACCGTGGACATGACCGAGCGGACCGAGCCGAGTCCGCTGGCGTTGTCGTAGTTCCAGGTCCACGGTCCGCCCGAGGAGCCACCTCCGAAGTTGCAGGTGATCTTGGATTTGTTGTCCAGGATGCTGTTGTCGGTGGCCGTGCCCCAGCAGGCCCACATGACGTTGCCGCCGTCACGGTTGCTCGGATATCCGAAGATCGACGTGTCGAACTCGGTGCCACCGTTGTAGACCAGGCCGTGCCCGCCGATGGTGTTGACGACTGTCGTGTTCCAGTCGCCGCCGGAGTAGGTGGTCACGAAGCCGACGTCCCGGTTGAGGTTACTGTTGTTGATCCACTCATTGAAGGTCCGCAGCCAGTACGCCTGGAAGCGGCCGACTGGGTCGTGGTCGGTGTTCAAGGCGTTGTATCCCGGCACGAAGACGAGGTTCTGCAGCCAGGTGCCGCCCTGTCCGTCATGGACACAGTGACCGGCGGTGATCAGCACGCGCTTGGACGAGGTGTTGATCGCTGACGCCGAGCACCACGAGCCACTTTCGTACCCACCGATGAACAACTTGCCATTGGTGATCGAGAAGTTCGTCACCGGTGGCGGGGCGTTGGTCCCGCTCTGCGAGATCTGGGCGGCCACCGGCTTCGCCGCGACGGCGGCCGCCTTGCTGGCCACGGCGCGGGCCTTGTTCTCGACCCATTCCGCATCTCCGGGGGCATCCAGCGGCTTGGCTGCCTTCATCCGTTCTGGCGTCCAGTACGCCAGCACCTCGGGGTCTCCGCCGGTGCGCTCGAACGACTTCAACTGTGTGGGCGTGTAGTTGCGCACCGCTTTGTCGCCCGGCAGCCGCACCGGGGCAGGTGCGCTGCTGGTGCTCAGATCGGAGCCGCTGATCCAAGCCGGCGAGGGGTTCGCCCCGGCGCGAGCGCCCGCGGGAGCGGTGAGTAAGGCGATTGTTGCGACGGCCGCAGTCAGTGCGGCGGCCCCCAGGCGTCTCAGGCTTCTCGGACAACGGATTTTGCTTGACAAATCCATCCGGCTGACTCCCCCTGTTCAGCAACCGTTTCCGGTGCTCTCGAAGCCGTCTCCATGCCGCTCGGCGACGGCTGCCATCGAGAGGTGAAGCTACCGAAGGAATCGTTCTGTATCTATGTCATTCCATGGACCGCAAGTGCGCGAGGAGCTATCGAGAGAGATCGAATCAGTGCGACCTGCGCATGCAGGCGCCAATGTGTTTTTGGACACATCCTTGCGTCGTTCGTCTTGTACGCCAACGGCGGATGATGTGCTCGCCAACCGCACCCGCAGCCAGGCCGGTGGGCCGGCATGGGAAAGGGATCTTCAGAATTAAGCGGATTCGCATAGATTCGTGATACTCAATGCATTCAACCGGCATCGCCGTCGACGCGCTCGGGTTGATCCTCGCGGTGGTGGTGACCGCCGTGAGCGTCACCGACGCGGTGATGGGCTGCTGGCTGGCGGTCGGTGGCGTACTCGCTCGGGCTGGGCTTCGCTCTGCTGCTGCT
Source organism: Micromonospora sp. BQ32 (assembly GCF_059358895.1). Lineage (NCBI taxonomy): Bacteria > Bacillati > Actinomycetota > Actinomycetes > Micromonosporales > Micromonosporaceae > Micromonospora > Micromonospora sp. BQ32. The sequence continues at coordinate 233,598 of NZ_JCADBI010000004.1, read as the reverse complement.
GGGCAGCGTCGTCCCCGCCGGGGACGCCGGCTATGCGGGGATCACGCTGCTCGCCCCGGTGGGCTACCTGGCCAGGTGACCGCCGCAGTCGAGACGGCGACCCCGCCCACGCCTTGATAGGCGTTGTCGGGGAGCGCGGTGGGCGGGACGCTCGGCCCGCGCCCACCGCGTCCGACCGTTCAGCGCACCGGTGCGCCCTGTGGCCGCGGTTCGTCGGCCGAGGTCGGCCCCGCCGGCGGAACTGACCGGACGGCGTCGCCATGCCCCGGCCACCAGGCGGCGTGGCCGAGGAGAGCGGTGACCCCGGGGACGAGGAACAGGGACATGATGAACGCGGACAGCACGATTCCCACCGAGACCGCGAAGCCCATCTCGGTCAGGAACGACACCCCGGCGAACAGCATCGACGTGAACGTGCCGGCGAGGATCAGACCGGCGGCGGCCACCGACGGCCCAGCGTGGTGGATCGCCAATGAGGCGGCGGTGCGCGGATCGTTGCCGGCTCGTGCCTCTTCGCGGAGCCGGGCGATCATGAGGATGTTGTAGTCGGTGCCGATCGCGACCACGAACAGGTACAGGATGATCGGCAGAGAGAATGACAGGCCCGACCGGCCGCCGATGCCCTGGAAGGCCAGGACGGTCGCGCCGAGCGTCGCCATGAAGCCGAGGCCGACTGCGATCATGAGGTATACCGGGGCGACGATGCTGCGCAGGAGCAGCCCCAGGATCACGGCGATCAGCACCCCGGCCACTGGGAAGATCACCCACAGGTCGCGGTTGTTCGCGTCGCGGATGTCGGCGAAGACCGAGCTGACGCCTCCGACCAGCGCGGTCGTCCCGGCCGGGGCCTGATCGTGGGCCACCTGCCGAAGGTCGTCACCGGCCAGGTCGAGGGCCGCCGTCGAGTACGGGCTCGTGTTCAGCAGCAGGTTGATCTGGGCGACCGTGCCGTCCGAGCTGACGGCGGCAGGACTGCCGTCAGCGGCGGGCATCAGGCTGCCGACCCCCGGTACCTGAGCCAATGACTGCGCGTACCCGGTGAGTGTCGCCGGGTCGAGTCGTTGGCCGTTGTCGGCGCGGACGTAGACGGTGGTCGGATTGAGGGCTCCAGCGGGGAAGCCGGTCTTCAGGTCGTCGAGGGCGCGCGCCGACTCGGTGTTGGCGGGCAGCTGCGCGACCTGGTCGTAGTCGACCTTCAGGCCGAACACGCCCAGCGCCAACGCGACCATGACGCCGCCCGAGGCGAGGGCGACCACCGCCGGCCGACGCCCGGTGAACCGACCCAGGCGTTGGAAGATGCTGCCCTGAGGGGTGCGCTGCCAGGATTTCGACGGCCAGAACACCTTGGTGCCGATGAGCGAGACGATGGCCGGCACCAGCGTGACCGCGGCGATCGCCATGACGACCACCCCGATGGCAAGGCCCGGGCCAAGACTCCGGAAGCCGCCGAACACCGCGAGTAGAAGTGCGCCGAACGCGATCACGATCGCCGCGGCAGCCGACGCGATGACCTCACCGACCCGGCTGACCGCCGTGGCGAGCGCGTTCTTCGGGGCGTCACCGGCGCGTAGCCGCTCCCGGTAGCGGAACAGCAGGAAGACGATGTAGTCGGTGCCGACACCGTAGAGCACCACGGTGAGGATGGTCAGCAGTGACTGGTCCACCTGCATGCCGAACGCCTTGACGAACAGGGTGATGACCGCACTCGACACCGCGGAGACCACGCCGACGACCACGACCGGCAGGAAGGCCGCGACCGGGCTGCGGTAGATGATGAGCAGGAGGCCGACGACCAGGGCGAGGGTCACGATGCTGACGACCAGCAGCGCGGTGTCGAAGGCGTCCTGGTTGTCGACGAGCAGGGCGACATCTCCGGTCACCGCGTACGACAGGCCCGAACCTTCCAGGGTGGAATTTGCTTTGTCGCGGATCGACACGACCGCGTCGCCGAGCACCGGGTCGGCGGGTGGGCCGGTGAGCGAGATGTTGACGAGCTGCACCAGCTTGTTCGGCGAAACGGCCTGCGGCCCGGTGACCGCGGCACCGACCCGGTCGATGCCGGCGCCTTGGATCGTCTGGGCGAGTTGATTGACCCGGTCGGTGTCGGCGGCGCCGAGTGGCTGGCCGTCGCCGCGCTTGACGACGATGGTGGCGCTCGCTCCGTCGCCCTGGCCGAACGCGCGTTCCGCAACCTCCTGCGCCTGCACCGACTCGTAGCGGGACGGCAGGAAGCTGGCCTGGTCGGTGCTGACCTGATCAGCGAGGGACGGCGCGAAGAAGGAGCCGACGAGCAGCACGAGCCATACCGCGATCACTTTCCATGGATTGAGGACGATGGCGCGTCCGAATCTGGCGAACATGCGGGAGAACTCCTGTCATCGATGATGAGTAGCCGCGACGGTCACCCGTGACGGACCGCCAACCAGGCGGCGGAGAACAACGGGACTGGGTTGTCATTTACGGAGGCAGTGCCTGTTCAACGACGTCGTCGCCCGTAGGCCGTGACGAAATGCCTCCACCGCGTCGTCTGATCGAAGCCTCGATGCGCGGCTCTCGCCGCACACCTCAACCTCCCGTGGTGCCATTGTGGCACCGCTTGGCTCAGCGTGCAACCACCATGGCTCAGGATGGTGCCATCCATCACGCGCCCTCGAATACTGCCCTGACCACAGCCGCGGACGAAGCCCGCCAACCGCCTAGGACAGAGAGCGCCGGCCCGCATCGTTCACCCGAGTGACAGCCGTCCCCGCCCACCGCTCCTGCTTCGCCAACCCCACAACGTCGAACGGGCGGCACCCTGTGCGAAGTCCTGTACGGGACCTTGTCCGGGACGGCCGCACCGCCGCTGGCGACCCGTCGCGCGTCTGGCCCGGACAGGAAGACGCGATCGCCGGTCAGCACCCTCGGATATCTGATGGGCGTCAGCGAGGCAGTCACAAGGATCGCCTCAATTCACCGATGACGAGGTGAACAGCATGAACGAGAAGACGATGGGCTACGAGGCCCCCGCGCTGGTCGAGGTCGGCGCCTTCACCGGATCAGACCAGGCGGGTCAGCTGGCGACCTCAAGATCGTCGCCGGCCGGGTCGGCTGGATGCTCAGCCGGAGCCTGCGCTCGACCTACTCGACAACGGCAGCGTGGCTCAGCTGTCTCGGATCCATGCGGCGACGTCGACGTCACGTGGGTGTACGGGTTCGGAGAGGACGACGCTGGTGGTGGTGTCGCCCAGTTCCATGAGGCGCTCGATGACCTGCTCCAGGTGCTCCGCGTCCCGCACGGCGATGGCCAGCTCATAGCAGTTGTGCCCGGTGACATGGACGCAGGAGAGCACGTGCCCCACGGCGAGCAGCTGCTCACGCACGCCTTGGGCGTTGCGGACGGAACGGTGCCGGGGACGCAGGGACACATGGGCGCGTAGGCCCAGCCCGAGCCGGGCGAGGTCAAGGTGGACCCCGTAGCCCTTGATGACGCCGGAGTCCTCGAGCCGCCGCATCCGCTCGGCGACCGCCGGGCGGCTCAGCGACACACGGCGGCCCAGCTCGGCAACGCTGATCCGGCCGTCACGGCTGAGCTCGCGGATGATCGCGACATCCGCAGCATCCCAAGATGACGATTCGCCGGTCGTCACGAAGAATCAACTCCTTATCGACGGTCAGCACCCCCGATCCCAATCGAAATGGCATGGGCGAAGGGTCTGCTGCAGCCTACTGTTATCCGCCATGAAGGCGACGGTGCTGTACGAGGCTGGCCGGGTGGACGCAATCGACGTCCCCGACCCGATCATCGAGCAGCGTGGTGACGCCGTGGTGAGGGTGTCCCTGGCCGCCGTGTGCGGTTCCGATTTGTGGCCCTACCGGGGCCAGGAGTCGTTCACGCCCGGCGATCGCATGGGACACGAGTGGGTCGGGGTCGTCGAGGAGGTCGGCGCGGACATCGCTCGTGTCAGGCCCGGCGACCTCGTCCTGGCCCCGTTCGCCTTCGCGGACGGAACCTGCCGCGCGTGCCGCGATGGCCTGTTCACCTCCTGCCCTGCCGGCGGATTCTGGGGCGGTGGCAACGGCGGGGGTCAGGCCGAGGCGGTCCGCGTGCCGTTCGCCGACGCGACGCTCGTCACGGTGCGTACGGATTCTGACGCGGAGCTGTTGCGCCGACTGCTGCCGCTGACCGATGTGATGGCGACCGGCGCCCACGCCATCACGCTGGCCGGAGTCCGGCCGGGTGCTACCGCCGTCGTTGTGGGCGACGGTGCCGTCGGGCTCTGCGCAACGCTCGCCGCACGTCGTGCAGGAGCAGCACGGATCATCCTCGTCGGCCGTCACGCCGACCGGAGCGCGCTCGCCACACGGATGGGGGCGACGGACGTTCTCTCCGCGGACGACCCGGCGACTGTCGGCCTCATCCGGGAAGCGACCGAGGGTGGTGTGCCGGGTGTGGCCGAATGCGCAGGAACCCAGTCCGCCCTCGACCTCGCGATCGACCTGGTCCGGGCCGGCGGCACGATCGGCTCTGTCGGTGTGCCACATGGAGTGGATCATGTCGACCTCTACCGGCTGTTTCGCCACAACATCACCCTGCGGGCGGGGGTCGCCCCTGCCCGCCGTTACCTAGAGCCCCTCCTTGCCGACGTCCTCGCCGAGCGGCTGGACCCGTCGCCTGTCTTCTCGGCCGAGATCCCCCTCGATGCCGTTGCGACCGCCTACCAAGCCATGGACAAACGACAGGCAGTCAAGATCGCGATCCGGCCTTGACCCGAACACGACCAGAGGAGTCGCACGATGCACGACGCGTTCCGGCCCGACTACCCGATCCTCACTCCACGGCTGGCGCTGCGGCCACACCGCGCTGACGACCTCGACGACCTGTTCGAGTTCCACGGCGATCCCGAGGTCGTGCGATTCCTTCCGTGGCCCGTCCGCGACCGGGAAGCGACGAACGCTGCGCTCGTCAGGAAGCTAGACCAGGCGACCCTCACCGAACCGGGCCAGTGGCTGGTGCTCGCCGTGGAGTTGCGCGAGACGAAAACCGTGATCGGAGAGGTCCTCCTGAAGTGGGCCAGCGCCGAGCACAGGCAAGGGGAACTCGGCTTCGCATTCGGGCGCGCCCATCAGGGGAGGGGGTACGCCGCCGAAGCCGCCGCCGAGATGCTGCGCCTAGGCTTCGAGGACCTGGGCCTCCACCGCATCACCGCGGTGTGCGTCGACGACAATGAGCCCTCGGCCCGACTCCTGCGACGCCTGGGCTTCACCCAGGAAGCGCGGCTGGTCGACAACATCCGGTTCAACGACGGCTGGGCAACGCAGCTTCTTTTCGCGTTGACCGAAGACGACTGGCGAACGTCGGCAACGGCCAGCAGCGACCAGGAGGAGATCCTCGCACTCGTCCACTGCTACTTCGGCGCCTTCGCCTCCGGCTTCGGAGTCGACGAACGCATGGCGGCACTGCGCGAGGCGATGCTGCCGGGAGCCATCATCGTCCGAACGTGCGGGATGGATCCCGCGGTGTACGACGTCGACGCGTTCATCGCGCCCCGGCAAGCCATGCTCACCGACGGCACGCTCACCGACTTCCAGGAACAAGCCCGGTCGGGCCGACTGGACCTGTTCGGCGACATCGCGCAGTGGTTCGGGAGGTACTCCAAGCAGGGCCGCCTGAACGGTGCCCCCCACGCCGGCGGCGGGATGAAGTCGATCCAGTTCGTGCGCACCGGCGCTGGCTGGCGCATCAGCGCGGCCGTCTGGGACGACGACCGCCCGCAGCGATAGGAAACCCATGGTCGACAACAGTTCATCCAGACCGCAGGCCGCGCCGGAGCCAACCCCCCGTGATCCCCGAAACTGGTCCATCGTTGTCACATCCGGCTGCCCGGAGTGCGGCTTCGAGGCGGGCACGATCGCTCCGGGCGAGGCAGCACGAAGCCTTCACACCGCCATGATCGGCTGGGAAACGGTGCTCGCCGGCCCCGCTGCCCGCCAACGGCCAGCACCCCAGACCTGGTCACCGACGGAGTACGCCTGCCACGTCCGCGATCTCTGCCGGCTGCTGCCGGCCCGACTGGCCATGATGGTCTCGTTCGAGGACCCGCGGTTCGAGAACTGGGACCAGGACGACGCGGCGGTGCGTCACGCGTACTGGGCAGTTGAGGCCGCGGAGGCGTGTGCCGACCTGCGTCGGTGGGCAGCCGCCGCAGCGAGCACTCTCCAAGCCGTCACTGAGGGCCAGATGCCCAGGACAGGCCGCCGAAGCGACGGCACGCGCATGACCATCGGTGAGCTGTGCGCCAACTTCGTCCACGAGGTCGAACACCACCTCCAGGATGCCGGCTGGCCGCCGCGCTCCTGAGCGGGGCGGCTCTGCTCATTGAGACCAGCCATCGTGCGGGCTGAACGCGCGGCTCACGCATCGTTGAGTTCGGTACGTCCAGCTTCGTAGACGGAGACCCCCGGAGAGATCCGGGGGGTCTCCGTCTCCATCACCGTTCAGTGGCTGCGATGTTCGCGCAACGGCGCTGCAAGAACTGCCGCACTAATGAGTTACAGACTTCCAGCCGGAACAGGTGTCATCGCCCCAATCGTCCTCGCAGACCTGGATCTTTGCGACATAACCAGAGAGGTTTCCGCTCCTGCACCCGCCAGCCGACCCATCACTGTCCCAGTATTTGGCGTCAAATCCGCCAATGTAGTTCCCGTAACTGTCGCGGAATTGGGCATAGACGCCGTTGCCGTCCTTCTCCACGTCGCACACCTCGAACCAGTTGCTCCAGGCCGGGTTGGTTGCGGCGTAGTCGCTACCTTCAAAAGCGTATGTGTTGGCGGCCATGGCTGGATTTGCGGCGGACAGTGCGAGCCCAAGCGCGGCGAGCGCCGTAAAACCTACTCGCGCCCGTGTCCTGCGTGTGGTCATTCCGTGAACCTCCCATGGGATGTTGATAGCGGCGGGATCAGAATCAGCGGGCGCGCACGTCGATGAACAATGCCTACACTCCCCGCGTTGCGAGCATTCTCCCGGTTATAGCCGTCGGGGCGCCAAGCGTTTGCCGGAGAAGGAAAAGCTGCTGGTCACGCGCCTTGAGGCTCGCCCCCCGGGGGTTACGCGTAGTGTCCGATAGCGCAGGCCATTAGCAGAGCAACCAGGAACACCGTCGCGTTCCGCCCACTGCTGAACAGCGCACATCACCACCACGACTCCGGCGGATCTTCGCCGAGTTCCTCGCCGGCATCGGCCTCTTCGCCATCGCCGAGGGACTTACCGCCAACGCTCTCGCCGGCCCCGTGGAGGTGCGGCATCGCACTCAGGCTGAATGATCTATCTCCAAACCTGATCAGCACCGTGAATCGCCGGCCGACGCCACCCGTCGGTGGGATTGACGGCTTGCCGCAGGTCACGCCCGAGGTAAGCATCGACCCGGTGATCAGCCATGCTCAGTAGTTGACACCCCCGACCTGGCAGTTCTCCGTCCGCCCGGCGGTGCCCGAATACTGCGCTGCACCCCGGCCGACCGGCTGCCCTTGTCAGGAACCCGGTGTCGTCGACGATCAGCACACCGGCCGTATCGCCGAGGTGCTCAACGACGTAGTCCCGCAACTCGTCACGGACCGCGTCGATGTCCCAGTCCGCCCACCGCAACAACCTCTGCATCCCGTCCGGCGACACATCCCCGGCGTGCTCAGCCAGGGTCCAGCCGTTCTTGCGCCCCAGGCCCAAGCCCAGCCCGCACAGGTACTGACGCACCCGCAGCCGTGGTTCCGACCGGCGAGACCGAGGCCCGATCCGGGCGTGCGGCCGGTCCAACTCCCCATGCCACCGATCAACATCAACGTCCGTCACAGGCAGACCAACCAACACGAGCTGAACTCGATTCGCCTACTGCCTTCGCAGTATTAATCCTGCCCTCAGGTTGATCGGGGAGGATGAGCGCAAAAGCATCAACTGGAGGGAGCGGAGCGGCGTGCGGATCATGATCGCCGATGACGAGGCGGCCATCCGTGAGTCGCTGGAGCGGGTGCTTCAGGTCGAGGGTTACGGCACTAGCACCGCCGCCAACGGTCTCGCCGTGCTCGACGGTATCGGTGACGCGGCGCCGGATCTGCTGATCCTCGACGTGATGATGCCCCGCCTCGGCGGGTTGGAGACCTGCCGGCGGTTGCGGGCGGCGGGTCGGGATCTGCCGGTGCTGATGCTGACCGCCCGGGATCAGGTTTCGGACCGGGTCGCGGGGCTCGACGCGGGCGCCGATGACTACCTGCCCAAGCCGTTCGCCACCGAGGAGTTGCTGGCCCGGGTCCGGGCTCTGCTGCGCCGCCGCGCGCCGGGCGACGACGAGTCGCAGATCCTGTCGTTCGCCGACGTCCGGCTCGATCCCGACAGGTTCGAGGCGTGGCGGGGTGGGCGGCCGCTGTATCTGACCCGGACCGAGTTCTCCCTGCTACAGGTTCTCGTGCGCAATGCGACCCGGGTGTTGACCCGCGACGCGCTGTTCGAGGCGATCTGGGGCTTCGACATGAGCACCACCGCCAACAACCTTCAGGTGTACGTGAGCTATCTGCGCCGCAAGATGGAGGCCGAGGGTGAGCCGCGATTGATTTACACGCTGCGCGGCTTTGGGTACACGCTGCGGGAGACTCCTCCGTGAGCAGGCCCGCCGGCCGGGAACCGCGTCGGCTGACCCGATGGTGGCGCCGGCGGTCCCTGCGGACCAGGCTGACGGTGATCGCGGCGACGGCCATCGCGGTCAGCGTGTTCGTGGCCTTTCAGGTGGCCAGCGAGCTGCTGGACTCGGAGCTGCAGGACAACGCCGAGAATCAGCTACGCGCGGACTCCCGCGTCCTGGCGACGACCGTGGAGCACACCGGTCTGGCGCAGGTCCAGCTACCGCCGTATCCCGGATCCGGTCGGCTGGTGCGGGTCATCCTGCCCGACGGTTCGACCCGGACGCCGGCCGGCCAACCCGCGCTGCCCCCCGTCAGCGGGCCCGCCGGGCGCGTGGCGCAGGGCGCGTCGGCCGACCTGATGGAGTCGAACGACAGCGACGACGACGGCTACCTCATCTACACGCTGCGGGTGGGCGACGGCGCGGTCCAGGTGGCCCGCAACAGCGACGACAGCCCGATCAACCGATTCGGGTTGGGCATGCTGCTGATCGGACTGCTCTGCGTGGCCGGGGGCGCCCTTGTCGGGCGGACCGTGGCGCGGACCGGGCTGGCACCGATCGACCGGCTGACTGCCGCCGCGGTTCGTGTCGCGCAGACCCGGGACCTCGACGCCGACATCCCGGACGAGGGCGGCGGGGAGATCCGGCGGCTGATCCAGTCAATCAACGACATGCTCGCCGCGCTCCGGGACTCCCGGCGGGCGCAGCGGCTGCTCGCTGAGGATGCCGCCCACGAACTCAACACCCCGCTCACCAGCCTGCGCCTCAACGTTGAGCTGCTGATCCGGCTCGATCGGCGCGGCACCCTGGACAGCGCACTGCCGGCGGAGAGCCGGACCCGGCTGCTCAACGATCTCGGCGCCCAGGTGGCCGAGTTGAGCACCCTTGCCGCCGAGCTGACCGACCTGGCGCGCGGCGACGTCAGTGACGAGAGCACCGAGCTGCTCAATTTCGCCGACGTGGTGGTGGCCGCCGCGACCCGGGCGCGTTCCCGCGTGCCCGACATCGAGGTCGCGCTCGACGTGACCTCCGTGTGGGTGAGCGGGCGTCCCGCTGCGCTCCAGCGGGCGGTGCTCAACCTCATCGACAACGCCGGCAAGTGGTCCCCCGCTGACCAGCCGGTCCAGATCCGGCTCCGTGCCGAGGGCGCGTCGGCGGTCCTTGAGGTCGACGACGCCGGGCCGGGCATCGACGCCGCCGACGTACCGCGGGTGTTCGACCGGTTCTACCGTGCCGGCAGCGCCCGGGCGCTGCCGGGATCAGGTCTGGGCTTGTCGATCGTGCAGCGGGTCGTCGACGCCCACGCCGGCCGGGTCACCGTCGCTCGGTCCGCACGCGGTGGCGCGCTGCTGCGGATCATCCTTCCGGCCGCCGCCCCGCCCGCTCGGATCACGCGGCTCACCGCGGGGGTGGACACGGTGGCGCGCTGACCCGCTGCGGCACGGCGCCGGGACCGCCACGGCGCGCGGTGCCAGGACCCGGGCAGCGGGCGGCGCAGGACAAGGGCGGCGGACACGGTGACGGCCGCCGGGCCATGACAAAAATCCGGAACGGGCAAGAGCCCGTCCCGGATCTCAACTGTGCCGCCGGGCTCACCGTTGCGGCGCGGGCCCCTCCACGAGCGGCCGTTGATCGTCCGGCAACTCCACCGGTCGGGACAACCGGCTCGGCCACCACATCCGCCGGCCGATCAGCAGGGTGAGGGCGGGCACCAGGACCGACCGCACCAGCAAGGCGTCGAGCAGCACGCCGAAGGCGACCAGGAACCCGACCTCGATCAGCATCACCAGCGGAAGTGAGGCGAGGACCGCGAACGTGGCCGCTAGGACCACGCCTGCCGAGGTGATGACGCCACCGGTGGCGGAGAGGGCTTTGAGCATGCCCTCTCTGGTGCCGAGGCGCACGGTCTCCTCCCGGGCCCGGCTGGCCAGGAAAATGTTGTAGTCGATGCCGAGCGCCACCAGGAACAGGAATGCCAGCAGCGGCACCGAATAGTCGACGCCCTTGAACCCGAGGATCGTGTCGAAGACGAACACGCTACCGCCGAAGGCTGCGGCGAATGAGACGATCACGGTCGCCATCAGGACCAGCGGGGCCACGATCGCTCGCAGCAGTAGCCCGAGGACGATCAGGACGACGGTGAGCACCAGCGGGATCACCAGCTTCTCATCGCGGGTGGTGGTGACCTCGGTGTCGAGGTTCTCCGCGCTCGGCCCGCCGACGATCGCCTCCGCCCCGTTCACCGCGTGCACGGCGGCACGCACCCGCTTGATCGTGTCGTACTCCGCGGCGGTGTCCGGCGCGTCGGTCGGGAACACGGAGATGTCGGCCCAGCCTCCGCTGGTCTGCCCCGGGACGGCCAGGGCCACACCGCGAATGCCCTGGACGATGTCGAGCACCCGCTCCTGGTGCGCCGGCCGCGTGAAGATCGTCATCGGCTGACCGCCGAGCTCCGGGAAGTGCTGGCGGAGGACGGTGAAGCCGGTGACCGACTCCGGCGCGGACAGGAACTGGTCCTGCTCCCGCAGGGCGCCGGTGTTGCCCACCAGCCCGATGGCGAGCACGCCGAGGACTCCGAGCGAGCCGAGCGTCGCCACCCACCGGCGGCGACTGATGGCGGTGCCGAGCCGTCCCCACAGTCCCGGCTTCTCCTGGACGGCCGTGTTGAACCGCGGGATGGCCGGCCAGAAGATCCGCCTGCCGAGCACCACGAGCACCGCCGGGAACAGCGTCAGCATGGCCACCAGCGCGCACAGGATGCCGGCCGCGCCGATCGGGCCCAACCCGCTGGTGCTGTTCAGGTCGGCGACGAGCAGGCAGAGCAGGCCAGCGATCACGGTGGCCGCGGACGCGACGATGGCCGGCGCCGCGCCGCGTAGCGCGTGGACCATCGCGACCCGGACGTTCTCGTGGTGGTGCAGTGTCTCCCGGTACCGGGCGATGAGCAACAGCGCGTAGTCCGTGCCGACGCCGAATACCAGGATCGTCAGCAGCGCCGAGTTCTGGTCGTTGATCACGATGCCGAAGCCCTTGACGAGCAGATAGACGGTCGCCATCGCAGTCAGTGCGGCCGCGCCCACAGCCATGAGCGGGATGAACCACAACACCGGGCTGCGGTAGGTGAGGATCAGCAGGAGCGTGACGACGACGACGGTGGTGAGGAAGACCTGCAGGTCGATGCCGTCGAAGACGGCGTCCATGTCGCCGTCGACCGCGGCGGGTCCGGTCACGTCGAGTTCCAGGCCGGCGGGGCGGTCCTTCGCAGCCTCACGCAATGGGCCGACGATGGTCTCCGGTGCGCCGTAGGTCGTGCTCACGTCGAGGGTGAACATCATCGCCTTGCCGTCGGTGGAGGGTCTCGTCTGTGGGCCCTCCTCGTCCTCGCCGCCCGCCGCCGTCGCCTTCGGCGGGTACCGCTTGGCAAGGGCGTTGTGGTGGCGCTCGACCGACGCGCGGTCGGCGTCGGTCATGCCGCCGGCGCGGTGGTACACGAAGACGAACGTGTTGTCCTCACCGCCGGGGAGGCTGTCCTCCAGCACCGCCACCCTGGTGGACTCGGCGCTGGCCGGCAGGGTGTCCACGGCTCTGTCGGTGGTTACCGAGCTCAACTTCCCGCTCAGCGGCACCATGACCGCCGCCAGCGCCACCCACAACCCGATCACCAACCATGGCACCCACCGGCCTGCCAAGCGACCGGCCGGCGCTTCCCCGGGCGGCGCTGCCTTGACTGCCATCACTAGCTTCCTCCATACGGTTAGTTCGCTCATCTGATGCCGACTTCGTACCGAGCGAATCTGAGACGACCGTTAATGCGCCGCTCAGGCCGGATGGCCGAACCAGGTGCCGAGCGCACGCCCCAGCGCGGCGGTGTCGAAATCCAGATCCTGCGCGGTGGGCACGGCCCAGGCGACGCAGCCGTCGGGCCGAATCAGCTACGCGTCGACGTCCACCCGGTCCGTGCGGGCGGTGACGGTGTTGACCCGTCCGGTCCACGCGGCCGCGGCGTCGCGGACCTCCGCGCGGTCGGCGAGGCCCAGCAGAAGCACACGACCCTCACGCAGCAGGTCCGCGGATCGGATCACCAGGTGGCGACGTGCGGACCGGGCCGCTCCAGCGCTTCGTATCTGGCAAGGCCCGGCCGAACACGATGAGAGCGCGGGGCGGATTTCCGGCACCACGCCCGAGCCGGCAAGGCAGCGATGATCAAGTCGTCGGCGCGGCCCGGCCCATCGTGGTGGTGATCATGTCCTTTGCGGCCGGTCGCGACACGCAACCCGCATCCCGATGTTCCCACCAGACTCACCGTCCGCCGGCAGTGCCGGAGTACTGACGCTGCACCTCCGCTGATCGGGTGTCCTTCTTGGGGAAGCCGGTGTCGTCGACGATCAACACACCAGCTGGGTCGCTGAGATGCTCGACGACGTCGTCACGGACCGCGTTGGCGTCCCGGTCCGCCCACCGCAACAACCGCTGCATACCGTCCGGCGACACATGCCCGGCCTGCTCCGCGAGGGTCCAGCCATTCTTCCGGCCCAGGCCCGACACCAGACCGCACAGGTACTGACGCGCCCGCCGCCGCGGCTCCGACCGGCGAAACCGGGGCCCGATCCGAGCATGCAGGCGGTCCAGCTCCCCTGCCACCGGTCAACATCTACGTCCGTCACAGGCAGACCAACGAACACGAACCGATTCGCCTACCGCCGTTGCAGGATTAAGCGTCGCGACGGCGGAAAGTGACAGCGGCAAACGTTAGTACGGAGAGTGTCCATGTGACCGTGGCGGCGGCACCGCGGGTCGGGTCGAGGGCAGCCGTGTCCGGCAGATAGGCGGCGTTGGTGCAGCTCCGAGCCCGCAGCAGCGGGCCTGCGATGAAATACAGACCGAGCAGCAGAACCACGGCGGGCACTGCACGGCGAACGACGCTGGCGACTGCGGCCCCCAGCAGCGTGGTGAGCGTCAGGTAGGCCGTCGCGGCCGGCATCCAGGTGCCCGCACCGCCCGCAAGGGTGCTGGTGGCCGCTGTCACGGCGGCCACCGGAAGCGCCACCACAGTCAGCGCGACGGCCTTCACCGCCTGCAGTGGCAGGCGCCGGGGCATCGCGAGCAGCGTGGTGCTGATTTGGCCGGACTCCTGGTACTCGGACGCGGCCGCGAGCACGCCGAGCACCAGGAAGCCGGCCTGGGTGTAGCCGAGTGGGGCCAAGGCGGCGACCTCGCCGAGCGACTCACCGTGGAACTCGGCAGATGCGTACACGTACGTCAGCAGCAGGTTGGCGGTCCAGGTCAGTAGTGCGGTCAGGCGCAGCGACGGCAGGGTCAGCAGTTTGCGCAGTTCAGCGCGGGCGGTGTTCATACGTCCCGCCGCTGAAACAGGACCGCGCCGACCGCGAGTAACGCGATGACCCAGGCCGTCATCACCAGGCCGGCGGTCACCGGGGCGATCTCGACGGGGAAGCGCGCGCTGCCGATGAACATCTGCGCTCCGACGATGTCCGGCAGATAGGAGGCAAGGTCGGTGACCTTCGTCAGCAGGTACGACACTGACACGACGGAGCTGTTGATGATCAGCAGCGTCAACGGCACGATGCCGTTGCGAGTAATCAGCGCGATCGCATACGCCAGTAGTGCGGTCAACGTCCAATAGAGGATCGCGGCGACGACTCGGGCCGGTGCGGGTGCCGGCGCGTGTTCGCCGTACAGCACCTGGGTGAGGGTGAGTGTGGCGGCTGTGGTGACCGCCGCCTGGGCCGCGACGACCAGCACGAGCGCGGTGGCTTTCGCCACGAGCAGACGCAGCCGGTCGGGAACTGCGGTGAGCGTCGCGGTGAGCTGGCGGGCGCCGGGGGCGTCCCGACCGGTGGACGTGTATTCGCTGCTCACCACGATCACGCCGAGGACTATCGGACCGATCAGGCCGATACCTAGGTCGCGTAGGCCCAGGTCGGACGTGTCAGTGAGAGTGCCGGCGGCGATCGCGCGGCGGGTGTAGGGCGCGTTCAGCAGGATGACCACGGGTGCTATCAACGTACCGAGAACCAAGCCGACCCAGGCGGTGGGCAGGCCGAGCAGCTTACGGAGTTCGGCGCGGACCGGGCTCACCACGGGCCACCGGCCTCGGTAGCGGTCAGCTCGAAGAAAGCGTCCTCGAGCGTTCGATGATCGCCGATGACGTCGGCCAGTCCGCCCTGGATCACGATCCGGCCCTTGTCGATCACGATGACGTCGTCGGCGATCTCGGCCAACTCGCCCATCAGGTGGCTGGAGAGTAGGACCGTGCGGCCTTGCGCGGCGCTGTCCCGGAGGAATTCCCGCATCCAGCGAATCCCGGCCGGGTCGAGACCGTTGACCGGTTCGTCGAGGACCAGCACCGCAGGATCGCCGAGCAGCGCGGTAGCGAGCCCGAGCCGGCGGCTCATGCCCAGGGAGAAGCGGCCGGCGCGTTTCCGCGCGTCGCCGGTCAGGCCCACGACCTCAAGGACCTCGTCGGCACGGGAGTCGGGCAGACCGTTGCTGGCGGCTACCCAGCGCAGGTGCGCGCGGGCCGTGCGGGCCCGGTGCGCACCGCTGCCGTCGAGCAGCGCGCCGACAGTCAGGAGCGGACGGTCCAGTTTCTGGTAGCGGCGCCCACAGATCAGCGCGGTCCCGCTCTGGGGGCGGTCCAGGCCGAGCAGGATACGTAACGTCGACGTCTTCCCGGCACCGTTCGGCCCGAGAAAGCCGGTGACCCGGCCGGGTTGGGCCTCAAAGGTGACCTCGTGCAGGATCTGGGTCCTGCTCTTGGTCTTACTGACGCGATCGATCGTGATCATAAGCCCAGTCAACGCAGGTTCCGGCCCTCGCGCATCGGACCGTTCTCGGATCCCGACGGCCGGGTCGGCCCACAGACCGTCAGACCCTGGTCTGAGAACTACAGTCGGGGTGGTGAACGCCCATCCGCGCCCCTCCCGGCGGTCCACGGCCGTGCCGGCGGCTGCCGCGGTGATCAGCGTTCTGGTGATGTCCATGTGCACGGTCGGCGCGCAGGGCCCGTTCGCGCTCGTACTGCCACCGCTGATAGTCGGTGGCGCTGTCGCGGCTGCGCTATGGGCTGTGCGGCGGTCACGCGCCGACCGAACCGCCTACGAATCACGGCTGACCGCCTGGGCGGCATCCGAGGCGGTGCTCGCCGAGCGGTTGCGGATTGCCCGCGACCTGCACGACATCGTCTCGCATGGCTTGGGTCTGATCACGGTCCGCGCGGCGGCCACCCGACATCTACCCAAGCCTGCGGAGGTCGAGGCGGCGCTCACCGACATCGAGGAGGCGAGCCGGCACGCCACAGCCGAGCTACGCCGCATGCTCACGGTCCTGCGCGAGCCGTCGGCCGCCAGCCGCCGTGCGCCCGTGGACAACCTCGACGACTTGCCCGGCATCGTGCACGCGGCGTCGCTCGCCGGGCTTCGGCCACGGCTGACGATCGAGCCGCTCGGCCCGGTATCGCAGGGTGTGCAAGTCGCCGTCTGCAAGACCGTGCGGGAGGCGCTCAGCAACGCGGCGCGGTACGCGGGACCGACGGACGTAGGGGTGCGGGTGTATCGGGACGGAACATCCGTGGTGGTCACGGCGGCGGACACCGGCCCAGTCGACGAATGGCGGGCATCGCCGGGCGCTGGACACGGGCTGGCCGGGTTACGGGAGCGGGTAGGCAGTCTCGGCGGAACGCTGTCGACGGAGCGGGTCGACGCGGGCTTCCGCGTCACCGCGAGGATCCCGGACGAGGCGGTGTGAACGACATCCGCGTACTGCTGGTGGACGACCAGCCGCTGCTCCGACACAGCCTCGCCATGATCATCAACAACGAGCCGGGCCTGACTGTCGTCGGCGAGGCCGGCGACGGCGCACATGCCGTGTCGTGCGCCCGCACCACCCGCCCCGACGTCATCCTGATGGACGTACGGATGCCGCACCTCGACGGCCTCAAGGCCACCCGCCGCATCTGCACGGACCCGGCACTGTCCACCGCCCGCGTCCTAGTCCTGAGCATGTTCGAGCTCGACGAGTACGTCTACGAGGCACTGCACGCGGGCGCGTCCGGTTTCCTGCTCAAGGACGCCCATCCCGAGGAACTGATCGAGGCGATCCGCCGCACTCACCGCGGTGAATCGCTGTTCGCGCCGTCGATCCTCACCCGGCTCGTGGCGCATTACGTCGCAGCACCACGGCCGGATAGGCCGTCGCCGAAACTGCGGCGGCTGACTGGCCGCGAGGTGGAAGTGCTGACACTGATCGGCGGCGGCTTGTCGAACGACGAGATCGCAACTGCCCTGGCTATATCGGTGAAGACGGTGAAAACGCACATCACGCACCTGATGGCGAAGCTGACCGTTCGTGATCGAGCACAGCTGGTGATCGCGGCGTTCGACGCGGGGCTGGTGCGGCCACGCCCCTAACCGGAACACGGTGGTCTCTCTGCTCGATTGTCTGGCTCCGACACAAGCAAATCTGCCCGCTTCGCACTGTTTCAGTGTCGGTGCTCGCCTTCCCCTCTTGGCGGCCTGCCACGACCACCCGCGTTCGTGAAGGATCCGCCAGGTGGTCTAGACGCTGATCGCCGTGACGTACCGGCCCGACCAGGTATTCGCGCAGCCTCGACAGTGAATCTATCGGAGGTCTACGGTCATCTCCCCAACAACGATGGCACGTTCAACGACCGACCGCTCGACCGGTTTCTCGCCGGCGTCGACCCGCAGCGCCACGTCTGGTTGATCACTGCGGCCAGCCGGACAGCGGGCTTTGTGATGACAACCCCGACCGCAGCGTTACAACCCCGGCGTCGAAGCGTTCTGGTCGAAGGTTGCGACCCAAGTCCGTGGGAGCACATGGGAGATCCACGACGGGCCCACTCCCGAGACACGGCCCCCGATACCTTCATCAGCTTCACCACCTCCGGGTAGTCCAGGTCGCCTCGAGTCAAGGGCTGCGCCCGGCCGCACAGGGGCCCGGTCGCCCTCCTCAGGCAGCAATTCTCATGGACCGCGCCGAGGCACCTGACGGCTGCCCCGATGGTGGTCCGCACGTCGAGGGGGTCGTTTCGTCACAGCCAGCAGGAGCGGCGGAAGAGGCGGTACAGGGCGAGGGCGGCGGCGGCCATGAGAGCAAGGGCATAGAAGTAGCCGTATCTCCAGGTCAGCTCGGTCATCTTGGCGAAGTTCATGCCATGGATTCCGGCGATCGCGGTCCGCACGGCGGCGATCGCGGCCCAGGAGGCGATCTTGCGCATGCGCGCCGCCACTCATCCCCTCCCCGAAGGAATCGTCTGCGACCAGGTCTCCTACCTTGTCTCGCGGATCACCCTGCGCCGCACCCGCAGCCCAGCATGCCCACCTGGCGTAAACGGCTGTTCATCGCTCTGGCTGACAACGCCGCCAACCACACCGAATTCCTGCACCTGCCGGAGGACCTCACCATCGTCCTCAGCGCCGAAGCGCCCGTCTAGACGCCGCCCCGGGACGCCTTACAGATGACACTCAACCGGCAGGTCATTGCCTCGACGCCATGGTCACGAAACCGCGACACCGCTCCAGCGCGCGCTGAACCACGAGGTTCGGCACCATGTCAACGTCGAACGGCGGGATCGATGAGGACGCCGGGGTTGAGGATCCAGGACGGGTCGAGCGCGCTCTTGGCGGCGCGCAGTGCGAGCGCGATCGGGTCTGGACGCTGTCGGTCGTACCACGGTCGGTGGTCGCGGCCGACGGCGTGGTGGTGGGTGATGGTGCCGCCGGCGGCGAGCAGCGCGTCGGAGACGGCATGCTTGATCTGGTCCCACTGGGTGAGGGTGGAGCCCCAGCGGCCGGTGGCGTACACGCCGAAGTAGGGGACGGGGCCGTCCGGGTAGACATGGGTGAAGCGACAGGTGATCACACCGGTCGCGGCGACGGTGCGGAGCGCCTCGCCGGCCGCGTCAAACACAGCGGCGCGCAGGGCGGGGAATTGGCTCCAGGTGCAGGCGGTTTCGAACGTCTCCACGATCATCGACCGGGCGGCAAGCGCGTCGCGCTGGTACGGCATCCGCAGGAACGCTGACCGCCAGGCGGCGGCGGTCCCCTGCCGTGGGCCGGACCGGTCGTCGCTGCGGGATGACTCCGGCAGCGTTGCGCCGTGATCGCGGCACAGCTCGACGGCGCGGTCCAACCACGGGGCGACCGGATGGTCGGCGGACTCGAATCCCAGGACAAGCACACCGCCGGTGGTGGCGGTGCCGGTGTTGAGGAGCGCCTCCGCCGGGTCGAGCAGTCGACAGTTGCTCGGGTGCAGACCGGACTGGGCGACGACCCGGGTGGCGGCCACCGCTGCGTCGTAATCAGAAAAGTGCACCGCGACGCCCGCCCGCCAGCGGGGCCGGTCCTGCAGCCGCATCCATGCCTCGGTGATGACGCCGAGGACGCCCTCGGAGCCGAGGAACAGCCGGTCCGGAGACGGCCCGGCGCCGGAGCCCGGCACCCGACGCGACTGGCTGATGCCCGCCGGGGTGACCACCCGCAAAGATTCCACCAGGTCGTCGATGTGGGTGAGGACGGTGGCGTAGTGACCGCCAGCGCGGGTGGCCAACCAGCCGCCCAGCGTAGAGAATTCGAACGACTGCGGGAAGTGCCGCAGCGTGAGGTCATGCCGCCGGAGCTCGCCTTCCAGCGCCGGACCGAACACGCCCGCCTGGATGCGAGCGGCCCGGCTGGTCGAGTCCACCTCCAGCACCCGGTCGAGGCGCCCAAGGTCGAGACTGACCACCGCCGGGTACGCGTCACCCAGCCGCGGCTCCACACCGCCGACCACGGACGAGCCGCCGCCGTAGGGGATCACCGCGACGTCCTGGCTCCCGCACCAATCCAACACGTCGAGGACGTCCTGCTCGGTCACCGGCCGGACCACCAGGTCCGGCGGGTCGCGGACATCCCCATGCAGGTTGCGGACGACATCCCGGAACGCCTTGCCGTGGGTGTGCGCCGCCCGGTCGACCGGATCCGCCGAACACAGCCGTACGAGTGACGTCGGCGCATCGATCCGTGGCGGACGCAGACTGAGTTCGGCCACCGGCGGCGCAACGTGTTCGGTCAGGTCAGCGTCGGGCAATAGCGTACGCACCCGGTTCTGCAGCGCCGTGGCCTCCGCGCCGATTACCGCGTCCTCGACGTTTCCCCAGCCCCACCACGAACGGTGTTTCCCGGCCACGCGGCCTCCCGCCGTCCACCATCGGCTGATCGACTCTCGCGGACAACGTACTCAACGACCAGACCCGTGTCGATGCGGTCGCGTGAGCAGCGGGATTGCTTGCGACTGCGAAGCCGCCCTTCAGGTCGGCGCGCGTGCAGTCGCCATCCGGCAGGACCCTGTCGCCATGTCTATTGCCGTCCGTCGATTCGTGGTAGAAATCTTTCGGGCTGTCCGCTCCTCGGCTAGATTTCCTTCCTCAGGAGGTGGCGACGATGAGAACCGTTGCCGGCTGGTTGGTGGGTCTCGCCATTGCCGCCGAAGTCGTGGTGCTGGCCGCCCCGACTGCTGCGGCCGCGACGCTCGCGCAGGCACCGACCGCTGCGACGCTGCCGGCCGCCGGTCCGCAACCCGGCACCTTCACCGGCCGGGGATTCGACACCTGCGCCGCCCCGTCACAGTCCGCAATGAACGCGTGGCGAGCCAGCTCGCCCTACGGCGCGATCGGCATCTACATCAGCGGGGACAGCCGCTCCTGCTCCCAACCCAACCTCACCGCGACCTGGGTTGCCAACCAGATCACCAGCGGATGGCGGCTACTTCCCATCGAGCTGGGATACCAGGCGCCGTGCGGCACCCGCACGCCAAAGATGTCCGCCGATCCCACAACCGCCCGGTCACAAGGCGTCGCCGCGGCGAACAGCGCCGCAGCTGCCGCCCAGGCACTGGGCATCGGCAGTACGAGCACCATCTACAACGACATCGAGCAGTACCCGTCGAACACGTCGTGCCGAGCCGCCGTGCTGTCGTTTCTGTCCGGCTGGATCGAGCAACTGCACGTGCGCGGGTACCTCGCCGGCATGTACTCCAGCGGCACCTCCGGCATCAAGGACGTCTGCGACGCGTACGACAACCCGAACTACATGCGACTCGACCAGATCTGGATCGCCTGGTGGAACGGGGTGGCTGACACGGACGCCGGAAGCTACTGCGCCGACGCTCACTACGCGAACCACCAACGCCTGCACCAGTACGTCGGCAACGTCACCGAGACGTGGGGCGGCGTGACGATGAACATCGACCGCAACTACCTCGACGTGAAAGTCACCCAGACCCCGCCGCAGCAGTGGACCACAACCATCGACAACAGCACCACGGGCGGGTTCACGGCGAGCAGCGGCTGGGGCACGTCGGCCTACTCTGCCCAACGGTTCGGTACCGACTACCGGTTCGCCAGTCCGGTGACGTCCAGTGACGTCGCCTGGTACCGGTCGACCATCCCAGCGACCGGAAGCTACGAGATCTCGGTCTGGTACCCGGCCGACGCCGGCTACAACAACGAGACGCCCTACCTCGTGGCGACCACCACCGGGAGCAGATCCGTGTCCGTCGACCAGCGGGTCAACGGCGGTCGGTGGGTCTCGATCGGCGTATTCACCCTGGCGGCCGGCACGGGCAACAAGGTCGGTGTGAGCCGCTGGACCAGCGGCACCGGATACGTCGTCGCCGACGCGGTGCGAATCAGCCGCGTCTGAGCTCGCTCACTGGTCGGTAGCCCCTAGATTCCGGTTCGGCTCGTCACTGGACTGGCGCGGCAGTCGGCACGGGCCGCACCTCTGCGCCAGGCCGGGCACCGACCCCGCACGGTCAAGGTCCGATGCCACACGAGGCCAAGACCACTGATTGGTCTTCGCTGGAGCGGCCCTGGTCCTGGTCCTGGTCCTGGTCCTGGTGTAGCTTGTCGCGACGACCGCCCGGCTTGCCACGACGACGCCGACCGGCCGGCCAGGTGCGCGCCCTGATCGCACACGAACCGCCGATCCCGAAACTCCTGGTTGACAGTGAGCAGTGGCGGGCGAGGTTCCAGGAGGTACCCGACACCTGCCACAGCCTGGGCACCGGGCCGCGACGCAGAGGTCCATCGTCACGGACCGGCGAGGGCGGCTGGGGTACACCGGCGGCCCCCCACCCGCTCAGGGGCGAACAGCGCGAGGAGCTCGGCAGGATGCTGTCGCCCCCGCGGGCGGCGCAACGCCACAGTGCTGCACCCCTGGCCGGAGCCGCTGCCCACATCCTGGTCCGGCCAGCTGGAGCGGCCGGAGCCGCTGCGGTAGGTGCAGGTGAAGCCGAACGTGGTCGTGGAGATCGAAGCTGACGTGGCGTTCGAGCACCAGCGATGGCACCACCGCGTCCGCTCGGTGCTCTGCTGTTCGACCGTTCGACCCGTACCGTCCGGCTCACCCCGCTCGGCCAACCGCTGCGCGACGACCTACGACCCGTCTACGCCGGCCTGCTGGACAGCGTCGAGCGGGCCCGGCAGGTCGCTCACGGCATCACCGGCACCCTCCGCGTCGGCATGATCCCTTTCAACACCTACGACATGCGCCCGTTCTGGGACACGTTCCGCCGTCAGCACCCGCAGTGGACGTTGCAGATTCGCCGCGCCTCGTTCGTGAACCCGTTCGCCGCACTGCGGTCCGGAGACCACGACATCCTCGTCGCCTGGCTGCCCGTCGACGAACCGGACCTCACGGTGGGGCCGGTCCTCTTCGGCGACCGGCGGATCCTGGCAGTGTCAGACGATCACGAGCTGGCCCGTCGACCATCCGTGTCGCTGGAGATGCTCGCCGACTTCCCGAACGGAATGGGGCAACGCCTGCCGAACTACTGGGAAGACGCGTACCTGCCGTTCCAAAGCCCACGCGGCCACACGATCGAGTGCGGCGCATTCGTCGCCAACAGCGACGAACTCATCCACCTCGTCGCCCTCGGCGACACGGTCCAGGTCTTCCCCGTCCACGTCACCGACCACTGGGCCCTGCCGGACGTACGGTGGCTACCCATCACCGACCTGCCCCGCCTGGACTACGCCCTGATCTGGCGCACCGAGACCGAAACCGAGATCATCCGAGCGATGGCTCAGATCGTCGGCGACCTGGGTCCGCTGTTGCGCTAGGTGTACGGGGCCACTGTCATCCAGTGGCCGTGGACCGGCGCGGCCAACCAGCAGTGGCGGCTGCTGCCCAACAGCGATGGCTCGTTCCGGCTGTCCGGTGTCAAAAGCGGGAAGGTCCTGGACAGCCCAGGTGGCTCGGGCCAGGGCGCGGCACTCGTTCAATGGGCCGACAACGGCGGACGTAACCAGTGGTGGAATCTCGTACCGGCGACGACCAGCGGATACCACCGGTTCGTCAATGTGAGCAATGGCTGGTGTGTCGGGGTCGAAGGCGGCTCCACCGCGGACGGCGCCAGGGTGGTCCAGCAACCGGTCAGCGGCGAAATCAGCCAGGAATGGCAGATCCTCGATGCCTGAGACAGGAGGTCAGAGGCACCGGTCGCAGCGGCTTCGGCAATGGGCCCGCCAGACTTCCGGTTGGCGCCCGCCAGTCTTCGACCTCGGCTGCGGGGACCGGCCCGGCCAAGAGGGTACGTCTGACCTTGAGGGGAGCACCCGTCAGTCGATCGCCTCTTGCGCGCCGACTCCGCAGGGGCGATGGCGCGAACGGGACGAGAGCGGCCTCCGATCTTCTCGGCGGTGCCCAAGTACTGCCGTTGCACCCCGACGGTTTGCACGCCCTTCTTCAGATCACCGGTCTCGTCGATCAGCAGCACCCCGTCCGGGTGCCCGAGGTGTACCGCGACGAAATCCCGCACATCGACGCGGACTCCGGCGTCGTCCCACCTGGCCGCCTGCCTCATTGAAACGAGCTTCGCCAGGGTGCTGGCGGTTCTCGAGCCGTTGCTGCCTGCGGGAACGGACCGTGATCGGCCACGCAGATGGACCGTCAGAGTGATCATCGACGGGATCCGGTGGCGGGTGCGGACCGGGTCATCCTGGCGGGGTGTGCCCGCGGTGTGTCGGCGTGGCAGACCCTGTATCTCAAGTCCCTCTTCGTGCTGAGATCTTCCCGCCGCACGCGTGCACATCCAGGCCCATCCCGTACGAGTCCCTGGTTCGCCGGCAGCCAGGGAGATCTCGCGGCGGTCAGCGCGCCGGCCAGGCGGCCATGGCCAGTTCCGCAGTATCGGTGAGTTCCGCCGCCGTGGCGCCATCCCGGGCGCGCTGGGACATGCCGTGCATGACGGCCGTGAAATACGCGGCAAGCTTGCGGGGGTCGGCTGTCGCCGGTAGTTCGCCCTCTTGCCGGGCGGTTGTCAGGCGCTTCTCGAAGGTGCCGACGCTGGCGTTGCGCAGGTCGCGCATGTAGGTGGCGACATCGGTGTCGGCTGCGGCCGCGCTGCAGAGCAGGTTTCCGGCCGGCGTCTCGGGGTCGGTGTACATCGCCGCCGCGTCGAGCAGGATGCGGCGGAAAGCATCGAAGGCCGTCGGCTCCCTGGCCATGGCGGCCCAGATGAACTCGCCGGCCGGGGAGCGACCGTACGCCTCGATGACTTCGTTGAACAGGGACCTCTTGTCGCCGAACGCCGCATAGAGGCTGCCGGGCCGGATGCCCATCTCCCGGGTCAGGTCGTTGATCGAGGTCCCCTCGTACCCGTTCTCCCAGAACAGGCGGGTGGCGGCCGCCAGTGCCGCCGCCCGGTTGAAGGTCGGCGGCCGGCCTCGCCGTACCCCTGGTGTGTCCATGACCCCCATTCTAGAGCGATCGTTCACAAGGGGTCGGAGGCTTGTTGGCTGATCGCTCAAGAACGAGCTACGGTTCCACTTGAGCGATCATCCAACAAAGGAGCGGTCATGTCAGGAGCACTGCAGAACAAAGTGGCCGTCGTCACCGGCGGCAGTCACGGGATCGGCCGGGCGACCGTCGAGCGGTTCGCCCGTGACGGGGCGACGGTCGCCGTCGGCTACGGCCACGACGAGGCGGCGGCCCGCGACACGGTGGAGCGCATCCGCAAGGACGGCGGACGTGCCTTCGCCGTGCACACCGAGCTGGGCACACCCGGCGACGCGGCTCGCTTCTGGGAGACCTTCGACCAGGCGGGCCGGGAGTTCGTGCCCGACGGGGAGATCGACATCCTCGTCCACAACGCCGGCAAGGGAAGCTTCGCCCGGCTGGCCGACCTCCCTGAGGACGAGTTCGACCAGGTGATGGCCGTGAACGTGAAGGCGCCGTTCTTCATCACGAAGCTCGCGCTGCCGCGACTGCGCGACGGCGGTCGGATCATCAACGTCTCCAGCACCGCGGCCAGAGTCGGAAGCCCGGATCTGCTGGCCTACGGCGTCAGCAAGGCGGCGCTGAACTGGTTCAGCTACGACATGGCGCTGGATTTGGGCCCGCGCGGGATCACCGTCAACTCGGTGTCACCCGGCATCGTCATGACCCGGAACAGCCAATACCTGGTCGACAATCCGGAACTCGCGGCGCAGCAGACGGCGCGTGTCGCCCTCGGCCGGCTCGGCGAGACCGACGACGTGGCCAGCATCATCGCCTTCCTCGCCTCCGACGAGGGGCGCTGGGTTACCGGTCAGGTCATCGACGCTTCGGGCGGCACCGCGCTCTGAGGACGGCCCGGCTAGGTCGTTTTCGTAGGTGGCGTTGATGTTGCGGCGTGGCGGGAGACCTCTACGACTGCCCGCACTGCCGGTTATCCGGGCAGCGTGACCTGGTCGCGGCTGCCACCCTCGCCACCCGTAGCCCGGGCGGCGGACACACCACCCCGACAGGTGTTGCGTTGTCGGAGGTGCTCACGCACCGTCGCGGCCGGCCGGCACCTTCCCGGTGCCGGCCGGCCGCGACGTGATCCCCGCCGCCCATCCGCGGCGCGAGGATCAGGTGGCCCGCGGAGGCCCGCCCCATCACTCGGAGGGGAGCTCGCCCACAAGGCGAGGATCCACTACGACCACCGCACAACCGGCGAACGTTCGTGGACACCGCACTAACGGACGCGAAGCCCGGCGACGAGGAGGTCGACCAGGCGGCGTGCGTCGTAACGGGGATCGTTGCCCGCGCCGATGCAGAGATTGCCGACGCCGCGCAGCAGCCCGTAGGCGTCGATGTCGGGGTGGATCTCGTCGGCGGCGACGGCGGCGTTGAGGAGCTGCTCGCAGACCGGGACGAGCCGGTCGAGGAAGTAGGCGTGCAGGGTCTGGAAGGCGGCGTCGTCGGACTGTAGCGCCGCGGCGAGACCGTGCTTGGTGACCAGGAAGTCGACGAACAGGTCGATCCACTGGGCCAGGGCGGCGTGCGGTGTATCGCTGTCGGCCAGTAGGGCCGGTCCCGCGTCGGCGCACGCCTCGATCTGGTGCCGGTAGACGGCGACGATGAGGTCGGCCCGGGTGGGGAAGTGGCGGTAGATCGTGCCCACGCCGACGCCCGCCCGTACGGCGATGTCCCGCACGGGGACGTCGACGCCGGAGGTGACGAACGCCGCAGCGGCAGCGTCGAGCAGGGCCCTCTCGTTGCGCCGGGCGTCGGCCCGCTTGCGCGGGACCGGTCGCTCCGAGCGGCTGTCGATGTCAGCCACGTCGCGTTACCTCCGTCACTCCACTTGGCATCCGGAACACCGTTCCGTATGGTGTTTACCGGAACAGTGCTCCGCTTGCTCAGCATAATGAACCGGGCGGGCTGCCACCAAACCGTGGACCGCCGGACGTCCAAAAGGAGAAACAGTCATGCAGTACCGCACCCTGGGTCGCACTGGTGTGCAGGTCAGCACCCTCGTACTCGGCGCGATGAACTTCGGCAAGATCGGCAACACCACCCAGGAGGACGCCACCGCCATCGTCGACGCGGCGCTCGACGCGGGGATCAATCTCATCGACACCGCCGACGCCTACAGCGGCGGCCAGTCCGAGGAGATGGTCGGCAAGGCCATCGCCGGCCGCCGCGACGACGTCGTTCTGGCCACCAAGGCGACCCTGCCGATGGGCGACGAACGCAACCAGCGGGGCGGCTCGCGCCGCTGGCTGGTCACCGCGCTGGAGAACAGCCTGCGCCGCCTCGGCGTCGACCACGTCGACCTCTACCAGATGCACCGGTGGGATCCGACGACCAGCGACGACGAGACGCTGTCGGCGCTGACGGACCTGCAGCGCGCGGGCAAGATCCGCTACTTCGGCTCCTCGACCTTTCCCGCCTACCGCATCGTGCAGGCGCAGTGGGCCGCCCGCGAGGGACGTCTGAGCCGTTACGTGACCGAGCAGCCGAACTACTCGATCCTGCAGCGTGGCATCGAGGCCCACGTGCTGCCCGCGACCCAGGAGTACGGCATGGGCGTGCTGGCCTGGAGCCCGCTGGCGTCGGGCTGGCTGTCCGGGGCGATCCGCGCCGGACAGGAAATCAGTACGAACCGCTCGGGCTTCATGCAGCATCGCTTTGACGTCAGCATCCCCGCCAACCGCGCCAAGCTCGACGCCGTCGAGCAGCTCGCCACAGTCGCCGACGAGGCTGGCCTCAGCATGATCCAGCTCGCGCTCGGCTTCGTCACCGCGCACCCGGGCGTGACCAGCGCGATCATCGGCCCCCGCACGACAGAGCACCTCCGCTCACAGCTCGCCGCCGCGGACACGGTGCTCTCGGCCGACGTGCTGGACGCGATCGACGCGATCGTGGCTCCCGGCGTCGACCTCGCCGCCCACGAAAAGAACGACACCCCGCCCGCTCTGCTCGAGCCGGCGCTGCGCCGCCGCTGATCACTCGGCACGTGTCAGTGACCAGGCGGCAGGCGGACGTCCGCCTGCCGCCTGACCCGCCAGACCTTCCAGGCTCGGCACCGAAAGGACGAACGGACCCATGCCAAGCAAGCCCTCGCCCAGCTTCGGGCTCATGACCGCCCCGATGCACGTCGACTACCACGACATCCTGCGGGTATGGCAGGAAGCGGACGCCATCGCCGAGATCGAGCACGCGTGGCTGTTCGACCACCTCATGCCCATCGGTGGCGACCCGGGCGGACCGGCGTACGAGGGCTGGACCCTGCTCTCCGCCCTCGCCGCGCAGACCGAGCGGCTGCGACTGGGCGTGATGGTGACCAGCAACCGCTTCCGGCCTCCCGCGATGCTCGCCAAGATCGCCACGGTCGTCGACATTGTCTCCGGCGGGCGCCTCGACTTCGGCATCGGCGTCGGGTCACGGCCTGGTCACCCCCTGGCCCGGCGGGAGTACGCCGCGCACGGCCTGCCCTTCGCCGACACCGCCGACGCCGTGGGCAGCCTCGCCGAGGCGCTCACGGTCATCCGGCGACTCTGGACCGACAACGAGCCGTTCGACTTCCACGGAACGTACGTCGACCTCACCGGAGCGTTCGCCAGCCCCAAGCCCGTGCAGCGCCCGCACCCGCCGATCGTTATCGGTGGCCGCTCCGCCGGCACATTGCGGGTGGTCGCCGAGCACGCGGACATCTGGAACATCGCCAGCGGGGACGTCGACGACGCCGTCAGCCGCAGCGCCCTGCTGGAACGCTACTGCGCCGAAATCGGCCGCGACCCAGCGTCGATCACCCGCTCGATCAACCTGCCCGTCTCCTACGACCAGCCCGGGCTCACCCGGGACGCCATCGGCAGGACGATCGGCGCCGGCTTCGGGCACATCGTGCTCATACTGCCGGCGCCCTACCCCGCTGGCGTCGCGCGTTGGGTCGCCGATGAGCTCATCACCCCGTCGACCGCATAGCGGCCCCGGCCACGCTGGAGAAAGCACCGGGATGACGTGCCGGATCCCCCGATGCCGCCTGGCGCGGCAGGTGCAGTCGTGGCGTCGCGTGACGAGGCCGCCGGCGATGCGACGCCGGATCGGATGCAGCGGCTCTCCACTCTGACGGCGAGGCGGGCTCGCCCACAGCTCAGGGTTGGTTTCTCCTTCGGGGGTACGCCACTCCGTCACGCGGGCACCGCCGGATCAGCCGAGGGGGTCGTGTGCGCCGCGGACGCGCCGGGGGCCGGTACGGGATGGATCAGCGAGAGGTGGGCGGGCGCGCCGGGGACATCGGTGTGGTGGAACTACGGGTGCACGGGGTGTCCGCCACCGGCCCGGCTGAGCTGCTGGATCGGCCGCACGTGCGGCAGGTGGCGGGTGACCACCGGGGTGGCTTCTACCAGCCCGGGCCGGAATTCGTAACTGTGCAACTCGGCCGGTTGCTCAAGTGCTCGGTCTGCCAAACCGCCGTCGAGGTCCTTGGCCAGCTCGCGAAGGATTTCGAGTTCGAACAGACTTTGTCATGGGCAAACAGAGCGCCAAAGCGGCCACGACGATCGCCAAGACGGCGCAGGCGAGCCAGACCGTCACGTAGCCGGCCTTACCCGTCACCGGCGTTGCGACCCCGGGCACGTGGCTCGACAGGGCCGCCATGACGGCCGCGAAGGTGGCACCGGACACAGCGCCTCCGACCGCCCGCGCGGTGTTGAACAAGCCGGAGCTGATGCCAACCGCGTCCGCAGGCGCCCGAGTCACCACATACGTCGAGAGCGTGGCCAGCACCACGCCGTTGCCGGCCCCGATCAGGACCTGCCAGACGACGAAAGTGGCTACGGCGTCGTGAACCAGTGCCGTCAGCACGTACCCCGCAGCAGTCAGTACCGCCCCGAGGGCCACAGCGGTCCGGCTCCCGGCCCGTTCGGTCAGCCGAGGCGCCAGCCAGGTGCCGGCGAACGCGGCGAGACCGAACGCGAGCAGCACGAGTCCCAGTTGCAGCGAGGTGAGGCCTAACCCGATTCCGGTGCTTGCGGGCAGCCCGAGGTACAAGGCGCTGGCCGCCTGGCTGCCGAACAACTCGGCCCCGGCGAAGAACCCGGCGAGCACCGGCAGTCCCAGTGCGCCGCGCATCATGAGCGATACGTCGACGAAGGGATGCGTGACACGCTGCTCGACCCAGACCCAGATGGCGAGCAAGGCCATGCCTGCGGCGATCCCCCCGACCGTGCGGGCGTCCGTCCAGCCCCAGCCGCTGCCGTTGCCGACGGCGGCGAGCAGCAGCACCAACCCGACGCTCAACAGCACCGCTCCGGTCCAGTCGATGCGGCCCGTCGTGCGCAGCGTCGTCTCAGGCACAAGCCACGCCACCACCGGAACCACCAGGGTCATGAGGGCGGCGGGTATCCACAACGTCGCCGACAGACTGAAGTACTGGCGTATCACCCCCGACAGCAGCAGGCCGGCGCTCCCGCCCAGGGCGACCGCGCCGACGAGGAGCCCGATCGCCCGTCCGGTCGAATGCCCGGCCCGCTCACGGATGATCGCGAACTCCAGCGACAGCAACGCCGCCAACGGCCCTTGAACAGCCCGCCCCAGCAGCAGGATCTCGAAGGTTGGCGCGACGGCCACGAGCACCGACCCGACCGCGACCGAGACGGCCGCCACGACCAGGAACCGGCGGTGACCGTAGCGGTCACCGAGCTTGGACAGCAGCGGCACACACACCGCCGATGACAGCAGATAGACCGCGTCGAGCCAGTTCAGGCTGGCCGCGGTCGTGTCGTAGCGCTGCAGGATGCTGGGCACCAGGGGTGCGAGCCAGCTCTGGGTGAGCCCGGAGGCGAACTCGAGGATCAGGAGGAAACCGACGACCGAGGCCACGCCGGAAAGGGCCGCGGTCGAGCGCAGCGGCACCGGCTGTGTTCCGGACGACTGCGTGCCTCGAGTTGTCGGCATGGTCGTCGCCCTTCGCCGCGGTGTGCCTTCACCGGATCACCCGTGGACCGCGCCACGGCCGGCGACGTGGCGCTCGCGGCCGGCACGAAGGCTCCGGGCGAGACGCCGGACGGTGCGCGTCAGTTGCACCAGCACCATCAGGATCGCGTAGTCGGCCAGTCGTCGACCTGGGAATTCTCGCTCATCGAGACCTCCTCCGACCGCAAAGAACCCGCTCAGTGCACCTTCGCCCGGACGATGCTCGCGCGATCGGCGTCGAGCCGTCGTCAGCATCAGCCGCTTGGGCGTAGTGGTACGGATGCTCATGCTCCAGAACGCCGGAATGAACCAGCAGGTCGGTCCCAACCGGTGCACGGGTGAGCAGAATGGTCGCGATGTCGGTCCGGGCCTTGCTCAACCGCTCGATCTCCGAGGCAAGGCCGGCGTCGACCTGCCTCAGGACGTCCGGCGCGGCCGCGCCGTCCAGGCAGATCTCGCGGATCTGGGAGAGCGGCACGCCGAGTTCGGACAAGCACCGGATGCGCTGCAGAAGCATGAGGTCGGACACCCCGTACTGCTTGTATCCGTTGTATCGGCGCGTGGGCTCATCGAGCAGGCCGATCCGATGGTAATGCCGGATCGCGTTGACCGTCGTGCCGGCGAGCTCCGCCAGCTCCCGGGTGCTCCAGGCCACGTCAGCTCCTCCCCCCTTGGTACGGCTGAGCTTCACGCTCGCATCGGCGGGGCGGCGTTCGCGTCGGTGAAAAACCCTTACGTAGCGATGGCCAGTAGAACCTGGGTACCAACGGCGGGCCGGAAATGCCGACCGCGGTACCACGATGGGGGCTGTGCCCGGACCTAGCGTCGTGAGCATGATTCAGGTACGCGAAGTAACCAAGCGATACGGTGCGAAGACGGTCGTCGACCGCCTGTCGTTCACCGCGAAGCCCGGACAGGTCACCGGCTTCCTCGGCCCCAATGGCGCCGGCAAGTCGACGACCATGCGGATGATCGTCGGCCTCGACGCGCCGACCTCCGGCGACGTGCTGGTCAACGACAAGCCGTACGCGTCGTCGCAGGCACCGCTGCGCGACATCGGCGTTCTGCTCGAGGCCAAGGCCGCACACCCCGGCCGGACGGCGGTCAGCCACCTTCTGGCATTGGCTCGCACGAACGGCATCCCGCGCTCGCGCGTGGACGAGGTGCTCGACCTGGCCGGCCTCTCGGCCGTCGCCCACAAGCGGGTCGGTGCGTTCTCCCTTGGCATGGGGCAGCGGCTCGGCATCGCCGCCGCGTTGCTCGGCGACCCGGCCGTGGTGATGCTCGACGAGCCGGTCAACGGCCTCGACCCCGAGGGTGTCCTCTGGGTGCGCAACCTGCTCACCGGCCTGGCCGCCGAGGGCCGCACCGTGATGCTGTCCTCGCACCTGATGAGCGAGGTCTCGCTGATCGCGGACCACCTGGTCATCATCGGCCGGGGCAGACTGCTGGCCGACACCACCGTGGCCGACTTCGTGACCGCCGAGGGCGTCCGGGTCGTCACTCCCGCGCCCGACGCGCTGCGCACGACGATCGCCGGTCCGGGCATCACGGTCACCTCGACCGGCGCCGAGGAACTGCTCGTCGCCGGCACCTCCGCCCGCAAGATCGGGCTGGCCGCGGCCGCCCGTGGCATCCCGCTGTTCGAACTCACCCCGCAGAACGCCTCCCTCGAAGAGGCGTTCATGGACCTGACCCGCGACGCTGTCGAATACGAGGCATCCCGATGAAGATCACCCCTGGTGGCGTCGTCGCCGCCGAATGGACCAAGTTCTCCTCCCTGCGCTCCACCTGGATCACGACCGGCATCTCCGTCTTCCTCCTGATCGCCTTCGGCATGATCGCCTCGGCGTCCTTCTCGGGTGAGGGCCCGACCTCGGTCGATCTGGCCCTGTCGGGCAGCGTCCTGGCCGCCCTGTCCGTCGGTGTGCTCGGCGCGTTGCTGGGGGCGAGCGAATACACCACCGGCATGATCCGGGCGACTTTGGCCGCGGTGCCGCGCCGGTTGCCGGTGCTGTGGTCAAAGGGCCTCGTGGCCGGGGCGGCCGCCTTCGTGACGATGACCATCGGCGCCTTCGCCGCTTTCGCCGCGGGGTCGGCCGTGCTCAACGAGAAGGTCGACGGTCTGGGCCTCGGTGACGAGGGCGTCGTGCGGGCCCTGTTCGGCGCCGGCCTCTATCTGGGGCTGGTCGCGGTGCTCGGCGTCGCGCTCGGCATGCTCGTCCGGTCCAGCGCCGGCGCCATCGCGATCCTGTCCGGCGCGCTGCTGGTCGTGCCCGTTCTGGCCCCGCTGCTGCCGGACTCGATCGCCGATGCCGTCACCCCCTACCTGCCCAGCAACGCGGGCAGCGCCGTGATGGCACTGGCTCCCACGGACGGCACGCTGGGTCCGTGGGCCGGTCTCGCAGTCTTCGCCGGGTACGTGGCCGTGACGCTCGCCGCCACCGCCTATCGGCTCAAGAAGACCGACGCGTAAGGGAGACTCGGGCGATGAGCACGCAGGGATGGCTCGTGGACCGGCAGGCACGGCTGCGGGCGTTCGACCGGCGCCACCCGTGGGTCATGGACACCCTGGTAGCCGTCCCGATCGTGCTCTTCAGCATCCCGAACATCATCGAGAAACCCCTGTCGGCGACCATCGCGACCCTGGTGCTGCTGCCACCGCTCTACTGGCGGCGGCGGTACCCGTTCCCGGCGTTCCTGGCCACCGCGACCATCGAGTTGATCGAGGGACTGCTGGACGTCGGCGTCGGCGCCGGAGTGATCCTGCTCGTGATGCTGTTCGGGGTGGCCTCCCGCGGTTCGTGGCGGGCGCTGGCCTGGGCCGCCGGGATCGCCCTCGCGCTGCTGGTCGCCGAGATCTACCTGATCAACCCGGTGACGGAGAACCGCGTCACCACCCTGCTCCTGGCGATCGGCACAGAGGCAGCCGCGGTCGCGTCCGGCGTCGCGGTGCGCACCCGCCGGGCGTACCTCATCGCCCTGGAGGACCGGGCCGCCCGCCTCGAGATCGAACGGGATCAGCAGGCCCGCCTGGCGGTCGCTGAGGAGCGGGCCCGGGTGGCCCGCGAGATGCACGACATCGTCGGCCATCACGTGTCGGTGATCGTCGGCCTTGCCGACGGCAGCGCCGCCCTCGCCAGATCGCGGCAGGAGCAGACCGCCGAACCGCTCCGGCTGATCGGCGAGACCGGCCGCCAGGCGCTCGCGGAGCTGCGCCGGGTGCTGGGCGTGCTGCGCGAGGGTGACCCTGGTCCGCAGCTGAGGCCGCAGCCCGGCATCGACGATCTCGACCGGCTGCTGCCGAGCGTGCGGGCAGCCGGGCTGCCAGTCACCTACTCCACCTCGGGCGAGCTGCACACCCTCGGCAAGGGGCTGCAGCTCGCGGTCTACCGCATCGTCCAGGAAGCGCTCACCAACACCCTCAAACACGCGGGGCGCAGCGCGTCCGCGACAGTCACTCTCGCTGCCTGCCGCGGAGAGGTACGGGTACGCGTTCTCGACAACGGCCGTGCCATACCGGCCCCTCCAAGCCACGGCCTGCTCGGCATACGCGAACGCGCCGCCATGTACAGCGGGATAGTGACCGCCGGCCCGGTCGAGAACGGCTGGCTCGTTGACGTAGTCCTCAAGGAGCCCTCATGACCACCGTCCTGATCGTCGACGACCAGCAGTTGCAACGAATGGGCTTCAAGATGCTGCTCGACGGCACCCCGGGCATCACCGTGGTAGGCGAGGCCGCCACCGGCGCCGAGGCAGTGCGGAAAGTCGATCAGACCCGGCCCGATGTGGTGCTGATGGACGTGCGCATGCCCGGCATGGACGGCATCGAGGCCACCCGCCGCATAACCGCGGCCGGCTCCCGCACCCACGTGCTGATCCTGACCACATTCGATCTGGACGAATACGTCTACGCCGGACTTCGAGCCGGAGCGAGCGGCTTTCTCCTCAAAGACGCGCGCCCCGAGGAACTGATCGCCGGTATCCGCGCCGTCGCGAGCGGAGACTCAGTGGTAGCCCCCAGCCTGACCCGCAAGCTGATGGACGCCTACCTGCAGGAACCAGCGCCGGCCACATCCGAGAATCCCCGCCTGAGCACGCTGAGCGAGCGGGAGCGCGAGGTCCTCGAGGCGATCGGCCAGGGCGCCACCAACACCGAGATCGCCGAACGCTTCACGCTGACCGAGTCGACCGTGAAGAAGCACGTCGGACGGGTCCTGTTCAAGATCGGCGCACGCGACCGGATCCAGGCGGTGATCTTCGCGTACGACAACGGCCTGGTCCAGCCTCGCTGACGGGCGGAAGGGCAGGAATGTTCCTGGTAAAAAGTCTTCCTTGTTACGCTATCGCCATCAAATATCGGAATCTACCTAAATCGACCACCTGCTAGACGGAGGTGCGGAATTCATGGAGCTGCTGGGCCGCCGCACCGAAAGCGCAGCGGTAGAACAGCTGCTGGCCCGGGCGCAGTCCGGACGCAGCGGGGCCCTGGTGGCGCGCGGGGAAGCCGGCATCGGCAAGACCGCGCTGCTGGAACATGCCCGCGACATCGCGAGCGGATCAGGGTTCCGCACGGCGATCTCGGTCGGGGTGGAATCCGAGATCAGCTTCGCTTTCTCGGGTCTGTACCAGCTGGCCGGGTCGCTGCTGGATCGCGCCGGAGCGCTGCCCGAGCCGCAACAGGCCGCTCTCGGAGTCGCGTTCGGGCAGCAGGGCGGGGTGACGCCGGACTGCTTC
Organism: Micromonospora sp. BQ32; assembly: GCF_059358895.1. Classification (NCBI taxonomy): domain Bacteria; kingdom Bacillati; phylum Actinomycetota; class Actinomycetes; order Micromonosporales; family Micromonosporaceae; genus Micromonospora; species Micromonospora sp. BQ32. The sequence goes on along the minus strand of NZ_JCADBI010000004.1, from coordinate 198,464 downwards.
CTCGTCGGGCTGGCGACTCTCAGCCTGCTGGCCGAGGTGGCCGAGGAACGGCCACTGCTGTGCCTGGTCGACGACGCGCAATGGCTCGATCAGGCGTCCGCTCAGGTCCTGGCCTTCGTGGCGCGTCGGGTGGCGGCCGAGCGGCTCGCCCTGATCTTCGCGCTGCGTGACCCGGGGGAAAGTGACGTCCGGGTGTTCGACGGGCTGCCCGAGCTGCGCCTGGACGGACTCGGCGAGGCCGACGCGCGAGCGCTGCTGACCGGCGCGGTCCCGGCCCCCCTCGACGACGAAGTGCGTGAACGCATCGTCGCCGAAGCCCGGGGCAACCCCTTGGCGCTGCTCGAACTGCCCCGAAGCGCACAACCCGGCCGGCTGGCCGGGGGGTTCGAGCTGCCCGACGCGCTGAATGTTCCGCGCCGCATCGAAGACAGCTTTCAGCGCCGCTCGGGCAGCCTGCCGGCCGAGAGTCAACTGCAGTTGCTGATCGCGGCGGCCGAGCCGACCGGCGATGTGGCCCTGCTGTGGCGGGCGGGCGAGAAACTGGGCATCGCCAAGGAGGCGGCCGTGCCCGCCGAAGCCGCAGGCATGCTGGAGATCGGCGCAAGGGTGCGGTTCCGCCATCCGCTGGCGCGGTCGGCGGTCTATCGAGCAGCCTCACCACCGGATCGCCGCCGCGCGCACGGCGCGCTCGCCGCCGCCATCGATCCTCTCGTCGATCCAGACCGGCGCGTGTGGCACCTGGCGCAGGCCCTGCAGGGCCCCGACGAGGAGGTCGCGGCGGGCCTGGAGCGCTCGGCCGGCCGGGCACGGGCGCGAGGCGGGTCGGCGGCCGCCGCGGCGTTCCTGCAGCAGGCGGCCGAGCTGACGCCCGACCCCGCCGACCGGGCCAGGCGTGCGCTGGAGGCCGCGGACGCCAAACAGGAGGCCGGTGCGCCCGAGGCGGCCCTGGAACTGCTGGCGGTGGCGGCGGCCGGGCCCTTGGACGCCCGGCAACGCGGGCGGCTGCAACTGTCCCGCGCTCGCATCGCCTTCCATCTGACCCGCAGCAGCGACGTGCCGGGAATGCTGCTGGACGCGGCCAGGACGCTCGGCCCGCTGGACCCCGCGCTGGCCCGCGAAACGTACCTGGACGCCTTCGACACGGCGATCATCACCGGCGAGGTCGGACACGAACGCGGCGTGCGGGAGGTCGCCGAGAGCGCCCAGGACGCGCCCGCCCCGCCCGGGCCGCCGAGGCCGGCCGACATGCTGCTCGACGCGCTGGTGACCGCGTTCATTCACGGGTACGAGGCTGGCGTGCCCGAACTGCGCCGCGCGGTGCATGCCTTCCGCGACCAGCCGGCCGAGGAGGTCGCCGGCAACCAGCGGTGGCTCTGGCTGGCCAGCCGCATCGCCCTGGCCCTGTTCGACGACGACTCGGTCCTCGCGCTGGCCGACCGCAACGTCCGGCTCGCCCGCGAAGCGGGCGCGCTCGCCGTGCTGCCGGCCGCGCTCCTCTTCCAATCCGTCGTGCTGGTGTTCGCCGGCGAGGTCGAGCACGCCAGCGAGCTGGCCGCCGAAGAAGTCGGCATCACGCAGGCGACCGGCGGCGTGCCCCTGCTGCACGCCCAGCTCGTACTGGCCGCCTGGCGCGGCCTCGAGGGCGAAGCCACCCGACTGCACGCGGCAAGCGTCGAACAGGCCACCGCCCGAGGCGAGGGCACCGCGGTGACCATGGCGCAGTACGCCCTGACGGTGCTGTACAACGGTCTGGGCAATTATCCAGCCGCGCTGGACGCGGCGAGAAGCGCGGCCAGAACCGACGAGACGCTGTACAGCAACCTGAACCTGCCCGAGCTCATCGAGGCGGCGTCCCGCACGGGTGAGCCGAAGCGCGCGGCCACCGCGGTAGAGCTGCTCGACGAACGGGCCCGGGCCAGCGGCAGCCCCTGGGCGCTCGGCCTGGCGGCGCGCTCCCAGGCGTTGACCAGCACCGGGCCGGACGCCGACAAGCACTACCGCGAGGCGATCGAGTGGCTGCAAGCCTGCCGGATGACCGGCCATCTCGCCCGTACGCATCTGGTCTACGGCGAGTGGCTGCGCCGCGAGGGCCGCCGCCTAGACGCCCGCGAACAGCTCCGCACCGCCCACGAGCTGCTGTCGAACATGGGCCTGGAAGGATTCGCGGCCCGCGCCGCCCGCGAGCTGCGAGCCACCGGCGAGCATCCCCGCAAACGGATCGCCCCGACGGCCGACAGCCTCACCGCCCACGAGCTGCACATCGCACGGCTGGTAGCCACCGGGGCGACGTCGCGGGAGGTCGGGGCGCAGCTGTTCCTGAGCCCACGCACGATCGAAGCTCACCTGCGCAACATCTTCCGCAAGCTCGGTATCACCTCCCGCCGCCAGCTCAAGGAGCTGAATCTGCCCGGCATGCCCAATCCTTGACGAAGCGCGGATCGGATGGCGGCTCGCCCTGCGACCCAACGCGCCGGTGACCGCCGTCATCAGGCTCGCCAACGCGGCCCCCTCGCAGACCGGTCTAAGGAACTTTCACCGACGCGAAGGCGCTGTCACCGGTGCGAGCCTGATGACACGTCCGACGTCAGATCAGGAGACCCACGCCATGAGTCCTGCCACAGCGAGCATGGGGCCGATCGCTCCCACCGCGCCTGGTCACTGGAGCGGTGACCAGCGCAAGCTCCCCTCGCAGTTCATCTTCCGCGGCACTTGTGCCCTCCCCCACGAAGGCTGGGACGTATGAAGGACCGGTTGAGGGTGTTCATCATCGGGATCAGCGGAGCGGTCGGGAGACTGCTGGCCCGGGAGCTGACCGACCGCGGCGACACGGTGTGCGGTCTCGTGCGCCGCGACGATCAGCGGGCCGAGCTCGCCGCACAAGGCATCGACGCGTACGTCGGCGAGCTCGCGGACCTGACCGCCGAGTCCCTGGCCGCCATGATCAGTGGATTCGACGCGGTCGTGTACACGGCCGGGTCGAACGGCGGCGCCCGCGAGGTCACCGCGGCCATCGACGGGGACGGTGTGATGCGAACCCTTCAGGCGATGAGCCTGGCCGGGGTGGATCGCTTCACGCTGGTGTCCGTCCTCCCCGAGGCTGGGCGTGGGCAGCGCCTCGACGATGACGTGGAGTTCTACTTCGCCGTGAAGAAGCTGGTCGACGTCACCGTCAGTGAGTCCGACCTCGACTGGTTGATCCTCCGGCCGTCCATGCTCGTCGATCGGGCCGGAACCGGTGCGATCTCGCTCGGTCCGGCACAACCGCACGACGAGATCGCCCGCGAGGACGTCGCGGCGACTCTCCTGGAGCTACTGCACGAGCCCCGCTTGAGGCGGCAGATTCTCGAGCTCACTCAAGGCTCGACACCGATCTTCGCAGCCGTCCAGGCGAACGTCCGCTAGACCGCCAAGCCCCTTCCGGCCGCCGATGCCGGGATCGGTCGACCTCGTTGCCCGCCGCGCACGGCGGGCAACGAGGCTACCGATCAGCCGCGCTTGGCCGCCGAGAAGGCATGGATCGCCCCGTACGGGACCGCGTTGCTGGCACCGTCCTCGCACGCTGCGGCGGGCGCCACGCCGCCGGAGATCTGCAGGCGGCTGATGTACGTGACGCCGGCCAGCACGCCACGGCCGGAGTGGCTGTCGACCGTAAGCAGAAGCTCGGGAATGGTCCCCGGCCGTGCGCTCTCGGCGGTCTTCTTCTCGGTGATGAGCGAGCCGTCGCGGGTGGACTGCCCGCTCGGTCCCTTGAAGTGGTGGATCCGTCCGGTGGTGCCGACCAGCTGGGCGTCCGGCCGCATCGTTGCCTCCGATTCTGCGCACGTCTGCGCGCACCAGCCCGGACGACGGAGCCGGACACGGCGGTGTTCGAAGCGCGGCCGCGACTCAAGGAAGTTTTCAAGATCCGAGTTATCGGCGCATTGACTCTGTGGTGGGAACACGGTGTCGACTGCGAGCCAGCACTTGACCGCCGACCGCCGGGTCAGACCCAGGAAGGAACCGACGTGGCCTGGAGCACCCGTGAGCTCGCGGAACTCGCCGGCACCACGGTGAACACGATTCGGCACTACCATCGGCTCGGACTGCTCGACGAGCCCGAGCGCCGGCCGAACGGATACAAGCAGTACGGGGTACAGCATCTCGTCGTCCTCCTGCGCATCCGGCGGCTCGTAGAGCTGGGCGTGCCCCTGTCCCGGATCGGCGCGATCACCTCGGGCGGCGCCCCCGCCCCGGAAGTGCTGCGTCAGGTCGACGCCGACCTGGCGGCCGAGGTCGAGCGTCTGCGCCGAGCCCGCTCCGACATCGCGATCATTCTGCGCGACGGGGCGCCAGCCGACGCGCCCGCCGGCTTCGAGTCGGTCGCGCCGCGGCTGACGGTGTCCGACACCTCGCTCATCCACGTCTTCACCCAGCTCTACGACGAGAACGTGATGAAGGACCTGCGGCGCATGGCGGACGCCGACACGGATCCCATCAGCCACGACATCGACACCCTGCCACCCGACGCCGACGAAGCGACCCGCCAGAACCTCGCCGAGAAGCTCGCCGCGCTCCTGGCGCAGCATCTGGTCGACTATCCCTGGCTGCGCGACCCCGCCCGGCATCTGTCGAAGAGTGAGCACGTCACACGCCAGACGTTCATCGACGCCGTCGTCGGTCTCTACAACCCCGCCCAGGTCGATGTGCTGGGCCGGGCCAGCATCCTCGCTCAGGAGCAACTGCGCCGCGAACAGGGGCTCGACCCTCCGGCCTGAGCTCGTGCGTAGCATCCCGAATCGAAAGGAAGGCACCATGGCTCAGCTCGGGCCCGCCACCCTGGGCGAAGACCTCCTGTTGCTTCTGTTCCAGCCGAACGCGGGGAAGCGGGGCACCGGTGTCATCGCCGGCGAGAACACGCTCTTCTACGTTCTCGGGGGTGCGGTGCTCGCCGATCTCGGCCTCGGCGGACATGTGCGAACCATCCCCGGCTGGGGCGGATCAACCCGGGTGGAGGCCGTCGCGCACCGTCCCCCCGCGGACGACATCCTGCGATCGGCGTGGGACCACGTTGCCGTGAAGCCTCGCGGTGTGCAGGCCACACTCGCCACGATCGGGCCGACCCTGCGGAGCCCGTTGCTCGACCGGCTCATCATCCGCGGCGACATCCGCGAGTCCATCCCCAAGGCGCTCGGTTTGTTCGACATGAAGGTCCTCGAGGACGGCGGATCCGGCCGGCGGGCCGGTCTGCTCTCCGACGTGCGGAGGGTGCTGGTCGACGGTGTGGAGCTACAACCCCGGGTCGTCGCGCTCGCGGCGTTGCTGTCGGGAAGCCGCACGCTCCCGCAGTTCGATCCCGAGATCCCCTGGACCCCTTCGGTCATCGCCCGCGCCCAGAAGCTCGAGCAGGGCAATTGGGGAGCCGAGGCTGCCGCCGAAGCGGTCGCCCGCACCATCACCGCGACCATCGTCAGCAACGTGATCGTCGCTGCGGCTGTTCTTCCGCCGCAGAACCAGTAACGACTGAAGCCGCTCTCCGGCGCCGACCCCGCCCGCTTCGGCTGACCAGCGAAGCACGTCCCCTTCTTCCCTCCCGGCGCCCGAGTGCCTGGAGCGTTCCGCTACGAGATGCGAGGGGGAAGCGCAACAGTTTCCCCCGCCACATCGATCGCGACCTTGCCGCGCAGTTCATACGACCCCCTGTTCTCCAGGAGCTCGTGAGCGTCGCCCACCCGAGCCAGCGGAAGGGTCGCGCCGATGACCGGCTTCACGAGACCGCGCTCGACCAGCGTGGTGAGCGCGTCCAGCTTTCCTCGGTTCTGCCGGGTGAAGACGAAGTGATAGGCGGCGTTCTTACCCCACGCCTCGATGAGGTTCTGCGGCTGCGCGATGTCGACGATGCTGACGACGCGTCCGGCGTCGGCGAGCGTCAGCGGACTTCGGGTGAGCGTGTCGCCACCGATCGTGTCGAAGACGACATCAACCCCCTTTCCTCCAGTCAGCTCGGCCACAGCATCGACGTAGTCGGAGGTTGCAGAGTCGATCGCCGCATCCGCGCCCAGAGCGCGCACGAACTCATGGTTGCCGGCCCTCGCAGTGGTGATCACGCGCGCGCCGATCGCCTTCGCGACCTGAATCGCAATCGTGCCGACACCACCCGTACCCCCATGAATGAGGATCGTCTCCCCCACCGTGAGCTGAGCTCGCGTCACCAGCGCCTCCCAGACCGTGCCGCCGACCAGAGTCAGGCTCGCCGCCTCCAGATGACTGACGTTCTCCGGCTTACGGCCGACAAGGTCGACATCGGCGACATGCTGCTCGGCGTAGGAGCCAGGGCCGCCGAAGATCCGCGGCGTGTAATACACCGCATCGCCGGCACGGAACTCAGTCACGTGAGAACCGACCTCCTCGATCACCCCGGAGATGTCGTGGCCGATGATCGCCGGAAGCGGCACATGATCCACGTAATCTCCGCGCCGAATCTGAAAGTCGAGCGGGTTGACGGCGGTCGCATGGACACGCACCCGCACCTGGCGGGGTTCGACTTGTGGCACGGAAACGTCGCGCAACTCGAAAGCATCAGCCCCTCCGAAACGGGCGAGCACAACAGCCTTCATCGAATCAGTCATATCGGTGCTCCTCATCGTGTTTTGGTGCGTGACACAACGGCAAGGTCAGCGTCCCTCCAGTGAAAACGGTGTGGTTACCGCACAGTCCAGCCGTCGGCCGGTCAACGGGGTCACGGTGCCGGGCCCGCCCATCGATGGCCGATGGCCGCTGGCCCGGGCATTTTCCAAGCGGACCCGGCAGGGAACACATCCGATCCTCGGGAGGGCCAGAAACAGGGCGTTTGACTCTGTGCTGAGCACACAGTCGCTACTGGGAAGGAGAACGCATCTCCCCGCTCGAGGAGCCGCCGTGACTCCCGTCGAAACGATCGTTCAGAACTTCCGCGACCTCGTGGCCGAGGTGCCCGAACTGGTCCAGCCGTTCGTCGTCATGCTGGCCGGCGCGATCCCGTTCATCGAAGGCGAGGGCGCATCGCCGATCGGAGTGGTCGGTGGGATCCATCCCGTGGTGGCCGGGGTCGCCGCGGCCGCGGGGAACTTCCTCTGCGTACTCGTCGTCGTGCTGGTCAGCTCGCGGGCCCGCGCCGCCGCGGTCGCTCACGGACGCCGACCGAGCGGCCGCGAGGAGCGCCCCGAGTCCAAGGGGCGCCGGCGTCTCCGCCGTTACCTCGTGCGCTTCGGCGTGCCCGGAGCGAGCCTGCTCGGACCGCTGGCCGTCCCGACCCAGTTCACCGCGGCCATGCCACCACCTTCGCCTGGGGTGTCGTCTCGTCCCTGGTGGCTTGACCTCCGGCTTCAACCGCCCCTGTCGACTGCGTCGCGCTTCCCGGGACTCGCGTCGCATTCCCCATCGAAAATATCAGCCAAAGCGGCTCGGCCCGCCAAACCTGGCCGAAGACCTCCTGCTACTTCTGTTCCAGCCGTCCTCCGGGCGCCGGAAGCGGAACGCTGCCGCAGTTCTATCCCGAGTTCCCACGGACCGCCGCGAGCATCGTCAACGACGTGATACTCGCGGCGGCTGTCCGGGCCAAGCAATGAACGAGCTACACCCCTCGCTCCGGACCGGTGCGACGCGACCGTTCGCGAAGCCAGACGAACGTGAGCACTGCCAGGTTGACGACGGCCAGGATGATCAGGGCGGGACCGCCGCCTGCGCCCTCGGTGCGGTCGACGACGATGGCGTCGCCTCCGGCCATGAGGGCATTGATGGTTGTTGCGACTATGTTGTTCGCGACGTGAAATGCCATCGCGGCCTCGAGTCCGCGGCTGACCAAGCCCATAAGGGCGGTGCAGGCCGACAGGAACAGGTAATAGCCGTTCAGCCAAGGGTCACCGGCCGCGTGCGTGAGGGCGAACGCGAGGCTGGAGACCACGAGTCCGGTGATGAACGCCAGCCGTACGGCGCGGAACCACGATGCTGCCGCCGGGAGCATCGCGCCCCGGAACATGATCTCCTCGCCGGCCGACTGGATCGGTGTGGAGACGACCACGACGACCAGCAGCGCCACGGTGGTGCCGGTGAAACCGAAGCCCACCCAGTTCATGGCGTCGGGCGTAAAGGTCGCCCCGACGGCGAGGCCGGCCCCGACGAGCACGACGGAACCGCCGAAATAGAGCGCCAGGCGCCGCTTGTCGAAGTGCCGTGGCGAGCTGAAAATCGTGCGCCACGGCACTTTCCCGAACCGGGAAACGAGTACCACGGCGAGCAGCGCGGTCAGGCCGGTGCTGAGATTGGCCGCCAGCAGCTTGAGCGGAGTGAGCGTCGGCTCGGAAGGGTCGCTCCCCTCGATCGAACTGGCCAGCTGGTAAAGCACGATCTGAAGCAGGAGCAACGTCAGGGGTATCGCGGCGATGACGATCACCGACTTCCACCAGGCCATCCGGATGTGTGTACCGAAGGGACGGGTGCTGTCGGGGGGAGCGATGGGTGGCGTCGAGTTCACGAAGCGTCGGTCCTTTGCATTGCTTATCTCTGGCGTACGTGACGGAAGCTGGCACGCACCTCCGCGGCCAGCAGCTCGGGTTGTTCCCAGGCGGCGAAGTGCCCGCCCTTGGGCAGCTCGTTGTAGTGCACGAGGTTCGGGTAACGCTGCTCCACCCAGCGGCGGCTGGCGAGATAGATGTCGCGGGGAAAGAGGCTGACGCCGACCGGCACCTCGACCTTCGGGTCGCGGTAGGTGCGGAAGCTCTCCCAGTAGATGCGAGCCGAGGAGGCGGCGGTGCCGGTCAGCCAGTACAACGTGATGTTGTGCAGCATCTCGTCACGACTGAGCAGGTTCTCCGGATCGCCGTCGTAGTCGGTCCACTGCTCGTACTTCTCGTAGAGCCAGGCCGCCTGCCCCACCGGCGAGTCGGTGAGCGCGTACCCGATCGTCTGGGGGCTCTGGATCTGCTCGTGCTGGTAGCCCGACTCGTTGGCCTGGAAGTCGCGCCATCGTTGCAGCGCGCGCTCCTCCTGCTCGTCGGTGACTTCCTCGGTACCGTACGTGGGGAACATGTTGGAGTGGATGGCTCGCACAGTGGGCTCGCCGATGGCGCCCAGCGCGGTCGTGACCGCGTGCCCCCAGTCACCGCCCTGCGCGCCGAAGCTGTCGTAGCCCAGCCGCCGCATCAGCTCGACCCAAGCCTGCGCGATTCGATCGGGTCCCCACCCGGTCTCGGTCGGCTTGCCGGACAGTCCGAAGCCGGGCATCGTGGGCAGGACGACGTGGAACGCGTCCCGGGGGTCGCCGCCGTGGGCCCGCGGGTCGGCCAGCATCGGCGCCACCTTCAGGAACTCGATGACCGAACCGGGCCAGCCGTGGGTCATCACGAGCGGCATCGCCTCCGGTTCGGGCGACCGCAGGTGCAGGAAGTGGATGTCGAGTCCGTCAACGCGCGTCGTCGACGGACTGAGCGCGTTCAGCCGGGCCTCGCAGGCCCGCCAGTCGTAGCCGTCCCGCCAGTAGTCGCACAGCGCTCGCAGCCTGTGCAGCGGCACGCCCTGGCTCCAGTCCTCCACCGGTTCGGGATCGGGCCATCGCGTACGCAGAAGCCGCTCGCGCAGATCGTCGAGCGCGGCCTCGGGGAAGGCAAAGGGGGATGGTCGTACGGCTTCGCTCTCGGCCTCGGCCAGATACGCCGCGAGATCGTCGTAGCCGTAGCGGACCGCAAGCTGCCGGGGTGTGTGACCGGTGTGCGAGGTCAGGTCGAGGCGGGCGCCCGCCTCGACCAGGGCCTGTGCTGCCTCCCGGTGCCCGTGCCACACCGCGTCGTGCAAGGCGGTGAAGCCGTTGTAGGCGCCCTGCGCGTCGATCTCGAGCGTCGTCGTACCGCTGGGGCCGCGCGTCGTCAGAGTCCGGACGACGTCGGCGTGCCCGGCGAAGGCGGCCTCATGGCCCGGCGTCGCGCCCATCAGCCCGTTGAGCCGGCGCGGATCCGCACCGGCCTCACGCAGCACGCGGACGATGCCGATGTGCCCGTCGCGAGCGGCGATCCCGAGCGGCGTGTAGTCGTCATCGTGATCGCCGACGGCCGGCATTCGTTCGTCGAGGTCCGCACCGGCCCCGATGAGCCGTTTCACTGCGGCGAGGTCGCCGGCCTTGACCGCCGCCGTCAGCTGCAGCGACCGGATCCGGTCGGCGTCGGCCGCGGTCCGCGCGTGCAGGAGAGCGGCGATTGCCTCCGAGCCGTCGCGCACCGCCAGGTCGAGCGCCGTCTCCTGCCAGTGGTTCCGCACCGAGGTACGGGCTCCGCGGGCCAGTAGCAGCCGGACCGCCACCTCGCGCTTGTACTGCACCGCGTCCATCAGCGGCGTGTGACCGAGCCGGGGCGACTGCTGGTCGACGAAGGCGCCATGGTCGAGGAGCAGGCCGATGACGCCGTCGGCACCGGCCTGCGCCGCCTTGTGCAACGCCGTGGCGCCCATGCGCGGCTCGACCATCAATACGTCCGCGCCGGCCTCCAGCAACAGCTCCACCAGGCGTTGCCGACCGAGACCGGAGGCGACCATCAGGGGTGTGAGGCCACCGGCGTCGCGGCGGTGCGGGTCTGCGCCCGACTCGAGCAATTCCGCCACCGCCGCCGCGTCGTCGGAACGGATCGCAGCTTCCAGTGTCATGCCGGCTCCTTTCATGAATGTCTTCCCGTATGCGACACCCTGTTCCAGGAACCGGGTCAAGCGGTCGGCCCGCCGCGCCCGTTCGGCGCTATCGCCTTGACTGTGTTCGTGGAACACGGTTTGCGCTGGGAGCAGTCTCCAGCCCGACCGAGGAAGATCACATGAGCGTGGATTTTCTGTACCCGGACGGATTGCTAGAGGACGGTCTGCCCGCTCCGACTCCACCCATTTCCATCATCAGAGTCCCGGCTCTCTTCACGTCCGAGTTCGTCGTGGAGATCGAAGCGACAGCCCTCCTCGCCTGAGCCGTTTCGGCGAGGGGAAGGACCCAGGTCGTCGTGAATCGGCGTGGCGGTTCTCGGGTGGACCCCCGGGCGGTGTTCAGTCGGTGCTCGCCGCCGTGGCCGCTGCCCTCTTCAGGGACTCGTGCGTCGGGGCGTCCGGCACGTGCGCCGGTTTGCGGGCGGCGAACTCCTTGCGCAGCACCGGCACGACCTGTTCGCCGAGCAGATCGAGCTGCTCCAGCACCGTCTTCAACGGCAGACCGGCATGGTCGAGGTTGAACAGTTGGCGCTGATAGTCGCCGGCGTAGTCGCGGAACCCGAGGGTGCGGTCGATTACCTGTTGCGGGCTGCCCACCGTGAGTGGTGTGTCCCGGGTGAACTCCTCCAGCGAGGGCCCATGCCCGTAGACCGGCGCGTTGTCGAAGTACGGTCGGAACTCGTTCACCGCGTCCTGGCTGTTCTTGCGCATGAACACCTGACCGCCCAGACCGACGATGGCCCGGTCGGGGTCGCCGTGGCCGTAGTGAGCGAAACGTTCGCGGTAGAGCCCGACCATGCGCTGGGTATGCGAGGTGGGCCAGAGGGTGTTGTTGGCGAAGAAGCCGTCACCGTAGAAGGCGGCCTGCTCGGCGATCTCCGGGCTGCGGATGGAGCCGTGCCAGACGAACGGCGGAGTGCCGTCAAGGGGGCGCGGCGTCGAGGTGAACGACTGCAGCGACGTACGGAATTTACCCGACCAGTCGACGGTGTCCTCCCGCCACAGCCGGCGTAACAGCGCGTAGTTCTCGACGGCCAGAGGGATGCCGGCCCGGATGTCCCTACCGAACCACGGGTAGACCGGACCGGTGTTGCCGCGGCCCATCATCAGGTCGACCCGCCCATTCGACAGGTGCTGCAGCATCGCGTAGTCCTCGGCGATCTTCACTGGGTCGTTTGTGGTGATCAGCGTCGTGGCCGTGCTCAACAGCAGCTTCTCGGTCCGGGCGGCGATCCAGCCGAGCATCGTGGTCGGCGAGGACGGCACGAAGGGCACGTTGTGGTGCTCGCCGGTGGCGAACACATCGAGGCCCACCTCCTCGGCCTTCAGCGCGATGGTCACCATGGCCTCGATGCGCTCGTGCTCGGTCGGGGTCCGGCCCGTCGTGGGGTCCCGGGTGACGTCACCCACTGTGAAAACGCCGAACTGCATCACAAGACTCCTTCGAACTGGACCGCCGGCTGGAACCGGTGGGATTCGGCGCGACGACTCCGGCCAGCAGGACTACGCCGATGCCGGTGGTGTCCCCCATCAGAAACCGTGTGCTGGCCACACAGTCAACGGGCGACAGTGACGGAGAACGCTCAGGCGGGCCGGCGGCGAGCTGTTAACCTCGAGCTTTCTTGAGTACCACCCGGTACTTGTCGCCTGCGGCCGAGGTCCGCACCCGATGGGCCGGGAAGGGGATCGACGTGGCGTGGAGCACGAGCGAACTCGCGACACTCGCGGGCACCACGGTGAACACGATCCGGCATTACCATCGTCTGGGCCTGCTCGAGGAGCCCGATCGCCGCCACAACGGTTACAAACAGTACGAAGTGCTGCATCTCGTACGCTTGCTGCACATCCGCCGGCTGGTCGAGCTGGGCGTGCCGCTGTCCCGGATCAAAGAGCCGAGCGCGGGCTCCCCCGAGACGCTGCAGCAGATCGACGTCGACCACGCGGCCGCCATCGAACGGCTGGAGAAGGCCCGGCAGAGCATCGCGGCCATCCTGAGCGAGAACGCGCCGCCTGACACGCCACCGGGCTTCGAGCCCGTCGCTGCCCGCCTGTCCGAGGCCGATCGCTCGCTTATCCACATATACACGCAATTCTTCGACGACCAGGCCCTCGCCGACGTGCGGAACGCGGTGGAGAACAACAACGACGACGCCGTCAGCGCCGACTTCGACGCGCTGCCCGCTGACGCCGACGAGGCGACGCGGCAGAACCTCGCCGAGAAGTACGCGCCGTCCCTGGTCCGCACCCTTCGTGACTATCCGTGGATGGACAACGACGCGATGGCGCACGTGTCGTCGGGGGAATCCGTGACGCGGCAGACGTTCGTCGACGCGTTGCGGGAACTCCACAACGAGGCCCAGCTCGACGTCATCCACCGCGCCAAAGAGCTGGCCCGCCAGCAGTTGCGGACGGAAGGCCGATCCGCCGTCAGTCCGCCACCGCGTCCAGCCATCGGTTGTACCGCAGGCGCAGAGCACGCTCGGTGCTGCCCACCGTCGCGCTGACCACGAGCGCGATGTTGAGCCAGGCCGACGCGTCGATCGGCGACTCGAGAACACCGAACCGCTCGGCCAGCGGCGGGAACCGGGAGATCGACTCGACGGTCTGCGGAAGGCCGAGGACCAGCGGCACGAGGATCATGACGAGGGAGATCACGCCGATCCAGCGGCTGAGCAACGGACGCTCACGGTCGAGCCGGGCGCGGCGCCCCTCGGCCGAGCGCGGATCCGGCACAAGCTGCTGCTCGGTCCCGTCGTCGGCGACGAAGTGACACCGCCGGAGGCCGAAGGCCGACATCTTCACCTCGATCGCGCCGCCCTCGATCGGGAAGACCGCAGGGAGCCTCGCCCGCTCGAAGCGCCGGCCGTCGCGATACAGGTGGGCTTCGGTGTCGAGGTTCTCGTTGCTCTTCATGTGGTTCACGTCGACCGCGTATTCCACCGGCCGGCCCGCGCCGGCGTCCGCGGGAAGATAGAACAGGGACCGGGACAGCGACTGCCACCAACGGAATCGCTTCAGCGCGCGCCCGTCCCCGGCCTTGATGCGCTGGATGGCTCGGCGCCGCCGCCATTCGTCGAACACCCGGTCATTCAAAACCGTGTCCTCGGGACACAGTCAATCGGAGTGGACGGACCTTGATCGCCATGAACCTCGAAGAACACCGCCTCTGAAGACCCGCCCGCGTACCGACCGGTGGTGCTTGACCGTGTTCCAACCACACGGTGTTGGCTGACACGATGAACGACAACGTCGACGTGCGCGACAATCCCGCACAGCATCGCTACGAGATCGCGATGGACGGCGATCTCGCGGGCTTCGCCGTCTACTACCTCGAGAAGGAGCGGATCGTCTTCATCCACACCGAGGTGGCGATCGCCTACGAGGGACGAGGGTTGGGCAGCCGGCTCGCGCGTCAGGCCCTCGACGACGTACGCGGAAGGGGCCTGCGGGTGGTGCCGGCGTGCCCGTTCTTCGCGAGGTTCATCAAGATCCACCCGGAGTATCAGGATCTGACCCGTCGCGGCCAGAGCTCCCGCGCGGTCCTGGGCGAGCACGATGAGTGAGCCGAATGTGAAGTCGTACCCGGGATCCGACATCACGGTCACGTTCGACGGCGGCCGGTGCCTGCACTTCGCCGAGTGCGTGCGAGGGCTCCCGGAGGTGTTCGATGTCTCCGCACGGCCCTGGATCGCCCCGGACAACGCCGGCGCCGCCGCGCTGGCCGCCGTCGTGGAACGCTGCCCCAGCGGCGCGCTGCAATACACCCGGCACGACGGGGGCGCCGATGAGACACCGCCCGACCCCACCGTCGTGACCACGAACGAGCGCGGGCAGATCCTGCTGCACGGCAACCTGACGCTGACCGGCGCCGGCCCGCGACCTCACCCGAAACACCGGATGACGCTGTGCGCTTGCGGCCGATCATTGAAGCGACCGTTCTGCGACAACGCGTGCCGCAGCACCTGACGGCCGTCGAGCGCACGCACTCGTCATCGCCCCGGCGACGCGATACTGGCCCGGTACGCATGCCACCGCGAGAGCACAGCTCGGACGTCGTCCGGGCCGTCGTCGATCAACGCCCTGCGATGGGCGAAGTTCCATACCGGGTTCAGGTAGTGATACCCGCCGTCACCGTCCGCCTCGATCAGATGGGCGTCGGCCAGCGCCTCCAGCAGGTCCTCGGCATGGGTCTCGAGCACTACGAGTAGTGCGGCCGCGACAGGCACGGTGATCTCCCAGTCCCGCGACACCGCGAGCAGCCGGAGCGTACGCGCCGCATCGGGCGCGAGCAGGCTCATGGCCTCCGCGTAGGGCGAGTCGATCTCCTCGCACTCCGCAGCACGCAGCCAGGCGACGGGCATCTCGACGAGAATGCGCGTACTCGCCTTGGCCAGGCTCCACTGCGGACGGGCGACGAGCCGCAGACCTACCGCGCGTACGGCCTGCCCGAGTCCGGCCGTACCCTGCGCTATCCGCCGGGCCGCCTCGGGCTCGCCCCGGAGCCGACTCTCACCGATGATCGCTCCAAGCAGGCGCTCGGTCTCGTCGGGGCTGAGCGGGCCCAGGGTGAGCCACCGCGCCCCGGCCGCCTCCACCAGCTTCTGCCGCGAGGTCAGCAGCACCGCCGCACCGCCCGCGCCCGGCATCACGTGCCGGATCAGGGAGCCGTCCCGGACTCCGTCCAGGACAAGCAGGATGCGCCGCCCGGCCGTCAACGAGCGCCACGCCGCCGTACGCTCCGCCAGAGAATCCGGCGCGGCCGCCCCGGTCAGCGCGCGGATCATGCCGCCAAGCGCGTCGAACGCGGTGCCCACAACGTCGCCCTCGACCACGATCTGCCCGTCCGGGAACCGCCGGGCGATCCGGTGCGCGGCGTGGACGGCGAGCGCGGTCTTCCCCACGCCTCCGATGCCGTCGATACCGACCATCGGGACGGAGGAACCGGTGCGCCGCAGCGCGTCAGTGAGCGTGCGGAGCTCGTTCACCCGGCCCACGAAGTCGGGCAGGTCGGCCGGCAGTTGCGCGGGGGTGACGCGCGCGGCCGGAGGCAGGCTGGCCGGCAGATCCGAATCCCCGGCGAGAACCCGGGCATGCATCCTCTGCAGGGCCGGGCCCGGGTCCATCCCGAGTTGGTCGCGCAGGGTCGACCGGGCTGCCCGGTACGCCTCGAGCGCGTCGGCTCGCCGGCCGGAACGGTAGAGCGCCAACATCAGCAGCTCACGCGGGCGTTCGCGAAGCGGGTGCCCGGCGACCAGTGAGACCAGGCTGTCTACCGTCTCGGCGGGCCGGCCCAACTCGATCTCGTCACCGGCGAGATCCTCGGCCGCGGCCGTTCGCAGCTGCTCCAGCCGGGTGCGCTGCAACTGGGCGAAGGCGCCCGGCACGCCGGCCAGCGGGACGCCCTGCCACAGGGCGAACGCTCGGCCCAGATGCGCGGCCGCGTCCGCCACTTGCCCCGCCCGTCGCCTCTCGCGGGCGGCGGACAGCCCGGTCAGGAAATCGCGCAGATCGAAGCTGACATCGCTCACCCGCACGGAGTAGCCGCCGGTGGTGGAACGGATCGGATCGAAGGCGCCGACATCGGCGATGGAGCGGCGTAGGCGGGAAATGTACGAACGGACCATCCCGGCGGCCGTCCGTGGGAGATCGTCCGGCCAGATCGCCGCCATTAGCTCGTCGATCGACGCCGGCGCACCGTTGCGCAGCAGCAGTGACGCCAGCAGCGCCCGTTGCTGCGGCGGGCCGAGGTCGAGCTCCGTCCCGCCATGAAAACTCCGTACCGGGCCGAGCACCAGAAAGCGCAGTCCGAGCGGACCCTGGGGCTCCGGTGCCATAGTCGGTCTCAGCGGCTCCAAGAGCCCCCGCCCTGTCCGGCCTCCGCGAGGACCCTGGCCAGCTCCGCCGGGCGGGACAGGAAGGCGGAGTGGGAGCTGTCCAGCGTGACCACCGCCGTCGCCCTGACGGAAACGGCGTCGATATCCCGGACCAGGCGGCGCTGCAGCGGCTCCGGGATCGCGTTGTCCTTGGCGCAGACGATGTACGAGTGCGGGACCGCGCCGAAGCGGTCCAGGGTCACCGTCACCTTCTCGGCGGCGAACTGCGCGGGCGCGTCGTTGCTGAGCATGGCGATGGCCGCCTCGGCCTCCGACACGTCGACGTCGCCGTAGAACAGCGCGCGGATCTCATCCCGGAGGGCAGGGTTCGCCGGGTCGAGACGCAGCGCACCGACCACCGCAGGGTCGGCGACCAGCACCCGGTCGAAGGTGTGGTAGCTGGCGGCGAGTTCACCCACGGACGCGGCGACGGGGACGTACGCGCTGAGATAGACGAGGTGGGCGAACAACTCGGGGGCGAGCTCGGCGGCGGCGGTCGCGATCACGCCCCCGAGGCTGTGCGCGACGACGACACCGGGCTCGCCGTTCCCGGCCAGCCGGATCCAGTCGACGAGCGCCTCGGCGGCATCGCGCACGCTCACGCCGGCAACCGGCGAGAGCTCGGTGGCCAGCGCCGCCGGATCGAAGGGCCGCGCCGATCGTGCGGCCGGCGGCCGGCCGTTCAGGCCGTGCCCCGCGAGATCCACCGCGATCGACGGTATGCCACGAGCGGCCAGGTGGGGCGTGACCGGCGCCCAACACCAACTGCCGTGCCACGCGCCATGCACGAGAATCATCGGTCGCATGCCGCACACCCTGAGTTCGTCATCGACACGACACCGCTTTCCGCCGGCTCAGACCGAGCATTCGGGCATCGGCTCCGGCAGCTTGAGATCGATCAGATAGTCCGCGGCGATCTTGTCGACACACGTGTTGGCCCCGCTGGAGACAACCGTGTGCCCCTCACCCTTTACGGTCAGCAACGCGCTGCCGAGAGTCTCGGCGAGTTCGACGCCGCCGGCGTGCGGGGTGGTGGGGTCACCGGTGATCGAGATAACGAGCGTCTTCGGAAGGCCTTGAATGTTCTGGGCGTACGGAATGCCGAGAGTCGGCGGCGCCGGCCAGAACTCGCATCCGTCTCGGGCGCCTCGGCCGACGTCGCCGCCCGGGCTCATGAAGGGAGCGACCTCGAACGCCCGGACGCGCAACTGAGTGACGTCCTGCGGGGTGAGGCGCCGCTCGTCCATGCAGTTGATCGCGAACAGGGCCTCGGTCACGTTGCCATTCACCGCGTTGTCGCCCTCACCGCCGCCGATGTCCTGCACCAGACGCATCAGACTGTCGCCGCGACCCTGCCGCACCTCGTTCAGGCCGCGCACGACGGTGGGCCACAGCGTCGGGCTGTACAGCCCCGCCATCACACCGCCGACGGCTGCGTCGAAGTCGAGTCCCTGACCCAGCGCGGGCACCGGCTTGTCCCGCAACGGCTGCACGAGCGCCTGGAACCTCGAGGTCAAGGCATTCGGGTCGGTCCCCAGCGGACACGAGGCATCCTTGGCGCAGGCGGCCGCCATCACCTCGAACGCTCGCTGAAACCCGCCGTACGCGGCGAGTCGCCGGTCGATCGTGCCCAGCCCCGGATCGAACGCGCCGTCGAGGATCATCGCCCGCACCCGCTGCGGGAACTGCTCGGCGTAGACCGAACCGAGCCGGGTGCCGTAGCTCTGGCCGAGCAGGGTCAGCTTCTCGTCTCCCAGAGCGGCTCGCAGAACGTCCATGTCGCGAGCGGTCGTGCGGGTGCCCATCGAAGCGAGCCCCTTCGCGCCCCCGGATCCCTCGGCGCAGCGGTCGAATACCGCGCGGGTGTCCTCCTCCGTCAGATCGCCGGTCAAGGTCAACTTGGGGAACACCTTGTCCCCCCGCGTCGTGCCCTTCTCCGAATAGCAGTCGGCGGCCGGCTTGGTGGCACCGACACCGCGCGGGTCGAAGCCGACGATGTCGAAGGCCTCGGAGATGCGGCTCTTGGCCAGCCCACGGCTCACGGCCAGCCCGCCCAGCACGCCGGAACCGCCGGGACCGCCGGGGTTGAAGACCACCGAACCCTTCGACTCTCCCCGCGCCTTGACGCGCAGGACCGCGACGGACGCGGAGGCGCCCTGCGGGTCGTCGTAGTCCAGCGGAACCGACAACCGTGCGCACTGGGCCTTGGGGTCCGCGAGAATCTCCGCTTCCCGTTTGCTGGTCGCGAACTCGGCGCAGCCCGACCAATTCAGCTTCTGAGAATAGAATTTCGTCAGGTCAGCCGCTGACGAACTGGCGGCCGGGGCGGGTTGCTCATTCTCGGCCGACGTGCAGCCCATGGCCGAAGTCGCGCAGACCAGAAGTACGAGACCAGAGAGGCCGGAGCGGCGGAACAGCCGGGCTCGCCGTGCGAAGAGCTGGTCAATCTTCGTTCTGGGCACAGTGCGGACTCCTTGTCGTCCCCGCAAGCCAAAACCATGTTCCCGCCACCGGGTCAAGCCGGACACTCCGCTGCCGTCCCTGTGCAGATTTCGTCAACATCTTGTCAATGCCGACAGTGGCTCAATGGAGCCATGAGCTTCTCCTTGCCGGGCATCGACCCCGACGATCCGCGTTACCACCGGCGCGGGGTGATGTACGTACCCGCCGACCAGGGCATCACCAAATGGGTGTCGGGCGACGTGTACACGGTGAAAGCCACCGCGGGGAACACCGGCGGGGCCCTCGGCTTCATCGAGGCGACTGTTCCACCAGGGCGCGGCTCTTCTCCCCACGCGCACAGCAGCGAGACCGAGGCGTTCTACCTTCTCTCCGGCGAACTCGAGTTCCTGGACGGCGACCAGCGATTCACCGCACGACAGGGTGACTTCGTCCTCGTTCCCCCGGGTATCCGGCACTCCTTCACCAACCGCGCCGTGCACACCGCGCGGATGGTCTTCATGTACTCACCGGGCGGCCCCGAAGGCATGTTCCTGGACATGGGAGACGATCCCCGCGCCGGCGAGCAGCCGCCGGCCTGGGGCCCGGAGAAGGTGGCCGAAGTACTGCCCACGTTGGCTCGCTATAAGACCGACGTGCTGCCGGACCCCGACTGAGCCGGGATGGGCTGAAGTGCCTTCAACAGAGACCGCCGCCCTGCGAGCCAGGTACGTCTGACCGTTCGCGACGACGGCGCCGGCTTCGACCTGCCCCCCGACCTCTCCCACCTGTCCGCCCAGGGCCGGTTCGGGGTGGTGGGCATCCGTGACGGCCTCCACCACATCCGCACGGCCAAGGCCGGCGCCGGCGGCGAACCGTCCTGCATGGGCATCATTCGTCGACAACGGCGGCGCTCCGGCCCAGCCCGGCAGCTGACGGCGGCGGGCAAGGTTCGGCGGCCGGCGTCGCGTCCCCTGAACCCCCGTCCAGGGGACGCGACGGTCACGCCTCCACGGCCGAGCGGTCCCAGGCGGCCAGGTCGGCGGCGGCACCGTAGGTTGCGCGGAGGAACTCGAGGAGTGTCGCGTCGGGATCGGCCGACTCGGCCACCTTCTCGTACGGAAGCACACACTCCTGCAGGGTCATGTCGTAGTACGCCTTCGTGCGCTCCCGGTAGCCCGGTGGTTCCGGATACGCGTACGCATAGAAGGCGCCCTCCTCACCACCGCCCGGCCAGAAACCGAAGCTGGCGAGCTCGTGCGAGTAGCCCTCGTGCATGACCGACGGCGGGCAGTTGGGCACGCCGCCCGGGTGTTGCGGGGCGACCCGACCGGAGAAGCGGGTGTAAGCCAGATCCATCGCACCCCAGAAAAAGTGCACCGGGCTGGCCTTGCCCACGAACTCGGAACGGAAGCGGCTCATCACCCGCTCGGCCTGCAACAGCTGCCGCCAGAAGAGACGCGCGGCTTCCCCGTCGTACGAGCAGTTCCGCTCGTTCTCGGCGAAGGGGATCGCCAGCTCGACCTCGTTGGGCACGGGGTGGATGCCGGGCTTCAGGCCGAGCGCGGCCAAAGCCTCGAGCGTCTCGCGGTAGAACGTCGCGACGGGCTTCGGCTCGAGAACCACATCGCGGGAGCCGCCGTCGCTGGTGCGCACGCGCAGCCGTTCGTCGACGAAGTCGAACTCGATGTCGAAGACGCCCCTGTCGTACGGCACGGCCGAGGTGGTCAGGCCGCGGGCCGTGGGATAGAGCGTGACGTGCCACCAGTGGTTGACCGACGGCATGTACGCCATCCGGATCTTGCCGACGATCTGGGTCCACATGTGCAGGGTGTCGCGGGTCTCGGTCCAGTCGGCCACTCGCAGCCGGGGCCACCACAAGTTGTTGATCGTTGTCTCCACGGTTCAGCCGATCGATCGGGTGGCATCGAGGATGATCTCGGCGACCGCAACCGGCTCCGACGCGGGAATCGCGTGCGACGCGCCGGCGAGTTCGACGGCGGCACGAGCGCCGGCCCGCTTGGCCATGAAGCGGTGAGCCTCGAGCGGGATGTTGTGGTCCAGCTCCGGGTAGATGAACCAGGACGGCACACTCGTCCACGCCGGGTTCCCGGATCCCTCGTTGAGAGCGGTGGTGTTCAGCGGACGTTGAGTGGCCGCGTCGATGGCGGACCGCTCGGCCGGGACGTCGGCGCTGAACTGCTGATGGAACTTCTCCTGCCGGATGTAGAGATCCACCGTTCCGTCGGCCAGGGGAACCTCCCGCAAAGTCTCGCCCAGGGTGCCGCCGGGGAACTTGCCGGACAACGCGCCGATGCTCTCGCCGGCTTCGGGGGCGAAGGCAGCGACGAAAACGAGCGCCTTGACATGGTCGTGTCCGACGGCGGCGTTGGCGATGACCGCCCCGCCGTACGAGTGGCCGACGAGCACGACCGGCCCGTCGATCGTGCTCAGGATGCTGGAGACGACGGCGGCGTCCCCGGACAGGCTGCGCAACGGATTGGGCGCGGCGATGACCGGGTGGCCGTTGTCGAGTAGGCGCTGGATGACGCCGCCCCAGCTGGCGGACTCGGCGAACGCGCCGTGCACCAGGACGATGGTGGGTTTCACTTCAGTTCCTTTCATCGGGCCGGCAGGACAGGTCGCGGCTCCGGCCCAGCAGAAACCATGTTCTTCGAACAGGGTCAAGACCTTGACTGTGTTCCCGCGACATGGTGTCGCATGACACCGAGTGCCGACGGACGACGCAGGAGGTTGTACATGTACCGAAGACATGGCGCTGTGCTGATCGGGATGATCGCCTTGCTCGGCACATTTGTCGTGGCCGGGCCGGCGGCTGTGGCCCGGCAAGTCGCGCCCGAGCTGACGTGGGAGGCGTGCCCGGCCGAAGTCGTGATGCCGGCGCCGTTCGCGGTGCAGTGCGCGAAGATCCCCGTACCCCTGGACTACCGCGACCCGGACGGCGAGCAGATCGAGATCATGATCTCGAAGATCGCCAGCACCAATCCGGCCAAGCGGCGCGGCATCCTGCTGCTCAATCCGGGCGGGCCGGGCGGCATCGGGATCGACCAGGGTGCCTTCCTGGTCAGCCGGGGCCTGCCAACCACTATCTCGGACGCGTACGACCTGATCGGCATGGACACCCGGGGGGTCGGGCATTCGACGAAGATCAGCTGCGGCTTCACGCTCGAGGATCCGTACTGGGCCAACGTTCCGCCGTACGCGGCCGACGACGCCGCGGTGACCCGGCAGGCCGCGATCGCGAAGCAGGTGGCCGACAAGTGCGCCGCCACCGACAAGGATGGCCGGCTGCGGCACATCACCACGGCGAACACGGCTCGCGACCTGGATCGGGTCCGGGCGGCGCTCGGTGAGAAGAAGGCCAATTACTACGGAGCGTCCTACGGCACGGCCCTCGGCGCGACCTACATCTCCTTGTTCCCGAAGACCACCGACCGGATCGTCTTCGACAGCAACGTCGGCGACACCCACCTCGATCCGGCGGGCATGCGCCGGTTCGGGCTCGGCTTCGAGCAGACGTTCCCCGACTTCGCCCGTTGGGTGGCGACCCGGCACGACTCGTACGGCCTGGGTCGTACGCCGCAGCAGGTCCGTCAGACCTTCCTGGGGATCGTCCAGCGGCTCGACAAGACCCCTGCGCCGGACGGTGTTGACGGCGCCGTCCTCCGGTACCTCACCTTCTCCGGCCTCTACAGCGAATTGTCGTACGGGCGGACAGCGCGCACCTTGCAGACGTACCTCAACCCGGTCCAAGCCCCGGCGACGAGGCAAGCGGCGCCGCCGAACCCCAGCGACAACGCCTTCACGGCGTTCCTCGCGACCACCTGCAACGACGTCAACTGGCCCGAGGACGTGGCGACCTACCGCCGGGCCGTCGCCGAGGACCGCGAGCGGTACCCGCTGTTCGGTGCCGCGACTGCCAACATCACGCCCTGTGCCTATTGGAAGCACGAGCCGTACGAGCCTCCGGTGAAGGTCGACGCCAAAGGCCCGGCCAACATCCTGATCCTGCAGAACCGCCACGACCCGGTCACCCCGTGGGCGGGCGGAAAGCTGCTGCGTGACAAGTTCGCCTCACGCGCAAAGCTGGTGACCGCCGAGGACAGCGGCCACGGCGTCTTCCTCGTCCACACCAACGCCTGCGCGCTCCACATCACCACGGACTGGCTGGTCGAGGGCAAGATGCCGGCCCGGGACACCACCTGCCAGCCCAGCTGAACAACCTGCGGTGACGGGCCGGGCGGATCCACCGCCCGGCCCGCCGGCTGCCGGCGGTGGGCAGCCGGATCTCACTAATCTTGACTGTGTCGCAAGCACACGGTGTCGCATAGTCCACTCAATCCGAGAGGGGACATCACATGGGGAACGTCGCATACCACCGCGTCCTCGCGGGGGGCGTCGCCGCGTCGGTCGCGGCATCCTCGCGATCGTGCTCCTGTTCGGCGGCCTGCTGGCTTTCAGCGTCGTATTGTCCGAGGGCGCTGCCGCTCTGGACGACCGTGGCAGCGACGACTCCTACACCCCGCTGACGCACGCGGTCGCGATGTTCTCGTTGGCGCTGCTCCTCCCGTGGAGCATGGTCATTCAGCGCTGGCTCTACGGCGTACCGGGGGCGTCGCTCCACTCAGTGTTCTCGCGCTTCCGCTTCGACGTGTTCGGCCGCGCATTGCTGCTCATCCTTCCGGTCTGGGTCGCGGCCCTGGTCGTGAGCGACTACCTGGCGCCCGAGCCGCGCAGCGTGTGGTCGGACACCGATGTGCTGTGGCTGCTGGCCGCCACCCTGCTGCTCACTCCGTTGCAGGCCGCGGGCGAGGAGTACGGGTTCCGCGGTCTCGTCTTCCGGGTCGCCGGAAGCTGGACCCGGGGCAGCCGATCGGGTCTCGTCCTCGGCCTGATCGTGATGGCGGTGGTCTTCACGGTGAGCCACGCGGCGACCGACGCCTGGCTGAATATCTGGTACGTCGTACTCGCCATCGGTACGGGGCTCGTCACCTGGCGTACCGGCGGTCTTGAGATCGCGGTTGCCCTGCACGCGCTGTGGAACACGCTGGGCTTCGTCTTTTCCGTCGCCATGCGGTCCGACTTGAACAGCGTCGTGACCGACCGCGATGCCGGACCCGCGACCGCCGCCACGCTCATCCCGAGCGCCGTCGTCCTGGCCACCGTGGTGATCGTCTGGTTCACCACCGGACCACTGACCGCTGAGGCCGGTTCGAGCCGGACATGACGAGCGAAACCGCCTGCGTCATCGGTGCGAGCTTCGCCGGGCTGCTGGCGGCGCGAACACTGGCTGACCACGCGCGACGGGGCGTGCTTCTCGAGCGGGATGGCTCGCCCCGGGGGACGCGATCGAGGGAGACTTCTGGCAGGTGTCGGGGTGGCTTATGGCCGTGACCGTAAGGAGAGGTCTCGATCTGGCTGATTCTCTCGCCGGGCGAAGCGGAGACTTCCTGCGCCTGCGTGCAGCCGTCGTGGATGAGGCGTGGGCCGCGGGAGCCGGGCGATGAGAGGTCACCCCGGCCCCTTGCGACGACGGCGGTTGACCCTGTTCTGGCAACAGGGTCTCTACTGGGGACCCGACGAGTCGACCTAGGTGAGCCCAAATGAATGCACCCACGTCTCGCTACCGGCTCGTGCCGATGTGGCCACGCGACCCGGACGAGGCCGGCCGGACCGCGTCGTCGCTGGAACTGTTCTTCGACCTGGTCTTCGTCGTCGCGGTCAGCATCGCTTCCGTCCAGCTGCACCACCAGCTCACCGAAGCGCATGTGCTGGACGGCATCCTCAACTACGCCGTCGTGTTCTTCGGGATCTGGTGGGCCTGGATGAACTTCACCTGGTTCGCCACCTCGTTCGACACCGACGACTGGCTCTACCGACTGCTGACCATCGTTCAGATGGGCGGCGTGCTCGTACTCGCCTCCGGCATACAGGCGGCGTTCGAGGACCAGGACTATGTCGTGCTGATCCTGGCGTACGTCGTGATGCGCATCGCGCTCGTCGCGCAGTGGATGCGCGCGTCACGCTCGGCCGGGGACACCCGCCGGTCCACCACCACCTACGCCATCGGGATCGCCGTCGTTCAGGTGCTCTGGCTGACCTCCCTGCTCCTGCCGGCCTCCGCGTTCTGGGCCGCCGTGATCGTTCTGATCGGGGCCGAGCTCGCTGTGCCGGTCGCCGCGGAACGACGGGCGAAGACCCCGTGGCATCCGCACCACCTGTCCGAACGGTTCGGCCTGTTCACCCTGATCCTGCTGGGCGAGAGTCTGCTGGCCTCGGCCAACGCGATCATCGAGGCGCTTCATGAGGGCGACACGCTCGGACCGCTGATCAGGGTGGCCGTGCTCACGCTCGTCGTCACGGCCGCCTTGTGGTGGGTGTACTTCTGGGCACCGCACCACACCGCCATCAACGGTCTGGGTCTCTCGCTCGGTTACGGCTACGGTCACTACTTCATCTTCGCCGCGGCCGGCGCGCTCTCGGCCGGAATCGAAGCCGAGGTCGATGTCATCACCGGCCACAGTAAGCTCGACCCGGTGGTCGCGTCGTTCGCCTACACCATTCCGATCGCCGTCTTCATCCTCGGGATCTGGCTGCTCGTGATGCGTCGCAGCGCCGGGCGCCACATCAACATCATCGTCCCGGCCGGAGCGGTCCTCGTCCTCATCGACCCGCTCATCCCGATCCCGTTCGCGCTCACCGCCGTCATCCTCACGGGTGTGGTGGCCGCCCTGATCTGGCAGAACCCCCTGAACGCGGGCCACAAGCTCACCCCGCGGCTCGGATGACATCGACCCCGAAGTAGACAGATGGAGGACATATGCCAGTCGAAGTGAAAGACGTTCCCGAGGCCAAACGGTACGAGGCCCGGCAAGAAGGAGAGTCCGAGCTGGCGGGCATCGCGGAGTACATTCGCACGGCGGAGCTCATCGCGTTCGTGCACACCGAGGTCTTTCCGCAATACGAAGGCAAGGGAGTGGGGGCGGCGCTCGCCCGGGCCTCCCTTGACGAGGCGCGCGCCGCGAACCTGCGGGTGCTGGCGATCTGCCCGTTCTACACGGGGTGGATCGCCCGGCACCCCGAGTACCAGGACCTGCTGTACCAGTCCCGGAGCAAGGTCACCGACTGAGACAGAAGCCAGGAGAGGCTTGCCACACCGGCACACCATGAACGGCGGCCTCGCCCGACACGTTGCATACGACGTGAACAACGATCGAACCCCCTTCACCGCTCTGGACGAACAGAGCACCGACAACCGGCGTTTCCTGTTGCGGCACATAGAGGTAGCCGCCAAATTGCCGACGATCCGCCGAGTCCGCCGAAGGGCGCTGGAAGCTTGGGATCTCCATGATCCGGACCGGCTGCTGGACGTGGGCTCGGGCGCAGGTGAGGTGGTGCGCGACCTCGCAGCACTGGTCGGCTCGGCCGGCCAGGTGATCGGCGTCGACAACTCGCAGGCTGCCGTGGCGTTCGCCCGCGAGCGAGCGAACGCCGCGGTAGTGCGGTACGACCAGGGAGACGCGCTCGCATTGCCGTACCGGGACGATCATTTCGACGGAGTCCGGTGCGAGCGCGTGCTACAACACGTCACCGATCCCGATGCCGCCATCGCCGAGATGGTGCGGGTGCTGCGTCCCGGCGGTCGGGTGTGCCTGATCGACACCGATTGGGAGTCCATGCTGTTCGACGGGACGCCGCAGCTGAGTGAGACATACCGGAAGCTCGCTCCGGCGTTGCCGGCCGCAACGTCCACCGGGCGCACGCTGCGCCGCCGACTGGTCACTGCCGGTCTCGCCGACGTCAGTGCCGAGCCGGTCACCGTCGCGGTGACCGACTATGCCGAGGCCGCAGCCCTGATGTCCGTCCTGGACCGCGCCGTGTTGCAAGGCCCTCTCCTGAATCTGGGCGAGACAGCGGAGCCGTGGCTGGCGGAGGTGGACCGAGCCGTCGCCGACGGCACACTGCTCGCGGTGCTCACGATCTGGGTCGTCACCGCCACGAAGCCCGGGTCCGGCATGGCTTGATCAGCGCTCTTATCGGATGGGCCGCGTCCGAAGACTGTGGGCCAGTGGGCTCGACCGCCATCGCAATTCGGGGGCGGCCGCCGCGAGACGAGTCTCATGGACCATTTCCCGCATCCGGTCCCGGTCCTCGTGCGGCACCCCGAGCAACTCGGAGATCACGGTGATGGGCATCGGGAACGCGAAGGCGTCGATCAGATCCACCTCGCCGGCGTCCCCCATGGCGTCGACCAGCCCACCGGCGACCTGCTCGACGGCCCCCCATGATGCGTCCGCTCCCTCGACTGCTTCTCGATGTCGCGGGGGCTGGCCTCGGCGAACTCCGAGGCCAGCCCCGCAACGGCACGTCCGCCGTGATCCGGTCGTACCAGATGTCCAGCTCGCCCAGGCCGGCGTACCGTCGCATCGCTTCGCGGTACGCATCCACCGCTGCGGCAGCAGCGCTCTCGGCACACCGGCCCCCGAGCTGTTCCGCCTCCGCGAGCACATAGATGCTGGTCGCGAGGCGCTTCAGGTCCCACTCGAAGGGCCCCGGCAGGGTCTCGTCGAAATCGCGGGCGTCGAAGAGCCGCTGCCGCTCGGGAGAGGCCCAGAGCCCGAATTGAGGATGTGCGCGTCGCCGCACATCTGCACCGTCAGTCCCGGGTGCGGCGCCGCCGCGAGATCGGCCGCCATCACGGCGGCCGCACCACGCAGGTAGGTCCACGGCGACGACGCCATCCGGGCATACCGCAACGGCAAGAGCTCAGGATCGCGTACGGATTCCTGCGCGAGCAGCCGGTCGAGGGCGCTCAGGTCACGGACTCCGGGATCCCAGAGTGCCGCGGATCGGCGGGGCGCGCGCTTACGCGCCCGGCGACCGTCGCGGGCATCGGCGGCCACGCTGTCCGATGCCCGAACCCGTACGACTGATTGACTCGCCACGCGTCAGCCTTCAGCCGGCCTCGGCCGCACACGTGACGTCGTGCCGCGGACGCTGGCCGGTGGTGAGGAAGGCCGTCACCGTGTTGTTGGCGCACATGTTCTTAGCGAAGAGCAAGTAGGCGCCGTGACCACCCTGGTCCACCGTCACCATCCGCGCCCGGGCACCGAACGCGTTCCTCAGCTCGCGGGCACCGACCAGCGGGGTCCCTGGGTCGCGAACGTTCTGCACCATCAGCACGTTCGACGGCCCTCGGTCACCAATGCGCACCGGCCGCTCGACCGGGGACGGCCAGAACGCGCATGGACCGATATTGGCCGCGGCGGCACCGACCAACGGGTACTTGACCCGGTAGACCGCGACGGCCCGCTGGTAATCGCGGACGGAACTCGGCCACTTCGAGTCGCCGCAGATGACATGCAGGCGGCCGGAGACGGCGTTGTCGATATTCGCGGGCGGCGGCTCGGGCGGCATCGGCTGGTTCGTGTCGAGCGCTTTCCACACTGCGGCCAGGGTGGGCATGCTCACGTCGCTGTAGAGGTGGTCGAACGTGATCCCCCGGAACAACGAACCGTCCACGCCCTGCACCGGTGACTTCTCCAGCCGCGCGGCGAGGTCGAAGAACTTCGCGCGCACCTGCTTCGGCGTCGTGCCCAGCCCGTACTGGGGATTGGCGGCGGCGAACTTCGCGAAGTCCGGGAACCGGTCCTCCAGGCCGCGGCCGATCCTTCGCATGGCGGTGAGGTCGTAACCACCGGGGCCGAGGTTGCTGTCGAGCACGAACCGGTCACTGCGCTGGGGGAACATCGTCGTGTAGACCGCGCCGAGGTAGGTGCCGTACGACACACCGAGGTAAGAGATCCTCGGCTCGCCCAGCGCTTCCCGAATGCGGTCCATGTCCCGTGCGGTGTTCGCGGTGGTGATGTGGGGCAGCAGCGCGGCCGTCTCCGATGTCGCACACTGCCGGGCCATCGTCTTTGCGATCTCGGCGTCCTTCCGTACGCCGGCCGCGTCAGCCGGGTACCAAAGGTTGCGCCGCGCGATCTGCTCCGGCGTCACGTCACAGGTCACCGGCGAGCTGTGGCCCACACCGCGCGGGTCGAATCCGATCACGTCGTACTGGTCCTGGACGCTGCGCGGCAGCGGCTGCGGCGACAGATTGCTGGCGAGCAGGCCCGGGTAGATCAGGCCCCCGGCGCCGGGACCGCCCGGGTTGGTCACCAACACTCCCCGGCGCTGCGACGGGTCCTTGCTCGGCAGACGGGAGACCGCCACGTCGAGCTGCCGCCCCTGCGGCTTCCGATAGTCCAGGGGGACCTGGACCGTCGTGCATTCCAGTCCGGGTAGCGCGCTGTCGGCGGGGCACGGACCCCACGTCAACCCGCTGTGCGCCGTCGCTTGGGAAGCCCCCAGGACCGACACCAGCGACATTGCCGCGACCGCCGAAACGAGCACGACCGACAAGGTTTTTCGCATCTGACTCCCCTATCCAAGGCTTGCCGTACCAGTGAAGACCCTGTCGCCGCCACACGGTCAAGGCAGTGTCCGAACTTGCCGTCTCGCGCCGGACAGCGCCCGGCGCGCTACGCCGGGCTTGAGGAGCGCCGCCGGCGGGTCGAGCAGGCCGGTCACGGCGAGGAGCTGACCGGTCAGAACGGGGTTCTCGACGGCGGCGGCGTAGAGGCGCCCCGCATAGGCGCTGATCAGCCGTGCGGTCCACGATCGGGGCAGGCCCAGAATGGCCCGGTCCACGTCGGCGGTGAGCTGCCAGGCATGGTTGACGGGCTTGGAGGCGGCCGCGAAATAGCGGTCCACCAGGCCGTCCCGTCCGCCTGCCAGGGCGTCGCGAAGCGCCATCGCCTGGAGGGCGGCCACCGACATCCCCTGGCCGTACATCGGGTTCAAGCTGCACATGCCGTCGCCGAGCACGACCAGGCCGTCGGGCAGTCGGCGGAGACGCTTGTACCGCCGGCGGCGGCTCGTCGGCGAGTGATGCCGGCGGATCGCGGTGAGCGGCTCGGCGTCGTCGACGGCGGCGAAGATGTGTGCCGGCGCGATGTTGGCGGCAAAGGCGAGGAACCCGTCGTCGCCGGTCGGCGGGTGGTGGCCGCCGTACCCGACGACCGTGAGCACGAACTGGTCGTCCTCCTGCGCGAAGAGCCCCATTCCGGTCGGCCGTTCCTCGGTCGGGCCCGATCACGATGTTGAGGTCGCCGAGAGCCCGCTTTCAGCCGCAGGTTCCGCTGGCGTACCTGATGTCCACCGCCAGTTTGTCCTCCTCCGGCGGCTCGTAACCGAGCTCGCGCAGCCAGATCGAACAACACGGCCGGTGTTTACCGCGGTGGTCAGTCCTTGCTGCCCTTGACCGAGGAGTACGGCATGGGGGTGCTCGTCTGGAGTCCGCTGGCTTCAGGCTGGCTCTCCGGCGCGATCCGCACGGGCCAGGGGGTCGCCACGAACCGCTCGGCGTTCATGAAGCAGCGCTTCGACACCACGATCCCCACCAACCGCGCCAAACTCGACGCCGTCGAACAGTTGGCGAACGTAGCCGATCAGGCTGGTCTGACGATGATCC
The DNA here is from genome assembly GCF_059358895.1 of Micromonospora sp. BQ32. NCBI lineage: Bacteria > Bacillati > Actinomycetota > Actinomycetes > Micromonosporales > Micromonosporaceae > Micromonospora > Micromonospora sp. BQ32. The sequence goes on along the minus strand of NZ_JCADBI010000004.1, from coordinate 167,927 downwards.
AGCTCGCTCTGGGCTTCGTCACCGCGCACCCCGCCGCAACGACCGCGCTCATCGGCCCGAGCACCATGGACCACCTGCACTGGCAACTCGCCGCAGCGGGACACTGTGCTGCCGGCCGACGTGCTCGACGCCATAGCCGCTCCCGGCGTCGACCTCACCGCCCACGAGAAGAACGACACCCCGCCGGCCCTGCTCGACGCGACGCTGGGCCGCCGCTGACGCCGGACCAGTCACTCCCGCCGTGGCTGCCTTGGCGGCCCGGCGGGCCACCTCGGACTTGACCTTGTTCTGGGCACACGGTCTGCAATGCGCCTATGGAAGCGAAACGCGTTCCGTTGCGGCTCCGCGCCCCGATCGTGATTCCGTGCGACATCACGTGCACGGTGTTGCGCGACGCGGTGGTCGACATCGGCGCCGACGGACGAATCGAGAACGTCTCGACCGCGGCCAATGCTCCGGTGTGGACCGGCGGCGTGCGGACCATGTCCGGCATCCTTCTGCCTGGTCTGGTCAACACGCATGCTCACAGCTCGATGTCCGTGTTACGTGGCCGAGGTGGTGATCTGCCCCTGATCTCCTGGCTACGGGAGGCGATGTGGCCGGCGGAGGCGTCGATGACGGCGGCGGACATCCGAGCCGGCTCGCTGCTGAGTTCGATCGAGATGCTCCGCAACGGCGTGACCACCACCTCGGAGATGTACTTTCACATCGACCAGCTGGCAGAGGCCGCTCTGCAGGCCGGCGGCCGCGCGGTTCTGGCCGAAGCCGTTCTGGACCTTCCGGGACGGGAACCGTGGCGCGCAGTGGTCGATCGCATCAGCAGCCGTGTCGACGCCGACGGGCTGCGCTTCGGACCGGACGACCGCATCGAATTCGCGTACGGCCCGCACTCCGCCTACGTCCTGCCGCCCGAGGCCCTTCGTACGGTCGGCGAGCAGGCCCGTACGCGCGGCGCACTCGTCCACATCCACCTCGCGGAGACCGAACTGGAGGACCAGGCGCAGCGCGCGCAGTTCGGAACCGTGCCCGCACTTCTCGAGTCTGTCGGTCTGCTGCAGTCTCGGCTCCTGGCCGCCCACGCCGTTCACCTGTCGGACGCCGACATCGGCTTGCTCGCCGGCGCCGGGGCCGCGGTCGCGCATTGCCCGTCGTCCAACGCGAAGCTGGGCTCCGGCGTCATGCGACTGTCGGCCTTGCGAGCGGCGGGCGTGCCTGTCGGGCTCGGCACCGACGGCCCGGCGAGCAACGATCGCCTGGACCTGCTCGACGAAGCGCGGACCGCCGCTCTTCTCGCACGGGTGACCAGCCAGGATCCGACCACCGTGACAGCGGCGGACACGCTGTTGCTGGCCACCCGTGGAGGCGCCGCGGCCCTGGGCCGTGACGACATCGGTGCGCTCGAGGCAGGCCGGTGGGCCGATCTGGTGCACGTCGGCGTCGACGATCCCGCGTTCGCCACCGGGCTGGACGTGCCGGACGAAGAACTTGTCGCCAATCTCGTCTGGGCCGCGGGATCCCGAACGGTCACGGATGTGTGGGTGGCCGGAGACGTGGTCGTCGCCGGATCGGAATCGGTCCGAGCAGATCGGCGGCAGGCTCAGGCGGAGGTTGCCGCCGTTGCCTCGCGTCTGCGTGTTCCCGCCGAAGCATCAGCGATCTGAGCGATTCAACGTTTCGACCAGCGTCGTCAGCGCGTCCAACTTCGTCGGTAGGAGTTACCGGTCGTCGGCGGGGTCAGACCGCCCCGGTCAGGGGAGGTGCAGTTCTTTGAGTTCGCGGCGTGAGGTGATCCCAAGCTTGCGGAATATCTTGCGCAGGTGGGTTTCGATGGTCCGTGGGCTGAGGAACAGCTGTGCGCCGACCTCACGGGAGGTTACTCCGGTTGCCACGAGGCGTGCGATGTGCAGTTCGTGGGCGGTGAGCGCATCGGCGGGTTGGGCGTTCCGTTTGCTCGGGTGCTCGCCGGTGGCGCGCAGCTCGCGCTCGTTCGGCCGAGCGCATTCAAGATCGGACGTATCGGTCCGGCGGTAACCGATCGTCGATGAAGCACGTCTATCCGTATGACACCATCCTTTTCGGAGTGGAGTAACGGTAGATGTATACGAGACGTTGGGGCGCCGCCTTGGTGGCGCTGGGGACGGTCGCGGCCCTCGCGGTCAGCGTTCCCGCTACTCAGGCGGAAGCAGCGAAGTCCGTTCCGGCGGGAGAGGAGCCGTTCACTGTCACTCTGATCACCGGTGACAGGGTGACGGTGTCCGGGCAGAGGGTCACCTTTGAGCACGGTCCCGGCCGCGCCGGCATCCGGTACTCGAGCCGGCTGGTCGACGGTCATCAGCACGTGGTTCCGACGGACGCGGCGCCGCTGCTGCGGCAGGGCCGGCTGGACGAGCGGCTGTTCGACGTCACCACGCTGCGGGAGTTCGGTTACACCGGCGACAGCGATCTGCCGCTGCTGCTGGCGTACCCGAAAAGCGGTCAGCGTAAGGGGCCGGCCGGCGCACGGGCCGCGGTGAACGGAACGACTCGCGTGGGCCGCGATCTCCCGGGTTCGGGTCTGCTGGCCACGCGCACGACGCGGGCCGAGCGGGCCGAACTTTGGAGCTCGCTGACCACGGGCACGAGCACGGCACGCGCGTTGACCCCGGGCATCGACCGGGTCTACCTGGACGGCAAACGCCAACTCAGCCTCGATGTCAGTGTGCCGCAGATCGGCGCGCCGACCGCCTGGCAGCAGGGTCTGGACGGCACCGGGGTCACGGTGGCGGTGCTGGACACCGGCATCGACAGCACCCACCCGGACTTCGCCGGCAAGATCACGGCGACGGCGAACTTCACCGACGAGCCGGGCGAGGACCTCAACGGCCACGGCACCCACGTCGCCTCCACCATCGCCGGAACCGGCGCGCGGTCGGGCGGCAGATACCGGGGCGTGGCGCCGGGCGCGAAGCTGGCCATCGCCAAGGTGTGCGGCGAAGAGTTCTGCCCCGAGTCGAACATTCTCGCCGGCATGGAGTGGGCCGCCCCGAGAGCGTCGGTGATCAACATGAGCCTGGGTTACTTCGACGAACCTGGGGTGGATCTGCTGGAGCAGGCGGTCGAGGACCTCACCGCGGCGCACGGCGCCCTGTTCGTCATCGCGGCCGGCAACCGGGGATACGGACGACCCGAAACGGTCATGTCGCCGGCCAGCGCGGACGCGGCCCTCGCCGTCGGGTCGGTCGACAACCGTGACCAACTGGCTCTGACCTCGAGCCTCGGCCCTCGCGTCGGGGACGGGGCGATCAAGCCGGACATCACCGCGCCCGGCGTGAACATCGTGGCGGCACGGGCGGCCAACGCGGTCAGCGGTGATCCGGTCGTCGACGGCTACTCGAGCATGAGCGGCACGTCGATGGCCACGCCGCACGTGGCCGGGGCGGCCGCGATTCTCACGCAACAGCACGCGGACTGGTCGCCGAGCCGTAAGAAGGCGATGCTGATGGGCTCGTCGAAGCCGACCGCCGGCCTGGACGGGTTCGCCCAGGGCGCCGGTCGCGTCGACGTCGCACGGGCGGTCCGCCAGACGGTGACCGTGGACGGGGCCGGCGTCAACTTCGGCCGTCAGGAGTGGCCACACTCCGACGACGCCCCGATCAGCCGGACCCTCACGTACCGGAACAGCGGCGCCGCTCCCATCACCCTGGCTCTCACGGTCGAGGGCGCAACGGGCACGTTCTCGGTGGCGCCCGCCGGCCTGACCGTTCCGGCCGGGGGCGCGGCGACGGCCACCGTGGTCGCCGATACCAGTGGCGAGGGCACGGACGGATACCAGCACGCCCAGATCGTGGCGACGGGATCCGGCGACGTCCGGGTCGGCACGCCGGTGGTGGTCAACCGTGACGTCGAGAAGTATGACGTGACCTTCCGCCACATCGACCGCGCCGGCGCTCCCGACGACTACAACCACTTCGCTTCACTCATCCGGCTGGATCGTCCGAAGACCTACAGCATCACCGCCGGCGCGGAAGAAACGGTCAACGTCCCCGCCGGGACCTACGGGCTCGCCTCCGAGTTCTACGCGGCAGACGGCACGAGCCTGCTCGTGCAGCCGAAGCTGGTCGTCGACAAGGCGATGACCGTCACGCTGGACGCCCGTACGGCCCGGCCGGTGACGGTAACCGCGCCCCGCGCTGACGCCCGTCAGGCCGCCACCTTCGTCAGCGTCTCCTGGACCACCGGCCAGAGCCAGGCGGGGACCACGGCCTACTCGTACGTTCCGGGTGATCTCTTCACCGCACGGATCGGGCCCGCCCAGCGGGCGGACGGGTTCACCGTCTTGGTCAACAGCGTGTTCGCCAAGTGGAAGAACGACGAGGAGGGCTTCCGGGACAGCCCGTACACGTATGAGGTGGCGTACTCCCGCAAGGGTGCGTTCTTCACCGGCTTCGAGAAGCGGATCAGCACCGCGGAGCTGTCCACGGTGAAGGCCCGATACGTGCGCGAGGCGGACGGCGCCAACGGGGCGAAGGCCCACCTGCCCTCGGTCGCCGGATGGTCGGGGGGCAGCGAGTCCGTGCCGTTCTCGCTGCCGTTCGAGCGCACCGAGTACGTCGGCGGCGATGGCACAGCGAGCTGGCGCGGCGAGTTCAAGCAGCAACTGGACGGCGAGACCCTCAGCTCCTCCGCCGGGCCGGCTCAACGCCTGACTCCGGGCACGGTCCATCAACAGACCTGGAACACGCCGGTGTTCGGGCCGTCCACCTCCAGCGACTACTCCTCCGATCTGGCGCACCGCTCGGGAGACACCATCTCGGCCGGTATCCCGATGTTCGGCGACGGCGCTGGCCACTGGGGCAGTGTGACCGTGCCGGACACCAGGCGGACGGCCCTCTACTCCGACGGGACGCTGATCGGCGAGAGCTCGTCGCGGTACCCCTCGTTCCCGGTGCCCGCGGAGCGTAGGACGTATCGGTTGGAGACGTCGGCCACCCGCTCCGCTCCGTTCCGGTTGAGCACCTCGATCAGCGGCGCGTGGACATTCGCGTCCGCGGCGGGGGACAACATCCTCCCGCTGTCCACCATCCGGTTCAGCCCGCGCGGGGACGCCCCGGCCGGCGACTACGCCATCCCGGTCACGGTGGATCGCGCGATCGGATCGGCGGCGGCAGCCAACCGTACGCTGACCGCGGAGTTCTCCACCGATGACGGTCTGACCTGGCGCCCCGCCACGGTCCGCAAGGACCGCCGCATCGTGAAGGTGACCAACCCGGCGTCCGGCTTCGTGTCGTTGCGAGCCGCCGCCACGGACACCGCGGGCAACACGGCCACGACGACCATCATCCGGGCGTACGAGATTCGCTGATCCCCCGGCCTCGGCCGTCCGCAAGAAGTCCCGATCCGGGGCGATGCGGACGGCCGAGGCCAGTCAGATCCACCTGGACATCAACGTCACGTCAAGACAACAGAATGACGATGCACTAGCTAGCCGGGGTCGATGCGGCTCAGCATGCGCCGGACGGTGCGCAGGGCATAGTACGAGTGCGAACGAACCGTGGCCTCCCGGATGCCCAGGCTGACGGCGGTCTCGGCCACCGACCGGTCCGTCCAGTACAGCGACAGCAGCACCGCTCGCTGTCGTTCGGTCAGCCGCGCCAGTGTGTCCTCCAGCACGTGCCGGTCGACCAGGCGGTCGGTCTCGTCGGGAACCGCCACGGTCCACACGCCGAGGTCTCCGTAGACCTCGGCCGGTCGGGCCATCTTGCTCCGGACCGCGTCGATCGCCAGATTCCGCGCGACGGTGAACATCCAGCGGCGCCGCGCTTCGACGTCGGCGGGCAGGTCGTCGACCCTGCGCCAGGCCCGCAACATGGTCTCCTGAAGCAGATCCTCGGCGTCCTCCGGCCGGCCCGGCGACAGACGCGCGAGGTAACGCCTCAGCTGAGCCTCGGTGGCCGCGTAGAGCTCACGCATGCACTGCTCCCGCGCCGTCGAAGCCGCCTCGGGTTTCCTGCAGACCGCAACGGGCATCGCCGTTCGCCCCTCCACTAGGTACGCCATCGGCAACGAAGCCAGCGGCCCGTGCCAGTCGGAGCCAGGCTGCTGCTTCGACTTAGCTGAGTGGAAGCCGTGTTCTCACGACACAGTCAAGCCGAGAAGGCCGTGACACCGAATGCCATCGACGGCCGCTGACCGACCGGCATCCTCGGCGGCTGATGGTCACAGCATTTGACTCCTTCCGCCGCCCATGGGCGCCACGGTGATAGGCGAGAACTACCGGATGCCGACGTTCGTCCCATCGACGGCCGCCAGTTTCCAGGGCGCCATCGCGGTGGCCCGGCTGCACGACACCGCCATCAGCAAGGTGCCCGACACGCCCGCCTCCCGTATCGCGAGGTTGCCCGAGGCCAGCGTCGGCAAGGCGCGCCTGTGGATCGTGCGTCGGTCACCGGCGGCTCGACGCTGACGCCGGAGATCCGCCTGGGCGCGGAACGTCGGCGGCGGTCAGGCCGGCCTTGGTTCGAGAAGATCCGCCCCGCGAGCGCCGCGAGGGCGCGGTCGCCACCTCCGCGAGCACAAAGAATTCGTTGGGCTTGAGTCCCAGCTTTCCCAACTCGCCCGTGCACGCGTCCAGTACGAGGGCCAGCAGGGCGCCCTGGGCCGCCAAGCTGTCGATCTTGCCGTTCGAGCCGGCGTCAGTTCGCGCCGTTCAGCGCGTTGCCCAGGTCAGGGCTGACCTGATTTCGTACGAAGACGTCCAGGTAGGAAGAGACTTGAACGGCTGTAGCCATGACCCAACCGGGCGCATGGATCGGGGGGCCCTTACCGGTAGGTTGCCGGCGACCAACCAGGGTCACGGCCGGCGAAAGCGACGACCCGTTCCACCGGAGAAGCGTCGGGCGAGATTGCGTACTCCGGGCCGAACGCCATGCCGGGGCCGCGCCACTCGGGCTTGAGCGTCGCCCGGTAGAAAGCAAGTGCCCGCTCGCAGGTCGCCTCGTCCGGTTTCCAGGGCAGACCCGCCGCGGTGGCCATGTCCCAGCCGTGAGTGATCACCTCGATCAGCAGCATGTCCAGGACCACGGCGCCGGGAAACGCTCCACCGAGGTGAGGCACGTTCACGACGGTCTTCTCGACCCCGGCCGCCAGCGCGGATCGCAAAGTCGCCGAGAGCCGCGGGAGGACCGCTTCAAGCTGGTCGGGCCCTGAGTAGGCATGCGGATCCGCTCCTCGCTCCTCGGCGCCAGGGTCGGCGAAGGCGGCCTCGAAGTAGGTGAGCCCGCCGGTGAGGTGCTGCCGCAGTCGCCGCACGTCAAACCCGTCGCACGGAGTCGGCAACGCGTACTGCTCCGCGGTGGTGCCGGCCGCTACCCGCGCCAAGTCATCGAGCAGAGTCAAAAGCACGCCAGCATTCGACACCGTGTTCCGGCAACAGGGTCAAGTGCCGTCGGCGACCCCGGCGTCGGGCCGCTCGATCGGCGACGCGATTGGCTGGGTCCAGACCGACCCGATGTTCCTGGTCTTTCCTGGCGGGACGCTCCTCCTCGCCACGCTCACTCCGGAGGAGATCGACCTCCGCGACCGCCTCCTATCCCAGCCCCACCCGAACGCCGAGGTGTGGTCGCCCCGCCCGTGACCGGCACCAAGCCCATGATCACCGGCTTAGCGTCAATCGCTGTACCGATGTTTTCCCAGGCCGATCACCCCCGGCCGTCGGCGACCGTAGACGCACGGCGGCGGGCCGACCGGGTCCGATCGCGAGGCCGAGGAGTGGGCGCTGGCCCGACCGACGGTTCGGCCAAGGTCAGTCACCTGCTCTCAGGGCATTGAGCACGGCCGTCACCTCGGGGCGTGACGCGGCCGGTCGCCGGGCCCCGGCGGTGATGCGCCGGGTCAGCGGCGGGCTCAGCGGTCGGGTCACCACCCGGTATCGCGGGTCCACCGCCAGCTTCGGCAACATGGTGATCGAGCGGGCGTTCTCCACGTGCTGGAGCGCCAGCATGTAGTTGTTGAACCGACAGATCACCACGGGCTCGAAGCCGGCCTCCCGGCACAGCCGGGTGGACAGCTCGGACATGTACGAGCCGGCGACGTCGAACGTCCAGCGCTGCTGCGCGCACGCCTCCAGGGCTACCGACTCGGCGCTGGTCAGCGGATGCTCCGGGGGCAGTACGAGCACGATCGGGTCGGTGGCGAGCGGTACCAGGTGGATCTCCGGGGAGAGCTCGGCGCCGGCGAAGTCGGCCGTCGTGATGATCAGGTCGACGTCGCCGCGACGCAGCGCCGGCATGCTCTCGTGCGGCTCCAGCTCCAGCAACACCACGCTCACATCCGGGTGTCGGGCCGCGAGACGGACAAGCGCCGGTTCGGCGAGGGCTTGCACCGCACTCTGGAACGCGGCCACGGTGACCGTGCCGGCCGGCTCGTCGGCGAGGCGGCGCAGCTCCGCCTCGGCCGCGTCCATGGCAGCGAGGATCTCCCGAGCCCGGCCGGCGAGCAACATTCCGGCCGCAGTGAGCCGCACCCGGCGCCCGGTGCGTTCGAGCAGCGCGGTCCGGGTCTCCCGTTCCAGCGTGGTCAGCTGCTGCGACACCGCCGACGGGCTCAGGTTGCCGCGCTGCGCAACGGCCCGGACGGTGCCGTAGGTCGCCAGGTCGGCGAGCAGGCGCAGTCGCCACGGATTCAGCGTCATGACCGCCGACTGTACGGCTTTGCTTAACAGCGACAGCGGAAATGTGCGATGGACGTGCCTGTCCGGGCTGCCTAGCGTCGATCCATGGCTGATTCGTTCTGGTCCGACGCCGATCGTCACCTGGTCCGCTACATCGGCGCGGGCAGCTTCGTACGCGAGATCATCGACCGCGCCGAGGGCAGTTTCGTCTTCACCGCCGACGGCCGCCGCCTGCTCGACTTCACGTCGGGGCAGATGAGCGCGATCCTCGGCCACTCCCACCCGGCCGTCGTAGCCACGATCCAGCGGCAGGCAGCGACTCTCGACCACCTGTTCAGTGGCATGCTGAGCCGGCCCGTGGTCGAGCTGGCACGCCGCCTCGCCGGCTCGCTGCCCGCGCCGCTGGACAAGGTCCTGCTGCTCACCACCGGCGCGGAGTCCAACGAGGCGGCGATCCGGATGGCGAAGCTGGTCACCGGCCGGCACGAAATCATCTCGTTCGCCCGGTCCTGGCACGGGATGACGCAGGCTGCGGCGAGCGCCACCTACAGCTCGGGGCGCAAGGGGTACGGGCCCGCGGCGCCCGGCAACTTCGCGATCCCCACGCCGAACGCGTACCGGCCCGACTTCACCTTTCCCAGCGGCGAGCTGGACTGGCGGCATCAGCTGGAGTTCGCGTTCGAGCTGTTCGACGCCCAGTCGGTGGGCAGCCTGGCCGCGTGCGTCGTCGAGCCGATACTCAGCTCCGGCGGGGTGATCGACCTGCCGCCGGGATACCTCGTGGCGCTGCGCGACAAGGTGCACCAGCGGGGCGGGCTGTTGATCCTCGACGAGGCGCAGACCGGTCTGTGCCGCACCGGAGAGTGGTACGCGTTCCAGCGCGACGGCGTCGTGCCGGACATCCTGACCCTGTCCAAGACGCTCGGCGCCGGCCTGCCGCTGGCCGCTGTGGTGACCAGCCCGGAGATCGAGCAGACGGCGCACGAGCGCGGCTTCCTCTTCTTCACCACCCACGTCTCGGACCCGCTGGTGGCCGCGGTCGGCAACACGGTCCTGGACGTGCTGGAGGACGACCGGCTCGACGAACAGGCGGCGCGACTGGGCTCGTACCTGCGGAAGGGCCTTCAGGAGATCAGCCAACGGCACCCCGTGGTCGGCGACGTGCGCGGCCGCGGGCTGCTGGTCGGGCTCGAGCTGGTCAGGGACCGGGAGTCGAAGCGACCGGCCGACGCGCTGGGCGCCGCGGTGACAGGGCGTTGCTTGGAGCTGGGCCTGCACATGAACGTGGTGCAGCTGCCGGGCATGGGCGGCGTCTTCCGCATCGCGCCAGCGCTTACCTCCAGCCACGCAGAGCTGGACCTGGGCCTGGAAATCCTCGACCATGCACTCGCCGACGTGGTGCCGCAGTTCATACCCTGATACACCAGCCGGGGATCATGATCCCGGTTGGATGAATGACCACTTCGCGGCGCCGTCGAGCAGCTTCAAGCGCTACATCGCGCGGGAAATCTTCGGAGCCGTCCGCGCGATCATCGCGCCAGCCGTGGCTTGAATCAGCAACTCTCCAGCGAGGACCCCAGCTTCCGTAATCGGCCATAGCAGGGTGCAGCACCCCTCGAGCAGGGCGAAGCCCGCACGAGCGCACGGCGGGTGCTATGCAGGGGCGTCGTCATGCCGGGCCGGCCCGAAGAGAGTCATGACGAGCGCCACAATGCTGAAAAAGCCAGATCCCAAGGCCAGCAGAAGCGAGGGCACGAAGGCAGATGGCGGTGGCACCCAGCCACCAAGCACCCAGGGCAGCGTGACAAGGACGACAACCGCTGCCGTGGTGGCGACTTCGTTGACAACGAACGCGGTTGATATGGCCGAGCCGCCGCGAGCGACTGTGCGGTCTCCCCCTTCAGCATGGAAGATGTCCCGACAGCAGCCTCTCGGTCACCATACGGCCGACCGAGGAGGGCGTTTGCGTGTTCGCAGTCTCGGCATTTGGAGGTGCCAAATCCATGGGTTCAGGCGCGATTATCCGACGCACGGAAGATCAGCACGGCATCCCCAGGCTCTAGATCCCGGACCACTAGACACCTTTCGGGATGGGGGTCTGGCGGGCGTCAAGGCGTGGTGGTCAGCGGGCCAGTGCTTCGGTCGGGGCGAGGCGCGCCGCTCGTACGGCCGGGTAGAGGCCCGCGATCACGCCGACCAGGACGGTGGCGGCGAGGCCGCCGGACAGGGCCCACAGCGGGATCACCACCGGCCAGCCCTGCCACCACGACCAGGCGGCTGTGCCCAGGGCCCCGGACGCGGCGCCAGCCAGGCCGCCGATGATGGAGAGCAGCAGCGACTCGGTGAGGAACTGCTGGCAGATATGCAGGCCGGTGGCGCCCAGGGCGCGGCGCAGGCCGACCTCGCCACGGCGTTCCAGGACCGAGATGACCATAGTGTTGGCGACGCCTACGCCGCCGACCAGGAGGGCCACCGCGCCCAGGCCGAGGAGCAGGCCGTTCAGGGCCGAGTCGGTGGCCCGGGCGGCGGCCAGCGCGTCGGACGGGCGGGACACCCGCGCCTCGTTGGGGGCTCCGGGGTTGGCCGTGGCGCCGAGCAGGTGGCGGGTCGCCTCGACGGCGCTCTCGACGGATCGGGTGTAGACGGTCGTCGGGTGGCCGTCGAAGCCCAGCAGTCCGGTGGCAGTGGACCAGTCGACCATGGCTGACGAGTCCAGTTCGGGGGCCAGCGCGGTCGGCTCGACGATCCCGACCACCGCGAACCACTGCCCGCCCAGCCAGACCCGGGGGCCGGGCGCGCGGATGCCGAGCCGTCCGGCTGCGCCCGAGCCGAGCACGACCGCGGGCACACCCGGCTTGGTCATGGTGAGCCAGCGGCCGTGGGCCATCCTCGTGCCGAGGGTGGCGAGCAGGTCGGGGTGGGCGGCCAGCACGTTGATGCTGCCGTGCTGGGCGACCGGGATGTACTGGTTGCGGTAGACCCTCGCTTCGAGCCGCCCGGTGGCGCTGACCGACAGCACCGAGCCGATCCGGCGGATCATGGCGATCGAGTCCGGCGACAGGGTCGCTTCGCCGCCGGTGAGCTTGTCGCCGGGGGTGACGGTCAGGAGGTTCGTGCCCAGGGCATCGAGGGCGCGGTCGAGGTCGGCCCGGCTGGACGTGGAGATGCCGACCACCGCCAGCATGGCCGCGATGCCGATGGCGATGCCGGCTGCCGACAACACCATGCGCAACGGCCGCGCCCGCAGCCCGGCCGCGCCCAGCCGAAGGATGTCGGAGCCCGCCAGGCGAGCAGGGCGCAACGAGGTCATGCCGCCTCCATCCGGCCGTCGCGCAGAGCCACCCGGCGGGGCAGGGTGGCGGCGATGTCCCGGTCGTGGGTGATCACGACTGTCGTCGTGCCGGCCCGGTTCAGGTCGTGCAACAAGTTCATGACGACCGCGCCCGAGGCCGAGTCGAGGTTGCCGGTCGGTTCGTCGGCGAGCAGCAGAGCCGGGTCGGCGACCACAGCGCGAGCGATCGCCACCCGCTGCCGCTCACCACCGGACATCTCGTGCGGACGGTGGTGGACGCGAGGGCCGAGACCGACCCGTTCCAGCGCACGTTTCGCCCGATCCCGGCGTTCCTGACGGCGTATCCCGGTGTAGAGCAGGCCGTCCGCGACGTTGTCCAGGGCGGACACCCCGGCGGCCAGGTGGAACTGCTGGAAGACGAATCCGATGGTCCGAGCCCGCAGCGTGGACAGCGACCGGTCGGACAGCGCCGCGACCGCATGGCCGTCGATGTGCACGGTTCCGGCGGACGGCCGGTCGAGGGCGCCGAGCAGGTGCAGCATGGTGGATTTGCCGGAGCCGGACGGCCCGACCACGGCGAGCATCTCGCCCGCCTCCACCGACAGTGATACGTCGCACAGGGCGGTCACCCCGCCCGGATAGACCTTGGCAACGTTCCTCATCGTGATCATTCGGGCAGCCCCACGGTCATGCCCACGGCCAGGCCGGTACCGCGTACCTCAACCTTGCCGTCGGCGATCAATCCCACCTCGACCGGCAGGAAACGGCGCGTGCCGCCGTCGGCCACTTCGAGCCCGTAGCCGCCTTCGGCGAGGGCGACCAACGCCGCGACCGGCACGGTGAGCACGTTCTTGCGCTGTTCGCTGATGTACGTCACGGTGACCGGCCCCTCGCGCAGCTTTGCGAGCGGAGCTTCGTCATCGAGCGCGACCGTCACCGGGATCAGGGCCGTGCCGCCGGGTTCCTTCGGCTTCGCCTTGGCGCCGACCGACGCGACCGTACCCGGCGTCTTCTTGTCGTTGGGCAGCGTCACCGTCACCTTGACGCCGGGCTGAGCCCACCCGGCCCCGTCCGCTTCGACGTCAAGCGTGACCACGGACGCGGCGCCGGTGTAGGTGAGCACCTCCCCGGTCGCCGCCGCACCCGGGCGCACGTTCAGGCCCGCCACCCGGATCGCACCGTCCGCGACGACCAGCCACGTCGGGTCCACCACCCCGGTCTCCTCGCGGCCCAGGTCCTTCTGCCAGCGGCGCACCGCCTCGGCGGTCACGCCGGTGTACTCATCGTCGACGGTGAAGCCGGTGTATCCGAGGGCGCGCAGGTTGCGTTCGAGCAGGGCCGCGTCCGGACCTTCGACGCCGGGCCGCAGCTCGCGGTAGATCGGCAGCGCCCCGTAAAGAAGCACGACCGGCACGTCGTCGGCCCGCAGCAGGGCACCGCCGCGATTGATGCGGGCGCCCACCTTCGGTAGCCACGTGACCGTGCCGGGCGCCTTCGCGGCGATCGGCACCGGTTCGCCGTATCCGAGTTCTCCATCGACCACGACCGAACCCGACAAGGTCTCGCGCTCGACCCTGGTCGTCGGTCCGTCTCCCGCACTGGACTGGGGTGGTGCCGGTGGCGGGCGGAGCACGATGGTCGCCGTGCCCGCTCCGGCCAGCACGGCGACCGCGGCCGAGACACCCACGATGGTGCGGCGTCTCATCAGCGCGCCTGGAGCGGGAGCGTGCCGCCGCACTTCTTGCCGGCCTCTTTCAGCTTGCTCATGTCGAACTCGGCGTCCGGATCGAGCTTGACCGCGCCGCTCTCCGGGTCGGGGTCAGGGAAGTCCGGCAGCCCGTTCTCCCGCATGCACCTGGACAACGTCCGCGCCCTCTCCAGGTCTTCGGGCGTGATCTTGCGCCCTCCGGCGGTGGCCGCGGGCAGTAGTCCGGCGCACTTCTCCGCGGCCGCCTCCACCTTCTTCATCTCGGGCGAGCCGGCGTCCATCGCAGGGAGCCCTGGGACGGCCATCCCGCCGGGCGGCGGGTCCTCCATGTCGACGCCGTTCTCGCGCATGCATTTCGTGTAGGCGAGCACCTTGGCCGTGTCGTTCTCGGGCTCCGGCTGCTCACGTGGCGCCGTCGAGCAACCGCTCAGAGCAAAGGTCAAGATCAGCAGGGGTACGACGAACTTCTTCATGCCGCACAGCAGACTCCACCGCTCATAAGATCCACATCAGCGCGAACGCTTACAGCTTTCTTATAGCCGGACGGGTAACCATGTCCCGATGCGTGTGCTGATTGCCGAGGACGAGGTCGTGATGGCGGAGGCGATCGCCGAGGGGCTGCGGCTCCAGGCGCTCGCAGTCGACTGCGTGCACGACGGTGACGCCGCCCTGCAACGGCTCGCCGTCAACGAGTACGACGTGCTCGTCCTCGACCGTGACCTGCCCCGGGTGCACGGCGACGACGTGTGCCGGGCCGTCGTTCAGGAGCAGCCCGACGTACGCATCCTGATGCTGACCGCCTCCGGTGACCTCACCGACCGGGTTCACGGCCTCGGCCTGGGCGCCGACGACTACCTGGCCAAGCCTTTCGCCTTCGCCGAGCTGGTCGCCCGGGTCCGCGCCCTCGGCCGCCGTGCCCGCCCGGCAGCCCCGCCGGTCCTGCAACGCGCCGGCCTCCGCTTGGACACCACCCATCGCGAGGTGTTCCGGGACGGCCGCGTCGTCGGCGTCTCCCGCAAGGAATTCGCCGTGCTCGAGGAGCTGCTGCGCGCGGACGGCGCCGTCGTCAGCACCGAGCAGCTACTTGAACGGGCCTGGGACGAGCACACCGACCCGTTCACCAACGCCGTACGGGTCACCGTGATGACCCTGCGCCGCAAGCTCGGACCGCCGCGGGTGGTCGAGACGATCACCGGAGTGGGGTACCAGATCAGATGAGGAGCCGCTGGACCGTCCGCCTCCGGCTGACCGCCCTCTACGGCGGGTTGTTCCTGCTCGCCGGGGCGGCTCTGCTGACCATCACCTATCTTCTGCTCGGGCAGGCGCTGGCCCGGCAGCCGATCAGCGTCGCCGCGATTAGCGTTCCGATAACCGCGACGGATGCCTCCTCGGTGCCGGCCCGGGCGGGAGTGCCCCCCGATGATGGGACCGCCCATCTCACCCATGGCGAGCTGGTGAGCCGATACCACCTCGCGCAGAGACTCCAGCAGGACTTCCGGTCGGCAACCATGACGTCGCTACTCCAGCAGGGCGGGCTGGCGTTGGGCGGGGTCGGGGTCGCCGGGGTGTGGGCGGCCTGGTTCGCAGCCGGGCGCACCCTGCGGCCACTGAAGGAGATCACTGCCACCGCGCGCCGGGTCGCCGACCGCAACCTGCACCAACGCATCGGCATGACCGGCCCGAAGGACGAGTTGCGCCGTCTCGCCGATACCTTCGACGAGATGCTCGCCCGGCTGGACGCGGCGTTCGAGACTCAGCGCCGGTTCGCCGCCAACGCCTCCCATGAGCTGCGTACACCGCTGGCCATCAACCGAACCCTGATCGAGGTCGCACTCAGCCACCCTGACCCCTCCACCGACGTACGCCGTCTCGGCGAGACCCTGCTCGTCATCAATGCCCGCCACGAACGCCTGATCGACGGTCTGCTGCTGCTCGCGCGGGGCGATCACTCGCCGGCCGAACTCGTTCCCGTCGATCTGGCCGACATAGTCACCCACGTGGCGACGATTCACGAGGTGACGGACGTGACGACCGAGCCGGCCCCCATGCGCGGCGACCCGATCCTGCTGGAGCGCATGGTGCAGAACCTGGTCGAGAACGCGGTCGCCTACAACCAACCCGGCGGGACGGTCACCGTCACCTGCGGACCCGGCCGGATGACCGTCACCAACACGGGCCCGGTCATCGCAGCGTACGAGATCCCTCGTCTGTTCGAACCGTTTCAGCGCCTCACCGACCGGGTCGGCTCGGCCAACGGCACCGGCCTCGGCCTGTCCATCGTCCGCTCGGTCGCCCGCGCCCACGGTGGCACTGCAACCGCCGAACCCGGCCCCGAAGGCGGCCTCACCGTCACCGTCGACTTCCCGGCCGGCAACTCGATTGGCGCGGTCGGGCGGCCTGGCTAGTAGGACTTTGTCAGGCGCCATCGCCGCTCTCAACACCCTGGTGATGACTGTCCTCGACCGCCGCCGGTGAGCTGGGCGCACTACGCCTGGTCGGCGCCACCCGACGCCAGGTCCTTTCGATGCTCCACTGGGTGAGCCTGCTCGTCTCCCTCGCGGGCGTCATCCTCGGCTCGGCCATCGCGGCCGCCACGCTGATTCCGATGATGATCGGGACGACCGGCGAAGCGCCCTACGTCCCCCCGCTGGCGTGTGGGCCCTTCGCGGTCGCCGCCGTCGGACTGGCTCTGGTCGTGGTCTTCGTGCCGGCCCGAGCGATCCTGCGCCGGTGATGGACAGGTGCACACGGGGTGGTGGCCGGCGTGATGCCGGCCACCAGCCCCCGCCGTGCATGCAAGCCGGTTGTCAGTGGCCCAGCCACAGCAGGGTGTCGGCGCGCGATCACATGACATTGCTCGTGGGATCGGCGTCTCAGATGGCGGACCCACAGCACACTTCCGCCCGCTCACCGGTAACGCCCTACGTCGATGGACAGCACTTCGGCAGGGTGGCGTTAGGCGACTCGGGACGCCGGCCGGTGCCAGCCATCCCGGAGCTCAGGACCTGTACGTGGGCCATAAGATCCACGTCTATGGTCCGCACCACGCCTCCGCGTCCTCTGGACATCGCGGCACTCTTCCCCGAGCTGCGGGAACATTCCACCACCGCTACCCGCCTGCATCCCCGTCCCGGCGCTCCGACCGTTACGGACAGTTCGGTCGGCGGACCGCTGCTATGGCCGGCCGACGAGGAATGGCCGGTCTGCGACGACGCCGGGGCGCACGAGCCATGGAACCTGACGACCCCGGCCGAACTGCGCCGCAGGCGGGCGATCCTCGCGACCGCAGAAGCCCGGGAGCCGCTGCCGGGCGGGGACTTCTTGACTGCGCAGGAGCGGGCCGAGCTCGATGCGGCCGACGCTCTGGACCTGGACGACCTCATCGAGGATCCCATCCCGTTGGTTCCAGTCGCGCAGCTGTACCGACACGACATCCCGGACTACGCCGGTCCGGACGGCACCGACCTACTCCAGGTGCTGTGGTGCCCGGTGGACCACTCGGACCGGCACTACAGCCCTCGGGTCTTTCTCTACTGGCGCGACAGTTCCGCCGCCGGCCCGCTACTCGACACGCCTCCCGAACCGCCGGTGATCAGCGACATGTACCTGCCGGTCCCGTGCGTGGTGCACCCCGAGCAGGTCCGCGAGTACCAATACGCCGACCTGCTCCCCGATGACCTACGCGAACGGCTCGACGAGTGGGATGACGACGAAGACAAGAGCCGTCCCCACTATCAGAGCGACTTGTCGCTCGCGCCGGGATGGAAGGTCGGCGGGTACGCGAACTGGTCACTGACCGATCCGTACCCGATGGACTGTGCTGCCTGCGGCGCCCCGATGACCTTGATTCTCACCGTCGACTCCAGCGACTGGAACGGCCCGCATTGCAGCTGGCGCCCGTCCGAGGAAAACCCGACCGCGTCCCCAGACACCGTCGGCGTGCAGATCGGGCGCGGCTACTCACTGTACACCTTCCGCTGCCCCAGATCATTCGATCATCCCCCGGCCACCGCTGTGCAGTGACCCGGCCTCCTCCATGGCGTGCCGACAAGCTGGTCGTCCGCTACTAAGCCCCATCCAACTCGCCGCCATCGACGAATGGCTGTGACAGACTTCAATACATGCCCTAGACCGGGGCACCGTTCTAGTGCAGTCACCGTCGGGCCACCGGTCGAACGGCTCATTCACCGGCAGCGCGATCCCTTCGTGCCTCGGGAGCTCGGCTGGGTCGCGCTTCCCGCTTTACCCGCCGGCCGGTCGAGGATCTTCATCATCAGCTCTTGATCAGTTCGCGCGGTCGGTGACGCCCGATCCGCCCGACTGGGCGTTACCGGCCGCACCCGGGTCGCCCTGAGCCGAGCGCCGCCGACACGGGCGAGCGTGATTCACCTCGCACAAGTTTGCCCCTGACGTCAACGTGAGGTTTTAGCGTGGCGATATGCAAATCAACGGCTCAACAGCTCTCGTGACCGGCGCTAACCGCGGCCTCGGCAAGGCCTTCGCCGAGGCCCTCCTCGCCCGGGGCGCCACCGTCTATGCGACCGCCCGTCGCCTGGAAAGCATCGACATCCCCGGTGCCATCGCGCTCCAGCTGGACATCACGGATCCCGCGTCCATCGAGGCCGCCGCAGGCAACGTGGGCGACCTCGACATCCTCATCAACAACGCCGGCACCTCCACTGAAGCCCCGCTGCTCGGCCCCTCCACGGAGAACATCCGCCGCGACCTCGACACCAACTTCTGGGGCACTCTCAACGTCACCCGCGCCTTCGCGCCCAGGCTGGCCGGTGGCGCCATCCTCAACGTCATCTCGGCACTGAGCTGGTACACCTTCAGCCCCGGCAGCAACGGCTACGCCGCCTCCAAGGCCGCGGAGTGGTCCCTGACGAACGGCATCCGACTCGAGTTGGCCGACCAGAAGACTCTGGTCACCGCCCTGGCGCTGGCGATCGCCGACACGGACATGATGGCTGGCATCGACATCCCCAAGCTCGCGCCCCACGAGGTGGTCGCCCAGGCCCTCAACGGACTGGAAGCAGGCAAGATCGAAGTCATCGCTGACAAGCCCACCGCCAACGTCAAGGCATCCCTCTCCCGCGATCCCGCCGACTTCTACGCCGACATCACCGGCAACCTCTTCGCCTGACGTCACCGGTAATCCGCCTGCCGGAGTAAGCGGCTTGGTCAACGGGCGTACGCCCGGCGGGCGGCCCGGATTCTCATGAAGCCGGGCCTCCGGCTGACCGTCGCAGGGGTGCGGACGTCGAGCGAAGCCCTGAAGATCGTGATCGACTTCACGCCGCGGCGCTCGTTGGTAGATCCTCGCCAGTTGAAGCCCTCGACGTCGGCAGCTAGCCCGCTTCCGCTGGCAGAACCGCGACGACTGCGCAGCTGATCGGCTCAGCTGACTGATGGGGCTCGAGCAGCATGGTGACCAACCGGCGTCTGGTGGTCAACAACTCCCGCGCGCTCGGTCTCGGCACTGGGATAACCTGTCTGCGGCGTGAGCGTACGCCTGCAGGTGGAGGTACGAACAAGGGCCCACCCTGATTTCGCTCCACGGAGCGGCGTCGTAGCCCACACCACCCGGCGTTGGTGCATCATGGATTCCCATGTTCGTGGATTAGCGGCAGTTCCCTTTCCTGGCCGACCTTCGGGCACGGTGGGCTGCCATCCGGGATGAATGCCTTGCTCTGCCGCGTGAGACCTACCAGCCGTGGGTCCAGCGCGAGATGTACGGCCAGGGCTGGAGTGTCTATGGACTTGTCGCCTTCGGGGAGCGGATCGAGGAGGCGCTCATCCTGTGGCATGTCCTCGCAGCCGGGACGGACGTGCCCGACCTCGTGAACGGCTAGTGGGTGGAGTTGGCCGGTCAGGACGGTGGCTACGGTGTGAGGTCGGCTTTGATGTAGGTGGTGGTGGCGGGCCCGCGGCGGTCGATGTCTGGCGTAGGCAGCGGGCCACGGCGTAGCCGGCGGCGCGACGGGACGGGGTGCACGCGCCGATCGATGACCAATGCGGCCAGGCATCCCACGCCGACCAGCATCCACACCGCGAACCAGTCGACCCATGGCGTCGTAAGCAGGCTGCGGGGCCACTGCGAGGTGGCGAACGAGCGGCCTGCCCTCCGATAAGGACGACACCGACGGCCACACCGACAACACGGCCGCTGCCAGTGGCCCACGCCCAGGCACCAACGACAACGAGGCCGCAAACCGCCGCCACGACAGCGACCGCCAACGCGCCCTGCTCGAGCATGCAAAGCTGGCTGATTGAAGCTTGGACGGGCCCTCCGGTCTACGTAGCCCAGACGAACACGCTGCCATCGCGTGGTTCACGGAAGACGCACTCGGAGATTGTCCTTGGCTCATGACAGCTACCTCGCAATGTTCAGCAGGGTCCTGTCGACGCCGCGTGAAAACTGAGCCCGTGTTTCCTCAGCCGACGTACAACGCTGTCGATGTTCACCGCCGGATCGTACTGATCAAGGCGTCAACCTCACTCGCTTGCCGCCGGTTGACGAGCTGCGCACGGATCGCGGCAGATGGTGCGGGAGACCAGCCGCAAGACCGAGCTCGAGCCGGCTCGCCGACCCGGGATCCACGTCGGCGGCTGACGAGGCCGCCTGCTACAGATTCCCCATACGGGCTACGCACTCTCGGCGAAAACCTTGATGCCCAGCCAGTTTGTCGGGCGTACTCGCCGGCTGAAGCGGGTGAGCGGCAGCCGCTGCGCCGCCACGGCCACCCGTACCTCGTGGTGGCGATCCGGGGCGCGCAGAACATGGTGCAGGACCGTGGAGGCGCCCGCATCGTCGCCGACGCGCCATCGCCGGCGTCATCTACCGTGACCCGGCCACCGTCCACATGCTCAGCAATGTGGGCGGCACCAGGTACATCGCGCGCGTGGTCGAACTGAAGTAACCGCTGGCACGGCGGTCGGGCACGAAAACCGGCATTCCGGAAAAACCATTGCATGAGGTGCGTAACCTGCCGAACATGGTCTCTCGCACATGGCGTAACCTGTTGCTCACAGCGCTCGGGATGGGCATGCTCGCCGGTGCCGGTCAACTCGGCATCGCGTTCAGCTTCGGCATCGTCCAGCTCGCCGGCGCCTCCACCGGCGCCGTCAACCAGTGGCCTGCCCAGCTCGTCTGGGTGGGCTGGTTCGCGGCACACGCCGCCGTAGCCGGCACCGTCGTCGCCGCACGCCTGGCCCGCCGGTACGAGGTGCTGGGGAGCACGGGCAGATTGGTCTCCATCGCCGCCGCCGCCGCGCTGGGCGCCACCGTCGTGGCCCCGCTCTGCATCCGGCCGGCCCAGGCCGCCGAGCGCTTCTCGGTGGACCCAATCTGGGCCGTCGGCATCTGCGCGACCCTCGGCGCGCTGGTCGGCGCGGGTGCCGCTATTGCCGTACTGGTGAAGCCGCCGCTGGGTTGGAATATGGCGGCAGTGGGCGGCGTGGTTTGGCTGCTGGCGCTCGTCTCGGTCGTCCCGTCGCTCGCAACCGCCGGGCCGGTGCCCGCCGTACGGCTCGGTGTGCTGGAGCCGGCCGGGCTCGACGCCGACGCGGCACACCGGCTGGCGATCCTGATTCTGCCGGCGGTGGCCCTGCTCATCGGCGCGGCGACCGGCGGGCTGGCCCGCTGGCGCGGGCATTCGCCGCTGGTCAACGGCGTGACCGGCACGGCCGGCACGGTGCTGGTCGCGTTCACCTATCTGACCGCCGGTCCCGGCGACTCCGTCGACCGGTACCAGATCACGCCGTACTACGGGGCGCTGCTCGCCGTCGCCTCCGGTGTGCTCGGTTCGTCCGCCGCCGCGTTGTTCCGATGGCCGCTCCTGCCGCGCACCGCCGAAGCGCGGGTCGCCGAGTCAACCGACATCCTCCGTCCGCTGTCCGCCGGCCCTACCGTGCGGCAGGCCATGAGGCCGGCCGTTGGTGGTACGACCGACGAGCCGGAGCCCGTCGACCTGGCCGGCACGGGGCCAGCCGCCGGCGCGACCGCAGCAGAGCTCCCGACCGCAGCCGAACCGCTGGGCTTCGGTGCACCGGCTGGGGACCGGGACGCCAGCGCCGCACCGGCTGTTACCGCCGCATCGGCCGCACCCGCCGACCTCGCCACACCGGCCGACCTCGACGACACCCCGGAGACATCGGAACCGGCCCCTGCGAAGGCGGCCCACCTTCCCGCGGGACCTGGCGGGGACGGCTCCGGGACGGCGGAGGCGGAGACCGACAACACCGAACCCGAAGAGATGCCGCCCGACGGGGCCCTCGTCGCCCCGGGGACCCTCCGGATGTACCAGCCGCCGAAGACCGACCGGACGCGGGTTCAGGCGACCTGGCCGGTCGTTCCGGCGCGGCGGGTGCCGCCCTCGGCCGAGCCCGCTTCGGGCGCCGAGGCGACCCAGTCAGCCGGCATGCAAGAGAGGCCCGCACCGGCGCTCCCACCTCGGCACCGGCCGCCCCTGCCCAACCTGGACCGGGCCGCGAACTGGGACGCCCTCGCGACCGCCCAGCGCGCCGGGCCTCCGCCCACGACCGATGCCGCGCCGGCCCGCCCCGCCAAGACCGACCCGGTCCCCGCGCCGGCCGACCCGGCACCCGTCGTCGAGGCGGGACGGCCCAGCGGGCGGCTGGGCCTGTTCCGGCGTAACAAGTCCCGGGCCGACGGGGACGGCGAGGGCACCCCGGCGGAGGGCGAGCCGCTGCCGAGGCAGGACGCGGAGTTCGTCGACTGGGTGACCCGGCTGGGCAATCCGGTGGCGGACAACGAGCCGGATCAGGAAGGCGGTCGCCGGTTACTCCGCTCCATCGGCAGCCGCCACAGCGACCGTTAGGAGTTCTTGATACTCCAGCCGCACCTGGTGGAGTTGGAGTCTTCGCTCAGACGGCCCCGTGGGACCAACATCATCAGCGGCGCGCTGCGCAGCACGCGTCCGTCACCACGCCGGTGGCTGGGCCCCCTCATCGCACGCGAGGCCCAGCCATTACCGGTCATGTCAGAGGGTGCGGTTCATTGGTGAGCGCCGCCAGGCAGAGTACTCCAGCCGTACCTGATGAATTCGGAGTTCCGGCGGCTCAGAGGGCATCTGTTGACGGGATCGAGGTCTCGGTGTTGTCGATGGGCGCGGATGTCTTCGTGGAGTGGGCATGCGGTGGGCGCCTGGACCACCTCGGCAGTAGCCCTCGCTGACGAGGACGGCACTCAAGTCCGCACCTGCGTGCCCTGCTGAGTAGGGCAGAGGCTGTGCCGCGGACGGCCGGGCCGGCGTACCGGTACCCGGCCATCCGCGTTCTGACCACTGGCGAAACTACCGGTCCAGCGGCTCGATCCAGATGTTGCGGTACTGGACCGGATTGCCGTGGTCCTGCAGTCGGATGGCACCCGTCGCCGGGCCCTCGGGCCGGCTGCCGCCAGTCGGGCCGAGGATCTCGACGTCGTCGTGCACCTTGACGCCGTTCCACACCACGGTGACGCGAGGGTTGGCGACCTTCTGCCCGGATGCGTCGTAGCGGGCCTGCCGATAGACGATGTCGTACGTTTGCCAGGTCTGCGGCGGCAGCGCCGCGTTCACGTCGGGGGCCTTCTGGGTGTAGATGGCCGCGGCGTCGTTCTTCTGCGGCAGGTCGATGCCGAAGGAGTCCAGCACCTGGATCTCGTAGCGGTCCTGCAGGTACACCCCACTGTTGGCGCGCGCCTGGCCGGTCACGTCCGGCGGATACAGCGGCAGGTTGAACTCCACGTGCAGTCGGAAGTCACCGAAGGCATCCACCGTGCGCAGGTCCCCGTTACGCACCGTCATGGCGCCGTCGGCGACGGACCACGAGGGTTCGCGCCCGTCGGTGTGCTGCCACTCGGTGAGCTCGCCGCCGTTGAACAGCGTGATGCGTTTGCCGTGTGGCCGGACGGCGAGCACGTCCAGGTTCAGGTGCCCGGAGTCCGCTGCCTCCTTGCGGTACTCGACCACGTTGCGACCCTTGTTCAAGCGCGCGGTGGTGGTGACGGTGCCCCACTCTTCCCAGGTCACGGTGGAGGGGAAGACCGTCTGCTCGACCCGTTCACCGTTGACGTAGAGGCTCAGCTGCTTCTCGCCGGAGTACGGATTCGGGCCGTTGCTGTAGCGCATCGCCAGGTCGTATGTCCCGGCCTCGCGGACATCGGCAGAGATCCTGGTCGACGAGCCGTCCTGGGCGAACCCGGCGGCGAAGCCGGCACCGGAGTAGGCGGCGTGGTCGGTCGCCATGCCGACGCCGGCCGTGCGGCCCTCCTCGGCCTCGAAGAAGGTCTGCGGCTGCACCACCCGGCCCGGAATCTCGTTGAGCGTGTACCAGACCTCAGTGTTCCACAGCTCCTCGCCGTCGGCGGACGAGAACGGACGCGGGGAGCGCACGTGCACCACGCGGTTCTCCTTCAGGCCCGGGATCTTGAGCTTGACGGTGCGGCCGTCGGTCGACAGCTCGGCCTTGGCCACCTTGAGCGTCTCCAGCTCGAGCTTCGGACCGCCGTACTGGCTCGTCGCGCCGTAGCGCCACTGCGTCACCTGGTACGCGTCGGCGAGTTCCTGCGCGGTCTCGGCCGACAGTGGCTCGGTGTACTCCAGCTCGAACCCGACACGCGACGCGCGCATCTGTTTGACCTCGAAGACCGAAGTGCCGTTGGGCGTGAGCTTCTGCAGGCCGTAGGAGAGCTTGCCCTCCTGGCCCCAGTTGCCGCCGGCGCCCAGACCACCGGTGTAGAGCGCGCCGTCGGGGCCGAGGGTGACCTCGTTGACGCCGGCCTCCAGGCCCTGCGTGTGCCGGAACACCGCGCCCTGGTACTGCCCCTCGATCTTTTCGAGGAACACGCGCTGCAGGCCGCCGTAGGTCACGTCGCCGACGACCAGTTGCCCCGCGTACGGCCCCTGCTTCAGCAGCACCGGGGTCGACGGCGAGTTGCCGATCTCGTTCTGCGGTATCCAGACGATGGGACGCGTCACGGCCTTGTCGTCGAACGGACCCGCGGGCGTCGTGTAGTGGTTGTAGAACGCCCCCTGCTGGATCTGGACCAGCTTGGACGCGGGCAGCCAGCCGCCCTGGTTGTCGGTGACGAGGACCTCCCCGCGGGGGCCCCACCCGATCCCGTTGGGAGTGCGCAGCCCTCCTGCGACATAGGTGATCTCGCCGGTCTTGGCGTCCACCTTGATCGAGGTTCCGCGGTTCGGCGCCGGCTGGGGCACGGTGGTGGCGCCGCCCAGGTCGATGGCGACCGAGAGGTTGAGGTAGAAGTACCCGTCCCGGTAGAGCAGGCCGAACGCGAACTCATGGAAGTTGCCGCCCCATGGCCAGGTGGCAACCGTGCGGCGGTCGTCTGCGAGGCCGTCGCCGTCGGTGTCGCGCAGGGCCGTCAGCTCGTGCTTCTGGCTGACGTAGACGGTGCCGTCGACGACCGCGATGCCCTGGGGCTCGCGCAGCCCCTCCGCGAACTTACGGTAGGTCACCTGCTCGGGGCTGGTCTGTCCGGTGACGCCCTCGACAACGTAGATCTCGCCGGTCGCGTTGTCGGTGCCACCCCAGGTGGACATCATCAGGTCGCCGTCGGGCCGGAACGCCATGCCGGTGACCTGCGGCTGAAGCCCTTCGGGGCGCAGGTCGGTGAGGGTGTAGCCCGGGTGCACCCGGTCGAGCGGCAGGCCGTCGCCGGCCGAGTCGGTGGCCCCCTCGCAGTACTTCCATCCCGGGGCGGTGACGCGTACGACGTCGGCGTCGGTGCTCAACGCGGAGTTCGGTACCAGCTCGAAGCTGGTCGCACCCGGGCGGCGCCATTCGAGCCGCAGGACCTGGCCGCCGCCGTTATCGAAGAACTCGATGCGCAATGGGTGCAGGCCGGCGCTGAGGGTGGTCGACCCTTCCTTGGAGGTTTCGCCGTGCAGCCCGTCGTGGTCGACGACACGCTGATCGCCGATCGTCAGCCGTGACCCGTCGTCGCTGGTGAGCCGGAAGGTGTACTCGCCGTCGACGGGCGCGGCGAGGTTGGCGATGACGTGGCTGATGAACCGGTCGGAGAGGCCGAACTCGTCGGTGGTGGTCCAGTTGACCTGCGGCATCAGCTTGTCGACGTTCGGTGTCTGTGCCGGCTTGAGGTCGCACAGCGCCGACAGCGGAGCTCCCATGTCGTACGAGCGCAGGGTGACGCCGGGTTCCTGCGGCGGAACATCGGCGGTGATGGGTGCGGCCCCGGCTGGGGTGATGGGGACCGCAGCAAGCAGGACCGCGACAGCGGCACCTGCGGCCACGAGACTGACGCGACGGCGACGGCGCCATCGGTTCGGTGCGGGCATGGTTCCTCCCGGTGGGGGTCCTGGCCGAGGTGGGAGGCGCTTTCTCCTCCCTGGACGGGCCAGTACGGTCTCGGAACACAAAAGATCGATCGCAGACGCTATCACTTTGCATTGATCAAGCTGAACTTTCAGATTTTCGGATGAAAGTAGCCCCTGTTGGCCCATGACCTTGGTGGCATCTGGGCAGCGCGAGCGGGGCATGTGGCGGCGTCGCGGAGCGGAGGCAAGGTCAGCGCGAGCCCGACGAAACGCCGCTACCACGGTGGCGCGGTGACTACCGACCGGCGCGGGGCGCAGACGAAGGACGCCTCAACGGCTGGCGGTCGGCACCTTGTCGTAGGTATCCCTCAGGGCCCGGCGACGGAGATCGGAGTGCCGAGTCGGCCCTCGTTCCCGCTGCGATCCAGCCCGGACACGCAATAGGAGAGGGGACGGTCGGTCGGGGCGGTGCGATCGATCCAGCCGGTTCCTCGGGCGGTGCCGACGAGCCGGGCCTCGTCGCCGTCCACCCGGTAGACGGCGTAGCTGGTGGCGCCGTCGCCGCGCCACGTCAGCGCCACCCCGCCGGCGTCCGCACGCCGGGCGTCGGTGAGCGTGGGTGCGGCGGGCGGCGCCGCCGGGAGCTGCGCCATCGTGGGCACCAGCGCCGGGCCGGCGTAGTGCGCGCGGCGGTAGCGGCTGACCGCCCCGAGCTTGTCGGCGCGGACCTGCTTGGCACTGAAGTGCACGCTTCCGTGCACGCCGTTTCGGCGGTTGAGGGCCAACTGCCGGTCCAGTTCGGCTGGGTCGCGCCAGGCGCCGCGCTCACCCACCCGGTAGTCGGCCTGACCGATGTAGAGCTGCACCCTGGTGCCCCGCACGGTGTCGACCCACCACGGCAGCAGCTTGGCGTAGTCGGCCTTGGCGAACCCGACGTGCCAGTAGAGCTGCGGCACGACGTAGTCCAGCCACTGTTTCCGCACCCACAGCCGCGTGTCGGCGTAGATGTCGTCGTAGCTCTGCAGGCCGGCGGTCGCGGAGCCGGCGGGATCGGTGCGCTCGTTGCGCCAGATGCCGAACGGGCTGATGCCGAACTTCACCCACGGTTTGATCGCCTTGATCCGCTCGCTCATCTCCCGGACCAGCGTGTTCACGTTGTCCCGGCGCCAGGCGTGCTTGTCCGCGAAGCGCCGGCCGTACCGGGCGAACGTCGCGTCGTCCGGAAAGTCCTGCCCGGCCTCCGGGTAGGGGTAGAAGAAGTCGTCGAAGTGCACCCCGTCGACGTCGTACCGCTGGACCGCCTCCAGCATCGAGTCCTCGACGAACGTGCGCGCCTCCGGGATGCCCGGATTGAAGTAGAGGCGGCTGCCGGGCCGGTCGGCGCTGGGGTAGGTCACCACCCAGTCGCGGTGGTGCCGTAACGGGTGGGCCGGCGCGAGCTGGTCCAGCCTCGGTCCGGGGCCGCCCACCGTGGCCGGTTGGCCGCCCCGGTAGGGGTTGAACCAGGCGTGGAACTCCAGGTTGCGGGCGTGCGCCTCGGCGACCATGAACTCCATCGGGTCCCAACCCGGGTCGCGGCCGTCGCGGTGCCCGGTCAGCCACTCCGACCACGGTGCGTAGCTGGACGGCCAGAGCGCGTCCCCGCTGGGCCGTACGTGCACGAAGACCGCGTTGTGGTTGTGCCGCACGGCCAGGTCCAGCCAGCCCCGGAACTCCGCCCGCACCGTCTCGGCCGGCAGCCCGCGCCGGCTCGGCCAGTCGATGTTGTTCACCGTCGTGATCCACATGCCGCGCAGCTCGCGGGGTGCCCGGGCTGGCTGGCCGGCGCAGCTGGGCGGACCGCCCGCCGGGCCGGCGTCGGGGGCCGCGCCGAACGCGGCGACGTCCCCGGTCTTCGGTGCGCCGCCGTCGCCGACAACCCAATGCCGCAGCGACCATCCGCCCACCCCAAGCGCCACAGCGAGCGCGACGACCACCGCGACGAGAGCCTGGGTACGACGACGGTGGGTGGTGAGAGCGGACGGCTCGGCGGCGGGCATTGTCACAGTCTGCCGAGTATGGCTCACCGGGTGAACCAGGCGGCCCGTTACTTAACGGTCAGCTAAGGCCGGCGCGACGCCAGCTCGCTCCCCCGTTTCGCCCGTCCGGGTAGTGTCACGCGGGCACCAGGTTCAGCGGCTGGTGGAAAGCGGTCGCCGAGGGTGATGGTGACGGCGTTCCACGTATCTCGGTGAGCAGGCCAGCGTGATCGGTCCGGTCGCTTATGGCGATAAACCGGGCGGCCACTGTCGTCGCCTGTTGGTGTGGAACGGGTGTCCGGTCCGGCCCCGCAGGATCTTCACCTTGTCCAGCCGGAGGGTGGAGCGATGACCGAGAGGACCTCGGCGTGCCGGTGACTACAGCTCGGATCCGCGGTTCGGCAGCTCACACCCGGTCATTTGCGCGCCCGACCGACGCCTGCGTCGGGAGACCGGGCGTCGCTGGCGCTTGCGCCGCCAAAGCGGCCGTACCGACTGAGAACGCCCGCGACGTCAACCACCGCTGAGAGGGACTGGGCCGGATGGGCTTTGTTCGGGTTGGTGGCCACCGTGGCGCTCACCGCGGCGATGATCACCGCGCAACTGGCCGGCCTCACCCGGCTCGACATTCCGTTGGTGCTCGGGGCCCTCGTCACCGACGATCCCGATCGGGCCCGGGTCGTCGGGTTCTTCATCCACCTCTGCGTCGGTCAGGGTTTCGCCCTCGGTTACGCGGCCGCGTTCGCCCTGCTGAACCGCGCCACCTGGTGGATCGAGGCGCTGTTCGGGCTGCTGCACGTCGGGATCGCGTTGACGGTGATTCTGCCGCTGCTTCCCGGTGTCCACCTGTGCATGGCCTCGCAGCGGGCGGGGCCGGCCAGCACGGCCGTGTTGGAGCCGTCCGGCACTCCTCGCCATTACCTCCTAGCCGGCCTCGTGTGCTGCGGCGTCTGCGGCCGGATCATGGACTCCCGCTCGACCTCCATCACCGCAGGTCGAGGCCCCTCGTCTCTGTCCGGCACCGGTGAGCACTTCGGGCGCGGAGACCTCTTCGCCGCCGACCCCAGAGTCCAACTCACCGTCCCGACCACCGCATACCTTGAGGCCGTGCACACCCTCAACCGCCAACTGATCGACACCATGGGGCAGCGGGTCGATGAGCTGGAACGCCGCGGCGGGCCACCTGGCGTGGACCTTGACCTCGTCCATCTGCGGCGGGAACACGAAGACCGGCGGCATTGGCTTGCCAAGAACCTCGACCGCTCTCCCCAGACCGACTGGAACGCTGTCCGCCAAGGTGCCCGCCTGCTGCTCGGTGACGTTCAACGGGCGGACGCCCCAACCGGCTAGGCATCTCTTCGAGCATCTGACCGGGACAGCATTCGCTCATCGGCAGTTCAGGATGCCGGGTGCCACGGAACTCCGAACACCGAAGTCGGTATCGGGCGTCAGAAGTCGTCGTCGCCAAGTCCGCGCAGCGTGCCGTCGGGCATCATGCGGTAGCGGCGTGGCGGTCTCATGCTCTGCAGGATTTTGTTCCATCCTTGCCTCGCGTTCCGCCCGTTCTCGGCCGGTCGGGTCGGCGACGCGGAAGCCGTTCAGGTGAATGTCGAACGGATCGAATTCGTCCGGGTCGGGACGGCCCTCGATGATGAAACCGAGAAGTGCGCGCAGGGCCTGCTCACCCAGATCCAGGGGATGGGAGGGAAGAGGGTACGGATCCTCGGAGAACATCGGCTCGACCGGATGCTCGCCCGCCCAGTACGGCAGCTCGAAGTCGTACGGCTCGCCGATGTTCTTTCCGATGCCGGCGTTTGGGGAGAGGCTCAGCGAGCGGACGAGCTCGCCGTTTTCCCACACCGCGAAGCACAGCCACTCGGAGGCCGAGTGCATCCCGTACATGATGATTCGCCGGCCCGCTCCAGGCCGGAGCAGCCTGGCCGGTAGCTGTGATGGGAGATCGCAGACGAGCCGGAGGTCGCAGAACAGTTCGGCGCCGGCCAGGACGGTCGCGTAGCTGGTGTCGTCCGGCGGATAACTGTGGTCACCGAGCGAGCCGTCGCCGATCGGTGTCACCTCGTAGCCGGGATGCAGCCCGCGCACGAGGTCGATGACCTCCGCTGGATCCGACCGGACCGCTCCCGACAGAGCAGGGCGCAGATCACCCTCGGTGAAAGCGAGCAGTGCGGTCTTCGCGCCCATCGATCTTCGGCCCTCCAGCGTCAATGATCACCGAAGACTGCGCTCACCCTCGCCTCGGTAAAATCTGCTGCACAGGCCCACAGCTCGAAGCCGGTCGCAGCGGGTCCCGGTAGCGTGACACCGCCAACGGGTTGATCGCGAACACCTGCCGGTCGGCGGACCGCAGCCCCGCGACCAGCAGCCCCTGACTCGTCTCGATCGCTACCGGCAGCTTGCCGCCTTCAGGGTCATGCTCGGCGAGCATGGCCAGGACCTGGCTCAGCCCCGCCGCGTCGTTGCTGATCCTGGCCGAGGCCACGACGACGCCGTTGGTGTCGACCAACGCCACGTCGTGATGATCCTGCGCCCAGTCGATCCCACACGCCACCACTGTCACCGCGACTCCTCTCCGTCTGCATCCACAGCGAGGCGCGACGCCCTAATGGACAGTGCTTGCCGCACGACATCTCACGAGCGTTCGCCTCGCCACCGGCGGCGCCCGCACTCGCGCAAGGCTCTCGACCTGCGACCAATCAAGGCTCAGCCCGCCGGCGATCCACGGGCCGATCATTCTCGTCGACGACCGCGGCCGCTGCGCCCCACGCCGAAACCAGGGTCCAGCCCTCAACGTTGTTACAGAGGTCAACAGCGGCCGCGACCTTCAACAAGGCGCCGATCTCGATTCCCAGGCTCGACGGCCATCGGCTGGTACGGGCGTCCTCTGTTGCCATTACGGCTGGTACAACACCCGCCGCATCCAAAAAGAACTGGGCGACCTCAGCCCCGACGAATACGAGACCGCCTGGCACCACCAACAGACCAGCCTGACCGAGCCACCTACCACCACCCCTGCACCAACCGGCAGCAGGTAACCACCGCTCCATCAAAGCGGGGGAAGCTCATGCGAAAAGCCCCCTCACCATGCTGCTCACCGCTGGCCACCGGGATGACAGCCCTCAGTTCATCCCGGTCCTGGCTGGTATCCCGGGTGCCACGCCCGGGCGGTGGACGGCCACGATGCAGACCGGACCGGGTCCTGGCCGACAAGGCGTACAGCTCCAAGGCCAACCGTGATCACCTACGTCGACGTGGGATCCAGGCCACCATCCCGATCAAGGTCGACCAGGCCGCGAACCGGCGGAAGAAGAGGTCGAAGGGCGGCAGACCACCGACTTTCGACCCCGAGAGCTACAAGCAGCGGCACGCTGTGGAGTGCGGTATCAACCGCCTGAAACGCCACCGCGCGTTCGCGACCCGGTACGACAAGCTCGCCGTCCGCTACCAGGCCAGCCTCCACATCGTTGCGATCAATGAATGGCTTGGACCGCCTATGGGACACGGCCTAGGGTGTCCGGTCCGAAGGGGAACCTGATCCTTTATCACGATCAGACCCGACGGGCCTGCGCCAATGACACATTCGGCTTACGCTCAGCGACATGAAAAAGCTCCTCGCGGGCCTGACGTCGCTGCTGCTACTCGCCGAGGTCGCGGTGTTCTACCTAGCCGCCAGCGGCGCGTTCATGCACGTGCCCGACGAGGAGGCATTCATGCCCCACCGCGTGCTCGGGAACGCGATCTTCCTGTTCGCCGTCGTGTGCGTGGTCGTCGCCGCGCTCGCCCGGATGCCCGGACGGCTCATCGGCATGGTGGCCCTGATCGCCGGGCTGACGCTCGTCCAGGGGATGATCCGGGCACTCGCCAAGTCCTTTGGGGAGGATGCGGCGGGGCACATCGTCTTCGGCCTGCACGCGATGAACGCGCTGGCGATCTTCGGCGTGACCGTGTGGGTCGCGCAGCAGTCGCTCCAGATCGCGTGGCGGCGCGCCGAGCTCAGCCGAACGGCGTCATGACCACAGCCGCGTTGATTGTCCTGGACCACGCCTGCACGCTGCTGGGCGTCGTCGCGTGGTCGGCCGCAGGCGTGACCGCGGCGCTGCGTCGCGCCAGGCCCGCACTCGTGCTGCTCGCCGCAGCGCTGGTGCTGACGGCGGCCAGGGCGGTGCCGATGGCGGTGCTGGCCGGGCGGGGCTGGTGTTCGTTCAGGAGTCGGCCGTCGCTCGATTGGAGGTGGGCGGGACCGTGCCGGCCTTGCCGGTGTTGGAGCGGTTGGGTGTAAGTCTCAATGTCAGTTTCGAGCCTCGCGACGCTGCGGCTTGAGACGCTGACCGCGCCAGATTGCGCTTCGACGAGGTTCATCGAGCACCTCCTCGCGCCCGTGACCTGCTCAAACGCAGCGGTAGAGGATCACCAGCGATGGTGGCGACGCGGTTCGCATGGTGATGCCTCCGGCCCACTGTGCCGCGGCTGCGGGCCGGCAGTAGCCGGAGTTGACCGGGACGGGGAACCACGTGCTCGAGAAGCTGATCATCCAGAACAGCGCCCTGCTCGATGTCGGGTTCTCGGCGTCGCGGGCTCTGCTGGAGCACATCGGTATCCTGGCCCCCGCTCCGGCGATGGACCTGGCGGCCATGGTCGTTACGGCGGTGCGCGAACTGGTGGGCGATCATGTCCAGCACAACGCCTATTTCGTTGGCTTGCCGAGCAGGCACAGCGAGCCGCCGCTGTGGCCGTGATGGAGTCGGACCAGGACGGACTCGCCCGCTGGACACTGCCCGACGACGTCGGCCTGCTGCTGCCGCTGCTGGCCGGTGCCCGGACCGCCGCCGACCTGCTCAGCACCCCCGCCCGCACCGAGGTACGCGCCTGCCCGGCCGTCGAATGCGGATGGCTCTTCCTCGACCGGCGGGGCCGGCGTCGCTGGTGCAGCATGGCCAGTTGCGGTAACCGGGCCAAGGTACGGGCCTATGCCGCCCGCCAGCAGCCGGACTGACCAACCGTCACTCCACACCAGGCTACGGTCGCGGCGTTCCGCTCGCGGCGCAGGACCGGTGCGTAGGGGTTCTTTCCAGGGATGCGGGTACCGGCCCGGTCAGCAACGACCCATCGCCGTTCCCTTGGCCCATGCCTCGATGAGTTCGGTGGCCTGGCCGGGGTTGAGCCGCGGATCGCACAGTGAGGTGTAGTGACGCTGCAGTTGGTCCTCGTTCTCCACGGATCCACCGATACATTCCGTCACATCGTCCGCCGCGACCTCGATGTGGAGGCCGGCGGCGTGCTGCCCGTTCTGCCCTATGATGTCACGAAAGCGCAGCGCCTCGGTGATCACGTCGGTGAGGTGGCGTGTCTTCAGGCCGTTCGAGGCTTTCACGGTGTTGCCGTGCATGGGGTCGCTCAACCAGACCACCGGGTGTCCCGCGTTCACCACACGGCGGACTATGGATGGCAGGGCCTCCTGGATCCGGTCCCGACCCATCCGGGGTATCAGGACGAGGCGGCCCGGCTCGCGCCGCGGGTCGAGCGCCTCGCACACCTGCAGGACATCATCGGGGTCGGCGTCCGGTCCGATCTTGCATCCCACCGGATTGACGACGGAGGAGAGCATGGCGACATGGGCCGCGGCCGGCTCGCGGGTCCGCTCACCCACCCAGGGCAGGTGGGTCGAGCCCAGGTACAGGTCGTCGGTGTCCGGGGCGCTGCGGATCAGCCGGGACTCGTAGTCGACCACCAGCGCCTCGTGGCTCGACCATGGGCCCTCCGTCGTCGCCGTACGTCCGTTTCCCTGGCGGTAGTTCCGCATCACCCGCTGTACCGCGTCGCTGGCCTCGTAGGCCCAGACCATGCGCCGCGGGTCGGCTCTGCGGGTCCTCGACCCGGCGATGTCCGAATTGATCATGTGCCCTCGAAAGGAGGGGATGCGGAGCGCGTCGTGCCACTCCATGGCCTGCGATCGGGGCTTGGCGAACTGTCCGGCCATCCGGCCGACACGGATGACACTCTGACCGGTGAGCTCACCAAGCCTGTCCCCCAGCCGGTCGATGATTTCGAGTTTGTCTGAGGTGTGCCGGGGCGTGCACTCGTAGAAGCTCTCGGCGCAGTCGCCGACCTGCAGCAAAAAAGTGCCGGTGGGGGCCAGTGTCGACAGCGACTCCCGCAGCTGCCAAATCTCCTCGGTCGTCACCAGGGGTGGCGCTGAGGAAAGCGAATGACAGACCTCGTGGTACGCGGGGTGGTCCTGCCAGTCCGGTTGTTGAGCCGCCGGCATGCCCTGCCACGGACCGAGTGGGGCGAAGTCCGCCGTAGAGCTGGGTTGCTGCATCTGTCCTCCACACAAGAGATCAGCGAGACGGGCCTGCGGGAGCCGCGGCAGGCCGCGAGCCGATCGCCAGACGAGCCCGGCGACGGCCCGGTCGCGCCGGCGCTAACCTCCCGGTCGAGGGGTGTGCGCGGATAGCGTGGCCCAGCCGCCGGTGTGTGCGCATCACGTCTTTGCGTTGCCGAGAGCGGCATTGAATGGGCTGGGAATCCGCGTCCGGGAGAGCGGGTATGGCGCGTTCGCGTCATCGAGCCGCCTGGTGACCACACCCACGGCGAGGATCCACACCACCACCGACAAACCCCGCGAACGTTGGTGAAACGGGGCACTAGCTCTCCAGCGCGGCCAGCACGTGCGCCGTGGTCAGCGGTACCGCGCAACGATCCGCCGCGTACCGAAGCGCCATGAGATGGTCGTCGAGCGACAGGTCGGCCAACGCATCCGACACGAGGAACGGCTGGATGTCGCGGCTGAACGCGTCGCTGGCGGTAATGAGGCACCCCATGTGCGCGTAGACGCCGCAGACGATGATCTGATCCCGGCCCGACCCCCGCAGTCGTTCCTCCAGGTCGCTGCGGAAGAACGCGCTGTAGCGCCACTTGGTCAGCACCGTGTCGCCCGGCTCTGGGGCGACGTCGTCGGCGATGCCGCGATCGGCCTCCGCGCTGCTCATGCCGGGACCCCAGAGGTCGTGCAGCAGCCCGCGGTCGCGACGGCTCATCCCACCCGGCTGTGCCGTGTACAGCACCGGCACCCGGGCCGCGCGGGCCGCCGCGAGCAGCTTCATGACATTGGCGAGCAGGTCGGTGAGCGGGGACTGCCCGGCCGGGAACGGGCGTAGGAAGTAGCGCTGCATGTCGTGCACCAGCACGGCGGCCCGGTCCGGATCCGGACGCCAGGGCATCGCCGCACTCGGCAGATCGCTGTCACCGGGCATGGGGTACGCCGCGATCGGGGTCATGACCATGGTTCGTCTCCTATTCGGCATCCGACGACGTCATACGTGCAGGGCCGCGCCGCCGTCCACGTACAGGTCGTGCATCGTGACGTGACCGGCCTGGTCCGACACGAGATACGCGACCGCTTCGGCCACGTCCCGCGGCTGGGCCAGCTTTCGAAGCGGAATACCGACGCGGTACGCGGCCGGCGAGCCCTCGACCACCTGCCGCGGATCACCGGCCTCGCCGAGCATCGCGCGCAGCATGGGTGTGTCGGTCGAGCCCGGCGAGACGACGTTGCACCGGATGCCGTAGTCGGAGAGCTCCAGCCCCAGACATCGGGTGAACTGGGCCGACGCGGCCTTCGAGGCGGCGTACGCGGCCATCTCCGTGCGCGGCACGCCGGCGGCGTTGGATGCGATCGTCACGATCGCACCCCGTCGGCGGCCGATCATTCGGCGGGCCACCGCCCGGGACAGGTGGAACACCCCGCCCGCGTTGATCGAGAAGGTCTCGCTCCACTGCTGGTCCGACAGCTCGACCACCCTGCCGGTGTGCAGGACGCCGGCCGCGTTGACCAGGACGCCGATGGGCCCGAGCTCGTCCTCGACGCGCCCCACGAGCGCGTCCACGGCCTCGCTGTCGCGCACGTCGACGAGGTAGCCGCGGACCGAATCACCCTCCGCCTCGATCTTGGTCAAAACGGTGTCGAGCGCCTCGGCGTTGCGGTCGACGGCCGCGACGTGCGCCCCCGCGCCCGCCAGGAGGCCCGCCACGGCGGCACCGATGCCCTGCGCCGCACCGGTGACCAGTGCGACCGTCGACTCGATTCCGGTCAGTTCCATCATGCGCTCCCGCTGGTCGTAGTTGCCTGCTCGGCGTCGTACCCGAAGAGCCATTCATGCCGGTCCAGACCGGATGCGGTCTGGGCGGAGGTGTCGCGGCGATGCCGCGCTTGCCCGTTGACGAGGTGGAATGTCTCCGCGTTGGCACGGGACTGTTGCTGGATCCGCGTCGTCCGGGGAAGGCGGATACCTTCGTAGCGGCGCAAGGCCGCGCTCAGGTCGCCCGGGCGCGCGTCGGCCAGACACGCCGCGAGCACCACGGCATCCTCGATCGCCTGGTTCGCGCCCTGCGCCTGGATCGGCGCCATCGGATGCGCGGCGTCGCCGATGACGGCCACCCGTCCCGAGCTGAGCCGCTCGATGCTCTCCCGATCGTGCAGCGCCGACCTGCTGATTGTCTCCGCCGCGTCGAT
This sequence comes from Micromonospora sp. BQ32, assembly GCF_059358895.1. Classification (NCBI taxonomy): domain Bacteria; kingdom Bacillati; phylum Actinomycetota; class Actinomycetes; order Micromonosporales; family Micromonosporaceae; genus Micromonospora; species Micromonospora sp. BQ32. The sequence continues at coordinate 131,430 of NZ_JCADBI010000004.1, read as the reverse complement.
CACCCGTGTCACGTCCGGATGCCAGCCCGCGTACGCCGCGGCGAGCGGGGCGACGTCGCCCCGCGCCGACCACGACTCCTCTCGCCTGTCCGAGGCGGGCATGGTCGCCTCGAAGCTCACCTGCCGACCCGACGACACCGGGTAGCACACGAGGTGTTGGTCCGGTCCGAGCCACGACTGCACCCGGATCTCGGTGAGCAGAAAGCGCACCCGCTCGACCGGCACCAGTCCCCGGTAGACCGTCTGCCCGGAGTGGCGCGGCCGATCGGCCACGATCTGCTCACGTGCGATCGAATGAATGCCGTCGGCCCCCACGACCAGGTCCGCCGCGACCGTCGGACCGTCAGACAGGTGCAGCCGCGCCTCGTCGGCGCTCTGCGTCACGGCGGCAAGGCGGGCGCCGAGGTGCACCCGGTCAGGCGGCACGACGGAGAGCAGGCTGGTAAGCAGGTCCGCGCGGCGCATGGTGTAGTAGGGCGCCCCGAAGCGGCTGCGGCACAGACTACCCAGCGGGGTGCGTTGCAGCCGCCTGCCGTCGTCCCAGCGGCGCATCTCGATCGCCTGCGGCGCGACCGCAACGCCGCGCAGGCGATCGCGCAGGCCGAGCTGATGCAGCAGCCGGGTGGCATTGGGCGCCACCTGCACTCCCGCGCCCACCTCGGTCAGGTGCTCCGCCTGCTCGTAGACGTGGCAGTCGATTCCGGCCCGGCGAAGGGCGGCGGCCAGGGCAAGGCCGGCGATTCCGGCCCCGGCCACAGCCACCCGTATCTGAGGCATGTCGTTCCCGTCAGTAGTAGAGGAGCGCTTGTCCCAGTCCTCGTCGTGCCTGAACAGGCTGCACGGCTTGACCACCTCAGGCATGCTCGTCAGCGCCTCACGTGGGATCAGGGTCCCTGGCGTCGTGGGTCGTTCACCGCTACTGATCCAGCTCCCGGGACGGACCCGCAGTACCGACGTCGGCCGCCAGCCCCAGCAGGTCACCGGCCCTACGGCCGCCCGCCCAGACGACCGCGGACGACCCACGCCGGGGCGCCGCGGCGATACGCAGGGCGGCGTGACGAGCGCGGTCGAGAGTCCGCGCAGAAGTACCGCCGCTTTTCTGGACCAGCACATTCACAGCCATGTTCACCGCCCTCGTTGAGCCGGTAATGCCGTCGACGGTAATGGCGATGCATTTGCCCGACCACTACCCGCTCGAGTAGTGGTGCTGCATTCATCTGTTCACGCCATACCGGCCGCACGTTACCGGGAATACGGGATCGTGGCGTCACGTCATGTGCTACGCCTTTCGCCGCCGCAGTATCGAGAGGGGTGATCTGATCTCATGCGAAGGGGAGCAATATGGACGGGACGCATTCGAGCATGGCCGGGCCCCCGGATGCTCTGGCCGGCCTCGGCGAGGACGGGCGCGCCTTCGCCCTGCTGTATCGGCCCGACCCGGCCAGAGACGCGCGCGTGGAGGTCCTGACCGGCGACGTCCACGACGTGGGCAGCCTCGCCGAGCTGCCCCTACCCGGCGACCCGGCGAGTGGCGCCCGGCACGACCTGCTTGTGGCGGTCCCGTACCGGCAGGTCACCGAACGTGGGTTCGACTGCCACGACGACCATGCGCCCCTGCTTGCCATGCGGATCCACGAGCAAGCCGAACTCAGCCTCGATCAGGCCCTGGCTGGCCTGCCCGAGCAGAAGGTGCGCGTGTCCGACGCCGGATTCGACGCCAGCGACGAGGACTACGCGGCGATCGTCAAGCGCGTGGTGGGTGATGAGATCGGACAGGGCGCCGGATCCAACTTCGTCATCAGGCGATCCTTCGCCGCGCGGCTGGACGACTGTTCGGCCCGCACGGAGCTGGCGATCTTTCGGCGGCTGCTGACCGGGGAGCTGGGTTCGTACTGGACGTTCCTGTTCCACACCGGCGCGGGGACATTCATCGGCGCATCGCCGGAGCGGCACGTCAGCATGGCAGGCGGCACCATCTCGATGAACCCCATCAGCGGGACCTACCGGCACCCCTCGACCGGGCCGGAAATTTCCGGTTTACTGCAGTTTCTGAATGACCCGAAAGAGGCCAACGAACTGTATATGGTCGTCGACGAAGAACTGAAAATGATGGCGCGTATGTGCACCTCCGGCGGTCGGGTGCACGGCCCGTTTCTCAAAGAGATGGCACGCCTCACTCACTCTGAGTATACCTTGACCGGTCAGAGCGACCTCGACGTACGCGACGTGCTGCGGGAGACCCTGCTCGCGCCGACCGTCACCGGCAGTCCGCTCGAGAACGCCTTCCGGGTCATCACCCGACATGAGACGACCGGGCGCGGATACTACGGCGGCGTTCTCGCACTGATTGGCCGTGACGCGATGGGCAGCCGCACGCTCGACTCAGCGATCATGATCCGCACCGCCGAGGTCGGCAACAACGGCAAGCTGCGCCTGGGCGTCGGCGCCACCCTGGTCCGTGACTCCAAGCCCGAGTCCGAGATCGCCGAGACGCAGGCCAAGGCCGCGGGCATGCTCGAAGCGCTCGGCCTCACGCTCGACGGCGACGGCGCCGCGGGCGAGCCCGCTGTCACGGGGGCGCACCCGTCGCCGTCCACCCATCCCCGGGTACGGCTGGCGTTGCAGAGCCGCAACTCCACGCTGTCGCGATTCTGGCTCGACGGGGCACACCGGACGAGCCCGGAACCGGAGTTGGACGGTCGGCGCGTCCTGGTCGTCGACAACGAGGACACCTTCATGGGAATGCTCGGCCATCAGCTGCGATCCCTCGGCCTCCGGACCACGATCACCCGATACGACAGTCCGCTGCAACTGGAGGGCTACGACCTCGTCATCGTCGGTCCCGGCCCCGGCGACCCCAGCGACATGACAGACCCGCGCATGAACACGCTCCGCACGCTCACCCGTGACCTGCTCGCCGGCGCGGTCCCGTTCCTGTCCATCTGCCTGGGCCACCAGGTCCTCGCCGCCGAGTTGGGCCTCGACCTCGTACGGCGCACGGTGCCCAACCAGGGCGTCCAGATGCGCGTCGACCTGTTTGGCCGGTCCGAACTCGTGGGCTTCTACAACACCTACACCGCCCGTTCCGCACACGGCGTCATCTCACGAGGGAAGGGCAAGCCCGTGCAGGTGAGCCGAACCCCGGAGACGGGCGAGGTGCACGCCCTGCGCGGCGCGGGATTCCGGTCCGTGCAGTTCCATCTCGAATCCATCCTCACCCAGCACGGCCCGCAGATCCTCAGCGACCTACTCGTCTCGCTACTCAAGGAAGCGCAGAGCGCCGCCGCCGCTGATACACGTGTCGGCGCGCGTCACCACTAGGCGGTCATGCGATGCCCCGGCCGGTCCGGCAACGCCGGGCGATGCGTCCGGCACCGTCGGGCTATCCACATCAACCGTCTTGCCAGTGCTTCATCTGCTCCACCAAGGCACATCACCCCAGCCACCGCACAGGGGGCAGCTCGCCCTCGTCACCCAAGGTGTCAGGCTGCCCTCGGTTCCGGTCATGCGAGGACAGCCCGCCGACCCTCGGGCCGGCACGTCAGTGAGCGTGGCTGCCGCCTGCGAAGGGAGTACTCACACCGTCGTAGACGAGCCGCAGCATCATGCCCTGCTCCTGATGCGGCAGGTTGTGGCAGTGGTTCATCCAGACACCCGGGTTGTTGGCGCGGAACGCCACCTCCCAGACCTCTCCCGGCCGCACATCGAAGGTGTCCACCCACAGTGGGCTTCCGGAGGAACGCTCTCCGTCCCTGGAGAGAACCAGCACGGAATGGCCGTGCAGGTGCCAAGGGTGAGTCTCGAGGCTCCGGTTGACCACCGTGAAGCGGACGACGTCCCCCTCGGCGACGAGCTGGTCGGGGACCGAAGGATGCCCGCGACCGTCGACGGTCTGGGCGAAGGTCGGGCGGCCGTCGACCATGGCCAGGGAGCGGTCCAGGACGAGCGTGAAATGCCGATCGGCGTTGTCGGTGTCGAACGGTACGACCGCAGGCTCGCCGTAGTGCAGCAAGTCGAGCTCGGGCCAGTCGGAGGTCTCCGGCCGGGCCGGATCGTTCCCGGCGTAGCCGGTCGGGCGCAGCAGCAAGCCCTTGGCGTAGCCGTTGTCGAGCACGAGTGCCACCGGCGTCTCCGGCATGGTCAGGACCGCGTCGTACCGCCCGCCGGCGGGTATGCGGAGCCCGACCTCACGCAGCTCGCCCGGCCGGTGCAGATCGCGGCCGTCAACTGCCACCACCCGGAACGGCGTGTCGGTCAGCGCGAACCAGTGCGGATCCGAGTCGGTGTTGATCATTCGCAGTCGCACCAGCGCGCCCGGACGGGCGGTGTGGACGGTGCGATCGGCCTGGTCCCCGATAACCGCGACGTCGTCGAAGGTGTGCACGGGCAGCGTCAGGTCCAGCTCTTCCGCCGGCTGTCCCCCTCGCGGACTCACAACGAGGGTCCCGTACAGCCCCTTGCGCACTCCGGGGTGCGATACCTGGTGCGTGTGATACCAGTACGTTCCCACCTGATCGGCCTGGAACCGGTAGACGAACTCGCCGCCCGGTTTCACCGCGTGCTGTGTGGCGCCCGGCGCACCGTCCTCGCCGCACGGCACGTCGTACCCGTGCCAATGCACGGTGACACCGTCGTCGATGTCGGTGTTGCGAAGCGTCACCTCGATGAGATCACCTTCGGTCGCGGTGATCGCCGTGCCGGGCAGCCGGCCATCGTAGGTCCACGCGTGGACCTCGCCTCCCGACGCGAGGCTCACGTTGGCGGTCCTGGCGGTGAGTGTGTGCCGCCGGGTGGCGCCGCCCGGCACCGGGACGCGGGGCCCTCGCAGATCAGCCACCGAGACCGTCGCGGTGGACCCGGAGGCAGGTGCTGGGCCTCCCCCGGTGACCACGCCCTCGGGATCCCGGAACAGCAGACCGACACCGGTGGCCCCTGATCCGACCGCGACCGCCCCGCCGGCCACGCCGAGGAACCTGCGGCGGGAGAGCTCCGTGGGACGTCGCGGTCCCGGCACTCGGCTGCTGTCCGGGGAACTGGCGTCGGTCTGCTCTCCGGTCGGTGTCGTGATCACCCGCATGGTCAGGAGTGCGCCCGCGCAGACCAACGAGACGGCGATCAGCGCGGTGCTCCAGGTGAGGGGAAAGCCCGCGAAGAACGTCACCATCACGCCGGCCAGCGCGGCGTATCCCGCCGTGAGCAGCGCGACGAGGCCGCCGGCGGGCAGACTCTCGCCGGGGGTCCGGTGCGCCGTACGCAACCAGGGCCCGGTGAAAAGCACGGCGGCCAGCCCCGCGGCGCCCAGCATGGGAAGGCCCAGCAGCACCTTCTCCTGCACGAACCACCAGCCCCGGCCGGACAGCGCCGCCACGGTGGCCACCCGGGCGAGCGTTACCAGGACCGCTCCGACGAGCAGGCCGAACGCGAGCCGATAGCGCCGGAGGGCCGCCGTGACACCGGCCGCGAGCCAGGAGGCGACACCCAGCAGCGCTACGACGTAGTCGAAAAGGATCCAGTGGAGCGTACTCATGATACCGATCGCACCGAGCCAGCAGCCGTGGTGGCGGGCGTCGTCGCTTTGCGGCCTCCCACCTTCTGCATGATCGTGTGGAGCACGGCCATCATGATCAGCCCGTTGACCGCGTGCAGGCCGAACACGAACTGTCCGGCGGTCGTAGTGCTTCCCGAGTCCCCGAATGCCTTCGAGATGACCACGATCACGGGCTGCAGGATGCCGAGGCCGGCGACCAGGGCGGTGAGGCCGATGATCTGACCGGGCATCCGTCCCACCGCGGCGACCACCGCCAACACCACGGCGAGGAAAACCGTGCCCATCCCCAGCATGCGGTGGGGCCGGAATGCCTCGTCATTGGGCGCGCTGTTGAACGCACCGTTGCCGGCCAGGAAGAACAGCACGAAAATCGCGAACATTAACAACGCCGCCAGCCCGACGAACGCTTTACGCATGGGAGTCCCTTCAGGTGGGTTGAGCCGCAGGGGTGTTCGGGTCTGTCTTGCCGGTCAGGCGGTGCGGCGGGAGCGGGCGACAGCCGGCACGCCGACGACCAAACCGGCCAGCCCCATCGAGGATCCCTTCGGCTGCCGAACAGACGTACCTGCGTCAGCGTAGGCACCGAAGGGGTCACTGGTCGTCATGCGGAAGGAGACAATTGATCTACTGCCGGGGCGGTACGCACCCCGGGGCACTGCTGCATTCGCAGCAGCCACATACCACCGCCGCAGCATCGCGACCCGACTTGCATTCGGCCTCCCGACCGGTCAGCGGTGCACGGGACTCACTAGGCCGGATTCGTAGGCGAAGACCACGAGCTGGGCGCGGTCGCGAGCCCGGAGCTTCGTCATAGCCCGATTGACATGGGTCTTCGCGGTCAGTGGGCTGATCACCATATGGTCGGCGATCTCATCGTTGGACAGGCCCCGCGCCGCCAGGACGACGGCCTCGCGTTCGCGGTTGGTCAGCTCCTCCATCCCCGGGCTGACCTCCGCGCCGGGCGGCTGTGCGACGTACCGGCTGATCAGCATTCTGGTGATCGACGGTGCGAGCAGGGCGTCACCCCGCGCGGCGACGCGAACGGCGTGCAGGAGGTCGTCCGGCACGATGTCCTTGACCAGGAACCCGGCGGCACCGCTGCGCAGCGCTTTGAAGACGTATTCATCCGAGCCGTAGTTGGTCAGAATGACCACTCGCACCCCGGCCAGGTCCGGGTCCGCGACGATCTGCTTGGTCGCCTCGATGCCGTCCATGACCGGCATCTGGATGTCGATCAGGGCGAGGTCGGGCAGGCACTCCCTGGCGAGGGCCAGCCCCTCCCTGCCGTTGGCGCCCTCGGCCACCACCTCGATGTCGTCTTCGGCGTCGAGAAGCGCGCGGAAGCCGCTGCGAAGGAGCGGCTGGTCGTCGACCAACAGGACACGGATCATGAAATTCGCGCCACCGGGAGTTCGGCCTGGACGGTGAATCCGCCCTCGGTACGCGGTTCCGCGCGCAGGCTGCCACCCAGGGCAGTGACGCGTTCGCGCATCCCCAGCAGCCCGACTCCGTGCACCGGGGCAGAGCTGGGCTTGGCCGTTCCGTCGTCATCGATCCGGATGGCGATGGCGTCTGGAAGGTAGTCGATCCGGATCGACGCGCTTGCAGCGGCGGCGTGGCGGGCGGTGTTGGTGAGCGACTCCTGGACGATCCGGTAAACGGTCCGGTCCACCGCGTCCGGCACGTCCTGCCGTTCTCCTTCGATCGTCAGCGTCGTGCTCAGGCCGATCCCATGGGCCCCCGCCAGCAGTTCCGGAAGGTGATCGAGCCCATGTGACGGCGACTTGCTGGCGTCGCGCAGCGTCTCCAGGGTCGCCCGCAGCTCCCGGGTAGCCTCACGGCCGGCCTCCTGGATGGCCAGCAGGGACTCCGATACCTGTTCGCCACGCTTGCGGGCCAGGTGGACCGCGACTTCGGCCTGCACCTTGATGATCGAGATCTGGTGGGTGAGCGAATCGTGCAGCTCCCGTGCGATGTGCAGCCGTTCCTGGGTCGCACGCAGCCGCGCGGTTTCCTCGCGGGTGCGCTCGGCCTCGTCCGCCCGCCGCTCGGCCTGCCGCAGCGCCTCACCCGCGGCAGCCGCAGCGATCAGCCAGGCCAATTCGAGGACACCGCGGGCCTGTGCGACCGGTTCCTTCGCAGCACCCTCGGGGGAGGCCATGATCGCGAGCGGAAGAACGGTCATCACAATCACGCTCACCACCAGCGTGTCGATCCGGTGCCCAGACCGTACGGCGGCGTACACCGCGATCAGGTACGCGACGGCGGGCACCGCGAAACCGATCGCGTTGTAGCCCACCACGCACAGCCCCGTGAGAATCAGGACGGGAATCGGAGCCCGGTTGATGGCCGCCAGCGCCAGGCCGCTCGTCACCACGAGCGCGTAGCCGAGCAGTTTGAGGCCCGTGGTGGAGTGTTCCCCCGCCAACGCGGTGATCAGCAGCGCTGCCGCCACGCCAACCGCGATGATCCAACTCTTGATCCGGTTCCAGACATCGGAGAGTCCAGTCCTCATGAGCGCACTGTAGCCGAGCACACCGGCTTCGCGTCGACCGCAAACCGCACCGCTGCCGCCGTGGCAAATGACGTGTCCACCGTGGACGTGGGCAGGCCCGTTGCCGTCGCCGACCGTCGCGTGTGGTCGTGGTCCGTACGACGGTCAGCCGCCGCGTGACGACTAGCCTCACGGGATGCGCCGCCCTACGGGGTATCGATCCCCTGGTCAGGTGGCGCCCCGCTCATCCCGCTGTGGTGGCTTCGCGGGTCCACAGCGGCGTTCGTGGACATCCGAGAGCAGAGTCCCGATGGGATGGTCCGTCTTCGGGTGAGGCCATTTGACAATGCAAGGCAAAGGGATCTCGGTCATCCGGAAGGGACCTGAATCGGCAGTCGAGCTATCCCGAGTGGCGTGACGCGATCACCCCCTGCATCCCAATCTCGCACTAATTCCTTGAGAACGCGTCAGTTCAAGCGCGGGAACTCTGACCTATTCCATTCCGGACGCGCGCATCGACCCGAAGGCAATGCGATTTCGGTACCAGCGCATCCGCGGTCTGCACGGCTCAACGTCGAGTCGGCATAGCCTGACAGTAATCTCACCGCGTCGTCCTGCACACTACTCACGCGAGTAGTGCACGCTGATACACGTATTTGCGCCGTCCCACCGCAGATCCCGTATAACTGAGTTAGCTCTTCCGACATCAGGTGCTCGACTGTCCGGTCGGACAGTCGAGGCACCGCGATGACGGCCATGCCCCGGACACGCGTCGGACGATTCTCCAGAGAGACACGGAGCGGTAAGCATGAGTTCACTGGTAGGGCGTGAGCACGCACTGTCCTCGTTGGGTAGCCGTCTGGACGCCACCCTGCGGGGGTCGAGCAGTTGCGTCATCGTCGACGGGCCGTTCGGTGTCGGCAAGACCCACCTGCTGAAGGCCACGGCCCTGGAGGCGGCCGAGCGCGGCCTGACCGTGGTCGCCGGCCGAGTGAGCGTCACCGATCAGCCGATCCCCGTACATCTGCTCATCAACTTCCTGCGTCACGTGATACCGGGTGAAGTCGACTTCGATGAGCTGGCCCGCCCGGACAGGAACCCCTTCTGGTTGATGGATCGTGTCGGCGAACTGGTCAAGAGCGCCGCGCGCAGACATCCCGTGGCAATCGTCCTGGACGATGCCCAGCGGCTCGACGACGTCAGCGCCCTGGCCCTGCGGGGGCTCGTGCAGTCGCTGGCCGCGTCACCGGTGCTGTGGCTGCTCGCACGCCGACCGGTTCCCATCCGGTCCCTCGCCCAGCACGCCGTCGACTGGCTGGTCGAGCACGTCGCGGTGCGGCTTCACCTGGGGCCCCTGGACGGCGCGGCGGTAACCGAGTTCTGCACCGGCATCCTCGGCGCCAAACCGGACGCATCCATGCTCAGCTGGGCGGCCCGCTGCGGAGGCAACCCGTGGCTGATGGAGAACGTCTTCAGCGCGCTCACCAAAGCGGGACAGATGATCATCGCGGACGGCGCGGCTTCGGTGGTGTCCGACCGTCTGCCCAAAGGCGTTTTCACCGCTGTCGCCAGCCTGCTGGACGAGATGTCGCCCGAGGTTCGGCGACTGCTGGTCAACGGCCGGAGGATCGGCCAGACGTTTACGGTCGAGGAGGTGGCGACCTTGCTCGGCGAGCCGGCTCACGAGCTGTCCTGCGGCGCCGACGAGGCCGTACAGGTCGGCCTGATGCGACGCGATGGCACAAAGCTGACGTTCGCGCAGCAGGTGATCGGAGAGGCGCTGCAGTACGCCCCGTTCCAGGAACGGGAGCCCGGCACCGTGTCCACTCCCGCGGCCACCCCTTCCCCACCCAACGTCGCGAAAGCCCATTCCGTGTGGCTGGTGCCACTCCCCCCGGTCGTGACGCCCTCCGCTCCGCCGCTGCCACGGGAGCGAGGACGTGGCGACGACATGGCGGCTCGGGCCATCGCCCAGCTGGAGCGAACATTTGACGAAGCGCCACGAACGCTGGCACGTGCCCTGCGCCTGCTTGCCACGGCGGGAAAGTGCGCCGAAGCCTGCCGCCTCGCGGACGTGGCCCTTCGCCCTGGTATCGAGGCGGCGACCGAAGCGCACCTCGTACTCGAGCTGGGGCAGGGACTGCGGGACGCCGCCAGCCACGGTATGACGGTCGAGCTTCTTCAGCGAACCCTGGCCCGACAGGACGTCTGTGAGCTGGATCGGGCCAAATTGAATCGGGCGCTCGAGGACACCACGAACCGCATGAGCGACGTGCCCGGCGGCGTCACAGCACCGTGGCGCACGCAGCCCCCGGCCCCGTACTCCCGCGACACCACTGAGCGCCCGCTCTGGACGTGGCTGGTCCGGGCCCTCCTCGCGGCCGATCAGTTCGAAGAGGCGACATCCGTCCTCGCCACCGTCGAGCAGGACGCGGACAATCTCGGAGCGGCCTGGTCGGAGTCCCTGTGGCACGGCCACCGCGCCGAACTCCTGGTTGCGGCAGGTCGACTCGAGGAAGCCCGGCTCGAGGCCGAGGCCGCGCTTCGTCCGGCCGAGCGGTCGGCGTCGGCAGACTCCGTACCCGCGCGCCTCGTGCTGGCCCACATCAGCATGCATCAGGGTGATCTCGCCACCGCCAGTACCCAGCTGCGCATGACCGAACGGTTGATGACCGGTGACGCGACAGCCGACAAGGCTCGGCTGAACTGGGCGTTCGCGCAGTTCCACGCGGTCAGTGGGCGTCCAGCGATGGCAGTCCAGACCCTGATCAACAGCGAGGGGCACGTCGTACCCGACCCCCTGCTCTTCATCGAAGCTCCGACGGCTGCGGCGACGCTCATCCTTCAGGCCAAGCGGGCGGGCCTCGGCTCGGAGGCCGAACGGGCGGCCGAGTTCGCCCGGCGGATCGCCCAGCGCAACCCGGTGGTGCAGTCGCTGGCGGGGGGCGCCGAGCACGCCGAGGGCGTCCTGCGCAACGACCCGGTCGCTCTGCACCGCGCCGCGGATATTCACCGATTAGCCGGACGTCCGCTGGCGGCGGCGACCGCGCTCGAGGACGCGGCGCGGGTGGAGCAGAGCCTGCGGGACAAGGCCCGAGCGGCCCGGCTACTCGCCTCCGCCGTGGATCTCTATCTGGAATGCGGCGCGCAGGGTGACGTGGACCGGGTGCGGGAAAAACTGCGTCATCTCGACGCGCACAATGTCCGTCGGCTGGATGCCGAGCGGCCCAAGTCGGGCTGGGAAAGTCTGACGAGCGCAGAGCTTCGCGTCATCCGGGCGATCATCGACGGCAGGACCAACAGGGAGGCGGCGAGCGCACTGTTCCTGTCGCCGCACACCGTCGACAGCCATCTCCGGCGGGTGTTCTCGAAGCTAAAGATCAACAGCCGCGTCGAACTGACCAGGCATTTCATCGCCCACGAGGCCGTTTCACCCAGGGTCTCGACACAGCGATCAGGTGGTACCCGGTAGGGCCAGTCCGCCGGCTGATCAGATCAGCCGGCGGAGCCGATAAATGGTCCTCTGCGGTTCTTCCGACTATCAGCCGGCCCGACCGTCGGCGGGGCCGGAACCCCATTTCTCCTCGTCCATCGAATAGATCGCCGCTCTGCTCGAGTACATCGCAGCCGCGTTCGCCAACTCGACACGGGTGTTGATGTCCAACTTCTTGTAGACCTTGCGGAGGTGGTAGTTCACCGTGTGCGCCGACAGATGCACCTGTTTGGCGATCTGCCGATTCGTCAAGCCCACGCTCACCAGATAGGCGATACGTTGCTCCATGTCGGAAAGAGCGGACCAGCGGGTGGCAAGCCGCGAAGTGCCCTCTTCGGAGTGGGTCGACGCGACCGGCCGTGCCCCCGCCGGCGCTTTGGCCGCATAGAGCTTGGCGAGTTCCTCGGTCGCCAGGGCCACTGAGATCGGATCCGGCGACTGCACGATGATGAGCGCGAGCGCGGCCGGGGCACTTTTCGCCAATGCGTTCGCATGCATGGCGGTCAATCCAATAATCGGGAAATCCGGATTGTCCTCCGCCAGACCGTCGACCGTCCGGAGAACGCTGTACTCAAGGTCGCTGTCGCCCACGTCTCGCGCGAGAAGCACCAGGAAGGCAGCGGCACTCGGAACCTCGATGTACAGGCTCCGCTGCGTCGGCAGATGGCTGTACTTGCCGGACAGTAGCTGGGCCGCCTCCCAGGGTCCTTCCTTCTTGACCGCGATGAGCATCTCGGCCCAGGCATACTGCACGGAGTCGAGCACCACCTGGCTCGCCGCGGCGGTATGCGCCCGCTGCAGGTACTCGATGGCTGCGGGCAGGTCCTCCATGTAGAACGAGGCGGTACTGAGCACCGAGTAGGCAAGGGGTCCGAGCATGGGAACGGCGTCCCGCTCCTCCGCGGCGATCGCCAGCGCCGCCTCCCGACGCGCGTCCCCGATACGCCCGGACTGGAGGAACAGCCGGGCCCGCATGGCCGCACACGCTGCCGTCCAGACCGGTACGGGCAGTCCGCGCAGACCGGCCTCGGCGTCATCGATCAGCGTCTCGGCCGCGTCGAACTCGCGAAGGCTCACAAGTTTCCCGGCCAGAGCGAGTTGGGAATGAAGACACCAGACCGGATGAGCATGCTCGCTGAGGCGAACCGCGTTGCGACCGAGCTTGAGGCCCTCGGCCAACCGCCCCGTACGCCACAGCACATTGGATCGTGCCGTCAGCGCCATCGCTGCGGCGATATCGCCCGGCCCGGCCCCTCGCTCCCGCAGGATCCGCTCGGAGGCGATCTCGGCTTCTGCCCTGCCGAGCAGGTGGTAACCCAGAATAAGAGACGCCTCCGCGTCGAGCCGAGCGGCCAAAGAGATGCCCGGACTGGCGAGAACACGCTCCGCCGCGCGGACTCCGGCTGCCGCGTCCCCGTTCATAATCAGGCTGTGCGCCCGGGAGCACGCCCCGCCGGCTTCGTCCTTGACCGTGCCGGACGATTCGCTCGGCCGCTCGGCCAGCCATAGCCGCTGACCGTACGCCGGGGTACGTCTTCTGGAAAGACTCATCGCCTCCCGCCGCAGGGCGTCACGTGCGGGGGCGGGGATGGACTCGATGATCGCCTGCAGAACAAAATCGCTCTGAAACGCGAGTTGGTGCTCGGCGGCGACGACGAATCCTGATGCCATTGCCTCATCCAAGGGAGAGAGCAATGTTCCTGAAGATCTGTCCAGCAATCCTGCCACATCCTCCAGTCTGAAGGATTTCCCCAATGCCGCTGCCACCTTCAGGAACTGCTGACAGTTCGCACTTAGGTCATTCAGCCGGCACACCACAAATTCCAGGACGCGACGGGGAATCCGCCGCGAAACCAGTTTCAACGTGCCATTAACTCCCCGACCGCCACTGACTTCCCGAACAAGCCCCTCCTCGGCAAGCCCGAGCGCCAACTCGGCGAGTAGCTGGGGATTCCCGCCCGCGCCGGCGGCGAAGTCGATCAACTCATGGTCCAAGGCGGCCCCGAGGATGTACCGCAAGACCCGCTCGTCGGCATCCTCGCCCGGCGGCCTCGGCACCAACCCGTTGGTGACACACACGGCGGCCAGAACCGCGTCTGACCTCTGGTTCTTTAGTTTCGGTCCCGTTGTCATAATCCCCCCGAGATTATGCGCACGCACCTGAAGGAAAAACTTTAAATCGATAGGTCACGATCACGCTACCACAAACAATGGCGCTCATGGATCATGTTTGGGCCGCATCCCCGGCCACCAGGCATCAGGGGTAAGTCGTGGCCATTCGGGCAGCCGCGACCAATATCGGACTAAACTGAGCAGTAACGTCAACGGCATTACTCCCCGCTACTCTTTCGCTCACCTTCAGCCGGGGCATCGCTCGCCCGTCCCGACATGACTTACTACCCCTTGTCGTGCACGTGATCGGGGCGTGTCGCCGAGTCGGGCGGAGCTGGTGGACCGCTGACAGGGACACGGCGACCCCCTCGCGGGTAGGTCTATGTTGCCGCCGGCACTCTGGCGCCCTAGATCAGCGGCGGGGCTGCCCACCGAGGTGTGCGGGCGACCAAGGCCGGCGCGGCTGCGCACCAGCGGGGGGTGCAGCCCGTCCCGGCCGGCCTCGCCTACCGCGCATCGCCCCAGGTGTTCCTGATCGAACGCACAGTCACCGTGGGCCGCCGCACCACACCTACCAGACGCAGCGCCCGTCGACCGGATCGAGCGCCTGCCGGGTCGGAATGGTCGCCATGGCTCGTCCACCCGAAGCACCCCGACGCGCGGAATTCGTGCGCTACTGGAGGGTAGCGGCCGAGCATCGAGACACCTCGTGCGTCGTACGAAATTGCGCGATCGCGCAAGCGCTGCTCCGTATGCCGCCTCAGGTGGCGATGAATCGGCGCGAGATTGACGTTCGCCCGAGTCGTCTACCATGACACCTGAGCATCACGACATCGATGCGGAGACAACGGACACTCCGATCGCCGGGCCGGTCGGGCATTTCCGAGCGGTCCGGCACGTCGATATCCTGAAATTGCGGTTCAGTCAGTACACATTGACCGATTTTGACGACAGGTGCAGCCAGTTGAAAGCCCTCGCCAGAACGCCACCAGCGGTAATGCTCAAACATCGACTGCGACATAGAGCCGGATACTAGCAATTTACGACATGACGGCAATCCTGTTTCCCGCGAGTTCCACCAGCTGGTCCGGGAACCGATCCGGGTCCGCTCAAATGAACTCAGCTTGACGCGGTAGCCACCGAGACATTGACTGATTCGGATGCTTTTCTGCGCAGTAGGCTGCCTCCCGAACCACAGAGCCCCTCTCGACGACGGCGAATGCCGACGAGCTGTACTGCGGATGGAGTACCGCGCCCGTGGTAGCGCGATCCGAAAAGTGCCTTCATCTGTATCTCGACGCGGGCACCCCCGAACACGAGTATTGCACTGCAAGCTAAATAACTATGAGGAGAAGCTGATGCCTACCGAGAGTCCACGTACTGATGGAGCTCTGGCGGGACTGGCCCGGTTCTGTTATCGGCGTCGTCGACTGGTGCTCCTGAGCTGGATCGTCGGCGTCGTCGCCGTGGCGTTCCTCGGCTTCAGCTACGGCGCTCCCTCCGACAATTCGTTCTCCGGCGGGGACTCCCACTCCGCCCAGGCCCAGGCCCTGGTCGAGAAGCACTTCCCCGACCAGCAGGGCGACACGCTCACGCTCGCGATCAAGGCGGACAAGGGAATCGACGACCCCGCCGCTCGGCAGAAGATCGAGAAGGTCCTCGCCGACCTGGCCGCCTCGCCCATCACCGGGCCGGTGATCTCGCCGTACGAGGACCAGAACCTCGTGACGGAGGATCGTCGTATCGCCAGGACGACCATTCCGCTGACCAATGTGGACGTGTCGATGTCCGAGGTCAAGCCTCTGGTGGACACCGTCAAGGACGCATCCGCCGACGGCGTGACGCTGGGGCTGGGCGGCGAAAAGGCCGAGGAGGCGGAGACGCCCCCGCAGGGCGCGGCCGAAGCGGTGGGCATCCTGGCGGCAGCGGTGATCCTGTTCATCGCCTTCGGGTCGCTGGTGGCGATGGGCCTGCCCCTCTTTACCGCACTGCTGGCGGTAATCGGCGGCATAGCCCTGATGCAGCTCGCGGGGCACCTGATCCCCTCGCCCGACTTCACGGTGATCGTGGCCGTCCTGATCGGACTCGGCGTAGGAATCGACTACGCATTGTTTATCCTGACCCGCTACAAGGACAGCCTGCAGGAGGGCGACGATCCCGAGAGCGCCACGGTCAAGGCCATCACCACTGCGGGTCACGCGGTTCTTTTCGCCGGCACGACCGTGGTGATCGCGCTGCTGGGCCTGGTCGCCATGGGCCAGAAGATGATGATCGGCGTGGCGATCGGCGCGTCGACGACCGTGCTGGTGACGATGAGCGCCGCGGTCACCCTGCTGCCGGCGCTCCTGGGCTTCACCGGCCTCAAGATCAATTCGCTGAGCCTCCCCCGTCGGACGACCCGCCGGACGGCGGCAACCGGCATACCGGCGCGGGAGCGCCCCACGCCCGCCGAACGCTGGGCCGGCGTGGTGCAGCGCAAGCCACTCATCGCCGCGGTCCTGGCCACCGCGATCCTGCTGGTGCTGGCCGCACCCGCGCTGTCGATGCGGCTGAGCCTGCCCGACGCCAGCGTTCAGCCCCATGACCGGAGCAGCTACACCTCGTACGAGATCCTCTCGGAGGGCTTCGGCCCCGGATACGGCGCGCCCTTCATCTTCGCCGCTGCGGTCGACTCCCGCGACGCCGACCTGAGCCCCGTCGTCGAGGCGGTCCGGAACACCGAGGGCATCGCCTACTCGACTCCACCACGGATCAGCGAGGACGGGCAGGCCGCCATCTTCATGGCGTTCCCCAAGACCGGGTACCAGGACGAGGCGACCGCGGACCTGGTGCACGAGCTGCGCGACGACGTGCTGCCCGCGACGCCAGGCGGCGAAGACGTCTACCTCGGCGGCCCGAACGCCGGCGCGATCGACTACGCGGAAGACACCAGCTCACGACTGCCCCTGATGATCGGGGTCGTCATCGTGCTGTCCCTGGTGCTGCTGCTCCTGCTGGTCCGGTCGGTCACGATCGCGCTGCAGGCCGCGGTGATGAACCTGCTGTCGATCGGCGCGGCCTATGGCGTGCTGGTCGCGGTCGTGCAGTGGGGATGGCTCGGCTCGGTCCTCGGGTTCCCCACCGAGATGCCGATCACGACCTGGGTGCCGATGATGATGTTCCCGCTCCTGTTCGGCCTGTCGATGGACTACGAGGTCTTCCTGATCTCGCGGATCCGGGAGGAGTACGAGGCCACCGGCGACACCCGCAGGGCCGTCACGCGCGGCTTGGCACGGACCGCCAAGGTCATCACCGCCGCCGCCGCCATCATGATCGCCGTCTTCACGACCGCCCTGCTCGGCCCCGACGTCTCGGTCAAGCAGATCGGTCTCGGCATGGCTGTCGCCGTGCTCGTTGACGCCACGATCATCCGGATGATCCTCGTCCCAGCGGTGATGGAACTGTGCGGCAACGCCAACTGGTGGATGCCCGGACGTCGGGCGCCAAAGATCACCTCGGCACCCCCGGCCGAGGTTGAGGAAGCGGCCAGAGTCTGACCCTTCCTCGGGAGGAGTGCGGGGAACCCCCTGAACACATTCCCCGCACTCCTTCCCCAAGCCCCCACCGCAATAGGGTCCGACATACGGCGAGTCGCTCGGCCCGATCGTGGTCGCGCCGATCGCCGGTGCCCCCGCCGCTCAAAGCTCGCAGAGTTTTCGGTGGAAACTGATGTCGTCGAGTGTCTGGTGAAGTTCGGCAATACGTCTGTGGGCTTCGGCGGTCAGTTCCGTGTGGAGCCGCTTCCAGTCATCGAAGTTGGACTCGGGCCAAGGGTCCCCAGCAGGGTTGCGGTCTCGTTGATGCTGAGCCCGATCCGCTGGGCGACCTGTGCAACTCTCACCCGGCAGGCGGCGTGGTCATCGAACCGGCGCTGGTTGCTGCTGGTACGGATGGCGGTGATCAGGCCACGAGCCTCGTAGAACCGGACCGCCGAACTGCTTACACCGCTGTCCCGGGCGACGTCTCCGACGGTGAACGTTGCCAACAGAAATTGTCAACGGCGATCCGGCACCGGCGGGCCAGACGGATCAGGGGAAAACACATGCGTGATTCAGGTAACCAAGTACGGCGGTCCGGCGGTACTGGTGCCGGTAGACCTGCCCGACCCGCAAACAGGGACCGGCGAGGTTGTCGTACGGGCCGAGGCTATCGACACCATCTATCTTGAAACCCAGATCCGGGGTGGTTGGGGCGAGGTGTTCGGTGTCACTCCGCCGTATGTACCCGGCGGCGCAGCAGCGGGAACGGTGGTCTCCACCGGTTCGGGCGTCCCCGCATCCTGGGTGGGCCGACGAGTCGTTGCCGGCCCCGGAACGCGGGGATCCTATGCCGAGCTGATCCGCACCGGCACGGACCGGCTGGTGCCGGTCCCCGACGGCCTGGACCTGCGGGCCGCGGCTGCTCTTGCGCACGACGGCGTCACCGCCATCGCCATCATCGATGGGGTTGGAGTCAAGCCGGGCGACCGGGTGCTGATCCTGGGAGCCGCGGGCGGCATGGGAACGCTGCTGGTCCAGCTTGTGCACCAGCTTGGTGCACAGGTCGTCGGGGCTGCCCGTGGCGCGGTCAAGCTCGCGCTGGTGCGGCGGCTCGGCGCCGACGCTGTCGTCGACTACACCGAGGACAGCTGGACCGACGCGGTACGTGACGCGTTTGGCGGCCTGCCGGTCGACGTGCTGCTGGACGGCGTCGGGGGCCCTCTAGGCAGGCAGGCATTCCATCTGGTGGCCGACGGCGGACGCGTGTCGTCGCATGGGGCGGCGAGCGGCGACTTCGCCACAACGGACCAACAGAGCACCGGCTCCCGCGGCATTGTGGTGCGTGGTATCGCGGACGTTCAGTTCGAGGCGCCGGACATGGTGCGGCTCGCAAGCAAGGCTCTGACCGACGCCGCGGCGGGACGGGTACGTCCGGTCATCGCACAGGAATATCCGCTGTCCATGGCAGCCGACGCTCACCGTGCGATGGAGGCTCGGTCGATCCCGGGTAAGGCGCTGCTCATTCCGTGATGGGCCGGTCGACCGCTCCCAATCGCCTGTGGTTTTCGGCGTTCATCAGCACCAGGTAGGTGCCGTCCGGGTCTGGACGAGCCGTATGGCGGGCACGGACCAGCTCATCACCGTGCTCCCTTAGGGCCCGGCCGGTCGCCGAGCACCCCGTCCACCAAGTGGCCCGCCGCGCCGAGATACCGGGACGGATCGCCGATCCGAGCCAGGTCTTCGGCGGTGTAACGGTCCCGCAGTTCCGGTGTTTCCGCCAGAACGTCGAACAGGCTACGCAGGGTGGCCTCTGCTTCCGCTGAGGCCCGGGTCAGCACCTCCTTGATCCGGTCCCGGCCGACCGTACGGGAGAGCTGGGCGGCGATCCGCTCGGAGGTGAGCTGACCGCGAGTGATCGTGAGGTTGACAGCCATCCGATCCGGGTGGACCACCAGCCCTCGTGCCAGTGTCACGGCCGTCTCGGCGGCACCGCCGGTCAGCCGCAGGCACTCGCGCAGCAACAACCACTCGGCGTGCCACACCCCGGCGGACCGCTCGTCCTCACTGACCAGCGCCTGGGTGAGTCCGGCCGCCATCGGCGCCACCTGGAGAGCGGCGCTGCGGATCAGCGTGGCGAAGACCGGATTCCGCTTGTGCGGCATTGCCGAGGAAACACCTCGACCGCTGGCCGCAGGCTCCGCCACCTCTCCCACCTCGCTGCGGGCCAGCGAGAGCACGTCGACCGCGATCTTGCCCAGAGCGCCGGCCACGAAGGCGAGCACCGCGGCGAGGTCCGCCAACGGAGTACGCAGCGTGTGCCACGGCAGCGCCGGCCGGCTCAGCCCAGTCTCCTCCGCGAACGCCACCACCAGGCGGTCCACGTACTCGGGACCGGGCTCGGTGACGCCGTCCAGCGCCGCGTACTCGAGATAGCCGGCCAAGGTACCGGCCGCCCCGCCCAGCGACACGGGCAGGCCCTCGTCCCGTACCCGACGCAGGCGGACACGCGCGTCCACCAGCAACTGATGCCAGCCCGCCGCCTTCAGCCCGAATGTCGTGGGCGCGGCGTGCAGGGCCAGCGTGCGCCCGGCCATCGGCACGTCGCGGTGAACGAGGGCCAGCTCGGCGAACGCGTCGGCGGCCTCGCCGAGATGGCCGTCCACCACGGTCAGTGCGTGGTGTGCGACCATCATCGCCGCGGTGTCCAAAATGTCCTGGCTGGTTGAGCCCCGATGGACGTACTCGGCGGATGCGGGGTCGAGCTCCGCGACGGCTCGGGTGAGTCGGCTGACGAGTGCCACCACCGGATTCGCGGTGTCCCGGGCGGCCAGCGCGATCTCCCGGAGGTCAAAGAGCTCGGCCCGGGCAGTACGGGTGATCACCGCGGCGGCCTGCGGCGGCATGGTGCCCAACCGGGCCTGTGCCCGGGCCAGCGCCGCCTCGGCGTCC
This sequence comes from Micromonospora sp. BQ32, assembly GCF_059358895.1. Lineage (NCBI taxonomy): Bacteria > Bacillati > Actinomycetota > Actinomycetes > Micromonosporales > Micromonosporaceae > Micromonospora > Micromonospora sp. BQ32. Next base: position 111,316 of record NZ_JCADBI010000004.1, on the reverse strand, counting down.
AGCATGGCCTGCAGCCATGCCCGGTCCCCGACGACCTGCTCGACCCTCGTGCCGGCGCGCACCGGCGACAGCAGCCCGCTGTCTACCGCCACGTCCACGTCGCCCATCACACGATCACCCCGTGGATGCCGGCGACCCCCGAGGCGTCACGGTCGGTCACCGTAGGCCCCACTGGCGGCAGTGACCTGAGTTCCGACGCGATCGCGTCGGCGTCGGCCAGGATCACCGAGTCGACGCCGGGCCGGACGCCGGCCGCGGTGACCCAGTGCACCGACTCGGTGGGCACACCGAACGCGAACCGGCGAGGGTGCGCCTGGTCCTGGGCGTCGATGACCCGGTACGGACGTTCGGTCACGGCCAGTCCTCCTGTTTCATGTCTGCCTCCGTTGCCGTACGGGATCCGGTACGGCCGGCATTGTTCGGTGTCGAGCATGTGGCGCAGCAACGGCTCGGCTGTGCCGGGCAGATCCGCCTCGGGTAGTCGCGCCTCGATGAGAACTCCGGCACGCACCGGCGGCCCGGGCACCACCCGCGACGTCGCGACGAACGCCGGCGTCTGCGTGTCGATGACGATCTGGGTACCGGGCCCGGTCAGCTCCAGGACACCCGCCTCGATCAGCGCGACCATCTCCTCGACGCGCCGAGCCGGTGGACCGATCGACAGGAATGCGTTGAGCGGCGTGTACCACCCGGTCAGCTCGTCGCGGTAGGAGTCGCCGTCGATGCCGCCGTGATCGACCGCCAGGCGGATTTCGTTGCGCAGATCACGAAGAACGTCCAGAGCGGCCTTCAGCGGCCCACGAACATTGCCCGCGTGCGCCTCGGCCACGTCGCGAGCCAGGTACTCGATGAGCCAGGCCCGGAAATCATCCCGATTGCCGAAGGTGCGATCACGGTACGGATGGGCCAGCCGCTCCCAGTCCCAGCGGTCCACCGTCGGTACCTGGCACTCGTCGAGCAGAGCCGCGTGCCGCCCTTCCGGCGCAGCCAGGTAGCGCTCCACGAAGGAATCGGCCTGGTCGACCGACCCCGCCCGGCGCAGCCACGTCGCGTAGTAGACGCTCTCCACCTCGGCGGCGATCAGTGGCCACAGGTCCCGCCGGAACCGGATCGACTCGCCGCGCGCACGACGCGCTCGCAACTGCGCCACCGCCTCCGCGGTCAGCAGCCGGGGCATGTACCGGCCGGACACCCCCTTCTGGTTGTCGCCGCGGGCGTGCGCCGGCACTCCGCGCCGCGAACTGGCGTACAGCATCGGCTCGGCCCCGCTCGGTCGGTACCGCAGGCGCCGGTCGGCCCGGTCAAACGTTCCCCCCCGACCCACCGTCAGCAGGATCAAAAAATCGAAGAAGGTCAGCCCGAGCCCCCGCAACAGCACCGGCTCACCCGCGGCGATGTGATCCAGATCGACGTCGGCCGGACTGGCTGGGGGCAGGTAGGTCAGCCCGTGGATCCGGGACAGGCTCGCGGCGCGGGCCTGCCGGGGATCCAGCCGGGAGGCCACGTGACCCAGGGTGAGCACGACGGCGTCCAGGTGGTGCAGCCGGGTGCCGTCGGCCATGCGTACGCCCTGCGGGCCGCCGGTGACGCCCGAGGTGTCGGCGATCGCCACCGCCCGGGAGCGGTGACAGCGAACCGACATGTGCGGCGGCGCGTTCGCGACGACCCGACGGAAACTGTCCCGCAGGTAATGGCCGTAGAACGCCCGGCTGGGATAGTCGTCGGGGCCGAGTTCCCGGGCCTCGTCGAGGATGGCCTGGTCGTGCCCGCCGAGCGGGCCGAGCAGCGCCACGCTCTTCGCCCACTCGTAGAGGCTGGGTCCAGGCTCGATCGGGCCGCCCAGCCGAGAACTCGGGTCGGTGTAGACGGTGATTTGCGAGGCGACCGTATTGGTGAGCAGCAGCCGTGACTGGTCCGTGCGCCACACCGCGCCGGAACCAGGGACGGCGGGATCCACCACGTGCACGGTGATGCTGGCGCAGGCCCGATCGCGACGTTCCTGGGCACAGAGTCGTTCCAGGACGGACAGGCCGCGCGGTCCGGCGCCGACGACACAGATCTCCAGATGACCGGTACGGGTCATTGCACGGCTTCACTCGGTCGTCGGGCGGCTACCCGGGCCCCGTGCATCCAGGCCACCGTGTCGTACAGGTGCTCCGGCGCCATCGCGGCGAGTGCGCGGTTGCGGGCCGACGCGGCGTCGCCGGCAGCGTGCCAGAGCCGGATGCTGTCGCGGGAGATGCCCTGTACCGCCGAGGTTCGCTCCCGTCGCGCAGCGGCGTACTGGAGGAGCACCCGGCGCACCGGCTCGACGCCGTGGCCGAGCAGGTCGCCGAGTACCACCGCGTCCTCCAGGGCCTGGCAGGCCCCCTGCGCGGCGTAGTGCAGCATGGGGTGCGCGGCGTCGCCGAGCAGGGCGACCCGGCCGTCGGTCCAGCCGTCGATCGGTGGCCGGTCGACCAGCACCCAGGCACGCCATTCGTCGCTCAGGCTCAGCAGGTCGCGGACCGCAGGGAGCTGGGACATCGCGGCCCGCACCAGGGCGCCCTCGGTCGGACGGCCGGCGATCAGCGTCGGCGCACCGTTGGAGTGGCTGGCCGCCATGTTGAGGTAGGCGCCGCCGCTGATCGGGTAGTGCACGAAGTGGCAGTCCGGGCCGGCCCACCAGGTGACGGCGTCCCGGCGTACCCGGGCGGGAACCCGGTCCATGGGGACGATGGCGCGGTATGCGGTGATGCCGGAGTTACGCGGCTCGCCGTCGTCGATCATCTGACGGCGGATCCGGGAATGGATGCCGTCGGCGCCGATGATCACGTCGGCCGGCAGCTGTTCGCGGGAATCCAGATGGACGGTGGCGCCGGCCGCGGACTGTGTGTACCTGGCGACGGACGCGTTGGGGCGCAGGGTTATCCGGGGCCGCCCTCGGCAGGCGTCGAGCAGCTGGCGGTGCAGCTCTGCGCGATGGACCACCACGTACGGGCTGCCGAATCGACGCTCGTACTCCTCGGTCAGCGGCATGCTGGTGACGTGCTCGCCACTCACTCCGTCCATGAACCGCAGCTCGGACATCGCGACGGCGCTCGCCCGGACCTGCGGGCCCAGGCCCAGCACGTCCAGCGCGTACAGGCCGTTGGGCGCCAGCTGGATACCCGCGCCCAGCTCGGTGAACTCCGGCTGGCGTTCCAGGACCGTCACGTGATGTCCGTGTGCCGCCACCGCGAGGGCGACGGCGAGCCCGCCGATGCCGCCTCCGGCGACCAGGACACGTACGGGTGCTCGCGTGCTCATTTCGCCGCGCTGCCCCGGTCGAGCAGCTGTCGGGCCAGCTCCAGCCGCTTGATCTTGGTGGTGGCGGTCTCCGGGAGGTCCTGCAGACGCCACTGCACGGGCTGTGCCATGGGAGGCAGGGTGGCGACCGCGGCGGCCCAGCGGGCGATGTCGAGCGGGCGGTCCCCGTCAGTGCAGATCACCGGGACCGGTGGCCCTTGCGGAGCCGGCAGGATGATCACTTCGACGAGTTCGTCGAGTTGGGTGAAGAGGGTGTCCTCGACCGCGAGCGTGCTGCCGAACCCGTCGATCTCGTCCACCTCACGGTCCAGCAAGTGCAGGCAACCCCACCGGGTCCGGTAGCCCAGGTCGCCCATCCGCCACCACGATCCGTGGCGCTGACCCTCGTACCGCTCCTGCTCGCCGAGGTAGGTCACGATGCGCCCGTCGGTACGCACCTCGATGTAGCCGGGATTCTCGGAGGTGGGGCGGCGCCCGTCCCGGCTCACCACCCGCACGTCGGTCATGCCGGGGAACGGCATGCCGACGCAGCGCCCGTCGGCGCCCTCCGGCCGCTGGCGGGTGAAGGCGCGGGCAGCCACCGGACCGACCTCGCTTTGCCCGTACAACTGACCGAAGACCGGATTCGGATACGCGGACGCCGCGAGCATCCGCCGCACGGTCCGTGGATGGATGGCATCGAACGTGCTGCTGAAGTAGCGCACCGCGGCGAGCGGCCGACGAGGGTCGTCCGCCAACCGCTCCCAGCGCAGGAACGAGTTGGGATGGGTCTCCAGCACGCCCGGCCGGTGGGCCGCGAACAGATCCGCGGCGCGGTCCGGGTCGTTGTCGGCCAGCACGATCAGCGGAAACCCCCGCAACAGGGTGATCGCCAGAGCGGTGAACAGCCGGGAGTGCACGAAGGAGACGTGAATGGCCACCGGGCAGCGGCGCCGGACCAGCGCGGCGATCGACGCCTGCGGCCGGTAGCGCGCCTGGAGCGTCCGGCTGGTGTGGACGGCCAGCTTCGGTATGCCGGTGGTGCCCGAGGTGTGGGTGATCAGGGTGGGCTGATCCGGCACCATGATGATCGGAGCGACCTCCGGCACGCCGGTCAGCGCCCGCAGGGCGGTGGCACGGGGATGCTCGCCGGCTGCGAGCAGCACCCCGGCGGTCTCGGTGAAGACCGGCTCCGGCAGCTCGTGCTCGAGCTTGGCGCGGTCGGTCAGCAAGTATGGCCGGCCGGCGCGACGGATCAGCTGAAGGACCGTGGCGCCGTCGAGCTGGGGAGAGAGCAGCACCGGCACGGCGCCGATCCGGGCCAGCGCGCATGCGGTCAGCGTGATGTCGAAATTGTGAGACTTGTACACCACCACGCGGTCCGTGGGCCGCACACCCACGGCGTGCAGCCGGGAGGCGACGTCGGCGATCAGGTCGGCGATGGCACCGACGGTGATCCGCCGCCCCAGCTCCGGCGCCACGTCGAGGTCGTGGTCGAGGGTGATGTCGGTGCCCGGGTGGGCGGCCGCGGCTCGCTCGAAGAGCGTGCCCAATCGGATGCCGCGGTTGGCGATTCTCTGCAGCAACATGTCAAGACTCCTACCGCTCGCTCTCGACGATCGCCCTGATGCGGCGCAGCGTCTCGTGCAGGTCGGCGCCGACCTTGGCGCCCCATTCGGTGATGAACCGCCGGCGCTCGTCGTCGCCCATGTCCTGGATGATCTTTCGGATTCCCTCGGTGGGCGTATCCATCCGGAAGTGGTGCACGAGCCGGCAGCCGTTCGGCTCCCGGATCATCCGGAAGCCCCACACGCTCGTCTGGGCACGGCCCTGGCTGTCTCGCATCGCCCAGCTGAACTCCGTGCCGGGGACGGCCGTGTGGATCTCCGCCTCGGTGGTCCAGGTGCCGCGCACGACCGGCGCCCAGGAGACGACGTCCTCGCCGCGCAGGTTGTGCCCGCGGAACACCGCGCCGGGCGTACCGGGGGTGCCGCTGATCCACTCGCCTCCGGTGCACTCGGGGCTCCACTCCCGGCTGCGGGGAAGGTCGCTGACGAGCGCGTACACCTCGGTCGGGGTGGCTTCGACGATGAGTTCCGCCTGTGATTCGAACAGTGGCGTGGTGGTCTCGGTTTGGGCCATGGGGAGAATCGTCGGTAGCGACTTCCGGGGGGTCAAAGCGTTCGGAGCTGATCCATCAGGTCGCCACCGTCGCTCGCGCCGACCGGCGAATTACTTGATTCACGCCATATTCTTCGCGCCGTCCGACGCTCTAGCCTGAATCTCGGGTAGCGATCCAAGTGCGCGGCGTGACGATGGGTGATGCGACATGCACACCCGCTCGGCATCGTCGGAAGGTGCCGCGCGCCAACGCCCGGGACGCGACTATGGACACGGGGAGAGTCATGTCTACGAAGATCGACCAAGGCGCCACCGTGCTTGCGGAACCGCTGCTGTCGGCCCACCCACGTTACGGATCCGTACACGTCGCTGAGCCGGACGGAGTTGCCGGCCAGGTGCAGGGCCTCGCGCCACCGCAGGACGAGGGAACCCTGCTCCAGGACATCGCCCGTCAGGGGCGGCGGCTGCTCGACGCACCGGTCGCATTCGTCGCCGTCGTGTCTGAGGAGGGGCCCGCGATCACGGTACGCGCGGTGGACGGCTCCGGCATGGGCAACGAACTGCGCCTGCCGGGGAGCCACCCGTCCGCTGCGGCGCTGCTCGACGGCTCGTCTCTCTGGTGCCTCTCGGACGATGCCCGGGGGGCCGCCGGACAGCCCGGGGTCGGCCCGCGCGACCCCCGCGAGGAACCGTTGCACCCGGTGATCGCCGTACGACTCGGCCGCGTTCATGGATCCGCCCCCCGCCGTTCGGTCACCGCGCTGTACCTCAGCGACCGGCGGCCCCGGGCGATCATCGTCAGCGAGCGCATCCAGCTGACCTCGTTCGCCCGGCTGGCCGGTGCGGCGATGGAAAAGACGCAACTGCTCGACCTCGCGATCGCCCGGCTCTATGGGCTCGAGCAGCAGTCCGCCCGCGCCGCCGCCGACCTGGACCGGCTACAGGCTCTGCGCTCGGTGCACTACGGCTTCATCGACCTGGCCGTGGCTAGGGGTGACGCACAGGCTTTCGTCGACGAGGCGGACCGGCGGATCGGCGGATCGGTGCGTCTGTGCACCGCCGACGGCCTCGTGGTTGCCGCGAGCCGCCCCACGGCCGGACGCGGCGGCCTCACCGAGGCGCTCCCTGGTCCGGCCGCCTCCGGTCGGGATCCGATCGCCCACGACGTGCGTTCCTGGGTGGTCCCGGTACTGGCCGGTGACCGGCGAATGGGAAGCCTGCTCGTCGAGATCGACAAAGCGCCGGGCGAGCCCGATCACCAGCTACTGCTCCTGATCGGCCAAGCGGCGGCGGTCATCCTGCGGCAACTCGACGACAGCATGGAGAGTCAGGCCCGGCGGGCGCTGCTCAATGAAATGATCACCACGCCGAAGCCCGCCGACACACTCGTGGAACAGGCCCGCAGGCTCGACGTCCACCTGGACCGGCCGTACGTCGTGGTGGTCCTGCGTCCGGACGGCGTCAGCCCGCACTGGGCGTCGGTGTGGAGCGCGGCATTCGCCGCCCGTAGCGGTGGGCTGTCCGCCATGCACGACGGCGACATCGTGCTGCTACTGCCGGGAGACACCGACCCGGCCGAGGTCGCCCGAACGGCCGCCGACGAGTCGGGATCGCTCTTCGGCCGGCCGGTGACGGCAGCCGCCTCCAACCCCAGCTCCGGCCCCGTAGGCGTGGCCGCACGGTACCGGCAGGCCCTGCGCTGCCTGGAAATCATGATCCTGATGGACCTGGGCGGCCGTGGCGTATCCGTGCAGGAGCTCGGTTTCCTGCCCATGCTGCTGGCCGGGCGGGAGGGCATCGACCAGTTCATCGACACCACGCTCCAGCCGATCCTGGACTACGACCGGCACCGCAACGGCGACCTGGGCCGAACGCTTGACGCGTACTTCCAGTCCGGGCGCAGCCCGACCAACGCGGCGAAACTGCTGCACATGCACCCGAACACCGTCACCCGGCGGCTGGAGCGGGTGACGCGGCTGCTCGGCCCGACCTGGCAGCGCCCGTCACGGGCACTGGAGATACAGCTCGCGCTCCGCCTCCACCGCCTGCTCACCGAGCTGTGACACCCGCCGGGTCAGCCGGGTACGACGAGTGCCCGGCGCCCGCGCATCTCTCCGTCCTCCACCATCTGGTGCACCTTCGCCATGTCGGACAACGGGAAGCGGACCACCTCCCGTGGGTTCAGCCGGCCCGCGGCCAGCAGCCGGTTGACGGCGCCGGCAGCCTCCGCGAGCTCGGCGGTCGTCGCGTGCGAGATGACGAAGCCGACGATCGACCGATCCATCATGTAAAGGTCACCGACGGGCAGTGCCGGCCTGGTTCGGGCACCGGCGAGCAACACGATCCGGCCGCGGGCCGCGAGCCGCCCGACCACCAGATCCAAATCGTTGGTGCCGGAGGTGTCCAGGTAGATGTCGATGCCCTCCGGGCAGGCCGCCGACAACCGTTCCCCGAGATCGGGCGCCGCGTAGTCGATGACCTCCGCAGCGCCCGCGGACCGGCAGAACGTCTCGTCCCGGGGCGCGACGGTCGCCACCACGCGACCTCCCAGGGCCACCGCCAGCGTGATCAACGCCGTGCCGACGTTGCCGCCGCCCCCGCCGACCACTACCGTCTCGCCGGGACGCAGGCGTCCGTGCACGGCCAACGCCAGGTACGCGGTCGCGGCCGGATGCAGCACGGTTACCGCCTCCGCCGACGCCTCCGCAGGCAGGTGATAGAGCCGATCCGCGGGCACCACGACCCGCTGCGCCGCGGCGCCCTGGCGGCCTCCGTGGCCGAGGCTGTTGCACCAGACCCGCCCCCCGGCGTGGAAATCGGCGACACCATCACCGGCGCGTGCGACCACACCGACCAGGTCGCGGCCCACGACGAACGGCAGCGGGACGTGCGTCCGGAACACGCCCGAGCGAACAAATGTGTCGACATGATTGACCGTCGTGGCCACGACGTCGACAAGCACATCGGTCGGTCCGGGATGCGGCGTGGGCAGATCGCCGTACCGGATCGCGGCGGCCGGCCCGAGCCGGTCGATGTACGCGGCACGCACGGTCGTCACCGCAGCACCAGGCTTTTAAGGCCGTCGTCACTCTGGAAGAAAGACATGCGCATGGAATCGTCGGCGTACGGACCCGGCGCCGGGGGCTCGTCCAGGGTGATCCCGAACCAGCGCTGGTATGCCTCGAGCACGGCGGCGTCGCCGACCAGGGTCTCGGTGGTCTGCCGGCCGTCGGCGAGGACGGTCAGCTTGTTGCCCTGCAGGGTGACGCGGCCATTCTCCAGGGGCAGGGAGCAGAACATGTTCTGCAGGAACGGTGACGCCGGATGGGTGCGGTACCACCACAGGTTCTGCCGGAAGTCTGGCAACTCGGCCGGCTCGTCATAGAAGCGGTACTGCAGCAGATCGTTGCGGTACACGTCGGTGGTGTCCGGCTCCGGGCGTCGTGTGCTGAACCGGCCGTGCGGATCCACATGCGGCTCGGTCGTGCCGAGCCGCATCGGAAAACGACTGCTCTTGCCGAAGCCGACGTCGGACATCCAGCGTGAGCCGGTGTCCGGGAAGTGGACGGTCATCATCACGTGATTGTGCGGGGCGGTGAACCGCCCGGAGATCCAGACCCGGCACTGGTGCAGCGTCACCGGGAAGTTCAGTGCCTGCAACAGCAGGTAGAAAGCGGTGTTGATCTCGTAGCAGCCGCCGCCCCGCCGCCGGTACACCACCTTGTCCACGATCCGCTCGTCCATGTAGATCTCGTGACCGAGGTGATAGTCGATGCTCTCAAACGGCACCGTGAGGGTGTGACGCTCCTGCAGGTCACGCAGTGCGGCGAGGTCCGGGCGCTCGGGTCGGTCGGCGCCGATCCGGACCAGGTAGTCCTGTACTTGCTGCTCGGTCAGCACGGTTCAGTCCTGTTCGTACGACATACGCATTGACTTGTTGGCGTGCGGGCTCGGCACCGGCGGCTTGTCGAGCGTGATGCCGAAGTACTTGTCGTACGCCGCCAGCAGATCCTCGTCGTTGGTGATCCGTTCGATCCGCCGCTGATCCCCGTCGATCACCACGAGCTTGTTCTCGCGCAGGATGACCCGCCCGTTCTCCGTCGGCAGGGTGGTGGACAGGTTCTTCAGGAACGGCGAGTCGGGCGAGGTGCGGTACCACCACACGACCTGCATGCCGTCGCTGGCCACGATCGGCTCGTCGTAGAAGCGGAACTGCAACACGTCGGCCCGGTAGACGTCGGTGGCGTTGTCGGCGACCCGCTTGGTCGAGAAGGTGCCGTGCGGGTCGTCCTGCGGCTGCGGCGACTCCAGCAACAGCGGATAGCGACTACTGCGGCCCAGCCCCACATCGACCAGCCACCGATCGTCACCGAACCGCACGGTGCTCACGGAGTGGTTGTACGGGGGCGTGAATTCCTGCCCGAGCCAGACCCGGCCCTGGTGCATGGTGATGTCGAAGCCCAGCGATTCAAGCAGATAGTGGAACGAGGTGTTGATCTCCCCGCAGCCGCCGCCCCGGCGCTGGTACACGATCTTCTCGACCACGCGCTCGTCGACGAAGATCTCCTTGCCGAGGTGGTAGTCGATGGTCTCGAACGGCACCGTCAGCGAGTGTCGCGCGTGCAGCAGCCGCAGCGCGTCGGCGTCGAGACGCTCCGGCCGCGAGGTGCCGATCCGGTCCAGGTACGCGGCGACCGTCGTGTCGTCGAGCATGTCTTCACCTCTCTGTGGATGGGAAGCTCTCCGTGGGGCGGAAGCGGGGAAAGAGCCTCTCCGCGTTGGCGCGATTGACCGCGGCCCATTCCGGCGGGTCGAACTGCGCGAGGCGAGCCACTCCCTCACCGTTCGAGGCGCCAAAGTTCTCCGGCATGAACGGGTAGTCGGAGCCGACCAAGATCCGTTCGACGTTGGCGAAGAGCCGGAGTGAGGCGAACGAGTGCCGGCCACCACACATCGCCACGTCGAAATACAACCGTCGGAGCGCGGCGATCGGATCGTCGGGGAGGCGGGCGGCGAGCTCGCCGTTGATGATCGAGCCATAGGTGAGCCGGTCGGCGTAGTAGCTGATCCCACCACCGCCATGCGGCAGGATCATCGGCAGGTCAGGGAATCGTTCCAGGGTGCCGTTGTAGAGAAGCTGGGCGGCCAGCCGCACCGACTCGAACGGGAACTCGTAGAGGGAGAGCGGCAGGCCGAAGGTGGGCTGACCGACCGAGGGCGGAACTCCCGGGTGGATGAAGATCGGTGTGCGCCGCCGCTCGGCCTCGGCCAGCAGCGGATCGAGCCGACGGTCCCCGACGTAGATACCGTCGTAGTTGGTCAGCAGCCCGAGCCCGTCGAGGCCGAGCACGTCGATCGCGTACACGAACTCCTCGACGCAGTCGTCGAGGTGCGGGAACGGCAGCACCGCGAACGCGCCGAAACGGCCAGCGCCGTCGGCCACGAATTCGGCGAGATACTCGTTCAGTCGGCGCGCGAAAGCGCGGGATCGGGAACGCTCCAGCATCGGCACGCCCGGCCACAGGTTGACCACGGCCGCGCGTATTCCCTGCCGATCCATCATGGCGAGGCTGCTGGCGACGCTCCAGGACGGCCGATCGACACCGGAAAGCACGGCGACGCCGCCCATATCGCGGACTTCTGCGCTGTAAAAGTCCGGAATGATGTGGTGGTGCACGTCGATGGCATCCATCCACGGCGATCCGGTCGACTCGTTGTCGGGGTTGACGTCCACATTCGAATTCTTGCTATCGCACATGTCCCTGCCAAGGACGCCGGAGCTAATGTGTCACCTCTCTTTCGACTGTTGCTCGGGCGGTCCGGGTGCCATACATTAAGCGACAGAATCCGCGCCCGTCCGTATCGCTTTCGTCGACGGGCTCCGGCGAAGGAATGGATTTGGTGAATGCTCACATTTCCACGAGGCGAACGGCCGGTCGGCGTGCTCGGCACCGGCTCGTACCTGCCGGGCAGGGTGGTGACCAACGCCGAGGCGGCCGAGCACGCCGGCGTGACCGGCGACTGGGTGTTCGAGAAGACGGCGATCCGGGAACGGCGATGGGCCAAGGCCGACGAGGCGACCTCTGACCTCGCGATCAGCGCCGCGCGAATGGCCCTCGCGGATGCCGGCATCGACGCCGCGGACCTGGCGCTCGTCGTCGTGGCCACCTCGACCCCGGATTCCCCGCAACCCCCCACCGCCAGCATCGTCGCGAGCGAGATCGGCGCTGGCCGCGGCACGGTCGCGTTTGATGTCAACGCGGTGTGCAGCGGCTTCAGCTACGGCCTGGCCGTCGCCGAGCGGCTGGTGGCCGCGAATGGCGACCGCCCGGCGCTGGTGATCGGCGCCGACGTCTACTCGCGCATCCTGTCTCCGCGCGATCGCCGCACGACGGTCCTCTTCGGTGACGGGGCCGGAGCCGCGGTGATCGGCGTCGGCGCGGCGCACAGCATCCTTGCCACCCGGCTGGTCAGCTTCAGCGAGGCGCACGGCCTGGTCGGGGTGGCGGCCGGCGGCAGCCGCTTGCCGGCCTCGGAGCAAACCATGCGTGACGGCTCGCACTACTTCACCATGGACGGGCGCGGTGTACGCGACTTCATCGACGACCACGTAACCCCCGGCATCGCCGGGTTCCTGTCCGAGCACGGGATACGGCCGCAGGAGATCAGCCACCTGGTGTCACACCAGGCCAACGGACGGATCCTCGCCACCATGGCGGATCGGCTCGGAGTGTCGTTCGAGCGGTTCGCCACCACGTTGGGCGTCTACGGCAACACCGGGGCGGCGTCGGTACCGATCACCTACGACCAACTGCGCCGCTCCGGTGCGGTCCGCCCCGGTGACCTGCTACTCCTCGCCGCGTTTGGTGGCGGGATGACCATGGGGATAACTCTTCTGCAGGCGGCCCGGTAGAAGGAACTCGGGTACGGCGGGCGCCGCCGCGGTGAGCGCGGCGCCCGCCCACCGCTCAGGACGTACGCCGAAGGGCCGGTTCCGCGCAGCCCCGCGCCGCGAGGACGGTGTGCGCCGCCGAGGCCAGCGTGACGTGTCGGTGCCAGCCCCGGTACGAGCGACCGGTGAAGGCGCGCATACCCACCCGGTCACCGGTCATCTCCAGATCGTGTCCCACCCGTGGGACCAACGACGTCAGGCGGACCAGGTCAGCGAGGCCGACATCGCCGCGGCTGGTCAGCCACAACTGGCCGGGACCGGACCCGCCGGGCGCGCTGAGCTCGACCATGAGCAGTGGGTCGTGTGCCCGGGTGCTGGGCAACCGAACCGCGACGGTGCCGGCCAGCACCGGCGGATTCGCCGTCAGGCCAAAGACCGGCCGCCGGCTGTGCCGTGCCGCCGCCGCCAGGTCACCGGCGCACTCGGCGGCCGACCGCCCGGCGGCGACGAGGCGCAGACCGGCTGGGATGCGAATCAGCACCGGCGCGCCACTGGCGCGGAGCCGGCGGACCACCGTCCCGGCCTCCATCTCCCGTGCGTCGACCAGCACGAGGTCGTCCGCCGCAACGCTCAGTTCGAGATAGGTCTCCACGGTGCAGGCGCCCAGGGACTGCGCGACCATGTCGTCCGGGATGGCCGCGCGCCGCCGGCGGTGCTCGTCGGCCAGCCAGTCCTCGTTGAGGTGCAGACGCCAGTTGACCGGGGCGACGAAGTCGGGCGTGGCGGCCCAGAGGCCCACGGCGTGCTGCGCGTTGAGCGACTGTCCCAGGCCCGGCGAGTACTTCCGGCCTACCCCCACCGAGTGCGTCCCGGCCTTGCGGATTAACGTCGGGTGCAGCACCCAGGCCGACACGTTGGCAACCCGGGCGACATGGCGGGTGAGTGCCTGGCGGACCGGCATCCAGTCCCAGGTGGAATCGCTTACGAAATGGTGCAACGCCTGCTCCGCCGCGGGTTCTTCCGATATGGCGGCAATGTTGCGAATGGATTTGCGCCCACGGGTCAGGAGGAGCCCTCGGATGTATTCCGTGCCACGCCTGCGTTGGTCACTTCGCGGTAGTCCGGCCAAGATGTCCGTACACAAGTCCGTGACGTCGTCGTGCAGACGCATCCTGCCTCCTCGGGGCATCCAGCGGCGAACACAATGAGCTTGTAATGCGCAGCGGGGATGGTCGAGGTGCTGACAGCACCGCCTTTGAGGCAGCGGTGGTTGCCGGAGGCGCATCTCACGCGATGACGCCGGAGAGAGCGACTCGGACGGCGCTGAACCTGACATAATCGATTGCCGGCAAATGCTGAGGCCCGCCGGGGTCGTCCACGACGGGCCTTGTAGATCGGTCTCTCCTGGTGGAATCCACGTGATGCCCTGGTGACCGCAGCCGGCTGATCGCGCAGCGTCTACGCCGGTACAGGCGACCTGATGACCGCGGTCGACCTCCCCGCCCGGACCATCTCCCGGCTGATGGGCCTGGCTGGGCAGCCGACCGTCGCCCCGGCCGCTGCTGTCGCGGCAGCCGGGGCGATGCCGTTCACTTGCCGATGTGAAGCGCTTCCCGGACGAACATCTGGGCGAACGTCGGGGCGCCGGTGGTCGTGACCACGTCGATGAACTGACCGAGGTGATTGTCTTCGGTCGCCTCGCGAATCAGCAGGTCAGCCAGATCGATGCGGGACGTGAACCGGCCGGGCAGCCGGCGCGGCTCGGCGCGGTAGTCGGTGACGACGTCGCCGTCGAACAGACCGGCGGGACGGATCACCGTCCAGTCCAGGCCGCTCGCCCCGACCAGCTTCTCCATCCGGGCCATGTCGTCGTAGACGGTGCGGCCCATCCGGAGCAGGATCGGCGCGATGATCTTCTTGAAGGTGAACGTCTCACCCTCGGCGTGCTCGCCGGTGGTGCCGGTCGACGTCACGCAGACCAATCGGCGCAGGCCGTGGTCCTTCATCGCGGCGATGATGTTGGCCGCCCCCTGCGAGTAGACCCGCACCGTCTCCTTGGTGTACGGGACGCCGAGACTGGAAATGACCGCCTGCTGCCCCGCGATCACGGCGTCCACCGCGGCCGCGTCCAGCACATCCGTGCCGACCACCCGCAGCCCCGCTCCACTGATCGGGAAGGACTCCGGGCGGCGGGTCACCGCCGTGACGAGGTGTCCCCGAGCCAGTGCCATCTCCGTTGTCAGCCGGCCGGTCGGGCCGTTCGCGCCGAACACCACGAGTTTCATCGAACCTCACCTCTTCTTGACTACGTTCCTACCGATCGATGGTCCGGCCGGCCGGTCGTCCGGGCCACGACGACCGCGCCGAGTACGACGCCGGCCGCGACGGTCAGCGCCGTCGCGTAGCCGGTCACCGTCGCCTCATTCCGCGTCGGGGCGTCGGTGCCCGAGCCGATCAGCAGCGCCGCGGTGGTGCTCGTGGCGACGGTGTTGAACAGAGCGGTGCCCACCGCCGCCCCGACCTGCTGCACGGCGTTGTAGAGGCCCGACGCGACGCCGCTGCCGGCGGAGTCGGTGCCTGCGGTCACCTCGCTGGTCAGCGGGGTGAGCACAGAGCCAAGCCCCATCCCGGCGAGGATCTGTGCCGGCAGCAGGTAGAGCAGGAAGACATCGGGGGTGTCCGCCCGTGCCCGGGACAGGATCAGGATGCCGGCGCCGAGGGCCAGCAGGCCCGGCACGGTGATCACCCGGGTCGACACACGGCCGTGTAACAGTCCGGCGACCACCGCGCCGGCCACCGCGCCCACGCTCGTCACCACCAGGACCAGACCGGCCCGGACGGGGGAATACCCCAGCACCGTCTGGGTGAAGTAGGTCATGAACAGGTAGCAGCCGAACAGCGCCAGCTGTAGCAGGAAGACGGTGAGAAGGGCGCCGCCGCGCCGACGGTGAGCGACGATGCGCGGGGGCACCAGCGGGTCGCGGGACCGCCGTTCCACCACGACGAAGGCCGCGAGCAGTGCCCCGCCGGCCAGCAGCAGGACGAGCGTGTACGGGTCCGCCCAGCCGTGTGACGCCCCCGCGCTGAACCCGGCCACCACCGTGACCACCGACGCCACGCTCAGCAGGACCTCGGTGGCTGCTGGGAAGCGGCCGCCGGTGAGGCGCTCGCCCCGCGGCAGCGCACGAGCGCCGAACAGGCCGATCGGCACGATCACCAGGTTGATGAACAGGCACCAGCGCCAGCCCGCGTACTCGGTGAGCAGGCCGCCCGCGATCAGGCCGATGGCCGAGCCGGCCGCGCTCACCGCCGCGAACGCGCCGAAGGCCCGACCCCGCTCCCGCCCCTCGGCGAATATCGTGGAGAGCAACGCGAGCGCGGCCGGCGCGAGCAGGGCCGCGCAGCATCCCTGTAGTGCCCGCCCGGCGATGAGCGCCGGCGCGTTCGGCGCGGAACCGGCCAGGGCCGAGGCCACGGCGAAGCCGGCCAGCCCCCAGACCAGTGCCCTGGGGTGCCCGACGATGCCGCTGATCCGGCCGCCGGCCAGGAGCAGCGCGCCGAACGGCAGGACGTAGGCCGTGATCACCCACTGCCGGGCCCCGTCCGACATCTGGAGAGCGTCCTGCACGGACGGCAACGCGATGCTCACGATGGTCGAATCGAGCACGATCATCAATTGCGTCAGGCAGATCGTCGCCAGGATCCATCGCGAGCGGATCGCAGCCGGTGCCGCCGTGGTCACGTCGTTCACCTTTGTCGCACTCGCCCCCCCTGGCCGGGCTCGCGCAAGAGCCACTGGAACGCCGGTCGGGCACCAGAACGTTGTTCCGGTGCCCGACCAATGTACTACGCTCACCTCGAGAACGGTCAAGCGAGGGCTCGGAAGGCAGGTGACGCCATGGCCGGTCAGGCACGTCCCGGCAAGAGTGTGTGGCTCAGGACCACCTCCCCACGTCACCACAACCCGCCACTGAGCCTCACGCGCATCGCGACCGCCGCCGTCGAGCTACTCGATCGGGACGGCGTCGGTCAGCTCACCATGCGCCGGCTCGCCGAGCATCTGGGCGTGGGCACGACGACCCTGTACTGGCACCTCGATACCAAGGACGACGTGCTCGACCTGGCGGTCGACGCGGTGTTCGCCGAGTCGGCACCGAAGCAACACAGCGACGACTGGCGGGCGGACATCACCGCCCACCTCACCGACTGGCGCGAGACACTGCTGCGACACCCATGGTCGGCGGCGCTCCCCCTGCGGCAGCGTCCCGCCGTCGGCCCCGGCTTTTTGTCCTGGATGGAATTTCTCCAAGCCGCCCTGACCCGGGCCGGATTCAGCCACCGCGACGTGGCCGCGGCGAGCTGGGTCCTGTACAGCCATGTCCAGGGGTCCGCAGGCAGCCAGACCGCGCTGCGCTGGTCGGCCGAGGAACGTCAGGAGGGTCAGCGGTTACTGGACGACCAGCGTGCCCTCTACCCGACCCTGGTCGCGCAACAGCACCTGCTCGACGACGACTGGGCCGGAAACTTCCAGCTCGGGCTGGCGTACGTGCTGGACGGCCTCGCCGCCCGCATCCGCCCGCCCGGCAACCAGGCCCGATAAACGCCGGACCGGCCCGCACCATGTGCGGGCCGGTCCGGAACGGGAATCAGAGGTCGTACTTCTTCAGCACCTCGTGACCCACGTACTGGATCGCCGAGGTGGTCTGCTCCCGGCCGATCTTGAATGCGGTGGCCACCTCGACCAGACGCAGCGCCTGGTACTCGATCGCCGCGAGGTTGTCCTCGTGGACGTTGCTCGCCTCGTGCCGGGAAACGCTGCACGTGCCGTACGGGGCGCCGTTGTTCGGCAGCCCCAGCACCGCGACGCTGGAACCGTTGGGCACGATCAGCGAACCCCAGTGGCAGATGCAGTTGTGCAGAGCCAGGATGGCCGTCTGCGCGCCAGCGTGCGGCATCGAGCCGGACGCGAAAACGCTCACCACCTTGTTGGCCAGGTCACCCGGAATGGCAACCGGGCCGGAGTGGTCGATGAAGTCGATAATCTGCGGAGCCGGCAGGCCGAAGTGCACCGGCGTGCCAATCATGATGGCGTCAGCCGCCACCAGATCCGCCATGGTCGCCACCGGCACATCCGCCGTCTCGGCGTTGAGCTCGGCGTACGCCTTGCGGTCCAACACGATGGGATTGGGCAGGTCGGGAACCCTGTAGAGCTGCGCTTCGGCGCCAGCCTTCACCGCCGCGGCGGCCGCGGCCACGGCGAGCTGGTGGGTATTCCCGCTGCGGGAGTGGAAGACGATTGCCACCTTGATCACAGAACGCTCCTCACGGGTCGATGCGCCTGGGCATCGCACGGACCATCTATGGGCATCCTGTCGACCGCGACCGCGCCGACAAACGGCACGAACCTTAGTTAGTCACCTCCGGGCCGTTTCCGCCCCCGACCTGACACAACCGGGCCGCCACCGTTGACCGGCGCGTCCCGGTCCCGATGTGCTGCGACCCATGTCGAACGCACCCGAGAAGCCGCTCACCGCACCGGCCGATCCCGAGGAACTCGTGCCGCTGTTCGAGCACGCCTTCAACACCCGCAACCTCGACCTGCTCGAGGAACTCTTCGAGCCCGACGCGCTGCTGGTCCTGGCCCCCGGCGAGGTCCTGGCCGGCGACGAACGGCGCGCACGCAACCAGGAGAAGCTCCCGCACTTCCTGCCTATCAAGGTCGCCATCCGCCACCAGTACATCACCGGGGACATCGCCCTGCTGATCAACGACTACGTGCACGAGGGAACCACCCCGGATGGCAAGCACCTGCGTATCGAAGGCACCGCCGTCGATGTGCTCCGGCGCGGCGCCGATGGCGCCTGGCGCTGCCTTATCAGCAACCCGGCAGGCATCAAGACCGCGGGCGAACTCCCGCACTGACGACGCGGGTGGACCCTGCGGTGCCCAGCCCGGCCACCTGGCGGCGGCCTCTTACGCGATCCTTCGCCGGGAACGGCGCCGGTCCCGCGCCGCGCCGGCCCGCTGCCTTCCGGTGAACGGGCCCGCATCCGCACCGGCGAGTAGATCCGCCCGGCGCGCGGTCCTCATGCCGCCGCCGGGCCCTACGGATACGGAGAACAGGTATGACGAAGCTCCTGGTCGTCGTCGGCAGCATCCGCCCCGTCCGGGCTGCCGACCTGGTCCTGCCCTGGCTGGCGCGGCGGGTCAGCGCGCACGGTGGCTTCGAGGTCGAGATCGCCGATCTGCGGGACTGGGCGTTGCCGATGTTCGCCGAACACCTGGGTACGGTCGGCGACATCGACGACCCCACCTGCTCCGACCCGGTCCTGCGAGCCTGGAACACGAGGGTGCAGGAGGCCGACGCCTTCATCGTCATCACCCCGGAGTACCACCACAGTCTGCCCGGCAGCCTGAAGAACGCCATCGACAGCGTGTGGCCCGCATTCGGCTTCCGGAACAAGCCGGTGGCAGCCGTCGGCTACAGCGCTGGCATCGGGGGTGGCAGCCGGGCCGTCCAGCATCTGGCGCAGATCGTCATCGCGGCCGATGCCGTGCCGCTGCGCAGCACCGTGTTGCTGCCCTTCGTACAGACGGCCTTCACCGCAGCCGGGGAGCCGGTCGACCGCGCGACGGACGTCGGTCTGCGAATCATGCTCGACGACCTCGCCTGGTGGGCGACCGCGCTGAACAAGGCCCGCGCGGAAGGCGAACTCGCGCCTGGCCAGGCGCGCATGATGTCAGCGCTGACGTCGGCCTAGTGTCGTGCGCTGGGGCGACTGCGGATTCGGCGGCTCCGTCTCGCATTCGCTGTCGGCGATGCGTGACGCTGTTCGCTCGGCTGTCCGGGACAGTCCCGGACAGTCCGGTATACCCGCGGGCCATGCCGCCCCGCCCGAATGCCCGTGATGCTGCTGACGGCAATCGATCAGATGCCCTGCCGCAGTGGCCGACGGTGGAGCGCATTGCCGGACGCCGCCCGCGGGTCGTCGTCCTCGGCAACACCGACCCGTCGGTAACCGAATTGGGTAAAGGGCTGCTCGTGGGACGAGCCTTACCGGATCGGGTCCTGCCGGGCCGGGCTCGCTGACCATCGCGGTCACCGTACTCCTCAGCCTCGGCGGGGGTCTGGTCCTTCTCCTCTCAACGGTGCGACACCCCGAACGGCTGAAGCTCGTCGTGAGCGGGATCTGGGCCGTGGCCGGACCCGCACTGGCGTACCCGGTCGGCGCCTGGCAGGTGGTGCCGGCGCTGGTGTGGGCCGTCGGTGCTGGCCTGTCGGCAGCGGCACTGATCCTCGCGGGCACACGCTGGAATTCGGCCCGGACATACCATGGCCGCTGGGCGTGGCTACGCTGGCTGAGCGCCGGCCTGTCTGTCCTGGCGGCAGGCGCCGTAGTAGCCATTTTCGGCATTCGGTAGCCCGGCCACCGGCATGGGTGTTCACGAGGTCTCCGTGCAGATGTTCTTCTTCGTCGATGAAACATCTACCGGAGACCTCGCTATATCCGGATCACCAATACACCCTCAAAACACCAGCGCAGCGGCAACGACCAACGCCTCCGGTGTCACCGACTGTGGTCATAGTCAGCCTGTCCGCTCGATCGCCGCCGCGATCCGCGCGCGCAGTTCGGATGCCGGTATGACCGCATCGACCGAGCCGACCCGCACCGCGCGTTCGATGCTGTGCACCCTGTCGAATTCTGCAGCCAGGGCGGACAGGTGCTCAGCTCGCACAGCGGTGCGTAGGTCAGCGAGTTCAGTCACCAGGTCGGCGCGTTTCTCCGCAACATCACTGGCGGCGATGCGCTGCTCGAGCCCGCGAATGCGTGGATCGTCGGTGGTGCGGGCGTCGACGGTACGGGCGAAAACGACCGCGGCGGCGGGGGCGCCGCCGATGACCGAGGCGAACGAGCCCTCGACGGCGAGCACGGTCATGTTCGGATTGAGCGCCTTGGAGAACACCACAAACGCACCGCCGTGGTAGCGGGAAATGACACAGAACACCACCTTGCCATCGAAGTTGACGATGGCGCGGCCGATTTCGGCGCCGTACTCAAGTTGCAGCCGCCGCAGAGACTCCGGTGATCCATCGAACCCGGACAGGTTCGCCAGTATTACCACCGGACGGTTGCCGCTGGCGGTGTTGATCGCTCGCGCCACCTTCTTCGACGACAATGGGAAAAGCGTTCCGGCGGTGAAGGATTCGGGTCCGTCCGCAGGCGGGAAGCCATGCCGTGCGACCGGCGCGGACTCGATGCCGATCAGGCATACTGGCCAACCGTCGATGCGGGAGTCGGCCACGACCGCGGTCTCAGCCTCGGCCATGTCTGCCCAGCGTTCCACCAATGGGTGGTCCTGGTCCGAGACCGCCTGCAGCACCGCGCGAATCGCGAACGGCTTCTTTCGGTCCGGATTCGCGGTCGCGGAAAAGATGTCGCCGACGGTGGTGAAGTCACTGTCGGGGTAATAGTGCGGAAAGCCGGTGACGTCTCGGGTGACCGGGTCGATGGTCGACGCGCGGCGTGGTCCCCGCTCACCCTGGGTCACGTACGTGTGCGCGTAGTGGCTCAGCAGAACTTCCTGCGCCGCAGCCAGGGTCGGGACGAAGTACTGGGCCTGCCCGTTGGGTCCCATCACCCGGGCGTAGCCGCCGATGCCGAAGTTGTCCTCCGCCGAGACACCGCCGGAGAAATCGAGCGACTGCTTGCCGGTCAGCACCATCGCACCGGCGGGCGTCATCACCAGAATTCCCTTGGTGTGCATCAGCATCGTCGCCTCGGCGTTCCAGTACGGCTGAGCGCCGACGTTGATTCCGGCGACCACAATGTTGATCTCGCCGCCGTCCTGGGTGAACTGCACTATCCGACGCAGCGCCCGGGCCACCCAGTCCATGTTCTCGGTGCCGGAGTCCATCGAGATCCGTGCGCCCGCCGATATCGCATACCACTCCACCGGCATGCGTTCCCGCTCAGCGAGGTCCAGTGCCGCGACAATCCGGGCACACTCGGGTTCGGCCAGCGCGCCCAGCGCCCGATGGGGATCCCCGAACAGCGCGACGCGGCGTACGCCCTCGGGATACAGCGCGGTTGGCGTGGACACCAACCCGACCACGATGCCCGCGCGGTTGCGTCCGCGCGGCCGGTCCACCTGGACGAGAGACTCCCCTTCGAGGTCGAATTCGGTGAACTCGCCTCCGGGGCCGCGCACAAGGTCAATCAGCTCGTAGGGATACACCGCACCGCGCCGGCGCACCCGCAGCACCTTCTGGTCGTAGTCGTTCAGTGGCGCAACCGGTTCCGCCGGCGGGGTGTCGACCGAGACTTCGGTGCCACCGCTGAGGTCGTAGCAGAACCGGGTGACCTGGAATTCGTACGAGTCGTTGGGCTGGCGCACCCGCCCGTGCACCACCACGTCCTGGATGCCGGCCCGCACGATCTGCGGCGCGGTGGCGTGTAGCCAGTCCGCCAACTGCGCCGTGTCGACGTCGATGAACGGGCGAATGTCGAGCCAGACGTGGTTCAGATCGAGCCGGTCCCCTGCCGGGTCCAACTCGCGGCGCGCCTTGGCGACCGCCTCGGCGCAGACGCTGAGGACGGTCTCTGCACCACGTACGGCGATGACCGCCCCGTCGGAGTCGCGAACCGGTTCGAAGCGCCGCAACTGCGCCATGGCGACCAGTCGCTGATCGGTCGGATTGTCCTTGGCTACGGCGTGATACAGCAGCATGTCCGGCGGTGCGGGAAGCTGGTTCAGGTGGAAGTTGCGCAGCCGCCAGAGATGCAGCCGCCGCCCGATCAGCGGATGCACACCACGGATCACCGTGTCCTCCACCAGGCCCGCCGCGCGCCGCCGGAACGTGAAGTGTTCCAACGGCCCGCCGTCGGGAGGTGGCAACGCGACGCTGATACGGCGCGCATGCCGCGCCAGCCCGGCATGCCGCAGCGCGGCCAGCAGTTCGGCCGCCCGCTCCTCGACCGAGGCGGGCGCGTCCGGCCAGGCCAGCAGGAGGTCCGCCACCGGCACATGGTTGGCCGGTGCGGCGTCGAGCAAATCACGTAGCGTGCTCACCAATGTGCCGGACGCGCCATCGCGCAGGTCCGTCATCCGGCCTACGGTCGCGGCGCAGACTGTAGGCACGGCGTGGCGCGGGCGCAACTCAAGCCGGTAGTCGCAGACCACGAACGCCCGACCGGCCACAGTGAGGGTGCGTACCGCGCCCAGCCGTTGCTCACCGTAACGGCGGCGGCACAGCACCTCCAGCAATGGATCCACCGGGGCATAGGTGTCCTGGAGCAGCCTCGCTACCACGATGCGGTCCAGTGATTCCGGAATGTCGGCGATGGCCGCGATTCGCCGGGAGCGCTCGGGGGAATCCGGCATGTCGGCGAGCGCACGAAGCTCGTCGGGTACCCCGGCCAGCATCGCCGCCCGGGCACCCTCCGCCTCCGGGTGCAGATACCAGCGGAACACCACGCTACGGGCCAGATCGGCCAGCAGGGGCGAGCGGCCGGCGACGACTCTGATCAGCCGATCCAACGCGGGGCGGATACCGTCCTCGACCGGGCGCGGCTCACCAAGCCACACCTTCAACAGCTCCTGCACTACCCGGGAGCTGTCATTGAAGCGCCTGCAGGCCAGTACGATGCGATACACCGCCTGCTCCAGCTCAGGCGCGCGATCGACTTCCGTGACTCCGTAGCGGGCCAGGACGCTCTGCAGCGTGTGCCGGAAGCCCGGTGACAGTGCGCCTCGGTTCACGTCCAGGCTTTGCAGGTAGGTGTGCAGCTGTTCGTGGCGGCTGCGGTGCGACGACTCCTCCGGCTCCGGGGTGGACAGTTCGACGATGTCGCAGAACGACTCGATCAGGGCGGCTTCGCCGGCCAAAGGCGCGCCGTGTTCGGCCACCAGGCCACTACGGTCGCGCAGGTAGCGCGACAGCGCCGGATGCGGATCGTCCGCTCGATCGAAACCCAGTACCGCGCTGGACAATTCATTCAGCGTCAGCTGCGCGCGGAGGGCCGCAGAGTCGTCGGCAGACAATAGCGGCAGCATCAGGTCGACCGGATCGTGTCGCACTGTGTCGGCGTCTTCCCCTACTGGATCCAGTTGTGCCAGTAGCGTTCCCGTGTCGACCTGGCTGCCGACTGAGACCAGCAGCTTGCGCACCCGGGCGCCGAACGGCGCGGGTAGCACGGTCTCCATCTTCATGCTTTCCAGCACGAGCACCGGAGCGCCGGCGGCGATCTCGGCGCCTTCTGGAACCGGTGTGGCCACGACCAGCGCGGGTGCGGGTGCCCGCACCGCACCGCCCTCGTCCCGGCTGACCCGGTGCGCGACGCCGTCGACCTCGACGACGTGCACCGTGCCGTGAATCGCGGTGATGATCCGGTAGCTACGGTCGCCGACTGTCAGCCGGCTCGAGTACCGGTCTTGCCGTTCGATATCGGCGTCGAACGAAGTGTCGTCGATGCCGATCCGGTAGCGGTGCGCGCCGATGCGGGCAGCCGTCACCGGATAGCCGCGGCCTGCCAGTTTCACTTCGACGGCCCGGGCGGGTTCATCCAGAGTCTGCGGCCGTCCGCCGCGGCCGGTTTCCCATAAGCGGGTCCTGCGCGCCTGCTCCTCCTCGTCGTAGCTGGCGATGGCGGCGGCGGCCAGGGCGATGCCGATCTGCTGGATGGCAGTCAGTCCGCCCGCTGCCCGGACTCGATCCACCCAGCGGGTGTCGGCGGTGGCGTCGATGACCTCGGGGGCGTCCAGCAGCGACATCAGCAAGCTCTTGTTGGTGGCGCCGCCCTCGATGACGACGGTGGTCTCGGCGACCGCGCGGCGTAGCCGGGCCAGCGCCTCGTCGCGATCGCGACCGTAGGCAATGATCTTCGCGATCATCGAGTCGAAATCCGGTGGTATCTCGTCGCCTTCGACGATACCGGTGTCGATGCGCACGCCTGGTCCCCCAGGCCAGCGCAGCAGCTCAATACGGCCCGGCGCGGGCGCGAAGTCGCGGTCGGCGTCCTCGGCGTTGAGCCGCGCCTCGACGGCGTGCCCACGTTCGACCGGACGATCGCCGCGCAACGGCAGCCCGGCTGCCACCTCGATCTGTGCCTTGACCAGATCAATGCCGGTGGTCAGCTCGGTAACCGGGTGCTCGACCTGCAGTCGGGTGTTCACCTCGAGGAAGGCGAAGAGTTGCTCCTGCGGCTGGTACAGGAATTCGACCGTGCACGCGCCGCGGTAGCCGACGGCCAGAGCGAGCCGTTCGGCCGAATCCTTCACCGTCGCGATTTGTTCCTGGTTCAGCAGCGGTGAGGCTGACTCCTCGATGATCTTCTGGTTGCGCCGCTGCACGGTGCAGTCACGCACCCCCAGGGCCCAGGCGGTGCCGTGCGCGTCGGCAATCACCTGCACCTCGACGTGGCGGGCACCGGTGACCAGCCGCTCGAGGAACACCACCCCGTTGCCAAAGGCTCGCGTCGCCTCCTCGCTGGTGCGGGCGTAGGCATCGCGCAGTTCGTCGGACGATCTGACGATGCGGATGCCACGGCCGCCGCCACCGGCGGTTGCCTTGAGCATCATCGGATATCCGATCTCGGCCGCCTGCGCCAGGGCGGCGTCAAGCGACTGGACGGGTCCCCGGCTCCACGCCGCGACCGGGATGCCGACCTGCTCGGCCAGCAGCTTCGCACCGATCTTGTCGCCCAGTGCCCGCATCGCTTCCGCACTCGGGCCGATGAAGGTAACCCCGAGCCGGTCGCACAGTTCCACAAATGCGGGATCCTCGGCGACAAAACCCCAACCAGCCCAGGCGGCGTCGGCCCCGGTATCGGTCAGCGCCCGCTCCAGCACCGCCAGGTCCAGGTACGGACGTGCCGAGGCGGGACCAAGGCAGTATCGCTGGTCGGCCTCGCGCACGAAACCGGCGTGCCGTTCACCATCGGTGTACAGCGCAATGGTCTGGATCGGTTCGCGGTCGCGGTGTTCCGCATTGCACTCACGGACCGCGTGGATCAGGCGGCGAGCTGCCTCACCACGGTTGACGATGGCGATACGCGTGAACACGCCAGTCACTCCTCAGCGGAAATCTTCGACAAGACGGGTTCGATCCGGCCATCGACGCAGCAGAGCCGCGCCGAGACTTACCAACCCGACGGTCAGCGTGGACATCATGGTCAGCAGCAGCAATCCGGCGACGCGACGGGTCGACTTGGACAATGCCGGCGCCTGCACGAACGGGGGCTTGGTTGCAGCCTCGACGGACATGAGGCTGCGTCTTTCTACGGTTGGGCAATGAGATCGGTGCGAGCTTTGGAGCGGGACCGCTGGATGGCGTAGACGGCGCGCAGCACGACGTTGTCGCGCGCCACCCGCAGCCGAGCGGCATCGAGCAAGCTCATCCGGCTCACCATCCGCGAGGTTTTGACGAACTCGTTGGCGCGGTCCGTGCGGCGCTGCTCGTACTCGCGAAGCGCCGCGACGGGATCGGCCGCCGCTTTGAGGACGTGGGCCAGACAGACCGCGTCCTCGACGGCCTGCCCCGCGCCCTGCGCCATGTCGGGCGTCATCGGGTGCGCGGCGTCACCGAGCAGACTGGCGCGTTCGAATCCCCAGTGCTGCAGGGGATCCCGGTCGACGATGTCGCTGCGCAGGATGGCATCGGGCTCGGTGGCGGCGATCATCCGCTGGATGTGGGCGGGCCAGCCGCGATACGCCTTCAGTACCGCGGCCTGGCGTCCGGCTGGCGGCTCGGGCATGCAGGGCGGCGATTTCAGCATCGCGAGCCAGTACAGGCGTTGACCGGTCACGTGATAGTGCAGGATCCGCGCACCCGGACCCCAATAGATCCGCATCTCGCTGACGGGGATCTGCGGATCGGTGTAGTCGGTGATGCCGTGCCAGGCCGCCATTCCGGAATACCGGGGCTTAGTCGGGCCGTGCAACTGCCGGCGGACCATCGATGCGATGCCGTCCGCGCCGATCAGCAGATCACCGCGCTCCACGCTGCCGTCGGCGAGGCGGGCCACCACACGCTTGGTGTTCTGCTCGAAGCCGATCAGCTCCGAGTTCAGCCTCAGCACATCCGGACCGAGGGTCTGCAGCAGCAGGCGGTGAAGATCAGGGTGGCTCATTCCCACCGACGGCGCGCCGAGCTCATCACTCAGCGCTGCCAGGTCGAACGAACCCAGCCGACGGCCCCGCCAGTCGAGGTTGCGGTGCGCGGTGACCTTTGTGCCGATCTCAGCCACCTGATCGGCGAGGTCGATGTGCTGCAGGGCGCGCATGGCGTTGCTCCACAGGTGGACTCCCACGCCCTTGGCGAGCTCGTCGGCACCTGCCCTCTCGATGACGACGACATCGATTCCGATGCGGCGCAGGGCGATAGCGGTGGTCAGCCCGCCGATACCGGCGCCGACGATGACGACCCTGCGAGTACTCATTGCGCCGCATCCAATTCCACGCCGCCGCGCAGGCGGTGCAGTGGTGAGCGGATGATCATCGAGGGAAACAGGTTACTCGCGCGGTCTGCGAGGGCGGGCATGATCAGCTCCTGATCGACTGGGTGGGCCGATGGAATTCACGGAAAGCGTCGGCGACTCGGGCAGAGTCCTCGATGTGCAGGCCGTGCCCGACGCCGTCGAGGCGGATGTGGCGGACGTCGGCGAGCAGCTTGGTCGCCCGCCGGACGTCGTTGTCGGACATGAACCCGCCACAATCGGGGTCGGCCTGTATCAGCAGGGTCGGGCAGCGCACCCGCACCAGCAGTTCGTCCGGGTGGTAGTCGCGGGTCATGCGCCTGTCGTGATACTGGTTGAGCACTTCGGTATCGAACTGGTGCAACGATGTCGCCAGCGATCGCAAGGCCAGCGGCAGCCCGGCCAGCCAGGCTGTCCTCACCTCATGCGGGATGTCGTCCGGATAGATGCCGGAGTCAGCGATGATCAGCGACCGCACCAGGTCCGCTCGGCGGGCGGCGACGGTCAGCGCGATCCAGCCGCCCAGCGAGTGCCCGAACAGGTGCACCGGTGCGCCGACCACGTTGTCGACGAAGTCGATGATGTCGGAGGCGAAGCCGTCGATGCGGTAGTCGGATGCCCGGCCCGAAACGCCGTGGCCGCGCAAGTCGGGGGCGTACTGGTGGTAGCCGGCCTGCAGTGCGAGCATCAGCGGTCGGTACACCTGCCAACGGGCCGCGGCACCGTGCACCAGTAGCAGCGGCGGGCCGCTACCCGGCAGGATGCCGTAACCCAGTCGCCGGCCACCGATTTCGACCTCGCGGGTAAGCGGTCGCGCCTTACCGGTCAACGCACCGGCCCAAGGACAAGACCGATGTGAGTGCCACCTAGCGAGCTGCTCACAACCAGTGCCGGACCATCCATCTCACCGGCGGTCGCCACGGCCAACGCCAGCGGGGCGCCGGCACCGATCGGCTCGCCGAACAACCGCTTCGGCGCGAACCTCGGCGGTGCGGCAGAACCCTCGAAAAGCCGTGCCAAAGCCAAGTTTTCGGGATCGTCTACGTCCGGCAAACCGATCGTGTTGGTCCACACGGCGGCGACGTCTGACGGTCGCAGCCCGGCCCGCTCCAACGCATCCCGCAGCGCTCGCTCGATGCCGTGCCCGTCGCGATCCCAGCGGCCGACCCCCCTACCGTCCGACGCGATTCCGTAGCCGAGCAGTTCGGCTCGCGGACTCGCGCCACGGGCGGCTGCCGCACTCGCCCGCTCAAGCAGCACGGCGATACCGGCCTCGGCCAGGCCGAATCCGTCGGTGGTGAGTGGCCCGATCTCGCCGTAGGCGTCGATCACGGTGTCGGTGAGGGTATCCGCGGCGATCGCCAGCATGCCGTCGGCCTCGTCGCGGGACAGAATGTCGAAGGCATAGGCCAACGCGCCCGCACCGGCCGCGTGCCCGGTGGTGACTGTGGTGGTCGGGCCGACCGCGCCGACGTGCATGCTCACCTGCCCGGTCGCGGCGTTGTAGACAGTGTTCGGGAACAGGGCAGGGTTGGCCGCGCGGGGGCCGTTTTCGAACAACGGGCGTGCGAATGCCTCGATGGTGTCCATCGGGCCGATTCCGGTGCCCAGGACGGTGCCGACACGGGTCCGGTTGCCGTCATCCAGGGTGAGGCCCGCGTCCTGTAGGGCCAACCGAGAGGCGACGACGCTGAAGATACCGAGCCGGTCCATCCGACGACGCGCCTTGGTCGTCAGGTACTCGCCGACGTCGAGCGGGACACGACCGACTCGGGCGCCGGACTCGTCGGTGGTGCATCGGCGGTCGTTCGCGAAGGCTTCGCGCAGCACCTCGGTACCCACTCCAGCCGAGGAGAGGACGCCGACTCCGGTGATCACGATGCGGTCGGCGGTCGGGGTAGCGGGCGGGGACGCGTCGCGGGTCAGCACCAGGGAGGCGTTGGCACCACCAAAGGCGAAGTTGTTCGACATGGCGACGCCGATGTCGAGACGGCGGGCGACATTCGGCGTGTAGTCCAGATCGCAGTCCGGATCACCGGCGGTGAAGCTCGCGGTGGGTGGGGCCAGTTGTTCCTCGATCGCCTTCACGGTCACGATCGCCTCGACTGCCCCTGCCGCGCCCAGCAGGTGACCGATCATCGATTTGGTGCTGCTGACCGCTACCGACCGGCTGGCATCGCCGAGACCGACCTTCATCGCCATGGTTTCGGCCGGGTCGTTCTTAGCGGTGCCGGTGCCATGGCTGTTGACGTAGCCCACGTCCTCGGCCGCGCGGCCCGCAGACCGTAGCGCGGCCTGGATGGCCCGCGCGGCGCCGGTGCCGTCCGGACGCGGCGCGGTGGCGTGATAGCCGTCGGCCGAAAGCCCGAGCCCGGCCACCTCGGCCAGGATCGGACGGCCCAGTTCGCGGGCCAGGTCGGCGCGCACCAGCACCAGCATGCCGCTGCCCTCACCTAGCGACAGCCCTTGCCGGTCTTTGGAGTACGGCGCCGCGGGCACGGGGGACAGCGACTCCAGCGAGTTGAATCCGGCGACCAGCACATCCGACAGCGCGTCGGTGCCGCCGGCGAGCACGGCGTCGGCGCGGCCGGAGCGGATCAGATCGGCGGCGTAGCCGATGGCGTTCGCGCCCGCCGCGCAGGCGGTGTTCACCGACAGCACAGGACCGCACACGCCGAACGCGCCGGCCAGTGCCTCCGCGATGGCCTGCGGTGGGGTGAACAGCAGCACCCGCGGATCGACGGGCTCGCCGTGCTCGCGTGCCAAGTACCAGTGCCGGGCGCTGAGCAGTCCGGCGTTGCAGGTGCCGAGCACCACGCCCCAACGCTCGGCCGGGACAGCGTCGTTGCCCAGTCCTACCGACCCCATCGCCTCCTCGGCCGCGATAAGCGCGAAATCCAGTGCGCGGTCGGTGAATTCGGTCGGATAGCCCACGTCGTGCTTAGGGGAGTGGCCGGCCACGACCTCACCGGCCAAGCGGGTGCGGTACCCGTCCATCGACATGTGCTCGACCGGACGGATCGCGACCTGGCCCTGGCTGGCGCCGAGCCACAGATCCTCGGCGGTCGGTCCTTGGGAGGTGATGGCGCCGACGCCGACGACGACGACGCGGCCCTGGCTGGGGGTGTTCATCACTGCGGTGTCCTTCCTGTGTATGTCCGGAGGACGAGTGCGACATGCTGGCCGGCGAACCCGCGGGTCAGTGCAAGGGCGTAGCCCACTGACTGCTCGCGGGCCACATCGACGACCCAGTTCGGTCCTGCGCACGCGGGGTCCGGGTCGGTCATGTTGAGCAATGGCGGCACCATGCCGTGCCGAGTGGCCAATGCGGCGACCGCGATGTTGAGCGCGCCCGCCCCAGCGACCAGATACCCGGTCGCCGCCGTGACCGCGGTCGCCGACAGTCGCGGCAACGCGTCGCCGAGGACCGAACGCAGCGCCGCGATTTCGGCAATATCACCTGACGGTGAGGCGGCGCCCTCGGTGACGACCAAGCTGAGTGCGTCCGGCTCGATACCGGCTTCGGCGAGCGCCGATTCGATAGCCCCGACCACTCCCGCGGTGCCCTCCGGATCGAAACCGCGCCCAAATCCGGCGATCTCGGCGTACACCGAGGCACCACGGCTGGCGGCGGATTCGGCGTCCTCGAGTACCAAGAATGCGGCGCCCTCACCCGGTACGAATCCGTCTCGGTTGCGGTCGTAGGGCCGTGTCGCGCCTGCGCCCAGATCGTTTCGGGTGGTGAGCACACCCATCGGGTCCAGTTTCGTCATGCTCCACCAGGAGGTGGGATCGTCGAAGCCGCCTGCGACGGCCACGGCCGCTTCACCGCGCAGCACGGCCCGGTAGGCCCGACCGATCGCGGTGGCGCCGGCCTCGCCGGTGCCAGCGAAATACGTGTTGGTACCGCGCAATCCGTGCGCCTGCGAGATATAGAACAGCGCCGCCGCCTGCAGGCCCTCGACGTAGAACAGTGGATAGAACCGTGCCGCGCCCTCGGCGCCCATCCGCGCCAGGTCGGCGGTGCCGTCCGGGTTGCGAGCCAGCAGCACCGCGTCGAGCACCTTGGCCGGTTCGGAGATCTCCTTGTTGCCGCCGAGGAACAACCCTGTGCGATCCGGATCGTCGATAGTCACCGCGGCGTCGGCGAGCGCCAAAGCCGCACCGGCAACGCCGAATTGGTCGTTGCGTGTCATGTTCCGCAGCACCCGCCGATTCACCGCGAACGGTGCCGGATCGAAGTCGATGACCTCGGCCCCGAGCCGCGACTGTAGCGAGCTCGCGTCAAAACCGCGCAGGGCCCCGACCGCACTCTTACCGTCCAGCAGCGCATCCCACGTCTGCGCTGTGCCGACACCGAGCCCGGTGACCAGTCCGACGCCGGTCACGACCACCCGCTTCATCGCGCACCGCCGACATCGCTCTGCGAAAGAACAAGACGAGCAACAGTTGTCACCCGCTTGCCGTCCACCAGCACGCGTGCCGAGCAGGCGCCGAGTTCGATCAGATCGACCCTCAATTCCATGCGGTCGCCCGGCCGCACGAAGTGGCGATAGCGCACGCTGTGGGCTGCGGCCAACTGCCAGGTGCCATCGAAGGTCTCGGTCATCAGCAACCCCGCCAGCTCGGCCAGGGACCCGAGGATCAGCACGCCCGGTAGTACCGGAAAAAGCGGGAAGTGGCTGTCGAAGATGTCGAGGGTGCTGGGCACATTACGCACCGCCGTCGCGGCGCGGCTCGGCTCAAGGGTGACGATCCGGTCCAATCCGACCAGCGTCGGAGCTGGTGCCATGATGGCGATCATGGGGTGTCCCTCCGCAGGATCAGGCAGGCGTTGGTACCGCCGAACGCGAATGCGTTGACCATGACGGCATCGGTTTCCACCGGTTTGGCGACGCCGGCGACATAGTCGAGGTTCAGCGCGGGATCCGGGCGGTCGAGGTTGATGGTCGGCGGCGCGTATCCGGTGCGCAGCACGCCCAACGCCCCCAGCAGGCCCGCGGCGGCGGCTGCCGCGGTGATGTGGCCGATCATGGATTTCACCGAGCTGATGGCGACCCGGTCGGCGTGCTCGCCGAAGACGTCCTTGATTGCCCTCGTCTCGCAGATGTCGTTGCCGGGTGTCGAAGTGCCGTGCGCGGCGATGTATCCGATGTCGGACGGTTGCAGCCCTGCGTCGTCGAGCGCGTGTGCCATCGCAAGGCTGACGCCGCCGCCGTCCGGTGGTGGATCGGTCATCCGGTAGGCGTTCATCGTGGCCGCGTATCCGACGATCTCGGCGTGTACGTGGGCACCGCGTTGCCGCGCGGATTCCAGATCCTCGAGCACGAACATCACCGCGCCCTCGCCGAGCACGAAGCCCGACCGATCGGCGCTGAACGGTCGCGACGCCCGCTCGGGCTCGTCGGCGTGCTCGGTGGTGAGCGCACCGAGCAGCGAGAAACCGAGCACATCCAGCCAGGAGATGAGCGAGTCGTATCCCCCAGCCACCATCATCCGGGCCTCCCCCTCCTGGATCAGCCGGTACGCCTCGCCGAGGGCGTGACCGGAGGCGGTACAGGCGGTCGAGACTCCGACCATGGGTCCGGCACACCCACCGGCCCGGGCGATGGCGGCGGCCGGGGTGTTCTGATCGCGTTCGAGCACATGCTCGACCGGCTGCCGGTACAGCGGCAGCGACTCCCGTAGTCGGTGAAAGATCTCCGCCATCTCGGCCAGCGATGGCCGTCCGGCAGTGGCGCCGACGCTCACGCCGCGCTCGCCCGGCCGGTAATCGCCTCCGCCCGACAGTCCTGCATCGGCGAGGGCTTCCAGGGCGGCGGCGACTCCGAAGGCGCCCGGGCGCGACAGGTTGCGCCGTAGCGCGGCATCCGGGATAGCGACATCCGCATCGAAGTTCTTCACCATGCCGGCGATCCGGACGGCAAAGGTCGACACGTCGAAGGAGGTGATGGGACCGACGCCGGATCGCCCGGCCCGCAGAGCACTCCAGGTGGCGTCGGCGTCGTTACCGACCGGCGTCACCGCGCCAATACCGGTAATGGCTACGCGTCTCATGCCCGCACCAGCCCTTCGAGCAGACGGCCGCTGTGCGCGTCGTCCTGCAGATCGCCCGCGTCGATGAGGGCGCACATGATGTCGGTAGCGCGCATCAGCACGCTGCCGTCGACCTGCGCCGTGCCCGAGAACACGGCCATCTCGTCCGACATCGACTCCACGGTGCCCTCGAGAACCACCACGTCGCCCGGCCGGGCGACGCCGGTGAACTCGACGCCGCCGATCTGCAGCAGCGCGGCTCGTTTGCGACGCTCGGTGGACAGCATGATCAGCCACGTGCCGGCCTGGCACAGCGCCTCGAGTACGAGCGCGGATTCGAGGACCGGTCCGTCCGCGGACTCGCGCAGGCCCGACTCCGCGGCCGAGACGAGTTTGCGGCCGCGAACACGGCTGCGGGGCTCGTACTCGTCGATCCGGTCGATCAGGTGGAATCGCACGGCACTCAGGCGGTTACGGCCGCGCGGGACTCGACCAGCGTGACCAAGCCGAGCTCGTCGGGCAGGGCCGCCGCGTCCGCGGCGACGGCGGTGCGGACCTGGGGGAACAGGGTGTCGTTCATTACGACGTTCCTTCTCTCCAATTGGGCGATCAGAATCGGTGGCGGGCCTTACCACTCGGGACGGCCGAGGCCGAGCTGAGCGCTGGCGCCGCCGTCTACGGCGATCGTGGCGCCGGTGGTGTAGGCCGAGTCGGGGCTGGCCAGGTGGACGACCATGGCGGCGATGTGCTCGAGCCGGGCGAAGTCGCGCATCGGGATCTGCTTCTTGATGCCCTTGCCGCCCTTGTCGACCAGTTCCGCCACGAGATCGGTCGGGGTAAAGCCGGGCAGCACCGCGTTGACGCGGATGCCGAAGCGGGCCAATTCGACTGCGGCGCATCGGGTGAACGCGTTGACCGCACCCTTGGACGCGGAGTAGTTGGCCTGCCCGGTCCAGCCGCGCTCGCCCATCACCGAGGAGATGTTGACGATCGCGCCCTCCCGCTGAACCATGAAGTGGTCCAGCACCGCCTTGGTGCCGTTGAAGACGCCGCCAAAGTTGACGTCCATCACCGATCGCCAGTCGTCGGCCGTCATGTGGTAAATGAGCTTGTCGTGGGCTATGCCGGCGTTGTTCACCAATATGTGCAGGCCGCCCAGTTCCGAAACCGCCTGTGTGGCCATCGCTTTGGCTGCGTTCGGGTCCGCGACGTCGCCGCCGATGGCGATCGCTCGCCGCCCGCTCGACTCGATCTCGGCGACGAGCTCCTTGGCCGCGGCTTCACTCGAGCGGTAGTTCACGGCCACGTCGGCCCCCTCGGCGGCCAAGGCGAGCGAAATCGCGCGGCCGATACCGCGGGCACCGCCGGTGACGAGCGCCACCTTGCCGCCCAGGTTCATCGCGTGCGCACCATGCGGTCACGGGTACGGATCCCGAAGGCGAGTAGGCTCCCGACCGGCCGCGGCAGTTCGGATTTCGGGACCATGCCCAGTTCGCGGCCCACACCGAGCTGGTCGGCCTCCTGCCAGCCTTCGATGATCTTGCCGTCCTTCATCCGCACCATGCTCATGGCGTGCAGGGTCACGACGCGGTTCGTGGCGGGCAGGCCGTTGAAGATCCCCGCGTGGGTTCCGGTGGCGCTCCACACGACCGCCACCAGGTCGTGCTCGGCCACGAGATGCTGCAGGTCCATCACGAAGTCGGGTATGCCGGTACGGATGTCATTCATCGCCGCACGCAGGCCCTCGCGGCCCTTCGGGTACTTGCCGTCGCGGACCATGTCGTGGAAGACCACGTTCTCGTCGACGACTTCTTCGGCCACGCTCCAGTCGCCCTCGTTCCATGCCTTCTGGAGGTAGTGCTTAATGATTGCCTTGTTCTTTTCCGCTTCATCTGACGGCATGCGACAACTCCATATCGAGTGCGGAATGACTGCGGGCGTCCAGTGCGAGCAAAGTGGGGGTGATCCGGGCACCGATCGTGCGCAGGATCAGGTGGTTCATTTGCGGGCCGAGCGGTCCGCGCCACCCGGTGGCCTCGCCGATGCGCCGCGAGGCGAGCGCCAGCGGCACAGTCACCGCGCGGCGGGCCCGCTCGTAGTCGCGCAGCGCGGCGATGGGGGCGCCGCGCCGGGACAGATGATGGGCCAGCGTGACCCCGTCGGTGAGCGAGGTGCCGGCGCCCTGGCCCAGATCGAAGGTCATGGCGTGGGCGGCGTCGCCGAGCAGGGTAATCCGGCCGCGGCCCCACCGCCTCAAGGGTGGGCGGTCGACGGTGTCACGGCGGTGCACGGACTCCGGCGCAGTCGCTGCGAGCAGGTCGCCGACGATCGGATGCCAGCCACGGTAGGCCGTTTCGAGCGCGCGAAGCTCTCCGAGGTGGTCGCCGTCCGAGCCCGCGGGAGCGTTGCGGGTACACCACCAGTTGACCCGTCCGTCACCGAGATGAAAGAACGCGAACCGGGCCGCGTTGCCGTGCATAATCCGGAAAACGTGTTTGGGCGCGCCGCAATCGGTCTCGGCGATCCCGGACCAGTGCGCGTAGCCAGGGTGCCGGGCCGGGCTCAGGCCGTGCAGGTGCGCGCGGACCCTCGAATGCAGCCCATCGGCGCCGATCAGCACCGGGCCGGTTTCGACCCGGCCGTTGGTGAAGATCGCGTCGACACCGGCAGCGGTCTCACGGAACTCCCGCAGCGTCGAGTTCAACTGCAAGGCTTCGGATCCGAGCTCGGCATGCAGGATGTCGACCACGTCGGCCCGGCGGATCGCCAGCGGGCGAAGGCCCGGCTCGACGGAGCGCGAGTCCATGTCGACGCGGTACAGCAGGCGGCCGCGTTCGTCGCACATCTCGAACCGGTCCACCCGATGGCCCGCCGCGCGCACCTTGTCGGCCACGCCGAGTCGCCGCAGTGAGCGCATGCCCGCGTACCAAAGCACATAGCAGCCGCCGTAGCGGGTGCCGCGTTGACTGCGTGCCTCGTAGACGACGGCGTCGAGGCCGGCCTGCCGCAGCGCGAGTGCGGCTGCGGCGCCGCCGATACCGCCACCGATAATGAGAATGGGTCTTTTGGACGTGAGCATGTGCCCCCCGGAGAATTCACCGGGCCATCGGAATCGCATGGCACGGCAGAAATGTTGGCGCCTGCTGCGCCGTTCACCTTGCCCGCAGTGAGTATCGCAGCGAATTCAGGTTTCTGCACTTGTTGGTCGAGTTCACTGCGACCCCACGAACACGACCCAGGTCGGCAAGAAAGGACGCACAGTTGACTGGATAGGCCCCGGGTTGGCGCGGCGTCTGTTGTGGAGATTTGTAAGTTGACGGATCGTGCTTGCCTAGTCGTCGCCGATGCCCTCGTTTGAGGAGTTGGTGGCGCGTGGACCCCGCGTCGCCGGGATCGGGGTGCATCTCAGGAGCACCTGCTTCGATCGACCCTCATGCTCGGCGCGACAGTCGCCCTCTAGCGGACAGGCGAGCCACAACGCAGGCACCACGCCTTGCTCGTGTGGCTGCGGGACCGCCGAGACGACCACCTACGCTTCGTCAGCGGCGCTGCGGTGTCCCTCGACGACGGTCGCCGCCGGGCAGGGCATGTGCCTGCCGAAACTGAGGATCAAGGTCTCTGGCTACCCGCGTACGCACTTCATCCAGGCCGTTACCAGCAGCCCCTGGATCCCCACCACGGCCTGATCCACACCGACGTGCCCAAGGACCAGGGAGGCGGCGTCTGTCCGGTCAGGCCACGCACATTGGAATAGCCGTAGCCCGTCGGGGGTTACGGCAGTATTCCGTTCAGGCTACCTGCCGACCCTGTTCGGTCAGTCGTTCTGCGGCGGTTCCTCGGGCTCCAGCTCCGCCCCGTCACCGACCACATCCGACAGGTCCGGGCACCTCGCTTCGGACACCATCTCCCACGCAAGTAGGCGGATGCGAAATCGATTGGTGTTGGCCTGGCGTAGATCACGCCTCTCTCGTCGCCGCGACCGAGTCCGCCTTCGGATTTCGGCCGGGCTATCGCTTGGACCCGGGCCTCACCGCCTCAGGCCCGGCATGAGCAGCGCGACTACCCCTGCCGCAGCGGCGGTCGCGATCGCCGCCGCCAGCGAACCGGCGTGCAGCGCCGACATGAACGCGTCCCGGGTCGTCTGCAGCGCCTGTTCCGCCACCTGGGGGGGCAGTTGCTGAACCACTCCCACCGCCGCCACCAGCGACTCCGATGCCGGTTCCGATGGCAACCCAAGTGTGGCGAATCCACTGGTAATCCGGTCACCGTAGACCTGGTTCATCACCGAGCCGATCACCGCGATGCCCAGCGCCGCGCCGATCTGGCGGGTGGTGTCGTTGACCGCGGACCCGGCGCCGAGGCGGTTCGCCGACAGCACGCTCATGATCGTGTCCGTGGCGGGAGCAGTCCCCCAGGCGAGCCCAGCGGCCATCAGCACCATCGAACCGACCACCGGCCCCCAGTAGTTGGACTCGGCGGTGAGCTGCATGGCCACCACGAAACCCGCGCTCAGTGACAGCATGCCGAGCGAGATCACGAGCCGGGGTCCGATCCGGACGGTCAGCGCCATACTCAATGGCGCCATTACGCCCATGACCGCCGCGAACGGCAGGATGGCCAGGCCGGCCTTCAAGGTGTCGTAGCCGCGGATTACCTGGAAGTACTGGGTGATCAGGAAGACGAAACCGAGCAGCCCGAGGAAGGCCATCATGATCGCGACGCACGCCGCCGTCACCCGCCGGTCGCGGAACATACTCACATCGAGCAGCGGCTCGACAGTGCGCGATTCCCACCAGGCGAACAGCGCGAGAAGCACGGCAGCACCGGCGAATCCGCCCAACGTCACCGCCGACAGCCAGCCGTCGCTCGGGCCTTCGATCACCGTACGCACCAGCAGCCCGACACCGACCATGGACAGCAAAGCGCCGAGTACGTCGAACCGACCGGTCGACTCCGCACGCGACCTCGGCAGCAGCAGGAGCCCGCCGACCAGCGCCACCGCGATCAGCGGCAGGTTCACCAGGAACACCGATTGCCATGAGAAGTGCCGAAGCAGCAGACCACCCGCGACCGGGCCGACGGCGGCCCCCAGGCCGGAGACCGCCGACCAGATGCCAATGGCGACGGCTCGCTCCTTGCGGTCGGTAAAGATCGCCGACAGCAGCGCCAGCGTTGCCGGATAGACGAATGCGGCCGCCACGCCCATCGCTGCCTGGGCGGCGATCAGCTGGCCGGTGCTGGTGGCGTTCGCCGCCGCCAGGGAGGAGGCCGCGAAGAGCACCAGGCCAACATGCAGCGTGCGTTTGCGGCCAAATCGGTCGCCGAGACCGCCGCCGGTGAGCAGCATGACCGCGAACACCAGGGTGTAGGCGTTGACGATCCACTGCATTGCGGTGGTGGACGCACCCAGGTCCCGCCCCAGCGTTGGCAGGGCGACGTTGACCACGGTGCTGTTGATCACCGCCAGCATCACGCTCACACACACGACCGCCAGCGCCAGCCAGCGGCGTGCCCCGGTGTGTGTGGCCGGGTCGGAAGTACCCAGAGTCTGCTCAGAGGTATCAGCCCGCTCGAAAGTGGGTGTGGACACGGCATGCCTCCTGTGGAACAGACTGCGGTATCTGTATAACGTTGTTCTACAGTATCGTCATCGAGCCGTCAACCAGGTTCAAGCGGCTAAGGTGACAGTCCGGCAGCGCGAACCAAGGAGACCGAAACAGATGGCTGGCCGCACCCGCACGCCGAGCAAGGACGTCGAGCGTGCCCTCATCGACGCCGCCGAGGCGGTCCTGATCCGTGACGGCTTGGCCGGGGTCACTGTGCGGGCGGTCGCCGCCGAGGCCGGGGTGGCGCTGATGGGCGTCTACAACCGGTTCGGCGGCAAGGACGGCCTGGAGTCGGAGCTGCTGATCCGTGGCTTCGAACGGCTGCGGGCCGAGGTCGCCGCACCGGCCGACGCCGACCCGATCGTCCGGTTGCGAGCGGCCTCCGCAGGTTACCGCGCGTTCGCTACCAAGCACCCGCAGCACTACCTGATCATGTTCCATGCCTCGGCTGGCAGGCACTTCACCAATAAAGCGGTGCAGGAGAGCGCCAGCCGGGCGTTCGGGGAACTGGTCTCGCACATCCGTTACGCCATGGCCTGCGGCGCGATCACCGAGAGCGATAACGTCGAGCTCGCCCGGCAGGTCTGGGCGGCGCTACACGGCGCGGTCTCGCTGGAACTCAACGGCGCCCTGCGCTCCCCCGACCTGGGGAGCAGCTACACCAGGCTGGTGGACCTGATCATCCGCGGATTGCAGGCACACCGCTAGTGTTCCGTCTCCGCTTTGATTAGCCACTTGTTTGAGGGCGACTCGTCCACGTCGGACTTTTGTCAGGATCGATTCGGCGGTTGCGGTCCAGACGAAGGGTTTCGGGTCGTCGTTGTGTACGCGCAGGTACTCCTCGATCGCCTTGACGAGGTCGTCGACGCTGTGGAACACGCCCCGGCGGATCATCTTGTCGGTCAGAGCGGCGAACCAACGCTCGACCATGTTCAGCCAGGAGGAACTGGTCGGGGTGAGGTGCAGATGGAAACGCGGGTGTTTGGCCAGCCACGCCTTCACGTTCGGGTGAGTGTGGGCGCCGTAGTTGTCGACGATCAGGTGGACCCACAGCTTGCGAGGCACCGACGTGTCGATGGTGCGCAGAAACCGCAGGAACTCGTCGTGCCAATGGCGGGCGAAACACTTGCCGATGACCTTGCCTGTCAACACGTCCAGGGCCGCGAACAGGGTCGTGGTGCCGTGCCGCTTGTACTCGTGGGTCATCGTGCCGGCCCGGCCCGGCTTCAATGGCAGGCTCGGCTGTATTAATGAGACAGAACACTAGTCGGCAACAACAAGCGGCGATCCAGCGAAACCCGGTGCAGCCGCGTGATATCCGGGCCCGGTGATCCGAAGGACCGCCGCATCGGCTCGACGACCAACGTCGCTGTCTCAGCCCATCGGCGCGATCGCTCCTACCGCTACTGGCGCGCCCCCGTCAGTAGCTCGTTGACGAACGACGGGCCGCCGAAATCCGGTATCGCCGTGGGGTGTTCGAGGTCGGCAGCCACCATGGCGGCCGTGGCTCGACCCGAGGTGAGGGTCCGCAGCGAGGAGGTGCCCTCCTCGGCCCATTGGCCGGACAGATACAGGCCCGGCAGCGAGGTGCGGTGCGGCAGCCGTTTGCTGGCGGTCTGCGCGGGGGTGTTCTCCCAGCCGTAGGCGGTTCCGCCAGCGCTGCGGCCGTAGCGGAAAAGCGTGTCGGGGGTGGCCATGTCGACGATCTCGAAGGCGTCGCGCCAGCCGGGCACACCCGCCTCGACCGTGGACAGCAGGGCGTCGGCGTGCGCGTCCCGGATCGCGCGCCAGCTACCGTCGGCGCCGGCTCGGACCAGGCTGGTGACCACACCCAGATGCCCACCTCCTGGTGCCAGTTCCGGGTCGGCCAGGGTCGGCACGGTCACCCAAATGCCACCGGGCCGGGCCGCCTGCACGTCAGCCCAGATGGCGTCATGGTCCCATGATCCGAACACGAAGTTCTCGTGTGCCAGGCCCAGTTCCGCCGGATCGGCGTGCAGCACGCCGTAGAGCACGAATGCCGAGGGCGCCAGGCGGTACCGGTCAACTCTGCGCCGCAGCGCGGCCGGTAGGAGGTCCCAGCCGACCAGTTCGCCGAACGTCTGCCGCGCGTCGGCGTTCGAGACCACCGCGCGAGCGTGCAGCACGGTCCCGCCCGCCGTCTCGACACCTACGGCGCGACCGTCCTCGACCAGGATGCGCCGCACCTCGTCGTTCAGCAGCAGCTCGCCGCCGTTGTCGCGTACCGCGGCGGCCAGGGCGTCGACCAGGGTCCCGAAACCTCCGCGCGGGTAGAAGGTTCCGTGATGCAGGGTCTCCAGCATCTGGTTGAACAGTGGGAACGACATCCGCGACGGCGGCGAGCCGATGTAGGGCCAGATGCTGCCTATCGCCGCCGCACACTGCGGGTCGTCCAGAAACTCGTCCAGCACCTCGGTCAAGGTCGACAGCCGATAGCGGAAGACCAGGGGTGCCGCCGCCATTGCGGCATCGAGTCCACCTGGGCCGACATGCTGC
Source organism: Micromonospora sp. BQ32 (assembly GCF_059358895.1). Classification (NCBI taxonomy): domain Bacteria; kingdom Bacillati; phylum Actinomycetota; class Actinomycetes; order Micromonosporales; family Micromonosporaceae; genus Micromonospora; species Micromonospora sp. BQ32. The sequence goes on along the minus strand of NZ_JCADBI010000004.1, from coordinate 70,403 downwards.
GGCAGCGCAGCGAACTGGGTGAACATCTCGCGGCGCAGTTCGAACAGCCGCGCCAATCCGTCGGCCTGTCGCGGGAACAGCCGTTGATGCAGCTCGAGGAACGCCAGCCGGCCAGGCGGCGCATCGACAGTCAGGCTCGGGAACCGCGCCTGATACGTCTGAGGCAACTCGCGGAACTCGACGCGATCAGCGACATTCAGGTGGTCCAGCACCCCGGGGATGAACCCGGCGGGACCTGCATCCAGGGTGAAGTGAATGGCCGGGTCGAACAAGTAGGGACCTCGGCGGAAGGGCTGCGCATAGCCACCGGGCGCCGCGTTGCGCTCGACCACCGCGACTCGCAGACCGGCGCGCGCCAGCAGCGCCCCGGCCGACAGCCCGCCCAGGCCGCTGCCGATGACGACAACATCAAACATCAGACGGACTCGTTGCTCTGCGTAGCGGGAGAGGGGGTGGGGGCGGTCCAGTCGCACACGATCCCCCCGTACATCCATTTCGTCGCTTCGACGCCGATGATGGCGACGCGCTGCCCAGGCTGGATCATGCCGTTGCGCCACGCGTTGTCGAGGAACAGCGGCACCGCCGCGCAGCCGCAGGCGCCGGTCATCGCCAAATTGTCGAAGATGCGGCCCTCCAGGGCCTCCCAGTCCGCGGTCTTTACACCGGCGTCGCGCATCGAATCGAGCATCCAGCCGGCATTGCCCTCGGGGATCAGGCACCAGTCGGCGTCGGCTGCGGCCAGTTGGCCGGCCTCGAGCGTGTGCGACAGCGCTTCGGACACCATCACCGGCGTGAAGTCCCCGGCACCGACCACATCGACCCTGAGGTCCACCAGCTTCTTCGACCGCTGCTGCTGCAGCAGCGGGGCATGGGTGCCACCACCGATGGCCCAGATGCCCGGCTTGCGCAGGCCACCGATGGCCTTGGTGGCACCACGGCGCAGTCCGCCGTGCTCTCCCGCGCGCACCACGATCGCCCCTGCCCCATCGCCGAACATGTAGAGCGGGATTCGGTCGCGCATCCGGATTTTGTCCGGCTCGGTCTCCAGGAATACCGGCGCGATGGCGGGCGAGATGGCCTCCACCCCGATGACCAACGCCGTGGTGGCATTTCCCTGTTCGATCCAGAGCCGCGCGATGTCCAATGCCTGCGCGGCGCCCGCGCCACCGGAGCGGATCTCCAGTGTGGCGCAGGACTCGAGACCGAGCTTTTCCTGCACGAGGTTGACCGACGGCGGCAGCGTGTAGTCCGGGGTCCCGGTCGCCAGGATCATCAGATCCACCTCGGCCGGCTCGACCTCGGCGGCGGCCAACGCCGCCACCGCAGCCTTGTACGCCATCCCGGAGTTGCTGTCGAGGTGCTCGCCGGTCCGAGGATCGATCATCCAGAAGCGCTGCTCGATGGTCAGCCCGTTCAGCACGTCGTCCGGCAGCGGGCCAACGAGCTTTTCAATGGTGGCGTTGTCGATCGGGTCACCGGGCTGGTATCCGCCGGTGCCGATGATCTGGGCGGTGCGCATGGGAGTCCTTTCAGACGGTGCGAGGCAGAACGCTGGCTTCGAGCAGAGCGGCAATGCGGCGAGCATCGGAGGCGGAATGGCAGTCCAGGTCGGGGTACGTGCGCCGGCAGATGCCCGTCAGCACCCGGCCGGGCCCGACCTCGGCGAACGTGTTGACGCCGGAGTCGACGAGAGTGGCAAGGCTGTCCGTCCAGCGGACCGGCCCGGCCAACTGCCGGCACAGCGAGTCACGCGCCTCGGCTCCGGTGGTGACGAAGCCGCCGGTGGCGTTGGCCACCACCGGAATACGGGGATCGCGGAAGTCGACGGTGGCCAGCTCGGTGGCGAACTTCTCCTCCACCGGTGCCATCAGTGAGCAGTGGAACGGCGCGCCGACCCCGATCTTCTTGATCTTTCCGTCGGGGGGCAGCTCGGCCGTGGCCCGGCGCAGAAATTCCGCGACCGCCTCGGTCCTTCCAGACACGACGGTCTGCGTCGGCTCGTTGTAGTTGGCCACCTCGACCACCACACCGGAGGCTGCGGAGGCTTCCGCGCACAACCGCTCGACCACCGATGCGGTCAATCCCAGCGCGACCGCCATCGTGCCTGGGGTGGTCTCGTTGACCGCGGCCATGAGCTCGCCGCGGTGGCGGACCAGTCGCAGCGCGTCGGTCCACTCCAGAACACCAGCCGCGACCAACGCGGTGTACTCCCCCAGGCTGTGTCCGGCGACGGCCACCGGTTCGGGCATTCGCTCGGCGAGCACACGATATGCCGCGTAACTCGCCACGAATATCGCGGGCTGCGTGATCTCGGTACGGCGCAGCCGATCCTCGGGCCCGGTCCAGGCTATTTCCGAGAGCGGCAAGCCCAGCAGCTCATCTGCGGTTTCGAAGATTTCCGCGACGAGATCGGGACGTTGTACGTAGAGGTCTCTTCCCATACCGATACGCTGGGAACCTTGACCTGGGAACAAAAAACACCAACGGCGTTGCACGTCATTGTTCATCAGTCCAACCTAACGCGCGCAGACGAGTATTTCATATAAGGGGACAGCGGTCATCCGACCTATCGCGGGGCGCCAGTAGAACATCGTTACACAACGACTGTCAATGCGGCGGTCGACCGCGGACGAATTACGAAATGTTCACCTCTCAGTTCGACCGCGTACGCTCCTCGATTCGCCCCGCGAGGCGCAGCCACACCGCGCCCCGGTGCCGCGCCAGTCGTGCGACGGTCTCGAGGTGGTAGGGCGGCAGGCAAGCGACAGCCCGCTCACAGCCTTGCTCGTCGAAGGTCATCGTCGCGAGCCAGCGCAGCACCCACCGACCGCCAGCCGTCCGACGCACCGCCGGGTCGCTACGCAACCGCTGCATCATCACCTCTGCGGCCATCGCATCCGCCTCACCGAACTCGGGCTCTGCAACCACAGCGCCGGACAACGTCGCTCGCTGTCGGGCGGGCAGCGGATCCTTACCGCACCGCACCCGATTGCGCACGTCCTTAGCGGTAGTTAAGGAGATCCCGGCCTCGTCGGCAATCTGCCGCAGCGGCGCGTGCGGCCGCGACCGGATCAGTTCGGCCGCTCGCAGCCGACCCTCCACCAACGGGCGGCGGCTGATCGTTCCGTCACGGGCAACCCGGTCGGTCGGCTGCGGAATCTCCGCGGGCGACCGCCGCCGGATTGCCCCAACCGTCTTGTCGGAGACGCCAGTCACCGAGGCGATCGAGCGGTCGGACCACTCGGGATAGTCGTGGAGGATGCGGGTCGCCGCCGCTTTCCGCTCCGCCAGCGACAGTGGCAGACCATGTGTGACATTGAGCCGAACCGCGAGGACGAACGCCTCGCGGTCGCAACCGTCGAACAGCACTGCTGTGATCGTCCGCTGACCGCACAACAGCGCTGCCCGCACCCGATGAGCACCGTCAATTACACGCATGGTGCTGCGCTGCACCAGAATCGGCGGCAGCTCCGCCCCCGACTCGGCCAGCACACGCGCGTACGCCAGGTTCACACCACCGAATCGCAACGCCTCGACTCCGTGAAGATCCGCGATTGGCAGCTCAGCGATCGCAGCATCGGACCGGTCATGCCCGTGAACATCCGTCACATTCCGCTCGAGCAGCGCGGCACCACCAACCGAATACCGGCCTGACATCAGTTCTCCCCCGCAATCCGCCCGGACCTCCCACAGGAGGTTCGGATATGTCGTATCGGCTGTGCTGCAACAGGACTAACAAATGTCTGGATCGCCGATCGCAGGACCTACTGCGCCCTGCCAGTGGTCAGCCGCACGATCCGGCAACCCCCAAATCCGACCGGCCCGCCGCAGCACCTCGATCGCTGCGACGCCCCCGTACCCGGCGGATCGGGAGAGATGCCGTGGGTCGGCTCCCGCCAGTGCGTCTCGACCCTCGACGTGACCACACGCACGCTGACCCACTGGGTGTCTGACCAACGAGTCGATCCGTCAGGTGGAATTCATCGCTGTCCAATCCGTCCTCGACGTACGTGCTGTCTCGGACGTCTGGGTGGCCCGCCTGCCCCTATCCATCGCCGTGCACTTCGGAACTGGGCTCGGGGGTGACCGCCGAGTGCCCGGATACGCAGGCACAGGCGGCCGTTTCCACCAGAACGGCGTGGGCGAGGGCGAGACCGGCAGTGTGCGAAATGGAAATCTCTACCTGACCCGCGCCCCGCCTTCGCCAGACCGCCTCCACCTCGCCGTACAGGTGAACCCGCGGCTTACCCCACGGCTCGTTGACGATCTCGACATCCGTCCACCGCATCCGTGGACCTAGGCCGGTGCCGAGCGCCTTCAGGACCGCCTCCTTGGCGGCGAACCGGCCGGCGAGCCGCACGAACCGGTCTCGCCGGCCGGAGCAGGCGGCCAGTTCCCGTTCTGTGAACAGCTCACTGCTGGCGGCCGGCTGCTGCTTCAGCAATGTCTGTACGCGGTCCACCTCGACGAGATCGACACCGACCCGTACCCCCATGAAATCAGCCGACGAGCTCGGTGTTCCGGTCGAGCACCAGATCCACGAGATTGTCCGCAGTGAACAACCCCATGACCTCCTCCGCCGGCAGCTTCCCTCGCAGGTCCTCCACCGCGATCTGTGGCATGACCTTCTTCAGGTGGGCAAGCCCGACCTCGGAGACGACCCCCTCCGGCGTACCGAACTCCTCCTCAGGGATACCACCCTGGATGCGTTCGGCCAGGTCGCCGGCGGTGACCTTGATTCCGAGGCTGCGCTCCAGCCGGAAGAGGATGTCCAGGAGATCGATGGACTCCGCGCCGAGATCACCGAACAGTGTCGCCTCCGGCGTCACCTCCTCGGGCTCGACGCCAAGCGCGTCCACCATTGCCGCTTTGACGGCGCCCACAACAACATCGTGCGTGACAGCCACAATGGGTCCCTTCTCGTTGTCACCGAGCGGTCCTCGAAAGACCTCTCGCTTTTAAAGACCCGACGTGGCTCCGAGTTCGTACACCTCCACGCGAAAAATTTTTGTCCGGCTCTTGGAACTGCTCGACCCGTCCCACACCGCCACACATCAAAGCGCTGCGGGTTATCCTCGCCAATAACAGACCTAAGCCGGACAAGAGCAGCCGATCACTAACCAGGCCGACAACACGTCCAGCCACCTGCCGCAACCGGGTCCGTCGTTAAAAGGGTGTAACTCCGAACAAAGGGAGACACCGAGATGGGAAACGCGGCGCGCGTGAGGTTGGCGACTGCGACACCCCCAGGTCATCAAACGCCACCCGGGCGTGCAGTGGCGTCACCGCGGTGAAGATCGGCTTGACGTCGCGTTTCCCAATGTCAACCAGAACATTACGGATCAAGTGGAGCCGTGAGGAAATACCACATTGCTCCATGCTTCGGCGTCATTGGCGTGGTCCGCGGATTCCGAGAATTATTCACGACCGCTTGTGATGCGCCTAGAGGTGTTGTTGCCGCATCTGAAGAGCGGCAGCGACGGTTGGCGTTGGCGACCGCCGCCAGGTTGTTTGGCCCCGCCGACACCACCACCCGGGTGGTCACCGTGCGGGTCGGTTGGCCAGCCGTGGCCCGCCCCCACCACCACGGCGGGGAGTCGCTCGACCGCACCTGCGGCGAGGATCCACAACACCACCGGCAAACCCGGCGAACGTCAGTGGACACCGGCACTAGAAGCGGCGTCACCATCGCATGCGTTGGTGACGGCCCTGAGGAGGCCAACATTGCTCGGGTAGGTCGCCGAGAGGAATTCGCGTATGACGGGCTCACGGTCATAGTCATCGGCCAGGCGTAAGCCGAGGATGACGTTGGCCATCATGCCGGCGGCGAGGGTCTGACTGGCTTGTTCGGGTGTGAGCTTGCCGCGGTCGACGAGCACTCGGTAGACGCGAAGGAAACCGTCTCTGGCGAGTGGCCCGATCTCCGGATCGCTGCCGGCGGTGAAGGCGTGCGCGAGGCAGAGTTGCAAGCCCTGCTCCTTGAACAGGCGAAGGTAGGCGATACCGATACGCGGCGCGAGGTCGCCGGGTGCGTCGTCGTCGATCGTCTGCTCGAACACCTCGACCACCCTGTCGAGCGCGTGCTCGATCACGGCTCGTATGAGCGCGTCCTTGCTGCCGAACAGGGACACCACGTAGGGCTGGCTCACGGCGGCCTCGCGGGCGATGTCTGCCGTGGTGGTTGCGGCGAAGCCCTTACTGCCGAAGATCCGGATCGCCGCAGCGAGCACGGAAGCACGCCGCTGGGACGAGGAGACTCGTTTCTGGCCCATGGTTGACATGTTATCAATCAATCAATAATCTTCGCGGCGTGCGCTGCCGATCAGCCACCTCCGCGGGAGCACCGGCCATCGCGGCGACCGACTCCTGTCGTGCCTTCCCATGTGCGGTGTCACGTCGCGGATGCTGCGGCAGTGCTCGCCGATGTGGCTTGGCGCCGCGCAGGCCGCCACGACGAGAGGAGCGGGTATGGACGTGCTGATGTTCGCCACCGTCGCCGTGTTGGGGTTCACGGCGTGCGCCGAGTTCGGTTCATATGCTTTTGTGCATCCGGTGGTCAAGCGTCTGGCGCCGCGTGACCACATCCTGGTCGAACAGGGCCTGCTGCGTACCTTCGGCATTGTGATGCCGGTGGCGATGACGGCTTCGCTCGTGCTGGCTATCAGCTACGCGGCCCGCCCTGATGGGGCGGGGTTGCCCGAGGTGTTGCGCTGGGTAGCGGCCGCAGCCTGGGCCACGGGCATCGTCACGACCGTGGTCGTGAACGTGCCGATCAACCTGTCGACGCTGCGCTGGGACAAGGATTCCCCTCCCGAACGCTGGCAGGAGCGCCGCAACCGCTGGGAGTGGTTTCAGGGATACCGTTCGTGGGCCTATCTCGCGGCCTTCCTGCTCGTCGTTCTCTCGATCGCCACGGTCGACTGAGCCTGAGTGGGAGGAGTAGTGACCCTCCCCACGCTCCGCGGCTCCGTCGTTTTTGATTTGTCCCGCCTAGGTGATGAGACCGCGTGCAGGGCCTTGCCGACCTTGAAGGCGTCCTGCCGGTGGGGCTTGAGCCCGTGCCCGCGCCGCAGCGTGGCCATCCAGTGGCGGGAGACCCGCACACCCTCAATCCGTCCGATGCAGATGGTCATTTGCCGCGCCGCCCAGTGTGACAACCCGGTCTCGCTGAGCGGAGTCGTACTCATCAGCGTGCGGATCCGCGCGGGCAGCTGCTCACGAGGAGCGGCGTGCGAGGCATCGGTCAGGGCTGCCCAGCCAACGCGGCCACGTCCTTACGACGACGACGCCATAAACGGTGACGGCCTGGACGCAGCGGTCGGCGGATACGTCACCGATGTGCTCGCGGGACACCCGAACATCGGCCACACTCGCAACGACCCCCACCACCGCGCGGACTTTTTCGCCGTTCACGGCAGATTCTTTATCCGACTTTTCCGAACGTACCGCGTCCCTATCACTCTGTCCACACACTACAACTGTGTGTTACAGTGTCCATAACGGACGTAAGCCGGACAAGAGCAGGCGATCACGAGCCAGGCTGACAACACACACATCACTCGGAATCCCATGCACATGATCAGGAACCGTGGACAGCTAGGCGGTCGTCGGATCGTGGAATGCAGACAGCGGTTGATGTGGATCGATCAAGGATCCACACAATGCGGGCGGCCTGGCTAGGTGCATCGCCGGGTTTGACCGGTATGAAAGATCCGCGGACCGCCATACGGCGGGTCTGGGCAGGCGGATTCTTGCGGGGGCAAAGAAATTAACAAAACTGGTACGATCGGTTCAAGGCACGGGGGCCACGTCAGGCGCGGGGCATGAATATGTCATCGAGCCCGATCGGAATGCTTACACGGCCTTAGGAGGTAGGGCATGGTTCGGCGAGTGACGCCCGATGACCCACGTCCGGCAGCGGATGAGCAGCTCCTCGCAGACCTCCGACTCGCCCTCGGAGGCGGCGTGCGCGCAGCGGAGATCGACCTCGCCATCAAGGTCCAGCAGGTCGCGCCGCCTTGGCGTGGTGCCGGCACCACGCCCGACGTGGCCCCTGGGCCAAACGTCACTAGTGCCCTGACCACAAACGTTGGCCAGGTTGGGTGACACACCGGGCCGGGTCCGCTGCGTGGACCCGGGGACGGTCAAGGCCAAAACCACGTCGCACTGGGCCGCCACCTGCACCGATACCTACGCTGGCGCAACGCCAACGCTCGCCACCCCGACGTCCTGGCCGCTCAACGCTGCGAACGCGCACGCGTCCGCAGCGAACGACAACACCGCTGGGGCCACCCCGCAGCCAAGGCCGCCTAACCAACCCGGCGAAGGTTTGTGCTCAGGGCACTAGCACCGCGGGCTAGAGAGCGTCTCGACGAGGTGGCTCGGCGACCAAACGTCGTCCAGCGCCGGCTGTTGAGTTGCCGACACCCGGCGCTGGCAACCCGAAGCGGGGACAATCAGCCTCGGACGGATGCCGCCGTTTGCGGATGTCCCTCGCCGCAGGTGATGCAGAGGCTCGCGTCAGTTCTCGGCCCCCAAGTCTAGCGCTGGTACGCTCGTCCGCCCCCGAGACGCAAGCCGGGACCTGCTCGTCCACCGGGGACATCCGGCCGGCATCGACTTGATTCAGCGCCCTGCGAAGGTCGTTCAGGCACCGGGACCGCACCGGCCCGACCGACCCGGGAGCCAGGCCGAGTGACTGCGCGACCTGCGCGTAGCTGAACTCGTCCATCAGGAGCGCGAGCATGTGCTGACAACGAGGGGACAGCAGCTGGAATGCCTGCCGCAGCCGCTCCGCCCCTTCCCGGGAGAGGACCTCCTCCTCCGCCGAGGCCGCGCTACGCTGCCCGCGTTCAAGAACCACGACCTCGTCTGTCGGTGCCGGCAATCGCCTGCCACCCAGATGTCGTAGCACCTCGCGCCGAGCCACCATCGAAAGCCACTCGGCCAGTCGCTCCGGCTGACGCAATTGATCGAGCCGACGCCAGAGCCGCAGCCAGGTGGCCTGGCTGACATCCTCGCAGTCCGCCTGGCTCAGCCCATACGAGCGCGCGATCGCGCTGACCAACGGACCGAACCGGCGTACCAGAGTTGCCCAGGCAACCTCGTCCCCCCCTCGACATGTCAACACGAGCGACTCCGTTGTGGCCGACTTCTTCACGAGGCCCCCTACCGAAGGTGAAGAAATGCCCAATTGCGCCTCGGTGACACGTGGGACCATCCCGGAGATCCGTACCGGGCGACCACGTTCGACCGGGCATGCCTGCTGCACGATTCCTTTGCGCTTGGTCCGGGTGATGACATGATGAACTCAAATTATGTGAAGCAAATTAAGGACCCAGCATAGGAGAACGTTGATGATCTGTCAAAAAGTTATGGCCGTGGGTCGCATTTATTTACGTGCCCGTAAAGTGACCACGCGGGCGCGCACGCGCGACCGACGTGGCATAATTCCTTGCTCTCGCCGCGTCCATGTAGGCCCACCTGGGCATCGTCGTACGTCATTCGACCGGCGACGTGCCCGACCCGGAAATCTCAACTCTTCCGGTTGATCACCACATCGACGCCCCCGCTGGCGTTCGCCGAACCAGGACCGCCCGGCACCCCGTTCCCGGCGGGCGCCGGCTCTTGGCCCGGGCCGTCCGGAAGACCGTCGTGCTCCTTGATGCCGTACCGATCCCACCAGCCGGCGACGGGCGCCGGCAGCCACCACGCGGCACGTCCGAGAAGCCGCATCGTGGCCGGCACCAGCAGTCCCCGCACGATGGTGGCGTCCACCACGATGGCGATCACCAACCCGACACCGACCATCTTGATGAAGACGACTCCAGAGGTGGCGAACGCCCCCACGACCACCACCAGCAGGAGAGCCGCACTGGTGATGATGCCGGCCGTACGTTGGACGCCGACTGCGATGGACTCGATCGGGTCACCGGTGCGGTCCCACTGTTCCCGGATCCGCGACAGCAGGAAGACCTCATAGTCCATCGAGAGACCGAAGGCGATGGCCAGCATGAGGACAGGCATCGTCACGTCGACCATGCCGGTGGGTGTGAAGGCGAGCGGTCCGGCCAGGTTGCCATCTTGGAAGATCAGCACCAGCGCGCCGAAGGACGCGCTCAACGAGAGCAGGTTCATCACGACGGACTTGAGCGGCAGCAGCACCGAGCCGAACGCGATGAACAGCAGCACTAGCGAGGTCACCAGGACAAAGAGCCCCATCCAGGGCAACCGCTTGCCGACAGACGCGAGCAGATCGACCAGTTGGGCCGGACCACCGGTGAAGAGCACCTCGGTCCCCGACGGCGGGGGCACGGCACGCAGCGCGGCGAGCAGCTCCCGTGCCTGCTCGGACTGCGGGTCGAGTGCGTACCGGACGTCGATGCGCGACACGTCCTGCCCGGTGGCGACGAGTTGGGCGCCGTCCACCCCGGACACCGCGTCGAGCCGGCTGACGTAATCCTGGACAACGGCCTGCTGCTCGGCGCTCTGAGTCGCACCGTCCGACCGGATCACCGCGGCGCTGATCATTCGTGGCGGGCCGCCTGGGAACCGCTCGTCGAGCACCTCTGCCACGGTCCGGCTCTCCGACCCCACCGGAAGCACTCGCTCGTCCGCGTTACCCCACTCGACCCGCAGGAAGGGAGAGCCCAGGACCAACAGGAGGGCGACGATGCCGATGCTGGTCAGCACTGGACGGCGCATCACCCTGTGCACGAAGAGGTACCAGCCACGACCGGGATCCTTCGACGACGCCTCGGCCGACCTGCGCCGACGCGGCAACGGCACCCGCAGCGCGTTGATCCGATGCCCGACGACGGCCAGCACCGCCGGCAGCATCGTCATTGAGCCGACCAGCGCCAAGAGCACCGCCGCCACGCCCCCGAACCCCATCGAGCGTAGAAAGACCTGGGGGAAGAGGGTGAGACTGGCGAGCGAGATGGCGATGGTGAGGCCCGAGAAGAAGACGGTCCGCCCGGCCGTGTTCATGGTGCGTACGATCGCGTCGCTGACCGATCTGCTGATCGGCAGTTCCTCCCGGAAGCGGCTGACGATGAACAGCGCGTAGTCGATGGCGAAGCCGAGACCGAGCATCGTGACGATGTTGATAGAGAACGGCGACACGTCGAACCAGTAGGTGAGCACCCGCAGCAGGGTGAATGACCCCAGAATCACCAGGCCCCCGACGAGCAGCGGCACCAGCGCCGCGACCGCGCTGCGGAAGATCAGCACCAGCAACACAAGCAGCAGCGGGATGGAGATCGCTTCAGCGAAGAGGATGTCCTCGGCGACCTGGGCGCTGATGTCGCGTGACACCGCCGCTGGCCCGCCGAGCTGCACCGTCAAGCCGGGCGCGGCCAGGTCGTCTTCGATTTCCCGCAACGCCTCGCCACGGTCGGCCGCGTTCTCGCCGGCGAGTTGTATCGCCACGTACGTGGCGCCCCGGTCGGTCGAGACGAAAGCATCCTGGTTGGTGGACCAGTAGGACGTGGTCCGGGCGACCAGGTCGGCCGGCAGTGCGGCGATGACGCCATCCACTGCGGCGCGGAACGACGGATCGTCAACGGTTCGGCCCTCGCCGTCGTACAGCGCGATCACGTCGACCGTCTCGCGCCCCAGGGCCTGCTGGATGCGTTCCTGAGCGCGATAGGACTCGCTGGCCGGGTCGTCGAACCCGCCTTCGGCGTGCATGACACCGAACAGTCCGGTGCCCCAGACACCGGAAAATACTACAAATGCTAGGGAAAGTGCCAAGAACAACCAACGTCCGCGCACAGCGGCGCGACCCAGAACACCGAACACATCGACCCCCCGTGTTAACGCATCGGCGCAGCGTCGCCCCACCCATCGACGACCGTCCGGCCCATCGCCACTCTGGCATCTGGCACAGTGGAACGTCAAGACCTTCCCTTATGCTAGGTCGTCAGAGAGAAGGCTCCACCCAAATCAAAGATTTGCCCAGGCCGCTGGTGCCCGCGACGACACCGGGGCGGGCCAGATGAGCGGGCACCAGACCCGGTGCCGGCACCACCGCACGGGGCGCGACGGGCTGCCAACCCGGACACGGCCGGCACCACGACGCAGGAGGTCGGCTATGCCCAGCAAACCGTTAAACTCTACTGCCGCCTCGATGCTGGGTCTCCTGCACCAGGGGCCGATGACAGGCTGGGACCTCCTGAACGCCGCCGAGCGGTTGATCGGCAATTTCTGGTCGCTCACGCAGAGCCAGGTCTACCGCGAACTCGCCGCTATGGAGACGGCCGGGCTGATCACCGCCGGCACCCGCGGCCCCCGGGACCGCCGGCCCTACGAGCTGACCGATTCCGGCCGGGACGCCTTCGCCGAATGGGTCAACCGCGAACCGGGGAAGGAGAACATCCGCTTCCCACTGCTGCTCTCCATTGGATTCGGCCAGCACATCGACCCTGAACTACTAGCGCACTATGTCGCCGAGCACCGGGCCCGGCACGCCGAACGGCTAGCGAATTACGTGGATGTGATTCGGAATGCCGAGGAAAGCGGGCTCGTGCCCGACCTGTACCGGCGGGCGACCCTGCGCTTCGGCCTCATATACGAGCAAGCGGTACTGGAGTGGTTCGACAGCCTGCCGGCCGAGGTACGCGGCGAGAGTTGACCCGCGGCCGCCCGGTTCGCCGCCCAGCACGACCAGGACGAACAGAAGCGGATCCGATGACTGACGCACGCAGCCCCACCTCTTGGCGGTCGCGGGCGCTACAGGCGGTCGCCTCCCTCGCGGGCCTGGTCGTCGTACTGGGCGATGGTGCGCGAACCCGACCAGGCTGCCCGACCTTCATCTGCGTCGACCCTCGGCAGCGACGAAAGCCGACCGTGGCGATCTGACCGGGAGGTCAAGTTGCCGAAGATGTGCGGTCAGGTGCGCGGCGCCCCGTCCGCAGAAGCGTCGCTACGCCGAGCTGCGGGGAGCGGTGCCGCGGGGGCGCCGTCAGTGCGAGTCGTGCCCGCCGTAGCGACAGCCTTGGACTTGCGACGGTGGAGGGTGAAAGTCAAGGCCAGTACGACCAGCGCACCGACGATCAACCCGAGGATCGCGCTGGCCACCGTGTTGACGAGCCAGCCGACAAGCCCGCCGAGGACACCAGAGGCGTCGTGCGCGGCTTCCTCCACGTGGTGCACGGCCTGGTACAGAAGGTGCAGGCCCAGCTCGTCCGCGCCCACCAGCAGGATGTGTCCGCCCACCCACAGCATCGCGGCGGTGCCGACCACCGTCAGCACGGTGAGAACCACCGGCATCGCCCTCACCAGACCGCGACCGAACGTCGCGACGGCGCCGGAACGTTGCGACAGGCGCAGCCCGGCGTCGTCCATCTTTACGATCAGGGCCACCACGCCGTACACCAGGACGGTTATGACGACGGCGACGACAGCCAGAATCGCCAGGCGGGACCAGAACGCCTCATCGATCACCTCATTAAGGGTGATGACCATGATCTCCGCCGAGAGGATCAAATCGGTTCGTACCGCCCCGGACACCAGTGTCGTCTCGTCCTGCACCGTTTCCTCGCCCGCGCCGGAGGCATCGTGATGGGCGAACTTGGCCCACACCTTCTCCGCGCCTTCGTAACAGAGGTAGGCGCCGCCAAGCATGAGGATCGGAGTGAGCAGCCAGGGCACGAACTGACTGAGCAGCAGCACCGCCGGCAGGATGATGAAGAACTTGTTGCGCAGCGACCCCACGGCAATGCGCTTGATAATCGGCAACTCGCGCTCTGCCGCCAGGCTCCGCACGTACTGCGGCGTGACGGCAGCATCGTCGACGACGACGCCCGCAGCCTTGGCGCCGGCCTTCGCGGCGGCCGCCCCGATGTCATCGACCGACGCTGCAGCGGCACGGGCCAGCACCGCCACGTCATCCAGCAGGGCTACGAGTCCACCGGCCAAGGGAGGGTCCTTCCAGGGTTGCGCAGAGTTCGAACTGGCCCATTCTCGCTCAGGTCCCTGCGCGCGGCACGCCACCGCCCGGCCGTATATCGGGCGAGAGCTCGAGGTGAGCGACTATCGCGCTCGGCCGACGACCCGCCACCACCGCGCCCGGGTCATCACCTGGCGCCAGCTCAGGCCGAACCCGTCCGCCGCAGTCACGGAAGAAGCGGCCGCGGCCTCGGCGTTCGTTCACGCCGGAATTCAAGGCCAAGATCGTCGAGTTGTGTCAGCGCGGTGACCATACGCTTCGGCAGGTCAGCCGGGATTCGACCTGACCGAGACCGCGGTGCGTGACTGGGTCAAGCAGGCCGATCTCGACGCTGGCACCCGCACCGACGGGCTGACCAGTAGTGAACGAGACGAGCTCGCGCAGTTGGGGCGGGAGAACCGCCGGTTGCGCGAGGACGTGGACATCCTCAAGCGGGCGACGGCTTTCTTCGCGAAGGAGACCCGGTGAACGTGCATCCGTTCATCGAGGCGGAGCAAGCCGGCAAGCACAATGTCAAGCGTGCGTGTGAGCTGCTCGAGGTCTCCAGGTCCGCCTACTACCAGCGCAAATCCGGTGTCCAGTCCGTCCGCTGGCGCGTTGATGCCCAGCTCACCGAGAAGATCATCCAGGTTAATGCGGTGTCGAAGGGCACCTACGGGGCGCCGCGGATCCACGCCGACCTCGCCGACGCCGGTATGCGGCACGGCCGTAAACGCGTGGCCCGGCTGATGCGCGGCGCTAGCGGTGACAGCGCGGCTCGGCCTCGTCGACAAGCCGGACGCCACCACGGCAGCCTGGCCCTCTCGGCCAGCCGGCCGTGACATGGCCGACCCACTCGTCATGCTCGACCTCTACGCGTTCGCCCTGGCGTACCACGCCCACCCGGAGCTGGCGTGACGCGCAGGCCCCATGGCTCCAGCGGCCTCACGCGGATCAAGGGCGCTGGACCTGATCACGTCCGCCGGACCTGCGGCTCGACGGAATGCGCCGAAGGCCGTCGACGCCCTCGCTAGTCGCCGGCCAGCGGGTGAGGTTGACCAGTGAGGGCAGCCAGCGCGGCGGCGACGGCGTGCAGGTCGGCCTTGATGTAGGTGGTGGTAGCGGGTCCGCGGCGATCGGTGTGCCCGGCGTAGGCGCGGGCCACACCGTAGCCGAAGTGCCGTTCGACCCAGGTGAGGGTGGTGTGGCGCAGCCAATGGGTGGAGATGCCTTGGACGGCGACCCACGGCAACTGTCGGCCGATGCGTCTCCACATCAGGTCGTAGCGCCGATAGGTGGCGGGTTGGCCGTTGCGGTAGCGCAGCAGCGCATCAGTCGGTGCGACGGCGCCGCGGGCTCGGGCGTGGTCGTTCAGTCGCCCGGCGAACCGGGAACTCGGTCAGACATCGGTACATCAGCCCGCCGGTCGGCTGCGGGACGGCGGGGTGCAGCAACGTCCGGGCGTGCACGATGGTGGCGTTGATCGGCACCGGGTGCGTCGGCGCCGAGTACGGCTCGTGCAGGGCGAGAAAGTACACGTCCGGGGTGGGCACTCGACTCCTTCGTAGTTGGGCTACGGCCGCTGGCGAGAGGTCGCGGACCTGATGTATCCCAGTCGATGACCTAACGTGCATCCCAGTCGATGACCTAACGTGCATCCCACGGGCCGACCGTCCCTTGTGTATTGACCAAGGGGTCGGGAGCGGGCCTCGGCACGGCCGAGGAGCGGTGGACAGGAGGACAAGGCCGGCTCGCCAGACCTCCGGCCGGTGGCGGCGCTTCAGCGTCGGCGACACCACACGAGGGGATAGCGGAGGAGATCTGATGTTCGATCAACCAGAGATTGCTGTCGGTGTTTTCCCCGGACAGGGTGCCTACTTCCCCGGCTGCCTGGACTTCATCGGTGCCGACCGGGAACTGGAAAAGCTCGTCGAGCAGGTCGATCGGGTCAGCGCGGCCATGCTCGGCCACCATCCGATCGCCGGCCTACGCGCTGGTGAGCCGCCGAGCACCCAACAGTTGTTCGCCGACTCGCCCGACACCATGCAGCTCGCGATCTTCACCACCACCGTCGCGACACACGACGCGCTACGCCGCCGTGGCGGCGCGTTCGGCGCGCTGATCGGCCACAGCATGGGCGAGATCGCCGCGCTGGTGGCCGGAGGTGCCCTCAGCGTCGAGCAGGGCGCGTCCGTGCTCTGCCACCGGATCGCCGTACTGCGGGAGCACGCCACGGCCGAAGGCGGGCTCGTCGCTGTCGGTTGCGGCCGGAACCGGATGGACGCCGTGCTCGCGCTACTCGACCACGCCGGCCCGGTGATCGCGTCCGACAACGGGCCGGGACAGGTGGTGGTCTCCGGGTCCGCCGACGCGCTGCGCCGGGTCAAGGCGATCGCCGCCGCGATCGGAGTGCCGGCCACACCGCTGCTCTCGGCGTACCCGTTTCATCACACCATGTTGACGACCGCCCGACAGGCGCTCGCGGAGCGGCTCACGGGGCTGCGTGCCGCGCCCATGCACACCCCGGTCTTCTCCCCGATCCTGGGCCGGTTCTATCGGGCGGACGACGACCTGGCCGCGATGCTCTCCGCGCAGCTTGTGCTGCCCGTGGACCTTGCCGGCACCGTTGGCCGGCTGTACCGGGCGGGCGCTCGGGTCTGGGTGGAACTCGGCGCGGGTCGGGCGCTGACCAACGTGGTCCGTTCGCTCCACCCCGACGTCACGGTGTTGACGCCGGTGACCGAGACCGCGACGACCATCGCGGAGGCCGCTGCCTTCCTCGTACCGTCGTCGACCGTCGCCGTCCCGCCGGCCGCCACCGTGCGCGCTACGCCCGTCCCGCCGAACCTGACGCCCGCTCCGCCGACCGCGACGCCCACTGCGCCGCCCGCTCCGCCAGCCCCCACGCCTGCCGCGGCGACCCCGGAGGTACGGGAAGCGGCCGGTCGGTCGGCGCTACCCCGGTCCGAGATCGCCGCGCAACTGCGCGCCATGTACGCCCAGGCTCTCGAATACCCGGAGGAGGTCTTCGAGGACGCCGCGCAACTGGAGGCGGACCTCGGTGTGGACTCGGTCAAGCAGACCGAACTGCTCAACCGCATCGGCCAGACGTTCGCGCTGGGTATGCGCCCCGAGGGGATGCGCATCGGCGAGTACCGCACCTTCGGCAACGTGGTCGACCTCGTGCACGGGAACCTCGCGAGCGGGCAGGTCCGATGACGGGCGGACGGGTGGTCCTGGTCACCGGCGGGGCCGGCAGCGTCGGCCGGGAGATCGTCCGAGGTTTCGCGGCGACCGGTGCCACCGTCCTGATCAATTGCTTCCATTCCTGGCCAGCGGCGAAGGAACTGGCCGCTGAGGTGGTCGCAGCGGGCGGACGGGCGAAGCCGCTGCGCGCATCAGTGGCCCGACCGGCGCAGCTCGAGCAGATGTTCGACCAGGTGCGCGACGAGTACGGCCGGCTCGACGTGCTGGTGAACAATGCCGCCACCGGGACCTTCGCCACGATCGACGACATCACCGACGAGCACCTGGACCGCGCTTTCGACATCAACGTCAAGGGACCGCTGTGGTGCTCACGCACCGCCCGCCCGCTACTTGCCGCCACCCCGGGGGCATGCATCGTCAACGTCTCGTCCATGGGCGCCACGCACGCCCCGGCCAACTATCTGTCCGTCGGGGTATCCAAGGCGGCCCTGGAGAGCCTGACGCGGTATCTGGCGGCCGAGTTCGCGGCGGACGACATCCGGGTGAACACCGCCTCGGCCGGCCTGATCGAAAACGACGTCGGCCGCCGCTTTCCCGGCTTTCCCTCGCTGCGGGACAATCTGGTGGACGCCACGCCGATGCGGCGACTCGCCACGCCAGAGGATCTGGCCGGCGTGGTCCTGCTGCTCGCGTCGCCCGAGGCCGGCTGGATCACCGGGCAGACGGTGTTGGCCGACGGCGGGCTGAGCCTGCATTATCGGGCGCTGTCACCCGACGCGGCCCCGCCGGCCCCCGCCCCGTCGACCGCTGTCACGCCCCCCGAGGAAGCGGCTGTCGCACTGTCCGAGGAGGCGGCTGTCACGCTTCTCGAGGAAGCGGCTGTCGCACCACCCGAGGCGACGAGCGATGCCACCCCCGCACCAACCGGTCACGACGCCACGTACGACCCGGTGGTCGTCGTCGGGATGGGGATCGCGGTGCCCGGCGCGTCCGACCCCGACGGGTTCTGGTCGCTGCTCAACGAGGGTGCCGAACTGTTCGTCGAGGTGCCTCCGGAGCGCTGGTGGATGGACGGCTTCCACCACCCGGACCCGACCGCGCCGGACAAGACCTACCAGCGCAGGTCGGGGTTCATCACCGACCTGCGACCACACCCGGGGATGGCCGGCGAGCCGATCGTCGACGACGACACCACGGACTTCACGATCCGGTGGCTGCGGCACTGCGTCCACCAGGCTCTCGACGGCGTCAACCGGCGCCCCGGCGACCGGTACGGCGTCTGGGTCGGGTACACGCCGGACGGCAGCCAGCACCTGTTTGAGGCGCTGGCGAGCCAGGAGTTTCTCGCGATGGCTGGAACCGCGGCGGACGAGCCCGGGGTACGCGACGACCTGCGCACCCTGCTCGACCGGGTGCTGCCGCACCAGTCCCCGGACCGGCCGGTGGCCCTGCCGCACCAGGTCGGGCGCGCCGCGGTGGCCGGAATCCTGCCGGACGACGCTCGGGTGACGATGGTGGACACCGCCTGCTCGTCCTCGCTGTACTCGATCGATCTGGGTATACGCGACCTGCTCACGGGGGATGCGGACATCGCGCTCTGCGGCGGCTCGTTCGCGCTCATGCCGAGTGGTTCGGTGCTCTTCGCCAAGCTCGGTGGCCTGTCCAAGGCCGGCGCGGTACGCGCGCTCGACCGTGCCGCCGACGGGGTGCTCTTCTCCGACGGTGCCGGTGTGGTGGCGCTCAAGCGGCTCTCCCGGGCGCTCGCCGACGGCGACCAGATCCACGGCATCCTGGCCGGCTCCGGGCTTTCCGCCGACGGTAAGGGTAAGGCGATCTACGCGCCGTCCAGTAGCGGGCAGGAGCTGGCGGTGAACCGCGCGCTGACCCGTTCGACGGTCCGCCCCGGCGACGTGGGCATGGTCATCGCGCACGCGACGGGCACCCCGGCCGGCGACGAAGCGGAGTTCCTCTCCCTGCGGGCCGCCTACGCGGGCGACGCGCCGATCCAGGTGACGTCAAACAAGTCGCTGATCGGGCACACCGGTTGGGCAGCCGGCGTGGTGTCGGTCATCCACGCGCTGCTGGCCCTGCGGCACGAGGTGATACCCGCCCAGTACCGGTTCACCGGCACCCCCGAGTCGTTCGGAGCGGATACCTCCAACCTCGCCGTACCCAGCGAGCCGGTCGCCTGGCCGCCCCTGCCGGACCGGTGCCGCACCGCGGCGGTCTCCGCTTTCGGATTCGGCGGCACCAACGCCCATCTGCTGGTCAGCGAGTACCGCCCGGACGTGAACGGCGCCTACGGCTACGGCGAGCCGCACACCGATCCGCTGGTGCTGGTCGGCTGGTCGGGACACCTGCCCGGAGTGGACGACACCGAAGCGGTCGCGGACTGCTCCGTCGGCCGTGCCGGTGCCCCGCACACCTTCGGTCCGGTCTATCCCCATCCGCCGTTCCCGAAGCTCCAGATGCCGCCGCCGGCGGCGAGGGCCACCGACCGGACCCAACTGATGCTGGTCGAGTGCATGCAGCGCCTCGACGGGCAGGTACGCCAGGCCTGCGAGCGTCGCCGCGAGCGGACCGGAGTGGTGGTCGCGCACGCGGGTCCGACCCGCAACGCGGTCCTGCTCGCGCTGCGCTGCTACCTCGACGAGCTGGACCGCGTCGGTACGGAGGCCCGCGATCCGGAGGCGCTGGCCCGGCTGCTCAAGCAGCTCCGGCAGGACGTCACCGGGCGGATCGCCGCGCCGACCGAGGACTCCTTCCCGGGCGAGATGCCCAACGTCATCGCGGCCCGGCTCTGCAACTACTTCGATCTGCGCGGCCTCAACATCACCGTGGACGGCGGCGGTGCCTCGCTGGCGGACGCGTTCGAGGTCGCCGCCCACTACCTGCGCTTCGGCGACCTCGACCTGGCGCTGGTCGCCGGGGTGAACGGCAACACCCTGGCATCGTGGCGGGCCGTGTTCGCCTCGGAGGGCGAACTGGCCGAGGGCGCGTTCCTGTTCGCGTTGACCCGGCGGTCGGTGGCCGAGGCCGAAGGGCTGCCCATCCTCGCCGAGTTGGACCAGTTGTCCGTAGCGGAGGTGACCCGATGAGCGGGCTCGGCACGAAACTGGCCGGGGCGAGCGGCGCCGCCGGGCTCGCCGCGATGCTGTCTGGCCGCGTCGAGTACGGCACCGTGGCGGTACGCGCCGATGCCGCCGGCTCGGTACGGGGTATGCGGCTGCGCCGGCCCGGTCCGGCCGCGACCGACGCACCGACCGAACAGCTGCTGCGCCGGCACGTCCTGGAACTGGCCGAGCTGCCCTACCGGGCGATACGGCCGGTGCCGGAACTGCTGCCGGCGGGTGTGCTGGTGCTGACCAACACGACCGCCGCCGCCGCGGAATTCTCGCTGCCGGCCGACGGTACCGTCCTGGTCGTCTCGGACGACACGATCGAGGTACGCACGTCCGGCGGAGTGCGCCACCTGTCACCGGCGGACTGGCCCGAGGCGCGGGCACCACGGGAGGTGCCACCCCGGCACGTACGGGTGATCGTGGACACCCGGGACCCGGAGCTGCACGTGGCGGGCTGGTCGACCCGGTCCGGGGATCTGCTCCGGCTGCACGAGTGGGCGTTCCTGGCAGCGCAGGAGAGCGCCGACCGGCTGGTCGACGGCGGCAGCTATCTGGTCACCGTACTCGACGGGATCACCGCCGACGGCACGCCGCGGCCGTTCACCGGGCTGTTCACCGGGCTGACGAAGAGCCTGGCGCTGGACTGTCCCGGTGCGCTGGTGGTCGCCACCGTCCACGCAGCCGGGCCGGTACCGGCCACGCTCGCCACCTCGGTGGCAGAGCTCGGTGCCGAGCAGCTGTTGCCGTGCGTGTACCACGTCGACGGCCGTCGGACGACCCCGCGAGCCCGTCCGGAGCAGGTGGACGAGCCCGATGCGGCGCCGCCACCGCTGGACGGTTCGTCGCTGGTGGTGGCGGCGGGTGGTGCGCGAGGAATCGGCGCGCCGATCCTGCTCGCCCTGGCCCGGCGCTACGCGCCACGGATCGTGCTCCTCGGCAGCTCCGCGCCGCCGGCAGACGACGATCCGGTGCTGGATTTCGACGACCCGCAGCAGCGCAGCCGGTACATCCGGGAACAGGTCACCGGCCCGGACCGGGTATCGGTCGCGGCGGCCAACGCGCGGTTCGACCGGCTACGCGACGCGGCCCACATGCGCCGTACGCTGACCGAACTCGCCTTGCACTGCGGACCCGGCCGGGTCCAGTACCTGCGCTGCGACCTGCGCGACACCGCCGCGGTGCGGGAGACCATCGGTGCGGTCCTAGCCGAACAGGGCGACATCGACCTGCTGATCAACATCGCCGGCATCAACCGCGCCTCCGACCTACGCTCCAAGAGCCTGGCCGACTTCCGCACGGTGCGTGACCTGAAGGTCCGCGCCTACCTCAACCTGGCCGACGCCCTGCGGGAGCGGCCACCGGCCCGGTGGTGCAACTTCGGATCGTTCGTGGGCTTCAGCGGTACCCGGGGCGAGACCGACTACGCCTCCGCCAACGACTTCCTCAACACGGCAGCCGCCGCCCGTGACGACGGCTCGACCGAGCACACCATCGGCTGGACGCTGTGGCGCGACACCGGCCTGGGCGCCAGCACCGTGATGCAGGAGTTCCTCAGTCGGACCGGCTGGTTCACGGCCACCCCGACCGAGGAGGGCGTGGCGCACTTCCTGGCCGAACTCGCGTGTCCGAGGCCGCCGGCCGCGACCGTCCTGTTCGGTGACCGCGAGGCGGGCGCGCTCTCCACGGTGCTCCCCGGTCTGCTCGACTTCTGCGCCGCGGCACCACCCGAGCCCACGACACGGCAGGTGCCCGCCGCACCACCCCGTTCCGCCATACCACCGCAGCCCGCGGTGCCGCTGGCGGGACCGGCACCCCGGGCCGAGCGGCGGCTACCGTTCATCGACGATGTCGTGCACCGGGACGCGACGTCGCTGACCGCCGTACGCACCTTCGATCTCGATCGCGACGGCTACCTGGAGCACCACCAGGTGTTCGAATTCCCCACCCTGCCCGGCACGTTCGTACCAGAACTGGCCGCCGAGGTGGCCGTGATGCTGGTGCCCGACCGAGTGCCGGTCGTCTTCGAGGATCTCCGGTTGGAGTCCTTCCTGCGGGTCTACCGGGACGGCCGAAGCAGGACGAAGCGGCTGACCGCGCGACTGTTGAGCAGCGACGACACCGAGTCGGTGGTGCAGGTGCGGATCTCCGGCGACGTGCTCGGGCCGGGCGGACGGGTCCTGGTACGCGACCGGCTGCACTTCTCCGTCGTGGTGCGGCTACGCGACCGGCCGACGCCGGGGCCTCGCTGGACACACTGGGACGAACACGGCAGCGAGGCGTTGATCGACCCCTACCACGCGTCGGGCTCACCGGTGCTGCTGCGCGAGGTGTTCCGCTCCACGACGGACACCCGGGTGCACCCGCTGGGTCGCCGCGGACGGCTGGCCCTGGACACCGCCGGCATCCACCGCTGGTTCCCCGACCTGCTGGTGCCGTCCGTCCTGCTCGACGGGCTGGTCCGAGTGGCCGTGTTGGAACGTGCGCACGGCCGTTGGACGCCTGTGGCGATCCCCCGGTACGTCCGGCGCATCGACCTGTACGGCGGTCACACGGACGCCAGCCTGGCTACCCGCGGCGAAGACGTGGAGTTGTACGTGACTCCGGTCGATCTCGATCTCGAAGACCCGAACCCCGACAATCGCGCCATCGCGGTGTCCCGCGACGGTGAGGTGCTACTCCAGGTCAAGGACATCATCGGCGCGATCGTCGGCTACCTCGACCAGTCCACCGGCGAGATCGTCGACCGCAAGACGTTCGACGAGATGTTGCCCGCCCCAGCGACTCGGCCCTGATCACGGCACAAGGACAGGAGCAGGCCAATGTCCATCGAACAGCAGTCGGAGAATACGACCAGCCCACCGGCGGCGTGCCCGGTCAGCGGGCAGCGGGGCAACGCGTGCCCGGTGCCGCACGGCCCGAAGGGGCTGCCTTTCATCGGCGACGCGGGGCCCTACTTCCGCGATCCGCTCGGGTACACGCTCGACGCCCAGCGGCGGTACGGCCCGATGGTGGGCGTCAAGCTGCCGGTGCCGTTCATCCAGGTCACCGAGCCCGACGCCATCGAGCGGGTGCTGCGTACCAACCCCGACAACTACGTACGGGGCAAGCTGTACCGGGGATTCGCCCCGTACATGGGTCGTGGCCTGCTCACCCTCGACACCGCCGAGTGGAAGACGCACCGACGGGTCGTCCAGCCGGCGTTCACCCCGCAGCGGACCCGCGACGACGCCGTCGAGACGATCACCGCGACCAGCGCCGTGCTGGACCGCTGGGCCGAGCTGGCCCACCGAGGGGAACCGGTCGACATCGCGGACGACGTCATGAGCATCTCGGCCCGGGTGATCGGCGCGGCCGTGGTCGGTCGGGATCTCTCGAAGCCGGAGACGGGCTACTCCGAGGCCGCCGCGATCGCGTCCAAGGTGATGTACACGAAGACGGTCTTCGGGATCAACGAGCTTCTGCCCAAGGCGCTGCCGACCCGATACCACCGGGAGCGCCGGTGGGCCCATCAGAAGATCGACGCGATCGTGCGGGACGCCGTCACGTCACGGGGACGCACCGGTGACACCGGCGACGACCTCGCCGGTCGACTGCTCGGATCCGACCTGTCCGACCAGGGCGTCGCCGACAGTCTGCGGACGCTGCTCCTGGCCGGCTCGGACACCACCGGGCAGGCGATGATCTGGACCCTGTACGAGTTGGCCAGACATCCCGGCGAGCGCCGGGTCGTCGAGGAAGAGGTAGACCGGGTGCTGGCCGGTAACCCACCGACCATCGACGACGTGGACCGGCTGCCCGCCGTCGCCGCCGCCGTCGACGAAGCGCTCCGGCTCTACCCGCCGGTGTGGCAGTTCCCCCGCGACTCGATAGCCGACGACACGGTCGCGGGGCGGTTCGTGCCGGGCGGCACCACGCTCCTGATGAGCGTTTACGGCACCCATCGCTCCGCCGAGCTCTGGACCGATCCGAACGCCTTCGACCCCGCCCGGTTCCGCACCGCCGCCACGAGACGACACCGGTACGCGTACCTCCCGTTCGGTGGCGGACGACGGATGTGTATCGGCAAGGCTCTGGCACTGGCGACCTGCGTCCTCGCGGTGGCGATGATCAGTCAACGGTTCCGGCTCCGCCTGGTGCGTCACGACATCCGGCCGGGCACGTACATCACCCTGTTCCCGACCGGCGGAGTGCCGGCGTACCTCGAGGAGCGGTCGTGACCGTTGCCACGGTGTCCCCAGCGGGTGCTCCCGCCCTCCGGCCGCACCTGGTCTCGTTCACCACCGAATCGTTCGTCCGGCCCGTCGATCGGTTCGTGTGGACACCGGTCCCGGCGGCTCGGCCGGTCACCGCCCGGGTAGCCGACGTGGGACCGCTGCTGGTCGTCGGAAACGACGTGGCGCTGGCGGAGGGCGTCGCCGCACGGTTACGGGCGCGAGGTCTCGCAGTCGACGTGGCCGCTCGCGGTGTCGAGCCGGCCCCGGCGGCCTGGGGCGGCGTCGTCGACCTCAACGTGGCTGGCGCCCGGTACTCCCCCGGTGACGGCGACTGGCGCTCCGCGCTGGACCGCAGCGTCCGGATGCTCGCGCACCGCTATCCGGACTGGGCGGCCCAGCCGTTGGCCAACGGCTGCTGGTACCTCGTGGTCACCGTCATGGGCGGCAAGATGGGGTACGACGACGCTCCGATCGAACAACCGTTGGGCGGCATCTGGGCGGGGCTCGCCAAGGGCCTGGTCCGGGAGCTGCCCAACCTGGCGATCAAGGTGGTGGACCTCGACCGGCCGGAAGCGGTCCGCATCGCGGACGTGGTGCACGCCGAACTCGGCTCGTGGGACCAGTTCGAGGTCGGCTACGCCGGCGACGAGCGTTACGTGCTGGAGGCACGCCGGCAGGACGCACCCGAACCCCGGCTCGACCTCGGCGCCGACGACCTGGTCCTGATCTCCGGCGGCGCACGGGGCGTGGGTTTCGCGCTCGCCGAGCATCTGGCCAGGGAGTTCGGTTGCCACGTGGTGGTCACCGGACGCAGTGCCATGTCCGTCGAGGAGCCCTGGCTCGCCCTCGACGACGCCGCCTTCGAGGAATACCGGCGCGCCGAGGTCGCGGCGGCGACCTCGGCGACGCGACTGCGCGAGGTGCGCGAGGTGCTGCGGCGACAGGCGGAGCTGCGCGCGGTGCACCACAATGTCACCGCCGCCCGCGACGCCGGTCTCCGGATCACCTACCAGGCGTGCGACTGCGCCGACGAGGCCCAGGTCGCGGCCCTGTTCGACACCGTCGGCGCGCCGACGGTGATCGTCCACAACGCGGGCATCGACCTGCCCAAAAGGCTGGCCGAGAAACGGCCGGAAGAGGTCGTCGACACCGTCGACGTCAAGGTCACCGGCTTCGCCAACCTGGTCAACCAGGTGCTCGCCGACGACCGCCGGCGCGCGACGCTGAAGATGTTCTGCAACGTCGGGTCACTCGCCGGGCGGCTGGGCGGCATGGTCGGACAGATCGACTACGCCGCGGGTAACGAAGCCCTCGCCCGGCTGGGCTTCTGGGCGCACCGCACCCACGGCCTACCGGCACAGACGCTGTGCTGGCCGACCTGGGAACGGCTGGGGGTGATCACCAACTACGACAACGCTGTCCGGTACGTCTCCACCATCGCGCCGGACGACGGCGTCCGGCGCTGGACCGACGAGATGCGGGCGGGTACGACCAGCGAGGTGATGTTCATCGGTCGGATCGGGGTCGCCCTGGTCCCCTCGATGTTGCGCGGATTCTGGCGGTTCACCGGTCACCCTGACCTGCCACGCCTGCACTCGCTGGCCCACTTCCTGGGTGAGGTCGAACTGTTCGAGCCGTTCGCCCAGCTCCGCAGCGCGGTCACCCACCGGGCCGGGGACCAACCGTGTCTGGCCGGCGAGTTCACTGTGGACGGTGTCCCCGCCCTGCCGGTCAGCGTGTTGATCGAGCAGATGTGCTCGGTGGCCGACTGGGTGGCCCCGCCGGGCTGGCCCCGCCGCCACCTGGTCGAACTGAGCGACGTGTCCGTGCAGTTCGACGCGCTGCGGCTACGGCAGGAGGGAACCCGCTTCGTCAACCACGCGGTCGGCGCGGACACCCCGAACGGCTGGACGGTGACCGTGGCGGTGCTCGGCGACGGTGGCGAACCGGCGGCCACGGCCACCCTGCGGTACGCCGAGGATCCGCCCGAGCCCTCGGCGCTGGCGGCGACCTTCCCGCCAGCCGCTGACGCTCCACCCCGCTCCGGTGGACCTCGGCTGCGCTGGTCCGGCCTGGCGATCGGCCGTCCGCGGTGGCGGGTCGGGCACGACGGCGGGCACTCGGCCGACCTGTCGGCCGGGACGGCCGCCGACCTGTGGACGATGCCGTTTCCACCGACCGCCGCGATCTGCCCGACCGCCCTTGAGGCCGCCGTGGCGACCGCCGCCGCCGCTGGCACCGGACGCCGCGTGAGCGTGCAGCGGATCGTCGCCCGCCCGGGGGCGCAGCGCGTCGACCGGCTCTTCGGCTCGTCCGACGGACGTCACTGGACCGGGTTGGCGGCTGACGAGCCCGTCCTGCAGCTGACCGGTCTCTGCGTGACGGGCGGCTGAGCAGGCCGACCAAACTGCTTGACGCCGACGGTCGGGCCGATCCGGCCGGCCCGACCGCCGGCTCTCGTCGGCCAGCCGGGACCGACCCGCCGATGACACCGACAGCAGGGTCAGTCCGACAGCGCCGCCCGGGCGCGCAGCAGCGCCGCGACCTGCTCGCACCACTCACGGTTCTCCTGCTCGAACCGGCGGCCGCGCAGACACGTCAGGTACGGCCCGATGCGCTCACCCTCGCGCAGGAACGTCTCCTCGTCCCGTTCGCCACGCAGCCGCCGCGCCGGCAGCCAGCGCGGCCGCGGCGATGTAGGTGAGTGTGCGCATGGCGCCTCCCTTCGATGGTTTCGCGGTCATGCGACGCGGCGGATGCGGCGAACGGCGAGGTAGAGCAGCAGGGCGGCGACGGCGACGAAGATGCCGAACTCGATGCCCTGGAATAGCCAGTACCGGGTTCCGGACTGGTAGAGCTGCCAGTTGTAGGCGCCCGAGGTGATGCCGAGGTCGGCGCCGCACGCGGCTCCCGGTCCGGTGGCGTCGGGGGCGCAGGCGATCTGCGCGTTGGCCGTGAGCATCTTGCCGGAGGCGTCGCGAATGCCGTAGGAGAGGATCCAGTCGGCGGCGGCCGGGTTGGTCTGCTCGGTGGCGTCCTTGATAGGGAAGGTCAGGACGCGAGCGGGCAGGTAGTGCGGCCGGGCGAGCGTCGTGAGGGCGATGCGCAGCCCGAGGAACCCGACGAGGGTGGCGGACATCGCCGGCAGCACCTTGGGCCAGATGAACTTGACCAGTGCCCAGCGTCCCTACCGCGAGCTACGGCTCGCCCTCACCTACAACCCCACTGAAAACAAAATCAGCGTCGAGGCTAAGCCTGACGCTGATTACTGTGGGGTAACTGTACGTGTCCGAGGGGGGACACGGCCCATTGCCCCACCGCCGTTGACGCTGAGCGCAACTCTGAAGCTCGTGCAAGTCTAGCTATGGTGGTGACCTCTTCGAGCACGCCGAGGAGGTCACCACAGAGGACGCGCCGGTCGCGCGCCGCTACTGGGGTTGGCGTTTCAGGCAACGGGACTAGCTACCGGTCCGGCACGGCGGGACTGTGCGCCCGGACGTCGATGTAGGGCAGACTGCGGCCCGATCAGGTGAACGCTGAGCCGAGCGCGGATCATCGGTGGCGCCGGAACGGCTGCGCGACCTCGATTAAGCGGTTCCCCGCCAGCCGCGTCTTGAGGGCCGCGATGAGGTCGCCGGGAGGCTGCCGGCGAGGTTCAGGATGAGCCGGCCGATGAGTGGGGCTCAATCGTTGATTAATGCGTTGCGCAGGGATCGCGCGGCGTAGTGGGCGCGGGATTTGACCGTGCCGGCTGGGACGCCGAGCCGAGCCGCGGCCTCATCGACGGTGTGTCCCCTCACGTACAACTCCAGGAGCGCCGACCTGTGGGCAGTGCTGAGTCGGCCGATGGCGTGTCGCATTGTGATCTGCGCGATCGCCGTCTCGGCTGCCTCGCTCCCGGAGCCTGCGGGTTCGGTGTCAACGAGGCTCACCTCCACAGGCCGCGACTGCCGCTTACGGTACGCATCGATGGCCAGCCGGCGGGCCACCGCGAACAGCCAGCGCCGCTGCGACTCGGGCTCGGTCGGCACCGCGTCGAGTCTCCGCCAGGCACGCAGCATGGTCTCCTGAAGTAGATCCTCGGCGGTATGGCCGACGCCCGGGGAGACCAGGCTGCGCAGGAAATAGAGCAACGCGCCGCCGTTGTTTCGATGAATTTCGAGCATACGAGACTCGGCACGGCAGTCCGGACGTTCAGTGTCAGACGCATCGGGCGCAAAAAGGTCGGGCCCGACAGCGCTGGTCGCTATGGTCATAGTTAATCCCCGTAGAAATCCGGCAGGTTGACGAGAGCGTATGGGGAGCCCAGTGAAAATCCACATCATTGATAGTTACATCGATGTGAAGGAGTTATGCTCGGCAATCGCCAGCCACTATCACCTTGGTAAGCGGCGGATGCGCAGGTAGATTCTTGCTGGGCCTGAAGAATGGATTAACGCCGCCTTTTCGGCTTCGGTTGCTGTTCCGGCTACTGCGCCGATAGGGAATAGCGTCGCAGCCTTCTACGCAGACCACAGGAAAACCACCGATTCGTGGCAGCTCTGACAGCCCTTAAAGGCCAAATCTCAATCAAGTTGGGCCCAGGCCGGTGCCGAGGGTGTCACGAGTGGCGGCCGCTAAGCGACGAGAACCGCAGCCACTCAATGCGGCGCAGAAGGGGCGTGAATTGCTCGACCACCGTGCGCAAAGCCACGCTGGCGGAACCCCTCCATGGTCAGTCGTCCATGGAAAGCAGCCGGGCGACCTGGGCAGGGTGTTCCAGGTGAGGCAGGTGACTACCGGCCAGCACCGTGATGACGGTCGTCGGCAGGGCCGCCCTCAGCCACTCGACATAGGGCGTCGGCGGGTCCGCGCTGGTCACCCACCGATAACTGATGCCCCGTTCACCAATCGCCCGCAGATCCGCCTCCCGATCAGCTGCGATCTGCCCGTCGTTACCGTGCAGGATCTCGGCCCAGTACCCCAGCAGCAGATCGCGTCGTGGAGCAGTGGCGGTTTCCGCGAGGTGTCGCGCCTCGCCCCGCAGCGACTCGATCCCCATCCCGGCCACCATGCGCTCCCAGACGGCGCGCCAGCCGGGGCCACGAAGCTCCGGCTCCGCCGCCCGCACGATGGCCCCGAAGGGACCCGGCAGCAAGAACTGGTCCAGGTTGACGACCGCGCGTGTGGGATAGCGAACGGCGTAGATCGTAGCGATCACCCCGCCCACGGAGTGACCCACCACGGTCGGCGGCTCAGTCAGGGCCGCCGCCGTGATCTGGCCGTGGATGACCTCGGCCACCTCGCCCAGGTCGTACGACGCCCGGGGCGGATCCTCGCCATGGCCCGGCAGGTCCAGGGCGAGGACCTTACGATCCGGCTCCAAGACCGCGAGTTCGCGCCGCAATGGGTCCCAGTGCCGCCGATCGAAGGTGAGTCCGTGGAGCAGGACAATTGGAGATGACATACCCCGTAGGCGTAACCAGGCGTTGAACGAGGCGTTCGTGGCCTCGGTCACAGCTGCCAGCGTGCCGGTCCACCGGCTGCCGGCTGATAGCGAAAGTAGCCACCGGTGTGCATCGACGCATGCAGGTGCGCCGCGACGATGGGAGCGATCGGCTCCAGCCTGGTGAGCACCGCCCGCAGGGCGCGCGTCGCGTTGACCCGAGCCCGTTCCGCTTCGGCGCTGTGCGAACGAGTCCGACCCCCCAGGCCCGCGGCCCGCCGCAGTTCAGCCAGCAACGCGCTTCGCTCGGCCGCGACCTTCGCGGCGAGTTCGACGTCGCCAGTGCGGTCTGCCGCGTCCATCTGGCGCGCGAGGTCGTCGAGCCGCTTGCGGTACGCCGCACGGGCCGCGGTGTCGAGCACTGGCTCGGGCGGGGGCGTCACGAGGCCAGCGCCACCCGCGACAAGATCCAGAGCGGCGATCTCCTGGCCGGGTGCGGCCAATAGGGTACGCAGGTAGTGCAGCCCCCGAACGTCGCGGAGGCGGGCATGCTCCGTGCCTGCGTCGATGACCCAGTCGTCGCCGTCGCGCCCCAATTTCCAGACGTCAGCGCTTGGTCGACCGTCTGTTGCCGGCGGGCCATCCGCAGCCTTCGAGGACTCGGCCCCCTCGGAGATTCCCGGAAATTCACCGGGTACCGGCAGGCCGAGCCCTTCTGCGATCGATGCGGCCTGCGCCCGATCCCCACGGGCCGCGAGGGTGGCCGACAGCCAAGGCAGCGCGCCGAGCCGCTTTTCCTGTGCGACAGCCCTGTCAAAATGCGCGAGCGCTTCGTCGGACCACCCCAGCCCAGCGGCGAGACGGCCCAGATAGTCGTCGACCGGTCCGGTGATCGTGTTCGCCCCGCCCCAGACGACCAGGCGACCGGCGTAGGGATGAAGAGCATCGTAAAGGGCCTGAACGGCAGTTGGGGAGGCGCCGAGCGAGGCGACGAAGGCCAGGTCGGCCACCGCGCCGAGCCAACGGGGACCCGCGCCGGCCAGAACCGACGGCAGCAGGCGATCCACTTCTAGCAAAGCCTCGGCAACCTGGCCGGACTCTGCCAGAGCGCGGGCCGCGGTCACCTCGAAGAAGTGCCCGGGCAGTCGCCGTGCGAGTGCGCGCAGCGGCTCGACCTGGCTTGCCGCATCGCCGCGCATCGACGCGATCCGGCCCCGCAGCGACGCGGTCAGCCGGTCGGTATCCGCTAGGCCGATCCGTCGTCCTGCCTCGGCCACCTCGGCAGCGAGCACCTCCGCAAGCCCCAAACGGCCCCGAACCAGCGCCAACACGGCTTGCCGGGAGGCGGCGACGACCGCCGCCTCGGGGTCGCTGTCCCGCTCCCCCGCCCGGGCGTACGCGACCAGGGCCGCTTCGGCCGCGTCCAAGTCGCCGAGTTCGGCCAGAGCGGTGAATCGCCAGAACAGTCCCCGCCGCTCGAGGATCGCATCCCCGGCCCGACGGGCTAGATCGACGATCCGGCCCGCCGTGGACGAACGTTCTCCGGCGGCAGCCGGATCCCACAAAGCGTGCAGCCGCCCATCCAGCACCTCGGCGAGGGTCCTCGGATCATTGGAGGCGCTGGCGAGCCGGACAGCCTCATCGACGAGTTCCCGTCGCCGGGCCGAGGCGGACGGGTCACCCAGCAGTTCTCTGGCCAGTCGTACCAGCACGCGGGCTCGGGTGGCCGGCGGCAGCACGTTCGACGCGGCGTCCTCCAGCAGCCGGATCAGCGCCATGTCGAGGTCGAGGAATTGGCTTCGCGAGGGCGACGTAAGGGCCCATTCGACGACAGCGTCGACGCCGGCTGCGGGCGGCACGGCCGCCGCGAGGTCGAGGGCCGGTCCGGGCCAGCCGGCGGTGAGCAGCCACACCGCGTGCACCGTCCCGACCGGCGTCCCCGGCAGGAGGGCGGCCAGTTCGGCCTCGGTCAGCGGGGCGAGATACAGGTGCTGGCCGGACTGCCTTGCCTCGGTCGTGGCGACCAGGACCGCCGCGCCGGCGAGCACCAGCTGATCGAGGTCAGCCGCCGCCCCGGCCTGGTCGAGGTCGAGGTCGTCCAGAATCACCAGCCGGGCGCCCGTACCATCAGCCGTCGCCGTGCGGTCCACCGGCAGGCCACGCTGCCTGGCGAGGTCTGCTGCCGCGTCACCGAGCGCGGTTTTTCCAGACCCGGGAGGTCCGACGACGATTAGGCACCCGCCGGCACCGGCGACAGCACGGTCCAGCAGTCGTTGGACGGCGGCAAGCTCGCGACGTCGTCCGATCATGCCTCGAGCGTAGTTGCTATCACTGCGCTCCCCCGTCGACTCGTTCCGCGCAGGTGACGGGGGCCGTCGGCCGAGGTAAGGCGGAAGACCAGCCAACCGAGCGCGGTCCGCGACCGCTCGGGTTGTCCGGTGTCACGGGGACCAACCGAGGTATGTCTGGTGGACCGCGCGAAAACGACCGAGCATGCTATTTATAGGCACGATCCGGACAGGACGGCGGCTGGTGAGCACGGCATGCTCGCCGTCGATGCGGCGAGTGCCGCTGGATCGACCGCTGTTTTCGCAGTGACGTCCGACTCGTTGACGATTGGCCGGATGCAGTGTGGAATATGTTGCATGCCGATTCCCGAGCGTGAGGGTGTGATTCCGCGGGCCCTGCTGCGGGAGAACGCGTACCGGTCGATCCGGGACGCAATTGTCGACGGCACTTTGGCGCCGGGAGAACGACTCAACGATGCGGATCTGGCCCAGTGGCTGGGTGTGAGCCGGACCCCGGTGCGCGAGGCGCTGGCCCGGCTTGAGGAGGCCGGTCTTGTCCAGACCAAGCCCGGCCGCTACACGATGGTCACTCCACTGGACGTCCAGGCCGCGAGGGCAGCGCAGTCGGTCACCGCGGCGATGCACGAGCTTGCCGTGCGCCAGGCTGTACCCAATCTGTCTGCGGATGAGATCGAGGCCATGCGGGCGGCTAATCGACGGTTCGCGGCAGCTCTCCAGGCAGGTGATATCGATGCCGCGATCGCCTCGGACGACGAGTTCCACGGCGTTGCGGTGACGGCCTCCGCCAATTCGGCGATACGGTCGGTGCTGGAGCAGTTCACACCGATTCTACGGCGGCTCGAACGCCTTCGTTTCTCCTCGCTGAGCGGGCGGGGCTCGGTGGCTCTGCACGAACGCATCATCGCTTTGTGCGAGGCCGGCGACGTGGAGCAAGCCGCGATGGCCGCCCGGAACAACTGGCTGAGCCTGGATCCCCTCTTTGACTTTGGGGCGCCTGACGACGCGCCCGCGCAGTGAGCGCCTCGGGCTCATCGCCCGTCGGACGCTAGGCGGTCGGACTTCGAGGTCTGCCGCACACCTGCACGCTCAGTTTGGCGGATAGGGCTCAGCAGTTGGCCAAGTTGATCGTCCGCCGTTGCTGACCAGGTCAACTCGGGCGGGGACGGGCTCGCCCTGAACAAGCTGACCACGCTTCCCCTTAACAGACGCCGGCCAGTGGCATGCAGTATATTGCATCCTGAGGTCGAGGCGGCGTGACATTCAACTAGTTCACGCAAGCGCTGCGGCAGCTGGGAAGCGCGCCGCGGTTCGCCGGCCAGGGTCTGGCTCGCCTGTCTCGCGCGGCCCCCTGCTCGAGACCACCCCGACGGAGGAATGACCATGCCTCTCGACGCCTTCGATCGTTACCCGCTGCTGTTCGGCCCCAGTCCGCTCCACCTCCTGGACCGGCTCAGTGAACACCTCGGCGGCGCCCGGATCTGGGCGAAGCGGGAGGACTGCAACAGTGGTCTGGCCTTCGGTGGCAAGATCCGCAAGCTGGAGTACCCGCTGCCGAACGCGCTGAAGCACGGCTGGCTACACCTGACCTAGGTTCATAACGTGGGGCGACGGGAGTGTGCGGACGTGCCGCATGACGTTCGAGCGGCGGGCGGGTGTGTGACGGCGCAGCGCCGGGCCATCACCGTGACGCTGGCAGTGGAGCTGTTGCTCGTCATCCTCGCCTGCGGCCTGGCGTGGCAGGGCGATGCCGGGGGCGAGACACAACCGACAACGGCGACCGACTCCCCCGGCACCGACTTCGTCGACATCAACTTCGTTCCGTCCGGCCCGGCCGCGCCCGGCGCGGCGACCGGCACCTACACCTGGGACTGCGGCCGCAACGAGAACGGCCACCGCAACACCGCCAACATCGTGATGGCGCCCGACTATCCCGGACAGCCGCATCACGTGCACGACTACGTCGGCAACGTCTCCACGGCCGTCGGCTCGACGCCGCAGACTCTCGCGGCCGCCGGGTCGACCTGTCACAACGGTGACCGCTCGACGTACTTCTGGCCGGTGCTCCGCACGGTCGAGCCCGGCGACGCCACGGGCCACGCCGGCCAGATCCAGGTGCCGGTCGAGGTGACGCTCACCTTTTCCGGCAACCTTCGGGGGAACGTCGTGCCGATGCCGCAGCAGCTCGCGGGCACGGTCGGAGACGCCGTGGCCCTTACCAACGGTGGCCAGAACGCGGCGGCGACCTGGACCTGCTCAAGCACACCGCAGCGCCGTACCACGGCGTACCCCCAATGCCCGGCCGGCGACCAGGTGCAGCGGGTGTACGACTTCCCGAGTTGTTGGGACGGCCGGCGGGTGGACAGCGAGAGTCACCGTGCGCACCTGCTCTTCCCCTCCCAGAACGGCTCGTGCCCCCGCAACACCTTTCCGGTGCCACGGCTTCGGCTGACCCTCGCGTACGAACTCCCGCCGGCTGCCGGCTACCACATCGACGCCTTCGACGGCCAACGCAACAGCCCGCTGACCGATCACGCGTTCTTCGTCAACCTGATGCCGGAGCCCCTGATGGCGAAGGTCGTGGACTGCCTCAACAGCGGGCAGACCTGTCAGGACCGCTGATCTGGACGGCCGGAGGGTTGTACCTCACTGCGGACGACCGACTTCAAACCGGCCGTCGGAAGAAACCACCGTGACGGTGATCGTCTTCGGCACGCCCGAGACCTGCGCGGAGCAGGAGAAGCGGCTGCCCACCGTGACCGACTGCCCCGACGGGCAGGCGACAAGGTCCGCGTCGAGCTGATAGTCGTCGCGCAGCACCGACAGCACCCCCTGCTGTAGCGCCGCCGTGTCGAAGACCTTCTTGTTGAAGAATCCGGGCCAGGCCAGTCCGAGTACGGCCACCAGCGTCGCCAGCGCCACGACCGGGCCGGCCACGGCGATCACGAGTTTCCGGGAGACGCGCCGCCTACGCTCGACGGGTGTGCCCGGCACAGTGGAGGCCGGTCCCCACTGCGCCGGTGGTGCCGGTGCCCAACGAGGGGCGGGCGTCGGGGAGCCGCCGTCGGCTCCCCGGTACGGGTTGGTCATCGTCGTCCCCTCAGGCTCAGCGGGCGGTGGCCGTGGTGGGCGTGCTGGCCACATCGGGCAGGGACCTGGTGCGTTCACCGGTCGGGCTGATCGCGAACCAGGTGCCACCGACCCCCTGACCGTTGATGTCGCCCGGCTCGGTGTCCTTGGAGAACAGGTAGACGGGCCAGCCGCCGATGGTCACCTGGCAAGTGCCGTCGGCCCGCTCCACGTAACCGACCAACTTCGAGTTGACTCCACTCGGGTAGATCTGACCGGGTGACTTGACGAGCAGCGGCGGCCACGTCTTCGCGCACGCACCGTTGCAGTTCGACTTCGACGGCTTGGCCGTGTCCTTGTCGAACCGGTACAGCGTCCGGCCCTGCCCGTCGGCGACGTACGTCCCGATCTCGGCGGACGCGGTCCCGTTCAGCTGGATGATGTTGCTGCCCCGCCCCGTGTCGGGCGCGGGTGAGAGTGGGACGTCGGACGGGCCGCTGTAGATCCGTACCCGACCCTGGGTTTTCGCCACCGTCGGCTCTGCGAGCGGGGTCGCCGGAGCCTCGATCACCTCCGGTGGCGTGCCGGCCTCGGCGGTCGAACTCGGCGTCGCCTGCGCCGCCGTGGGGGCCGCTACCGTGGGGACCGCTGCCGTGGCCGGCGCCGCCGGCCCGGTCGCCTCGTCACCACACGCGGCTAGGGCCGCCACGCTGGCCACTGCGATCGCGGTCCGCGCGACCCGGCTGTGCAAAAGCATCTCTGCTCCACCTCGTGTTCGGGGAGGACCGCGCCCATCCGCGTGATCCGGCACCCACACGGCGCGGTCGGCGAAGTGGTTCACCGTCGAGGTCGGACGAGGCCCTCGTCACGAACCCGAACCTCCCGCTGAACCGTTCCGGACCACCGTCCGTGTGGGTGGCGGCAACGATGGAAGGCGGCCCAGGAGCGACCGCCTCACGGTGCCGCTGAACCGACGACACAAAGGAGCGGAACGTGGCCACTTACCACATCGTCAGCGAGGACATGCAGGAGTCCGCGACCTGGCTGAAGCAGAACATGCAGACGCTGCTGGACGGGATGAACCAGGCCAAGAGCAAGATCGACACCCTGATCCAGGGTGGCTACAACACCCCGGCCGCCCAGCAGAAGTTCGGCCCGTACTTCGACGAGTACAAGGGCAGCGTCGACCAGACCCTGAACGGCATGGAGGGCATCAGCCAGTACCTTTCGCAGGTCAGCGACGCGTTCTCCGAGACGGACAACCAGACCGGGGCCAGCCTCGGCCGTTGAACGACCGGACGGACCCGGGGCCGCGTGGTGAGCGAATCACCACGCGGCCCCGACCGTCTTTCCCGCCGGATCATCCGACCAGGAGACCCTCGTGCGCCTGCAGCTCACCGTTGCGGATCCGTCCACCGCCGTCATCGAATATCAGGTTGAGGCGGCCCCCGACACTACTGTCGGGGAACTCGCCGAGGCGCTCGCCGCGCGTCGGCCGGACCCCGCTGGCACACCACCGGCGATCTTCGTCGCCGGGGCGCCACTGGACCCACGGCTCACTCTCGCCGAAGCCCCGTTGCGCCAGGGCACGGTGCTCGGCTTGGACCGCCCCGTGCCCGAGGCCCCGGCGCAACCGCCGGGGCTGGTGCAGGTGCGGGTGGTCAGCGGCACTGACGCCGGTGCCGCCTATCCGCTCGACCTCGGTGAGCACACCATCGGTACCGCGAGTATCAGCCGGGTCCGCCTCACCGACCCCTCGCTCGCCCCCGTCGTAGCGTCGGTCCGGGTCACCCCGGACGGAGCGTGTCGTGTGCGAGCGGCCCGACCCGGCCTCCTGCTCGACCGGGTCGAGCTCGACGGTGAACAGGCGTGGGCCCCCGGCGGACAGCTCGCCGTTGGCTCGTCCCTGTTGGAGCTGCGCATTCCGGTCAAGGCAGAGGCCGCACTGCAGATCTCCGAGGACCGCACCGGCCTGGACTACAATCGTCCGCCACGGTTGCTGCCAGAGGTCCGACCGACCCAGTTCACTCTTCCGTCGCCGCCGTCGCCTCCGGAACGGCGACCGCTCGTGCTGATCACGGTGCTGGCGCCGCTGGTGGTCTCCGGAGCCGCGTACCTCATCACCCGCAACCCGCTGACCCTGCTCTTCGCCATCCTGTCGCCAGTGGCGCTGATCGCCGGTCAGATCAGCGCCCGACGCCAGGGAAAGGTCACCCACCGTACCCGGCTCGCCGAATACGAGGCGAAGAGGGCGCGGATCAGTGCCGAGGCGCAGGCGGCGCTGACCGCCGAGCGGCTGGCCCGGCGGGACAACTATCCCGACCCCGCCGCGGTACGACTGATCGCTGTGGGGCCGGAGCGCCGCCTCTGGGAACGGCGCCGCACCGACCCCGACTTCCTCGAACTGCGGGCCGGTAGCGCCGACCTCCCGTCCGAGGTGGTGCTGCGGGATCCGAGCCAGGACGAGCACCGCCGGGAGGTTCGATGGAGCGCCCTGGACGTGCCGGCGACCGTGCCGGTTCGCAAGCACGGTGTGGTCGGCATCGCCGGTGACGCCGTCGCCCGGGTCACGGCCCGATGGATGGTCGCGCAGGCCGCCACCCTGCACAGCCCCGAGGACCTCCAGATCTACCTACTCGCCGGCGCGGGCGACGAGGAGGGTTGGTCGTGGGTCGGCTGGCTGCCGCACGCGGCGCCGCGCGACGGCCAGGACACCCTCGCCACCGTCGGTACCGACACCCAGACCATGGCCCGACGCGTGGCCGAACTGGGCGCCGTGATCTCGGCCCGCGCCGCCGAGCGGACCGACGGCGCGTTCCGCGACATCCTCGTGGTGCTCGACGGGGCGCGCCGGCTGCGCTCCCTGCCCGGGGTGACGCAGATCCTGCGGGAAGGGCCCGCAGTCGGGGTGTACGCGATCTGCGTCGACGCCGAGGAGAAGCTGCTGCCGGAGGAGTGTCAGGCCGTCGTCGCCGAACAGACCGACGGGTCGCTTCTGGTGACTCGGACGCTCGCCGCGCCGATCCCCGGGGTGCACCCGGACCTGCTCTCGACGGAGTGGCTGTACACGGTGGCCCGCGCGCTCGCGCCGCTGCGCGACACCGGCGGCGCGGACGACGGTGCCGCCCTGCCGGACGCGAGTCGGCTGCTCGACGTGCTCGGCATGGAACCGCCGGAGCCGGACGCGGTGGCGGCCAGGTGGACCACCGGAGGCCGGACCACCGAGGCGGTGCTCGGCGTCTCGCTGGACGGGCCGTTCGCTCTGGACCTCAAGCGGGACGGACCGCACGCCCTGGTCGCCGGCACCACCGGCTCCGGCAAGTCGGAGCTGTTGCAGACCCTGGTCGCCTCACTCGCCGTGGCCAACCGGCCGGACGCGATGACCTTCGTGCTGGTGGACTACAAGGGTGGCAGCGCGTTCAAGGACTGCGTCCGGCTACCGCACACCGTCGGCATGGTCACCGACCTCGACACGCACCTGGTGAGTCGGGCGCTGACCTCGCTCACGGCGGAGCTGCGGCGGCGGGAGCACATCCTCGCCGAGGCGGGGGCGAAGGACATCGACGACTACGTCGAGCTGCTGCGCCGCGAGCCGACACGGACGTCGATGCCACGACTGTTGATCGTGATCGACGAGTTCGCGTCGATGATCCGCGACCTGCCGGACTTCGTGACCGGTCTGGTGAACATCGCGCAGCGGGGGCGGTCGCTCGGTATTCACCTGGTGCTGGCCACCCAGCGTCCGGGCGGGGTGGTGTCACCTGAGATCCGGGCGAACACCAACCTGCGGATCGCGCTGCGGGTAACCGACACCAGCGAGAGCCAGGACGTGCTGAACGCCCCCGACGCCGCCTCGATTTTGAAGTCGACGCCGGGGCGGGCCTTCGTACGCCTCGCCCAGTCGTCGCTGGTGCCGTTCCAGGCCGGGCGGGTTGGCGGTTTCCGCCCGGGGGCCCGCACCAGCGTCCGGCAGGCGCCCTGGCTCGTGCCCGTCTCCTGGAAGGACCTGGGTTTACCGATGCCCAGCCGCCCCGGCGTGAAGGCCGAACCATCCGCCGAGCTCACCGACCTCGCCGTGCTGGTGGAGGCCGTCCGGGGCGCGAGCGAGCAGCTCGCCATCGAGCCGCCGCGCAGCCCGTGGCTGCCGGCGCTACCGGACACGCTGACCGTCGAGACGCTCCCCGCGCCTCGCGGCAGCGGCTACCACCTGGCCTCGGTGGCGTACGGCCTGGTCGACCTGCCGGCTCAGCAGGAGCAGGCGCCGCTGGAGCTGGACCTGGGGACGCTGGGGCACCTGCACGTCATCGGTTCTTCGCGCAGCGGCCGTTCGCAGGCGTTGCGGACGATCGCCGGCACCGTGGCCCGCGTCCACTCGACCGCCGACGTCCATCTCTACGGCGTCGACTGCGGCAACGGGGCCCTGCTCGCCCTCACTGAGCTGCCGCACTGCGGTGCGGTGGTGCAGCGTACGGAGGCCGAGCGGCTCGGTCGCCTCTTCACCCGCCTTGTCGCGGAGCTGGGACGCCGCCAGCAGCTGCTCGCCTCCACCGGCTCGGCCGGGATGGTGGAGTACCGGGCCGGGGCGGCCGAGGCCGACCGTCCGCCCCACATCCTTCTACTGCTCGACCGGTTCGAGGTCTTCGACAAGACGTTCGCCGACTACGACAACGGTAACGTGATGGCGGCCCTCATGACCCTGTTGCGCGAGGGCGCCGGGGCCGGGATCCACGTCGTGATGGCTGGCGACCGGAGCATGTTCACCACCCGGATCTCGTCGACGACGGACGACAAACTGGTGCTCCGACTGACCGAACGCAGCGACTACAGCCTGATCGGCATCAACTACCGGCAGCTGCCGGACGAGATCGGAACAGGCCGGGCGATCCGAGCGGTGGACAGCGCGGAGGCGCAGATCGCTCTGCTCACCCAGGACAGCTCCGGCCAGGGTCAGGCCCGTGCGATCGCCGCCATCGGCGAGGCGGCGCGGCTGCGGGACGCCGAGGTCGGCGACGCCGCTCGCCCGTTCCGGATCGACGTGCTGCCGGACGAGCTGACCCTGGCGGAGGCGAGCGGCCTCGCACGGCCGACCGGTCCGCTCTGGACGATGCTGGGTGTCGGCGGGGACGAGTTGTCAGCCATCGGCCCGGATCTCGGGACGAACCCCTCCTTCATCCTGGCGGGACCGCCACGCTCGGGGCGGAGCACCGCTCTGCTGACGATGGTCGCCGGTCTGCTGGAGAGGGGGACGCCCGTGGTGATCGCGGCACCCCGCCGTTCGCCGCTGCGGGAGTTGGCCGGGCTGCCCGGGGTACTCGACCTCGTGACGAACGAGAATTTCACCTCCGCCGGGCTCGCGGCTGCCCTCGACGGGCGCGACGGACCCGCCGTGGTCGTCCTGGACGACGCCGAGCAGTTGCTCAAGTGCGACGCCGGCAGCGATCTCGGTGAGATCGCCCGGGTCGGGACGGAGAAGGGCCTCGGGTTGATCATGGCGGGTTCGATCGACGGTCTTACCGGCGGGTTCGGCGGCTGGCACGTCGACGCCCGCCGGAACCGGCAGGGCGCGCTGCTCAGCCCGCAGGGCCTCGGCGACGGTGAGCTGATCGGTGTGAAGCTGTCCCGCAGCCAGCTCGGCGGCGGTCGGATGGGCCGCGTGTTCGCTCACTTCGGCGATGGCAAGCTGCATCTGGTGCAGGTGCCGCGGACCGAACCGGCCACGCTGCGGGAACTGCTGTCCGCGGCCGGCGGCACCGAGTAGAAGCGACCCGTGACGTCGTCCGGCCCGGCCCGGCTCGGGCCGGACTCGACCGTGCCGGGCCGGCACCGCCAGCGAAGCCCGGGTATGGAAATGACGTCGGGGGGACACCCCCCCAAGGTGTCCCCCCGACGCGGGTCGGCAGTTACCCCTAGCTGCCGACCTCCCCAGGGGAGACCGCAGGCGGCGTGAACGCGGCGGCCTCGCCCTCATAGGAGAAGGTCAGTGTCGCGGTGATCGTGGCGAAGAGCTCGAAGATTTCCTCCGCCTCCGCGAGATTCGGGCTCGCACCGGTGACCACCAGCACGTTCGCGGTTCCCGGCAGTGGTACGACCGTGTGCATCACGGCGGAGCGCATGGTGGCGCCGTCCTGGGTGACGTTCTGGATGCCGTGCACTCGGCCGACGGTGCCGATCGCGGGGATCTGGGCGGTGCTCACCCGACGCCAGGTCCCGTCGGTGTAGGCGGGCTGCGCGACCGCGGTCAACGCGCCGATGATGTCGCCGGTCGCGGGCGGGGTGACCACCGAGACCAGCACAGTGGCGATGAGCGCGCCGTCCTCGTACACCTGGAACGTGCCGGCGGCGTGCACGGCCCCCGCGTTGCGGGCCTGCCGCACCGACCGGCGTAGCTGCTCGGCGTACTGTCCCGCCTGCTCCTCGGTGAACCCACCCTCGCGGGCCCGCGTCCACACCTCGTCCGCCACCCGGTTCTCGCTCGCCTCGTCGGCGACCGAGAAGTCGACCCAGTCCTCCGGCGTACGCAGCTCGAATCCGATCGGGACAGTGTTCGCCGCACCGGTCATCGACGTGACTCCTCCGCTGGTCAACTTGTGGTCCCGTCCGACTCCAGCGCGGCAGCGGTCTGCTCGTCCGTCTCCCGGAACGCGTCGGCCACCGCCTTCGCGGCGTCACGGACCCCTTCGAGGTCCTTGGCGATGACGTACCGTCCGTCACCCCAACGCTTCTCGAACTCGCGTGCGGCGCCCTCCAACTCGCGCTGCCCGAGCGTGTCGACGACCGGACCCATCGACCTGATCGATGAGCTGTCCATCAGCTCCTTGGTGCGCTGCAACAGGTCGTGCACCCGCTCCAGTTCCGCGCCGGGTACGTGGATCACGCTCATGCCGCCACCTCGGCGCCGAGCCTGCCTCGCTTGCCCATCCCCGCTCTCCTCCCTGGTCCGGTCACTGACTCCGCGCCGTACACGGACGGCCGATCGGATCGGTTCAGCCCGGCTGAACCGATTCCGAATCCGCTACGTGTGCGAGTCGGCTCTGGGCGTTGGCCGGAGCGGGAGACCGATCGGTGTGATGGGGAGGGTGGTCATGGCGCGTCCGGGAGACGCCGAGTGGTCGGTGTTGCAGCTCGGTTCCGATCCGGTACCCGGTGATCCGGAGTCCTTTGACGAGATCACTCGGGCCTACCAGGAGCTGTCCAGGACCACCCGGGAGGCGCACGATCTGCTCGCCTCGGGTGGCCAGGTCGAGCTTGGCCAGGGCAAGGCGATGGAGGCATTCCGTGACCTGATCGGCAAACTGCCCGGTCGGCTGGATCGGATGGCGAACTCCTACGCCGCAGCGGCCGACGCGTACCTGCGGTACCTGCCGTCGCTGGAGGAGGCGCAGACGATGTCGCTGCGGGCCCTCGACCAGGCCAGGCAGGCCTCCGGTGACCAGGTCGCGGCGCAGGCGGCGCTCGTCTCGGCGCAGGCGGCGCTCGCCGCGCTGGGTGGCGACCCGGCGACTGCGCAGGCCGAGGACAAGGCCACGGAGGACAAGGCCGCCGAGGACAAGGCCAGTGACGACGCCGCCGCCGCACAGAACCGCGCCGCCGACGCCCAGCAGGCGCTCGACCAGGCGAAGGCGTTGCTGGGCCAGGCGACCGCGCTGCGCGACCAGGCCGCCCGCACTGCCGCCGCAACGCTGCGGGGGTTGGCGAAGGACGCTCCGCAACGGTCGCTGTGGGAAAAAATCGTGGAGGCATTCCAGGCGTTCATCGAGTTCCTCCGCAGCACCGTCATCGAGTGGATCACCACGATTCTGGACGTGCTCTCGGCGATCGCCTCGTTCATCTTCCCCCCGCTCGGCCAGGCGATCGGCATGCTCTCCGGTGCGATCGACCTCGCGGCGGCGGTGGTCACCGGGGACCCCGCCGCGATCGGCTTGGCCGCCGGAGGTCTGGCGCTCGGTCTGGTGCCGGGCGGGCGGCTCGTCGGTCGGATCATCAAGATCGCCGGCAAGGGCGCCAACGCTCGGCCCGGTACCGTCTCGGACGGGATCAAGAACAGCACCAAGGGGCTCGGCGGCGAAACGGGCGCCCGTGGCGTGGACAAGGCCGGGACGCCAGGGGCCGGCATCGTCGCCATCTCCACCCCGGTTGGCATCGGCAAGACCATCAAGGGCATGTTCTCGTCGATTGGTCAGAAGATCGACGATCTGCGCTTCGATCGCGACCTCAAGATCGCGAACAGGAAGCGCGACCTGGATCCCACGCTCCTGATCGGGCAGTCCGACAAGGGCCGTGTGACGACCTTCCACGCCGAAGACGTTGGTTCTGTCCCTCTGCGTGACAGTAGCGGCAGACAGATCGGTGTCATCTTCCCCAGCAGGCCGACGGACGTCGACACCTTCACGGACTTTGGGCAGCAGCAGGCCAACCTGGCCTTGGGTAGAAACCTAGGCGGCACAATGGACGTTGGGGGCCTGAAGATCATCCGGAGCCTGCCCGGCGAGGTGTCCAGCTTCCAGGGCAACACGTTCCAGCCGGCTCCCTGGAGCAACCTGAGGAGCGACCCGATCCTCGTCTTCGCCCACGGCAGCCCGGACAGCGCTGCCGTGACCTTGACGAACGGCAAGGTGGTGAACGTCAACGGCGCCAGCATGGCCAAGATCTTGCACAACGACGCCGCCTTCAGGGCGGCCACGGGCGCCAACCCGAAGGGCTCGATCGCCATGATCTCCTGCAACTTCGCCAACCCCACGGGCAGCGCCGGTCAGGACTTCGCGAACGTCATGCGCGACCTCGGCAACAAGCGGCCGATCTTCGCAGCGACCGAGGTCGTGCAGGCGACCCGAGGCGTGGATGAAGACGGACTGCTCACCGATCCCGGTCGGACCATCGCGACCCTGGCAGTGCAGAACAGGGGCGAATTCAAGCGGATCAAGCCGAACTGACGAGGGGACGGACCGATGAACGAGCATGAAGAGGCCGACGTCCAGCGCAACTGGATGCTGCTGTTGGATAGCGATGGGGACCGGACCGACGACGAGGATCCGGACGCCGGGGGAATCCCTCCGGTGGAGACGATCGTCGGCGGCTGGTTGGTCGAGGACGACGGGACCGTCGGGCGGTTCGAGGCCAATCCGCTGTACTGGCCGCGGAACGCCGACTCGCCCACGAGTCCCGTGGACGCGGCGGCGAAGCTCGTCGCCACCGACCGGGCCGACGTCGACCTGGTGCTGCTGGCCCTGCGGGACAGTCTGGTGGCGGTGGCGCTCGACGAAGCGGGCGAGGTGGCCGTGGCATCCGCCCCGGACGGCGTTCCCT
Organism: Micromonospora sp. BQ32; assembly: GCF_059358895.1. NCBI lineage: Bacteria > Bacillati > Actinomycetota > Actinomycetes > Micromonosporales > Micromonosporaceae > Micromonospora > Micromonospora sp. BQ32. The sequence continues at coordinate 25,827 of NZ_JCADBI010000004.1, read as the reverse complement.
GCGTGGTGGTCGCCTCCGGCGCCCTCGACCAGGCGCGGGTCGACGCGCCACAGTGGCGGCGGGTCGATCTGACCGAGCTGCTGCGGCTGCTCCCGGCCGGCTTCGACGTGCTGGTCAATCCCGGCGGGCCACGGTCCATGCGCTTCCTGGCGGACGCACTGCGCGACTCGGTCGGCTCCAGCGGAGATGAGTGAGATGCCCTCGACCAGGGCGCACGCCGGACGCCGCATGACCGGCGTCGGAATGGTGCTGGCCGCGGTGGCCGCACTCCTCCTGTCAACCCCCACCGGGGCGGACGCCGTCGAGCCGTCGGTGCCGTACTGGGTGGTGCCCGGGGAACCTGGCGCGGAGAGCGACTTGACGCTGCCCGGGGTCGCCGACCGGACGCTCGGCGACAGCCGGCGCTGGCCGGAGATCTTCGAGCTCAACCAGGGGCGTACGCAGCCGGACGGCCGCGCACTCACCGATCCGGCGCAGTCGATACGCGCAGGCTGGGTCTTCGTCCTCCCCGAGGGCGCGACCTCCGGTGAGATCCGAATCGGTCCGCCGCCGACGGCCACGCCGAACGTGAACCAGCAGTCGGGGGCTCCGCCGGTCGACCGACCGCAGGAGGAAGCGCCGGCTGCGGTGCCCCCGGCTCCACCGGCCGACGGCGGTGAGACGCTCGTCCTGGGGCTCCGACCGATCACGGCGACGCTGGTCGGTATCGGCACGGTGCTGCTGGCGGTCGTCGTACCGGTGCTGGTCCTGTTGGCGCGGCGTCGCCGCGCGGCCGGGCCGGCGCGACCGGCCCCGGCGCCGGGCTCACGGCAGGTGTTGGACCGCGCCTTGCGGCAGCTCGCTGCGCAGGCCGCCCAAGCCCAGGTGTACGCGGCGCTGATCGGTCCGGACCGGGTATCGCTGCGGCTGGCACCGGCGCTACCGGACGCCCCGCCTCCGTGGCGGGCGCGGCAGCAGGGTGCGATCTGGGAGGCACCGAGCTGGCAGCTCGATGACGGCGCCGAGGGTGGCGACGGGATGCCGCTGCTCGCCACCGTCGGGACGGTCGGGGATGAGCTGGCCGTCGTCAACCTTGGACGCGCGCCGGGAATCGTCGCGCTCACCGGGGACCCCGTGGCCGCCATGCGCGTCGCCCGCGCCTTTCTCGACGAGATCGGCCGGCGCGACGGGGCAGCGTCCGTCACGATCAGCGTGGTCGGTCCACCGCCCCCCTCGTGGCCGGCCCCGGAGCAGGTCCGGGTCGTCACCGATGCGCGGGCGGTCCTGACGCCGTACGGCGACGGCCTGGGCATGGTCCACGAGTCCGACGTACTGCACAACCACCTGGTGCTGGTCACCACCGCGATCCCGCCGACCGAGCTGGAACGCCTCGGCGCGTTGGCGGCCGCCCCGGGCGGCACAGCGGCGGTCCTGGTCGTCGGCGACGCACCGAACGCCGCCTGGCGGTTCGAGGTCGATGCCGACGGAACGCTCGACGTCGGTGTGCTCGGGCTCGACCTCGACCGTCCGACGCCGCGCGGTCGGCGCCTCCCGAATCGGCACCGCTGACCCGGCTCTCCTGTCCGAACCCATCGATCGATTGGTGTGGCGATGAAGGCACGCATTCCCCGTACCCTGCTCGGTTCCCTCGCGCTGGCCGCCGTGCTCCTCGCGTCCGGATGCACCACCACGGTCACCGACCCGGTCGCCCTACCTCAGCCGGACGTCGGCGGGCCGCGGCCGCAATCCGGAGCCGCGCAGAACCAGCAGGCGTCCGGCGCGCCGAACAACCTGGGGCAGCGCAGCCCGGACGGGGGTTACTGGCCGGCGTCGGTGCAGCTCGGAGAACACCCGGAACTCGGCCCGGTGGTCCTCGACGGGCAGGGCTTCACCCTCTACCGGTTCGACCGGGACAGCGCCGCACCCCCCCAGTCGAACTGCACCGGAAGTTGCCTTGCCGCGTGGCTGCCGGTGCTGGTGAACGAGAAAGTGAAGTTCAAGGATCTTGATCCCTCCCGGCTCGGCGCAGCCGCCCGCCCCGACGGAACCCAGCAGGTGACCGTGGGCGGGCGACCGGTCTACCGCTTCGTGGACGACAGGGTGCCCGGCCATGCCTCCGGGCAGGGCACCGACGGGCTCTGGTTCGTGGTCGCTCCGGATGGGGGTAAGGCCGCAGCGCCGATCGGCCGAATACCTGAAAGTTCACCCACGTGAGCATAGAAACACATTCGTTCCTGATTGCCGGTATTCGGAAGTACGACAGGCATCCTGGTTACCCGGTGCACCGGTGGCGACGCCGGCGCGGGGTCAACAGAGGATGGTAGGTATGGCGGGGTTGCGGCCCGATCGTCGGCAGGAAGTAGCAGACGAGGCCCTGATCCGATCCCTGTACGAGGAACACGGCCGTGCGATGCTCGCGTACGCGACACAACTGACCCGGGACCGGGCCATCGCGGAGGACATCGTCCAGGAGGCATTGGTGCGCGCCTGGCGCCACCCGGACAGCCTGGTCAACGGCAAGGGATCGGTACGGGGGTGGCTGCTCACCGTTGTACGTAATCTCATCACCGACGCGGTGCGCGCCCGAAAGGCGCGACCGCCCGAGGTCCCGGAGAGCCCGACGGACGTCGCGATGGAGCGAGATCACGCCGACCAGGTGGTCAATTCGATGGTAGTGGTGGACGCCCTCAACCGCCTCTCGCAGGAGCACCGCGAGGTCCTCGAGCAAATTTATTTACTCGGGAGTACAGTCGCGGAAGCCGCGAAGGCCCTGGGTATCCCGCCGGGAACGGTCAAGTCACGCTCCTACTACGCACTCCGTGCGCTACGCGACACCGCGGGGCGCTGAAACCGGGTGGAACGGTCTGCCTCATGAAATCGGACAGCTTGACGCCGGCCGGTGACCACGTGGACATCGGCGGCTATCTGATGGGCGAGCTCGACAAGGAGCAGCTCCGGCAGGCGGAGGAGCACCTGGCGGGCTGTGCGGAGTGCCGCACCGAGGTCGATTCGCTCCAGGAGTGGAAGGACGCCCTCGAGGCCGTACCCGAGGCGATGCTGCTCGACGGCCCACCGGAGGGCGGAGACCTGCTGCTGCAGCGCACTCTGCGCCAGGTTCGCAGCGAATCGTCCGGGCGTCGCCAGCGCCGTCGCGTAGTCCTGAGCGCTGCCGCGGCGGCAGCTCTCGCCGCTGCGACGTCCGGTGGCGTCCTGCTGGGTCGTACGACCGGCGACGCACCCGACACGCGTGCCCTACCCACCCCGCCGACCTCGGTGATCACCGCCAACCCCGCTACACGCAACGCCAGCACGACCGACCCCGCCACGGGTGCCCGGCTCACCGTCGCGTTGACCCCGGCAGCAGGCTGGGTGCGGGTCAACGCGGCAGTGTCCGGGATCCCTCAGGGGGAGCGCTGCCGTCTGCTGGTCGTCGGCAAGGACGGCAGCACGGTACTGGGGGGCAGCTGGCTGGTGTCCGAAGACGGTGCGACCGACGGCACCACGCTCGACGGCAGTGCCCTGATCGACCCCGCCGAGGTCGACGGTGTCCGGGTGGAGAACACCGACGGCAAGGTGTACGCAACCGTGAAGCTGTAGCCGGGCGGGCCTCGCCGGACCAACCGTCTCGTTCGGTTCGGCGGGGCCCGCCCGGTCCGCGGGCGGGCTGCTAGCGGTACTTCTCCAGGCAGGGCGCCAGCCTGCCGGCGGTGAAGCCGTCCCGGAACGCTTCGACGCGCGCGAACCCGGAGGGAATACCGGCACCGTTGACGTCGGCGGCGATCAGGCTCCGTGGTGCCAACATCTCGGCGATGGCCTCGTCCAGATCGCCGGGAGAGAGCTGTAGGACGGCGCCCCGCCCTGCCACGACCATCGCCGCCCAGGCTCCGGTGAGGCACGCCGTACGCTGCGCCGTGGCCAGCCCGGTGAGCGGAAAGCCGTCCGCGTGTTGCATCGCGAGCGCGTACCGGGAGGCGATCTCCGCGAAAGCCCCGAAGTCCCCGATCCCGCCCTGTCCCTGGTCCGGCGACGTCCCGAGGCGGGCTAGCTCAGCCAGGTCGAGCCCAACCGTGTTGGTAGCCGGGCAGTAGGCGGCGGGGACGGTGGCGGTCGCCTCCGGGCACGCCGATAGGGACAGGCTGATCGCCGGCCGCGTGGCCGTGGCGCCTCCCCGGTCAAAGGCCGCTCGCAGTGTCTCCTCAAGCGCGAGCAGGGAGTCCCGGTCGTCCACCGGCAGGTTGTCGGCCGCCTCTCCGGTTGTCGCCGGCTGGCCGCCGGCCGGCTGCGTGATCCGCTGCCGCACCTCGGCCTCGTCGATGCGGGCGCACCGGGCGGGGCCGTCGCCGAAGCCGAACTGGAACGCGGACACCCGATCAAACGCGTTGCCGTGCGCCCCTTCCGCCTCGAAGCCGGTCTCCGCGCCGTCGCGGATAAAAAACAGCGTGGCGAGGATCTGGTTGAGGCCGGCGCCGGTGGAGAGCTGGAAGTGCGGGGCGTTGCCCTCAGCCACCCACCGGATGAAGTTGCCCGCAAAGCAGTCGGCCTGCTGCTCCTTGACGATCGAGCTGGTGCGTCCGTCGACCGTGTTGAGGCGGAACTGTACGGCGTGCCCCAACTCGTGGGCGAGGACGGCCACCACCGCCATCGGTCCGAACGAGTCGTTGAGCATGGGAAGCAATTGCCCCCGGTCCCAGGCGACTGTGTCGTCGGCCGGGCAGTAGAAGGCATTCACCGCGCCCTCCGTGCTGCTGCCGCAGACGGTGACGCCCGGGCCGGTGGAGTCGTACGAGATGAGCCGCGCAACCGGCTCGAACCGCCGACCGAAGGTGGCCGGCAGCTCCTCCGACCAGTACCTCTGCACGTCGTCAACGGCGTTGCGGGCGAGCCGGTCCGCCTCGCCGCGGTCGCTGCCGACGACGACGAGGCCCGAGTCGGGCACCTCTGGCCGGGGACCACTCGTCCCCGTGGTGATCTCCAGACCGGCGACCCTGGTGGCGCTCCAGCGCTCGGCGACGCCGATACCCTCCACGGGCCGGGCGCAGCCGGCGAGCAGTGCCGCCACCCCGAGGGTCATCACGCCGAGGGCCAGCGCCCGTCCGGGCGGCGCCGCCCGCCTGTTGTCAATCATCATTTTCCATCACCTTCTCGGCGTCGACGCGCGGGCACGGAACCTCGATCGGCGCAGGCCGACAGAGAGCGTGTTGGGCCACGGCTCGGCCGATACGAAGACGGGTGTGCCGGCCCGGCGCAGAGCCGGACCGGCACACCCGTTGGTCGGGATCGGACGGTCAGTTGAAGCGGACCGAGACGACGGCGTTGTCGAAGCCGATCGTCGCCAGATCGGCGACGTCACCGTTGATGACCTTCGATTGGCCGGTGCAGTTGGGGCCCATCCAGATCTTCAGCGAGCCGGGGGCCGCGACGGAGGAGGCGGCACCCGGGCGGGGCAGGTTCTGGCACCCGTTGCCGGCCACGCCCTGGGAGGCACCGTTGTCGCTGAAGTTCGCCTCGTCGAAGAAGACGGCACTGGTGGCGGGCGGAGCGGTCGCGTCACCGGTGTCGGGTGTGTCCTGGCCGCCCTCCGGCGCGCCGGCCTTGCCGCCGGTCGGGGTCACACCGAACCACGTGCCTCCGACGCCCTGGCCGAGGGTGTCACCCCGCTTGGTGTCCTTGGCGAACCGGTAAACCGGCCAGCCGCCGATGGTGACCTGGACGGTGCCGTCGGCGCGCTTGACCGTACCGACCGCCGCCTTCTTGACCCCCGCGATGAAGACCTTGCCGCGCGGCGCGACCGTGACTGGCGGCCAGGTCTGCGCGCAGTCCCCGTTGCAGGTCGAGGTGGGCGGGTTGTTGCTGTCCTTGTCGAAGCGGTAGAGCGTCAGCCCCGCACCGTTCACGACCACAGGGTCGAGGTCGCCGGCCCTGCTGGCGGTCAACTGGACCCACCGCTGCGACGACTGACGGGCCGCCCCCGCCGCGACGCCGCCGTTCGGCACCGCCCAGTCGCCGGTGTTGGCTTCCGACTTGTTCGACTTCGCGGTGCCGGAGAGCAGCGCGAGGTCGCCGCCCGCTGCACCATCCGCGGGCGCTGTGGCCTCGCCACCGGCCGAGGCGGAGGCCCTCGCCGGCGCGGGTGCCTCGGGGGTCGAACTGCACGCGGTCAGCGCCATCGCGCTGGCAGTCATGAGGGCAACAAAGGGCGCTAGGTGCTTGCGCATCATCTCGGGGTCTCCCAGTTTCTACCCGGCCCCCGTACGTCGGGAAGCCGTTCGGCATCCACACGGACCCCGCTCGGAAACGGTTCAGCCGAAGGCCAGCGGCTCGACTGCCGACGGTGGTGGAACGTACCGAAGTGGTCGGCGCGCAGCGGCTCCTATGCCGTCGCCGCAGGCCGGGCGGCGGCGAGCAGGTGCTCCATGTCCTCGATCGGCATCCCCAGCTGGTCGCGTACGGCCATGGGAATAGACGCGGTGCGGGCACGCAGAACGTCGCCCTGGGCGGTGACGATGACGCTGCGCTCGTCGGCCGTGTTGGGTGCACGGTGTACGTGTCCGAGAGCTTCGAGTCGTTTGAGCAGGGGCGACAGCGTGCCCGAGTCGAGCTGCAGGAGGTGGCCGAGGCTGCGGACGGGCAGGGGGCCGTGCTGCCACAGCGCGAGCATGACCAGGTATTGCGGATGGGTGAGGCGCGGCCGAGGTCATCCCCAGCTACGGTTGCCGCCTGCAGGCAGGCGCGCATCATCGCGCCCTAGTCAACCGTGGGCCGAGCGCCGCAGCGGCCCTCGGCCCACGGTGGCTCATCCGGAGATGACGCTGACCGCGATACCGATGCTCACGGTGTTGTAGACGAAGGCCAGAACCGAATGTGAGAGAATCTGCAGACGAATGCCGGGGGTCTGCGTCTCCACGTCGGACACCGAGAACGTCGTGCCCAGCGTGAACGAGAAGTAGGTGAAATCGACGAACGTCGGCTTGTCAGTGTTCGGAAAGACGAGCACCGGCTCGGGCAGGGCGGCGTAATAGGTCTTGGAGTACCGCTCGGCGTACCCGAAGTGCAGAATGGCCCAGGCGAACAGAACCGCCGGAATGCCGACAGCCGAAGCGGCCGTTTTGTCGAGGCCGTCCCCGCTCGTGACGATGGACAGTCCCGCACCGATCCCCACCACGCTGGTGAAGATGGTGAAGATCAGTCCGGCGCGTCCGCCGAGACCGTGAGCGAGCCAGCCGGTCGTCGTGCTGTTCCGCGCACGGCGCAGACGACCGATGCGAATCACCAGGTAGGCGATGGCCAGGGCATCCCAGAAGAAGAGGATGAGGTTGGTGCGGGCACCGGTGGTGAACAACACCACGATTCCGAGAACGATGAGAGCTGCCTCGATGAAGCGGGACGCGATGAGCGCCACCTTGCTTGCCATGAACCTTCCTTAAAGATCGACAGCATTGCCTTCCGCTACGACGTGCGCGCAGGACGACTGTTCATCAGCCTTCGTCAGCGGTGGCGAAACGGCAGGTGGCGCCCGGCATGACACGGCTGCTCATGGTGAGCCGGCATGCCGGGCATCCGTCCCGGTCGATCAGCGCACGGTGTTCCGGGCGGCTTCGACGATCAGGTCGGCCACCGCGTCCGGCTCGGAGACCGTGACCGCATGCGAGGCGTTGATCTCGACCGTGCGCGACTCGGCCCGCTCGGCCATGAACCGCATCGAGTCGACCGGGATCGCCAGGTCCTGCTTGGTGATCAGGAACCAGGAGCGAACCGACTTCCACGCCGTCTTCGTAGCCTTCTCGTCCAGCGCCGCGCTCGTGATGGGCCGCTGCGTCGCCGCCATCAGAGCCGTCTCGCTGCGCGGCACATCGGCCGCGAACACGCGCCGGAACTGGTCCTGCTTGATGTACAGGTCCGTGCCCGCGCCCGCACCCGGAACCGTCACCGGCACCTGATTCAGCGCCTCTCCCAGCTGGCCGCCCGGGAACTTCGCCGCAAGGCCAGAGGTGCTCTCCCCCTTGTCCGGGGCGAAGCTGGCGATGTACACCACCGCCTTCACGTCCTTGTCGCCGTCGGCGGCCTCACTCATCACCGAACCGCCGTACGAATGCCCGGCCAGCACGATCGGTCCCTGGACCCCGGCCAGGACGCTGCGCAGGTACTGCGCATCCGAGTGCAGACCCCGCAGCGGGTTCGCCGCCGCCACCACCGGATAACCGTCGCGCAGCAGCTCCTTGACCACGCCGTTCCAGCTCGACGAGTCGGCGAACGCGCCGTGCACCAGCACTACGGTCGGCTTCTTCGCCGACGGCCGTGACTGCGCCACCGCACCGGCCGACCCGGCCACGAGCGCAGCCACTGCCACGCCCACGGTCATGGCGGTCCGGAGAGCCACCCGCTTCGGCGTACGGCAGAGATCACGCTTCATGGAAGTTGTCCTTTCAGGTGGAACCGGTCGGAGGGGCTTCAGATGGTGGCGGCGGCCCGGAGGATGAAGTCGGCCACCGCCTGCGGCTGCGACACCGGCAGGGCATGCGATGCGCCGGTAATCTCGACCGACTCCCGAGCGTTGGCGCGCTCGGCCATGAGACGGAATGTCTCCAGCGCGATGGGAGGTCGCGTTCCGGCAAGATGAACCAGGACGGGATGGTCTTCCACGCCGGCTCGCCAGAGGCTCCCGGCCCTTACGCCGAATCAGTCATTCGCCCACCGCCGGCGCGCGTCCGGCACGACACGGTCAGGTCATCAGTCCGGATAGCCGGTTTTCGTCCGCTCAGTGCCGGCGATCGCGGGCCGGTGCCCCGGACTACGGCGCCCGCGCTGCCGTGAGTCACCGCACTGATCGGTTAGGTCATTCGACAGATACCTGGTGTCCGGTGCGATCCATGGGTTCCGGTGAACCGGCCCGACCCGCGTGCGTTGTGTCGCAGTGTCCCCCCATTGCCGTCGCAAGGCGATCACCGTCCTACGGAGGACCGATGCGAAAGACATTCCCTGCCGCGCTGCGCGTGCTGATCGCTGGCGTGCTGAGCCTGGGAGGCACAGCGATCACCAGCACCAGCTCGGCCTCGACCTCGACCGGCGGAACCGGCCGCATAGCCTGGCATCCCTGCGCGGAGCACGAGGCCGATCAGCGCTTGCAGTGCGGGTCGATCACCGTTCCCGTCGACTGGGCCCGGCCGGACGGCCCCACCTTCGAGCTGGCTCTGGCCAGACGCCCGGCCTCGGACCCCGCAGCCCGGATCGGCACCCTCACCTTCCATCCGGGTGGGCCAGGCCTGTCCGGCATCGACGCGGTGTTCGACGATCGCTACTTCAATCAGGAGGTCCTTCGCCGCTTCGACGTCGTCGGCTTCGACCCGCGTGGTGTCGGCCGAAGCAACCCCGTCGTGTGTTCGGCCGAGCTTCTGGCGAAGCGGCCGCAGCCGGTGCCGGCGAACAAGCACGCCTACAACGCCCTGGTCACGTTCAACCGAGCGCTGTACGAGGACTGCCGCCAGCGCACGGGACCGTTGACCGACCATCTCGACTCAGTGAGCGTCGCCCATGACGTGGACGCGATCCGGGCCGCGCTGGGAGAGAAGGCAATCACCTTCTACGGAGTTTCCTACGGCACACTGACCGGCCAGGCGTACGCCGAGAACTACCCACACCGCCTCCGCGCGATGGTGCTCGACAGCCCGATGGACCACAGCCAGTCCGGGCAGTCGTTCTTCGTCACCCACACCGCGGCGGCCGAGAACATGCTCACCCAGTTCGCGTCCTACTGCGACCGGACGACGACGTGCGCTCTGCACGGCCGCGATATCAAGGCGCTGTTCGCCTCGTTGTCGGCGCGAGCGGACAACGGCGACCTCAGCGGCTATACCCGATACGGCCTGAGCGCGGAGTTCCAGTTCACGACCTGGCTGCCCGCCAACTGGCCCGCGCTGGCGGACCGGCTCGCCGCGTTGGACAGTGGACAGGCAACGTTCTCCACCGCAGCCGCCTCCATGGCAGAGGTGCAACCCCTGGCGGATCTCGCGTTCTGCCAGGACTGGCGGACCGGTGTCCGGAGCTTCACGGACTTCTCACGCATCGCCGAGGAGGCCGCATCGGTGGCGCCTCACCTGCGGGTCGGCGCGGCAGCCGCAGAGTCCTTCGGCTTCTGCCTCGGTTACCGCGGCAATGTCACCAATCCGCAGCATCCCGTGGACGTCGACACTCGCCGTCCCGTCCTCGTGGTCGCCGCCCAGCACGATCCGGCCACTCCGCGCCGCTGGGCGGCCACGGTGGCCGAGCAGATCGGCCCGAACGCACGACTGTTCACCTACCAGGGGTGGGGTCACGGGGTCTACCGCCAGCATCTGCCGTGCCCCGATGCGGTCGTCGACCGCTATCTGATCGGCGGGCGGCTGCCCGCACCGGGCGCGAGATGCGCAGCGGTGGAACCACGCCCCTGAGCCGAGTTGAGCGGAGCCGCGTCGCTGTCGGGCTGCCGGGTGAGAATCCACCGGCAGCCGACAGCGGTAGCACTACAGTGGCGGCTACGGCTCGATCACGAGCCGGGTGATGGAATCGCCGTCGAGGGTGAATCGGTAGTGCAGATCGACCGGTGGCACCGGCAAATTCGGTGGTGTACGAATATTCGCCGGACGATTTGTCCACCCAGCCCAGGATCTGGTCCCGGCCGTCATAGGTGCGCCCGTCATCGGTCACGACAGCGCCAACGGCGAAGGTGTTGATTGCGGTTTTGTTGTCGTAAGCCTCGTGCGCGGGCAGATACGTGGTGATGGTGGCCGGCAACTCGTCTCACGAGAGGGCGGTGCCGCTGCCTGATGTCTTGTCCATGCCACTACGGTCGGCTCTCCCCCGGGGAGAAGGTCAACACCGTCCGCTCATGTCACTCCGGCATCACAAATTATTCAGCTCACCCTCCCTAAGTTCGGTGGCGGCCGCTGTCACAGCTCTCCACCACCGAGGGGATGCACTGTTCCATGTCTCGTCCGGATCACTCGTCCGATGCCGACGACCGCATGCGTCAACTGGTGTCCCGGCACTGCTTGCCGGTGACCCGCTACGTCTCGGACATGACCTCCGATCAGGGCACCGAGGACCTGGTCCAGGAGACGATGCTGCGAGCGTGGCGGAACCTGAGCGCCCTCCCGGCCGGCGAGCAGGCCGGCCGCCGATGGTTGCTCACGGTCGCTCGCCATGTGGTCATCGACGAATGCCGCCGGAAGCGGGCACGTCCGGTCGAGGTGGAACCGCCGGCCGAACACGATGCGCTCGAGGATCTGACGGCCTCGGTGGCCATCGCCAATGTGACGCTGCGGGAGGCTGTGGCCGGTTTGAGCCAGGCCCACCGTGACGTGCTGATCGCGATCCTCATCGAGAACCGCTCACCGTTCGAGGTGGCCGAGTGCCTCGGCATACCGCTGGGAACGGTGCGGTCGCGCCTGCACTATGCCCTGGAGGCCCTCCGAAATGGGGTCATCCGCTGAGCGGGCGTACGAAGCCCTCGCCTCAGCTTCCTTCGAAAGCAGCCGGGCGAGCTCGGCTGGTCGCTCCAGGTGCGGCAGGTGACCTCCGGGCAGCACCATAACGGCAGTGGCCGCAGTCAGCCAACCGACGTAGGGTGCCGGCGGTTTCGCCGCGGTGACCCATCGATAGCTGATGCCCCGTGCGGCGATCGAGTACCGCATCCCCGGCCCGCCGAGCCAGGTCGACGATCTGGACGCGGTGGCCAGCCGCACCAGCAACCGGATCAGCGCCATGTCGAGAACGAGGAACTCTCCCCGCGACAGCGAGGTGAGGGCCAGCTCGACAACCGCGTCTTGGCCCGAGTCCAGCGACACGACCGCCGCGAGATCCAGAGCCGGACCCGGCTAGCCCACGGTGAGCAACCACACCGCCTGCACCGTTTTTACAGGCCGCCCGGGCAGCAGGGCGGCCAGTTCCGCCTCGGAAACGGGGCCAGATAGTGGTGCTGGCCGGACCTCGTGGCCGCGGTGGTGGTGGCCAGCATCGCGGCGCCGCCGAGAACCAGCCGGCCGAGATCCGCCGGGCCCGTGGCCGGGCCGAGATCATCGAGGATCACCAGCCGAGCGCCCGGACGCCGGCCACCGGCGCCCGACTCACCGGCATCCGGCGCTGTCGGGCCAACTCCGCCGCGACCTCGGCGAGCACCGTCTTCCCGGGTCCGCCAGGCCCACCACAGTCAGCCGCCCGCCCGCCCGCGCCGGGGACGGCCCGGTCCAGCAGCCGTTACACGACGGCGAGCTCACGACGGCGAGCTCACGACGGCGTCTGATCATGGCGTTCAGCGTGGGCGTCGCCGCCGGGTGCGTGTGGCGGTCGTCAGGCGGGGGTCAGCCGGAAGACCGGCCAGCCGATCTCGGTACGCCATCGCCCGGCGTCGGCGGTGTCATGGCGCCGAGACTGCCTCGGCACCCGGGACAGCGAGCAGCGACGCCAGCCCGCCGGCCGCCGAAACCAGCGCCAGCGACTGCCTTCGTGGACGGAACGCGAACCTCATGTACCACGCCTACTGTGATGGAGAATGGGCCGGCGTCCGCCGAGTGATGGGCAGTCCGGCCGCTTCACACGAACTGAGCGGATGACGGCCTTCCGCTGGAGACGTCGGAAGACCGTCATCGCTCTCTGTTCGACGGGGTTCCTGCCACGGTTTTCAGCCCCATGCGTAGACCGGCGTGGTGGACCTCACGCCAGCGCGTCCTACTCGAGCCGGAGCTGGCGCAAATTGGCCGAGGCGACGTGGAGCACGTCGTTCCCCGAGCCGTTGAGGATCGAGCGGGTGGCCCAGAGGGTGAAGCCCTTCGCCTGCTCGAAGCTGACCTTGGGCGGGAGCGCGAGCTCCTCGCGTTCGGTCACGACGTCGACGAGCGCGGGGCCGGGGTGCGCGAAGGCGTCCTTCAGCGCGCTCTCCAGGTCACTCGGCCGCTCCACGCGTCGCCCGTACAGGCCGATCGCCTGCGCCACGTCGGCGAAGCTGGGATTGGTCAGGTCGGTGCCGTAGTTGAGCACCCCGGCCGCTTTCATCTCGAGCTCGACGAATCCCAGGGCCGCGTTGTTCAGCACGACGACCTTGACCGGCAGCTGTTGCTGGCGCAGCGTGAGCAGCTCGCCGAGCAGCATGGCCAGGCCGCCGTCACCTGACAGCGACACCACCTGCCGCGACGGATACGCCGACTGCGCGCCGATAGCCTGCGGCAGCGCGTTCGCCATCGACCCGTGGGTGAACGAGCCGATCAGCCGCCGCCGCCCGTTCATGCTCAGGTAGCGCGCCGCCCACAACGTTGGAGTGCCGACGTCCGGTGTGAAGACGGCGTCCTCGGCGGCGAGCCGGTCGATGGCGGCGACCACCGTCTGCGGGTGGATGGGGCCACGACCGCCTCTTGCGGTGGCAAGCGAGTCGAACCGGGCCCGCGTACGCCGATAGTGGCTGATCATCAGGCGCAGATGCTCGCTGCCGTGGTCCGTCAGACGCGGGAGCAGCGCGGTGAGCGTCTCTTTGACCCCGCCGACGAGGGGCACGTCGACCGCGACCCGCCGCCCGATCCGCTCGCCGCGGATGTCGACCTGCACGACCTTCACGCCGTCCGGATAGAAGGGCCGGTACGGGAAATCGGTGCCGAGCATGAGCAGGGTGTCGCAGTGCTCCATCGCGCGGTAACCCGACGGAAAGCCGAGAAGCCCGGTCATGCCGACGTCGTACGGGTTGCCGTACTCGACGAACTCCTTTCCCCGCAAGGCGTGCACGATCGGAGCCTGTAGTCGTTCAGCGGTCGCCAGCAATTCGGCGTGCGCTCCTTCGCAGCCCGCGCCGGCGAGGATCGTGACCCGCTGCGCCGCGTTGAGCACCTCGGCCGCGGCCGCCAGGTCGTCCTCGCCGGGCACCGTGACCGAGGTGGTCGCCTGCACCGCTCTGACTCGCGTATCGGACGGCACCCGGCCCTGAAACACCTCACCTGGTACGACCAGTACGGCGACGCCGCGCCGCTCGATCGCGGTACGCATCGCGATCCGCAGCATGCGCGGCAGCTGTTCGGCCGTGCTGACCAGTTCGGCGTAGACGCTGCACTCGCGGAACAGGTCCTGCGGGCGGGTCTCCTGGAAGTAGCCGGTGCCGATCTCAGCCAACGGGATCTGCGCCGCGATGGCCAGCACCGGCACGCCGCTGCGCTGCGCGTCGAACAGGCCGTTGATGAGATGCAGGTTGCCGGGTCCGCAACTGGCCGCGCAGACGGCCAGTTCCCCGGTGACGGCGGCCTCCCCGGCCGCGGCGAAAGCCGCGGCTTCCTCGTGCCGTACGTGCTGCCACGCGATGTCGTCCTCGCGGCGGATAGCGTCGGTCAACCCGTTGAGCGAGTCACCGGGCAGACCATAGATGCGGCGAATGCCCGACGCCTTGAGGGTGGCCACCAGATGCTCGGCGGCTGATGTCATCGTTCCTCCGTGCGATAGCTGCAATGGTCGCCGCGGGGCGGGCCGCGAACCGCGACCCGCCGCGGCGCGCCGGTCAGGCGAGGATGGTCAGGTCTTTCACCGTGTACGACAGCGATCCGCGGAAGCCGACGCCGACGCGCTGGATGGCCAGGTCGGCGATCTCCTCGCGCGGCGACGGCAGGAACCGCAGGTCACCCGAGCCGATCCAGGCGTTGTCGACCATGAGGCTGGTCAGCACCGACTGGGTCAGCTCGTGGACCGCGGGGTGATCGTGCTGCCCGGCGGTGAGCCGCGGAAAGTGCCGCAGGTTCACCAGCGGCCGGGTCAGCGCCGGCAACCCAGTGGTGGGCTCCTTCAGCGTGACGTCCAGCTCCGCGATCCGGCGGCCGCCGGCCGACAGGCTGCCGCCGAACCGGCCGCCGGGGCCGAGCACCGGCGCCGCCTGACTCGCCACCGCATACGCCCGGGTCTGCCGGATCTGGCCGAGCTTTTTCGGGAATCCCTGCACCCACCCGCGGGCCAGCGAATTGTCGTTGTCCACATAGATGAAGGGACACCAGGTGACCGGCCTGCCCTGGTAGCTTGCGTCCAGGAAGACCAGGAACTCCGAGTACTGGCTGTAGGTCGGGTCGAGCCAGTCGGCCGGCGTCGCTGCGAACTGCCACTCGACGCACATCGCGAAACCGTGGCCGGGCTGAGCAGGATCCGGGTCGAGGCCGGTCGGCAAGGCGGCCGCCGCGGCGGCGGGCGTGGTCCAGAACTCGACCCCGAGAGCGTCGGCGACGTAGTGCCACGGCGGCTTGGGGGCCAGGTTGGCTACGCCGCGGGCGCTGAGCGGAACGGTGTAGCCCTTCAGCCTTTCCGGCGTGGTTGCCGCGGAAGGCGCGGCCTGGGCCGGCCGGGCCGGGCCGATCACTCCGGTCGCGGCCACTGCGGTGACCCCGAGCCCACTCAGGACGGTGCGCCGGTCGACGTCTCTCTCCGTCATATCTCTCCCTCGGTGCGAAGTGGCAGCGGCCGGGCGACCGCTCCCGCACTCATCGAGACGGACCTAGTCGGCCGATGTTCATCGGGCCAGGAGTCATTGGCGCGCTCGGACGGCGTTACGAATCCCAGGGGCCAGAATTCAATGCATCGGTCCGTTTTTCTTGTCTACAAAGTCATGTGTCAATTAGTTGCCGACGCAAGGGACCTACGAAAGGCTGGTGGTAGCGCGCGCGGTCGGCTTGACAAGAGAATCGATCCAGGAGGACTCAGCATGGGCAAGAAGATTCGTACTGTCGCGGGCTTGACCGCAGCCGGCGTCATGGCGCTGGTCGGCCTGCAAGCTCAACCCGCACAGGCCGCCGTCGACGTCCCGGAGTCGGGCCTGAGCATCTTCGAGGGCACCTTCGCCAAGATCCTGCTGTACGTCGCCGAGCCCGACGGCACCTGCCTGGCCATGCCCCCGAGCGCGGCCTCGCTCACCGGGGAGCGCATCGTCGAACAGGTAAGCGCCTTCACCGGCCCGAACTGCACCGGAGGCCAGCAGAACCTCGGCACGTTCCGCACCTTCACGGCCGGCAAGTACCAGTCGTTCCGGGCGTACTCGTTCTGATCAGCTCGGCGCTTGCCACCGCCGCCTTGCGAGCCCGAGCACGCAAGGCGGCGGCCGTGCCGACGCCCGCCGGCACGGCACCGGGCCTGGTGTCGCCCGCATCACCAGCCGGCAAGGTCGGTCGTCCACGCTCGGTGACGTCACCATCACCGCCGTCGCCACCCAGCACCTGTCCCGCTTCGACCTCGACTTCGCCGGTCGGGGTCCGGCCGGCGTCGAGGTCAACGGCAAACCGGCCCACTTCTTCCACAAGGGCGAGGAACTGGTTGTCGTGCCCTGGTCCGCGTTCCACGTCCCGGGCGACGTGACGCTTCGAGTTCTCGGCCAGTGTGTGGAACTCGGGTCGACCGCGAGCGGCGCCCGAATGCGTGCCACCACCTGCTCCGGGCCGGCGCGGCAGCAGGTCACCCTTAACGCCGCCCGCGACCTGGTGAGGGCTTCGGCCGGCATGTGCGTGGACGTGCCCGACTGGAACAGTGGCAATGGCGTGCCGGCGCAGATCTGGACCTGCGCCGGCAGCGACAATCAGAAGTGGAACTGAGCCGCTCAGGCACCGGCGGGCAAGCGGGTGTGCTGCGGGATGCTGCCGAACTTGCCGGAGTGAAAGTCGCGGTACGCCTGCTCGATCTCGTCGCGCGAGTTCATCACGAACGGGCCGCTGGCGTACACAGACTCACCGATGGGGCTCCCGGCCACGAGCAACACCTTGGTCTGCTCGTCCCCGTCGCCGGTGGCCAGCGCCAGCGTGGTCGGGTCGCCCGGCCGCGTGACCGGATCGGACCAGGCGATCTGCCCGGCCCGCACAGTGCGGCCGCCCGCCATGAGCCGACCGGAGATCACGTACGCGAACGCACGCTGGTCGCCGTCGAGCAGCTGCCGATACTCCGTCTTCGGGTCCAACGTGATCAGCATTCCGAGGATCGGCCACTGGTTGACCGCCGGCCCGTGCATCGTCGCGGTCTCACCCGAGATCAGCTGGACCAGCACACCGGGCTCGGTGTGCACGGCGTGCATGCCGGCCCGCAGGTCCTGATAGCGGGTAGGCACCATTTTCTGGTCGGACGGCAGGTTGACCCACAGCTGCAGGATGTGCGCATGCTCCGACCGGGCGGCGACCTCACGGTGGATGATGCCGCGACCCGCGGTCATCCACTGCACGTCCCCGGGCCCGAGTACTCCGGCGCGGCCCATGCTGTCGCCGTGCTCGAGTGCTCCGTCCAGGATCAGGGTCACGGTCTCCATGCCGCGGTGCGGATGCCAGTCGAACCCGGGCTGGTTGACCAGCTCCTCCCCCATCACCAAAAACGGATCGGTCCGGGCGTTCTGGCCCGGGGCGATGATCAGCGAGCTGTGCGCCGACATGGGGGTCGGACCGAGTTCGACCTTGTCGAGCACGCGCTGCACTTTGCGGGCCATCGGTGCGTTGTGCGGGGACATGATGCCCTCTTTCTCTTCGCTTGATGGAAGCGTCCTGCCGCTCGACCGGGTTGGCAAACGCCTCGAAAGCTACTTACTCTGGAGAAGTGAACAAGCCGCACAACACTCGGGTCGACGAGGAAAGCTGCCTGCGCATCCTGCGCGCGATCGACATCATCGGCACCCGCTGGACCGGACCCATCCTGCTCGCCGGGGCTCGCGGCGCCCGGCGCTTCAAGGAGTATCGCGCGATGGTCCCGGGCATCTCGGATCCGCAGCTCACGCTGCGCCTCAAGCAGCTGCAGGAGCGCCACCTCGTCGAGCGCTCCGTCATCCCCAGCACACCGGTCCAGATCACCTACGCCCTCACACCGGAGGCCGAGGAGCTGATCGCCTCGCTGCAGCCGTTGTCGCGCTGGAGTGAGCGCTATTTCCCGCCCCCTGGTGATGCGTGACCACAGCGTGCGGGCATTCCGGCCGGAGACCGCCGCCCACCGGCCGCCCCCGCGGCCTCCTTGTCGCTCTTCGGGGTATAGACGACGACCCCGTCGTGCTCAACAGGCGGATCCGCGTCGATATCGGGATTTATGAAGAGGTTGGCCGCATAGGCGGCACCCCGGTAGTACATGAGCAGCCGGTCCGCGGCCGCGTCGCGCTCCACCTCGGGGTCGGAGTCGAGCATCAGCTCAGGCGCGTACGCGGCGATCAGATCGTGGGCGCCGTAGCGACCGGGCCGGCGCTCTAACCAGCCTGCTGCCTACCAGCTCGCCGAACACCGCGCGGGCATTACGCACGGACAGGCCACGAAGGCTCGCCACCGCCGGAAGCGTGACGTCCGGGCCCGGATGCAGTGCCAGCAGACGGGACAGGCGCGCTCGGCGGTTCGACGGTGATCGCTCTGACCGCGTTCGTTGTGACCGCGCTCATTGACCGCCTCGGGTGGGTTCTGCGCGGCCGGGACGTCGCGCCGTTCTTCTTGCAGGTCACTGGTGCCCTGATGGCGACCGTCACCACGCTCGGCCTGCTGGCCGCCGGCGCGCTGCCCACCGACACCCAGCCATCGCTGATCATCGCGGCCGGTCTCACCGCTTTGCTGTCGGGATTGACGGTGGTGGGAACCGTCCAAGACGCCATCTCTGGCTTCTATGTCACGGCGGCCGGCCGTGCGGCGGAGATCGCGTTGCTGTCGGCCGGACTGCTGGCGGGCGTCATCCTCGGCCTCAAACTGGGCCTCGTGCTCGACCTCGATCTCAACCCGGCCGAGCCCCTGCCGGCCGAAATGGCCGGCTTCGGCCTCACCACGGTGGCCGCGGCCATGTCGGCGGCCATGTTCGCGCTGGCCACCGATGCACCGCTGCGCTCGCTACCGGCCGCCTTCGTCATCGGGGGAACGGCTTGGGCCGCCTACGCCGCCGTCACCATGCTCACGGATTTCGGCTTGGTGGCCGCCAGCGGTGTCGCGGCCATCGTGGTCGGACTGGCGACGGGTCTGTCCCGGCGCGGCTCCGGCCAGCTCACGCAGGCCATCCTGTTGTCCGGGGTCATCCCGCTCCTCCCGGGCCTTACCGCCTACCGGGGCTTCTATCAGCTGGCCACCCAGGACGTGGTGAGCGGCCTGGTCACCCTCATTCTCGCGCTCGCCATCGGGCTGGCCATCGCCGCGGGTGTGGCGTTCGGAGACCTCATTGCATGCCCCGCCGCCGCCCGCCGATCCGTCAAACACCGGTGATAACGCCTCGTCAAGCAGCTGCTCGAACGAGGTGACAACGTCGCGGCGACAACTCGTTCGGGCCGGCGCCTCGGTCGGGCCCTCGGACCCGTTCCCCCGCGAACGGCTGCTGTCGCGCGAGCTCGACCTCACCGACGAGTCGGCGGTGGCTACGGCGGTCGCCGCAGCTGAGGACCGTCTCGGCGCGGCCTCGACGTGGTCGCCAACAATGCCGGCTACGACTTCCTCGGCGCAGTCGAGGAGACCAGCAACGCCGAAGTCCAGCGGATGTTACAGGTGCAGATCTTCGTGCCTGGGATCTGCTGCGCGCGGTTCTGCCGGGCATACGCACCGCCAGCCGCGGTCACATCATCAACGTCTCGTCTGTCCTGGGCCTTCGGCCTTTCCGGGCTGGGCCCTCTACTGCTCCGCCAAGTACGCCCTCAAGGGGCCTGTCGGATGCGCTCGCGGGCGAGGTCGCCGGATTCGGCATCGAGGTCAACGCCATCGAGCCGGGCTACACGCGGACCCGACTCCCTGCGTCCGCCGGCGCTCAGCCTGCCGGAACGCCAAGCGGAGGGATACGGGGCGATCCGTGAGATGACTGATGCCCAGCTGGCAACGCCGGGCACTCAGCTCGGCGATCCGGTCAAGGTCGCGGCCGCGATCATCGAGGTCGGGGTGTCCGGCAAGGCGCCGCTGCACCAGCTGCTTGGTTCGGACTCCTACGGCTCGCCCGAGGGCGGGTGAAAGCCTTGGCTGAGGACTTCGAGGCGGGCCGGGACTTGCCAATCACCACCGACATCACGTCGGCCTGAAGGGCCACTCGATGCGTTGCGTGCCGCGAGCGGCTTGAGGAACTCGCCCACTGAACACGGACTTCCGTCTCCCAATGAACAATCCGGCCAGAGCAGCGTCAAGTAGTTCGATGGTGCCCTTCCGTGCTCCACGGGAGGCCACCATCGCAGGTGGACAGACGACGCAGCCCTCACCTAGGGAGCCCTTGTGAGCATTTTTATTCCCGGAGCCGACATGGATGCACGCGACGCCGCCGGGGGCGGCCTTCACGTGGCCGCCGGTCAGGGGGTGACCAAATGGTTCTCCGGTGACGTCTACACCGTTCGCCTTCAGGCGGCCCAGACCGGCGGCTCCGTCGGAATCGTGGAGGCCAGCGTGCCTCCCGGTGGCGGTCCCGTGCCGCATACTCACGCCGAGCAGGAGGAGACCTTTTATCTGCTCTCGGGTGAACTCGAGTTTCTGGACGGTCAGCGGACCTTCACCGCGTCTACCGGCGATATCGTCCACATTCCCCGGATGGTTCGTCACCGTTTCAAAAACGTCGGTCTGCACACGACGAGGTTGCTTTTCATCTACACGCCGGCTGGTGCCGAAGGTCTGTTCGTGGAGGGTGGCGACGAACCTGAGCCGGGTGTGCAGGTCGACAACTGGGGACCCGAACGTTTCGACGAGAGCATGCTGAGCTTGTTCCGCAAATACGGCGTGGAGGCTGTGTAGCCTGTCCGGGAGTCGGAACCGACGTTGAATCACCGACCCCGTACTGTCCTCGCCCGTCGACTTCTCGCCCTGTCCGCCACCGTGCTCGTCATTGTCGCGAGCGCGGTGGCGGCTCCGAGCCTCACTACGGCCACCAGGGCCGCGGCGCCCCGCCGGACGTTTCGCTCAAGTCGCATGGGACGCTCCTCCCCCGGTCAACGGGTTCGCCTGACACAGGCATCGGCCGGGGCACGACTTCCCGTGCCTTCACCGGCCGGCTTCGCCCATCGTGCCGATCGGCAGTCACTTAAAAGTGGACCTGAGGTTGAGCCTCAAGCGCGGCCGGCGCCTCCGTCGGGTCCGAAAGCTCACCGCCCGCTGCTCGGGGACGGTCCAGCCGAAGCGAATGGCGGCCAAACGCATGAATGTGGTCACCACCACGCAGACGATGCCGGCTACCGGCATCGGTGTGCCGAACTCAACGAGCAGGATGAGTGCACCGGCCCCGGCTCCAGCGGCGACGGCATAAAGGCTGCCGATGTGCAGGAAGGAGATCGGCCGGCTCATGATGATGTCGCGTAACATGCCGCCTCCGATGGCTCCGATGACACCGACGACCAGTGCCCCGGTTTCGCCGACGCCGAGAGACAGCGCCTTCGAGGCCCCGACCGCACCGAACAGTCCCATGACGATCGCGTCAAGCACGGTGATCAGCCAGTCCGCTCGGGCGAACACCGGCTGCAGCACCATGCCGAAAATCGCTGAGGCGCCGGCCACCAGCAGGTACCAGTTCATCCAGATCACGACGGGCGACTGGTTGAGCACAACGTCGCGCAGCAGGCTTCCCCCGACCGAGACGGCGAGCCCGACAACGATGACCCCGAGCACGTCAATGCGGCGGTGTCTCTCCCCGGCTGCAAACAGGGCGCCTTGGAGGCCGCCCAGTCCCGCGGCGAGCAGCTCGATCCAGAGCGCCACCTGGAACGGCGTGGTGGACATGCGGTCACACTCCGACAAGGCTCGGGGCCGGCTCACGTGAGGTGCGAGCCGGCCCGGGGTGAAGTCGTAGGTAGGTCAGTGAGCGCTGCCGCCGGCGTTCTGCGCGGCGGTCACGATGACGTCGGAGACGACGCCGGGCTGGGTAAGGAAGAGAGCATGGCTAGCCGAAACGTTGGTAATCTCGGCGCCGATGCGCTTGGCCATGTGCTGCAGCATCGCCTGGTCGAACGCCCTGTCCTCGGTTGCGATAACCGCCCAGCTCGGCTTGCCGCGCCAGGCGGCGTTCTTCACCGCCGTTGAGAACACCGCCATGTTGATCGGCACCTGCGAGTCGCGCAGGAAGGCGGCATCGGCGTCGCTGGTGTCTGCGGCGAAGCCGGCCTTGAACTTGTCGCCGTTGAGCAAGCCGTATCCGTCCTCGGAGACGTCGATGACGAAGTCGGGCGTCTCGGCGAACCCCTCGTACTGCTGGACGCTGGTCTCGCCCGCGTCGGGGGCCAGGGCCGACACGTAGACGAGTCCGGCGACCTTGGGGTGAACGCCGGCCTCGGTGATGACCGTGCCGCCCCAAGAATGGCCAACCAGAATCGCGGGGCCGTCCTGCAGGTCGAGCGCCCTGGTGGTCGCCGCGACGTCGTCCTCCAGCGAGGTGAGCGGGTTTTGCACGATCGTGACCCGGTAGCCCCGGGCCGTCAGCTTGTCGTACACGCCGCGCCAGCCTGAACCGTCGGCGAACGCGCCGTGCACCAGCACGACGTTCTTGATCTCTTTTCCAGTGGTGCTCATGAGGCTCGTCCTTTCGATGCCGCGCCGTCGCTGCCGGAGCGGGGTCCACGTGGTTCGACTGACCATCCCGTCATGCAATATATTGCATGACGGGTGCCGCGACAAGAGTGAGCGTGCTAACACCGACAGTGCCACGGTCAGGGCGCGGCAGCTCGGCCTTCGCGCAGGTCGAGGTAGGTCTGCAGGGCTGCGGCGCGGTCGCCGAGCACGGCCGGGTCGGCGATGTTACGGCGGAGGCCCCACGAGGCGAGGGTGACGAAGCTGCTCGACCGGCCATGCTGCTGGGGGTGCCGGTCGACGAGCGCGCCCAATTCCGTATCTGGTCCGGTTGTTGCCGCGGTCGGCCTCGGACGCCCTTGATTCTGGGATCTCGTCGACCAGGGGCAGGAGTTGGGTGACATCGTGCCGGTTGCCGCCGGTCAGGCTCGCGAGGGGAATGCCGCCCGCGTCGGTGATGACGTGGTGTTTCGAGCTTGGCTTGCGGCGGTCGACCGGGCTCGGACCGGTTTTGGGCCGCCCTTGAGCGCCCGGATGTGGGAGTCGTCTACCACCGCCCGGGACATGTCGAGTTGGTCGGCGGCCGCGCAGTTTGCCGAGCAGGACCTCGTACAGTCGTTGGCACACGCCGGCGTCATTCCAGCCCGCAACCTACGCCAGCAGGTGACGGCCGACCCAAACCCACGCTCTTGGGGTAGGTATTTCCACGGGGATCGCGGTGTAGAGCACGAACAGTATCCCGCACAACACCTCGCGGTCATCCAGCGGCTTGTTGCCGGGGTAGCGGCTGCCGCCGTGGTGGTCGGGTTGGCAGCAGCGGCGCGATCTCGGCCCACAGGTCGTCCGAGACGATCCACTGCAGCTGCTCACCCCTCCTCACGTTCAGACAGAACGATCCGTTTGCCTAGAGGCTTGCCGCGAACCCGCGAAGGTATGGCAACGCTGACTTCGATCCACACCCGCGAGCAAGCGTTGCTGATCCAATGACAAATCGCTCTTCGGGAAACAAGACCGAACAACAATCGAGGCAAGTCAATGGTGATGGCAGCCGGTGCGGCGGCCGGTTAGCTGAAGACGGCCGCCGCACCGCTTCGATCAAGGGGTGATGTAGGCGGTGTCGAAGTAGTCGCCGTTCCTCATATTGTAGAGCCTGACCTTGCAGTTGCCCTGATTGCCGACCTTGAACACATAGGAATACTGGCGATTCGCCACGGTGCTGAAAGTGCCTCCGTCACCGAACCACCGGTTGTTGGCACAGATCAGATTAAAATCCAGTAGGAGACCGCCGCCATCGCCGTCCGTAGTGATTACCGCCCGGTAGCCGGGGTTCGAGTCAATATTCGCACACAGATTTCCGAAGGAAACATACGGTACGCTGCCGCAGGTACTGGTCGCAGCCTGCGCCGCCGTGGGGGCAGTCAGCAGAGCCAGCCCTGCGACTACCGTCCCCGTGACTGCGGTGGCAGCCATACCGATGGATTTCTTCAACGCTCTCGCTCCTCTCGCACGACCGCTCAGCCTTGCCGGTCGATGACAGATGTGGCCTTCATCCAAAGAGGACGATGGCGAGTGACCCGAGTTCACACGTCACTCCAATAGATGTCGGTGACGTGAGTCACCGGGGCACCCGCAGCGCCCTGGAGTGGTTCACAGCGGTCGAGCCCGACACCGGAATGGCACCTTTCGCCGCCGCGATGGATCTGGCCTGCAGTTGGACGACAAAGGAGCAGCGGGTGTGTCGCCGGTTCTGGGTGGCCGGGCCGGAGTGCCCCGCGGCGACCCGGCCCGTGCGCGCCGTCCTCTCAGGATGGCGAGCACGGACGGATCGGGCTGCAGCGGGGGGTGCCGGCACCGGAGGTGGGCGACGACAACCAACATCTCCCTGGTCGCTGCAGCGACTGAGGGCCGTCGGAGGGGATCCTGGCGGGCCTGCCTACTGCGGTAGGCCTTGGTAGTCAGCCGGGCCGGCGACTTGACCGCCGTCGACCAATACCTCGCTGCCGGTGACGAACTTGGACTCGTCGGATGCGAAGAACAGCACGGCCTGTGCGATGTCCTCGGGTACGCCGACACGACCGAGCGCGATGTTGCTGGTGTCGAAGACGACGCCCTCGGTCATCGGGGTCCTGGTCTGCCCGGGATGCACCGCGTTCACTCGGATGCCGTCTCGACCCAGCTCCAGGGCAGCCGTCTTGGTCAGTCCCCGCAGGCCCCACTTGGAAACCACGTAGCCGAGCATGCGCGGTACGCCCTGGAAGGCTGCCACCGAGCCGATGTTGATAATCGATCCGCCCCCGGCGCGTCGCATGCTTGCGGTGACTGCCTGAAGGCCGTTGAAGGCTCCGATGAGATTGACGTCCAGCGTGTGCTGCAGGCGCGCGACGTCCCAGTCGTCCAGGACGCCGGGGTCGGCGATGCCGGCGTTGTTGACCAGGATGCCGACCGGTCCGAAATCATTCTCGGCGTCCCGAACGACCTCGGCCCAGTCCGCCGGGGACCGGACGTCCAGTCGGCGGGCGACGACGTTCGCACCCAGCCGCGCTGCGAGTTCCTCGGCGCTGTCGGTGTCGACGTCAGCAGCGATCACGTGGGCTCCCTCGGCGGCGAGCAAGCTCACCGTGGCCGCCCCCATCCCTTTCCCCCCGCCGGTGACGATTGCCGTCTTACCCTCTACCCGTCCCATGATCGAACTCCTTTCCCGGCCGTTGCCAGCCACTCCGGTACCGTGCGCCGATGGCGTGCGGAATTACTTCTCGTCGAAGTCGGTGCCACGGGATAGCGACTCCCAGGCTTCCCGCTCCTCTTGCGTCTGCTGGGCCGCCGCGTTGAGGCAGGCATCGATCCGAGCGGAATCGGTCACGTCCAGCTCCCCCGCCTCGGCCCGCCCCGGGTAGGCAGAGGCGAGCTCGGTCGTCCCCTTGATCCGGCGGTCGGCCGCGATGACCCCATTGCCGGCCGCCAGCGCCGCGTGAGATCTCGCGACCGGGCCCCGAGCCCCGAGCCCGCTCCCGTGACAAGCCAAATCCGTGCCATGAGGGTCAGCTTTCTCCATCAGTGATCCGTCACCTACTACGTAGATGATGCACCACCCTTTGAGCCGCGACAAGGCGTGTCAAAAGCGTCACAGTGAGCGCGGGGTGTGGCTGTTGACAGAGCCTTCTACGCCAAAGGCAGGCTCTCTAGCTGCGGATACCCGGTCGAGATCTCGCACGCCCCTCCAGGAAGATCCGTCGGGACAGCATGCCTAGACGAGTGATGAGTCACTCAAATCGATACCGTCTGGCCTGCTGCCTAGACTGGCATGGTGACTGAGGCCGAGCAGTTTGACGACCGTGAGCGACGGACCTGGTACAGCTTCCTGACGATGCAGGAGGACCTGCGTCGGCACATCAACCGTCAGCTTCTCGCCGACTCCGGGCTC
>NZ_JCADBI010000039.1:0-3891 GCF_059358895.1 Micromonospora sp. BQ32 | reverse complement strand
CGAGCGGACGACGGGATTCGAACCCGCGACCCTCACCTTGGCAAGGTGATGCGCTACCAGCTGCGCTACGTCCGCACGTCCCCGACAACCGCCGGCGACAGGTGAACTCTACCCGATGCCAAGATCGCTTGGCACGGCACCCTGGTCGGTCACGGTTGCGCTGGTCCCTCCCGGGGTACTGAGGGGCTCGACAGCGCACCACACCCCCTTAAGGAGGCTGTCGTGGGTATCGGCACCAGCATCTTCCTGATCGCGCTCGGCGCGATCCTCACCTTCGCACTGGACGCGAGCGTCGGCGGCATCAACCTCGACGTGGTCGGCTGGATCCTGATGGGCGCCGGCGTGCTCGGCCTGATCATGACCACGCTGATCTGGGGTCGTCGCCGCCAGGTCGTCACCACCACCGAGCAGCCGGTGGAGTACCGCCAGGTCGAGGAGCGGCGGGACATCGCGCCGCCACTGTGACCCGACCACCTCCACCCGCTGGCGAAGCCGGCAGAGCACCGTGATTCCGGGCCGGCCGCCTCGCTGACGGTGGCCGGCCCGTCGCACCCGCGACCCCGCGCCGCGGCAGACGCCGGGCGGGTCTCGCCGCCGGTGAGTGGACCAACACGTTCCGGTGGTGCCGGCGGCGGGATCAGAACTCGATGACCAACCGGCCGCGTACCCCTCCGGCTTCCAGGAGTTGATGCGCGCGGGCCGCCTCCTCCGGCGGGAACCGCCCGGCGACCCGCAGGGTCAGCGCACCCTCCTCGGCGAGCCGCCGAAGCAGGTCGAGCTTGTCGCGGCGCCCGTCGTACTCGTGCACGTACGCGGACACCATGTCGATCCCCCGCTGGTCGGCCTGTGCCCGCAGCGCCGGATCGGGCCCGCCGCGCAGCAGCGCGACGGCACCACCCGCGCGCACCGCCGGCAGCAGCGCGCCGCCGAGCAACGCGGCGTCGACAGCGGCGTCCACCCCGTCCGGGGCGTACTCCCGGAAGCGGTCGGCAACCCCCGGGCCTCGGGTCACCGTCACGTCGGCGCCGAGCGCGGCGACCAGTTCGGCGTCACCGGGCGCCGCGTCGGCCAACACCCGGTGGCCGGCCGCCTTGGCGAGCTGTACCGCGTACCCGCCGACCGCTCCGGCCGCTCCGGTCACCGCCAGGGTGCTGCCCGGTGGCAGCCGCAACTGGTCCAGGGCGTGCAGGGCGGTCAACCCGTTCAACGGCAGGGTGGCCGCCTCGGCAGGTGACACGCCCGCCGGCGCGGACGCCACCCAGGTCTCCGGGAGCACAACCCACTCGGCGTACCCACCGCCGGCCGCCCGGGTCGGATTGATCATGGCCATCACCGGGTCGCCCGGAGCGAGAGCACCACTGACCCCGGAGCCCACCTCGTCGATGGTGCCGGCGATGTCCTGGCCGGGCAGCAGCGGGTCGCCGCCGCGCAGTCGCACCGGCGTCATACCGGCCCGGATCAGGGTGTCCGCCGGGTTGACCGCCGCCGCCCGTACCCGGATGCGCACCTCACCAGGGCCGGCGTGCGGCGTCGAAAGCTCGACCACCCGCAGCACCTCGGGCCCGCCGTAGCGCAGCAGTCCGACCGCTCTCATGCTCGACTCCTTGTTCGGATGCCCGGCCGACCACCTCGTACGCCGGTCAGTCCAGGCAGGTGAGCGCGACCTCGGCGTAACGCGTCAGCGCCGCCCGGTCCGGGTTGATGGCACCCATCACCCGCAGGCCCTGGAGGCTGGTCACCAGGAAGCCGGCCAGGTCGGTGGCGCTGCGGTCGGTGGTGATCTGACCCCGCAGCTGCGCCTCGGCGAGCAGGTCGTAGAGCGCCAACTCCAGGGACTGCGTGGTCGAGCGGAGCCGCTCGGCGACCCGTACATCCTGGTGTGCCCGTTCCATCGACGCACCGACGATGAGGCAGGAGAGGTGCCGGCCGTCGCCGGTGATGTCGTCCACCGCGCCGATGAACACCTCACGGATGACCGCTCGCGCGTCGTTGCCGGAGCGCAGCAGATCAACCATCGGGGTGGCGTAGCGCTGCCGGTACAGGTCGAGCACCGCCAGGTAGAGGCCGTCCTTACTGCCGAACGCGGCGTAGATCGAACCGCTGCCCAAGCCGGTCGCCTCGGAGAGGTCACGCATGGAGGTGCCCTCGTAGCCCTTGCTCCGGAACACCTCCATGGCAGCGTTGACCGCGGCGTCGAGGTCGAACTCACGGGTGCGGGCCATGGCTGAACGCTACCCGCTATCTGGAACGATCGACAAAGTATCGCCGGTCACAACCACCGAATCGAGCCGTTTTCGCTGGCCGGAAGGGGTGCCGACCTCCGCGTTAAGATCCAGATCATGGAGCCTCTCGACACCGTCCTGGCCGCGCACCGGGCGTACCTGCTCGGTTGGAACATCGGCGCGGCCGGAGGCCCGGACCTCCCGACCTACCGCAGTGACGTGCCGCACCCACCCCTCAACGGTGTGCTGCGGGTCGCCGGGCGCACGCCGCAGGACGCGCTCGCCGAGGCCCGGCAGCGCCTGCACGGCGTACCCCGGATCTGGTGGGTCGGGCCGGACAGCGACGCCGGCACCGGGGACGGCCTGGTCGCCCTCGGCGCGGTGGAGGTCGCCCGCATGCCGATCATGACGATGGAGATCGGAGCGGCGGCCGAGGTCCCGGCTCCCGCCGGTGTGCACATCGCCGAAACCACCGACCTCGACGCGTTCGTCCCGGCCTACGCCCGGGTGTCCGGAATCCCGACGGACGGCGTGGCGGCGACGATCGAACGGGAGAAGGCGTTCACCGGGGACGGCACGGTGCTCCGGCTGGCCGGTCGCCTCGATGACGGCCGCGTCGTCGCAACGGCCGTCGCCTGGATCAGCCACGGTCTGGTCACTCTCTACTTCGTCGGCACCCAGCCGGAGCAACGCCGCAGGGGCATCGGCGCGGCCATGACCAGGGCCGCCCTCGACCTGGCCGGCGAGCGGGGTGCTCGCACCGCCGCCCTCACCTCGTCGGCCGTCGGTGAGTCGGTCTACCGCAGCCTGGGCTTCCAGCCGGTGGGCGAGTTCCGCCTGTTGACCTTCTGAAAGGGAGCGCGCGGGCCCGGCCGCGCCTGGGCCCGCGCTCATGGCACGGTGGCCGCCCGGCGGAAACCATTGACTACCGGGTTCAGACAGCGTTGTCTTTTACTGCCACCTGGGGAGGTACGACAGTGATCGACGATGTGTCCCTCGTGTTCTGCGTGACCGCTGACGTGTCGGTGCGCGAGCGGATGGTCCGACGCCTGGACGGCCTCGGCACCCTGGTGATCTGCACCGACCTCGCGGAGTTGCAGGCGATGATCGGCGGGCCGATCATCAGCGGGCCGGCGCGGCTCCCCGCCACCGCGTCCGCGACCGCCCCCCTTCCAGCCCCGGTCGCGGTCGCGGTCCCTCCACGCGTCGGCGCGGCCGGCCAGATCAGCCTCGGTGACCTCACCATCGACCCGCTGGACCACCGGGTGACGTGGCGCGGAGAAGCACTGGCCCTGACCCGACTCGAGCGCAACCTGCTCACCCAACTCGCCACCGCACCGGTCGGAGTCTGGACGTACGAGAGGCTCTTCGAATCGGTCTGGGGCTGCGCGTTCCTCGGCGACACGTCGATCCTGCACTCGGCCGTGAAGCGGTTACGTCGCAAACTGCGCGCCGCCGACGAGACCCTGCGCGTGCACACCGTGCGGGGCATCGGCTACCGACTCAGCGTCGACTGACGATCGTCGCGCCACAGTCGCGCTACAAGCGGAACGGCTCGTCACCGGTCTTCCGGTAACGAGCCGTTCACCTCTGGTGGGCGATACTGGGTTTGAACCAGTGACCTCTTCCGTGTCAAGGAAGCGCGCTCCCACTGCGCCAATCGCCCGTG
>NZ_JCADBI010000038.1:0-4811 GCF_059358895.1 Micromonospora sp. BQ32 | reverse complement strand
TTTTTGTTGGAGAGTTTGATCCTGGCTCAGGACGAACGCTGGCGGCGTGCTTAACACATGCAAGTCGAGCGGAAAGGCCCTTCGGGGTACTCGAGCGGCGAACGGGTGAGTAACACGTGAGCAACCTGCCCCAAGCTTTGGGATAACCCTCGGAAACGGGGGCTAATACCGAATAGGACTGTTGGCCGCATGGCTGGTGGTGGAAAGTTTTTCGGCTTGGGATGGGCTCGCGGCCTATCAGCTTGTTGGTGGGGTGATGGCCTACCAAGGCGACGACGGGTAGCCGGCCTGAGAGGGCGACCGGCCACACTGGGACTGAGACACGGCCCAGACTCCTACGGGAGGCAGCAGTGGGGAATATTGCACAATGGGCGGAAGCCTGATGCAGCGACGCCGCGTGAGGGATGACGGCCTTCGGGTTGTAAACCTCTTTCAGCAGGGACGAAGCGAGAGTGACGGTACCTGCAGAAGAAGCACCGGCCAACTACGTGCCAGCAGCCGCGGTAAGACGTAGGGTGCGAGCGTTGTCCGGATTTATTGGGCGTAAAGAGCTCGTAGGCGGCTTGTCGCGTCGACCGTGAAAACTTGGGGCTCAACTCCAAGCCTGCGGTCGATACGGGCAGGCTAGAGTTCGGTAGGGGAGACTGGAATTCCTGGTGTAGCGGTGAAATGCGCAGATATCAGGAGGAACACCGGTGGCGAAGGCGGGTCTCTGGGCCGATACTGACGCTGAGGAGCGAAAGCGTGGGGAGCGAACAGGATTAGATACCCTGGTAGTCCACGCTGTAAACGTTGGGCGCTAGGTGTGGGGGGCCTCTCCGGTTCCCTGTGCCGCAGCTAACGCATTAAGCGCCCCGCCTGGGGAGTACGGCCGCAAGGCTAAAACTCAAAGGAATTGACGGGGGCCCGCACAAGCGGCGGAGCATGCGGATTAATTCGATGCAACGCGAAGAACCTTACCTGGGTTTGACATGGCCGCAAAACTCGCAGAGATGTGAGGTCCTTCGGGGGCGGTCACAGGTGGTGCATGGCTGTCGTCAGCTCGTGTCGTGAGATGTTGGGTTAAGTCCCGCAACGAGCGCAACCCTCGTTCGATGTTGCCAGCGCGTTATGGCGGGGACTCATCGAAGACTGCCGGGGTCAACTCGGAGGAAGGTGGGGATGACGTCAAGTCATCATGCCCCTTATGTCCAGGGCTTCACGCATGCTACAATGGCCGGTACAATGGGCTGCGATACCGTGAGGTGGAGCGAATCCCAAAAAGCCGGTCTCAGTTCGGATCGGGGTCTGCAACTCGACCCCGTGAAGTCGGAGTCGCTAGTAATCGCAGATCAGCAACGCTGCGGTGAATACGTTCCCGGGCCTTGTACACACCGCCCGTCACGTCACGAAAGTCGGCAACACCCGAAGCCGGTGGCCCAACCCTTGTGGAGGGAGCCGTCGAAGGTGGGGCTGGCGATTGGGACGAAGTCGTAACAAGGTAGCCGTACCGGAAGGTGCGGCTGGATCACCTCCTTTCTAAGGAGCACCTTCACCTGAAAGGGTGCAAGGAGCCCGCGGCCCACGAATGTTGGGTCGGGGTGCTCAGATGGCGGAGACACTGGCAAGTTTTTCCTCGGCAACGGCCGGCGGCGCTTAGTACAGCTACTCTTCGGGGTGGTGGGAACGGTTGACGTTGGTGCGGCTGAGAAGGAATGTAAGCACCCTGTTGGGTCCTGAAAGAACAACCGTCGTGTTGTTGTTTCAGAGACTTGGCCAGCCTCCTTGTGGGGGCTGGAAGTCTGCCAGGCATGGCCTGGCCTCGCATACCGCTGGTCCTGAGGGGCTGGGTTTGGTGTGGGGCGGATCGGGTTGTGGGTTGGTCGTTTGTTGAGAATTGCACAGTGGACGCGAGCATCTTTGTGGTCAAGTTGTCAAGGGCGAACGGTGAATGCCTTGGCACCAGGAGCCGATGAAGGACGTGGGAGGCCGCGATAGGCCTGGGGGAGCTGTCAACCAAGCTGTGATCCCAGGGTGTCCGAATGGGGAAACCTGGCACCAGTCATGTGGTGTCACCCACACCTGAACACATAGGGTGTGTGGAGGGAACGCGGGGAAGTGAAACATCTCAGTACCCGTAGGAAGAGAAAACAATTTAGTGATTCCGTGAGTAGTGGCGAGCGAAAGCGGATCGAGGCTAAACCGGCTGCGTGTGATACCTGTCAGGGGTTGCGTGGTCGGGGTTGTGGGACCCCGCTGAACAAGCTGACACTTGTTCGAGGAGTTACAAAGTCAGTGGCTAGTCGAACAGTCTGGAATGGCTGACCGTAGACGGTGAGAGTCCGGTAGGTGAAAGTTGCTGACCTTCTGTGGGTGTTCCCGAGTAGCGGCGGACCCCTGAAATCTGCCGTGAATCTGCCAGGACCACCTGGTAAGCCTAAATACTTCCTGGTGACCGATAGCGGACAAGTACCGTGAGGGAATGGTGAAAAGTACCCCGGGAGGGGAGTGAAATAGTACCTGAAACCGTTCGCCTACAATCCGTCGGAGCCTTGCGGGGTGACGGCGTGCCTTTTGAAGAATGAGCCTGCGAGTTAGTGGCATGTGGCGAGGTTAACCCGTGTGGGGGAGCCGTAGCGAAAGCGAGTCTGAATAGGGCGATTCAGTCGCGTGTCCTAGACCCGAAGCGGAGTGATCTAGCCATGGGCAGGCTGAAGCGCGGGTAAGACCGCGTGGAGGGCCGAACCCACCAATGTTGAAAAATTGGGGGATGACCTGTGGTTAGGGGTGAAAGGCCAATCAAACTCCGTGATAGCTGGTTCTCCCCGAAATGCATTTAGGTGCAGCGTCGCGTGTTTCTTGCCGGAGGTAGAGCACTGGATGGTCTAGGGGGCCCACAAGCTTACCGAAATCAGCCAAACTCCGAATGCCGGTAAGTGAGAGCGCGGCAGTGAGACTGCGGGGGATAAGCTTCGTAGTCGAGAGGGAAACAGCCCAGATCACCAGCTAAGGCCCCTAAGCGTGTGCTAAGTGGAAAAGGATGTGGGGTCGCATAGACAACCAGGAGGTTGGCTTAGAAGCAGCCACCCTTTAAAGAGTGCGTAATAGCTCACTGGTCAAGTGGTTCCGCGCCGACAATGTAGCGGGGCTCAAGCACACCGCCGAAGCTGTGGCATTCACATTTTATCCTCGCTGGGACTTGATTCCTTGTGCAGGTGTGTGGATGGGTAGGGGAGCGTCGTGCCGCGAGTGAAGCAGCGGGGTGACCCAGTTGTGGACGCGGCACGAGTGAGAATGCAGGCATGAGTAGCGAAAGAAGGGTGAGAAACCCTTCCGCCGGATGACCAAGGGTTCCAGGGCCAGGCTAATCCGCCCTGGGTGAGTCGGGACCTAAGGCGAGGCCGAGAGGCGTAGTCGATGGACAACGGGTTGATATTCCCGTACCCGCGAAAGAGCGTCCCTGATGAACCTCGTTGTGCTAACCACCCGAACTGCCTGATGTCTTCGGACGGATGGTGGGGAGCGTGGGAACCTGATGGGTAGTAGTCAAGCGATGGGGTGACGCAGGAAGGTAGCTGAGCCCGGCCGGTGGTTGTGCCGGGGTAAGCGTGTAGGCCGTGTTGTAGGCAAATCCGCAACACACATAGGCTGAGACGTGATGCCGAGCCGATTCAGGTGAAGTCAGTGATCCTATGCTGCCGAGAAAAGCCTCTAGCGAGTTCTTAGCGGCCCGTACCCCAAACCGACACAGGTGGTCAGGTAGAGAATACCGAGGCGATCGGGCGAACTGTGGTTAAGGAACTCGGCAAATTGCCCCCGTAACTTAGGGAGAAGGGGGGCCGGAGACGTGAAGCCCCGCGCGGGTGGAGCGTTGTATGGCCGCAGAGAGCAGGGGGAAGCGACTGTTTACTAAAAACACAGGTCCATGCGAAGAAGTAATTCGATGTATATGGACTGACGCCTGCCCGGTGCTGGAACGTTAAGGGGACCTGTTAGCTCTTCGGGGCGAAGCGGAGAACTTAAGCGCCAGTAAACGGCGGTGGTAACTATAACCATCCTAAGGTAGCGAAATTCCTTGTCGGGTAAGTTCCGACCTGCACGAATGGCGTAACGACTTCCCCACTGTCTCAACCACAGGCCCGGCGAAATTGCAGTACGAGTAAAGATGCTCGTTACGCGCGGCAGGACGGAAAGACCCCGGGACCTTTACTATAGCTTGACATTGGTACTCGAATTAGCTTGTGTAGGATAGGTGGGAGCCGGTGAAGTCCATACGCCAGTATGGGTGGAGGCAATCTTGAAATACCACTCTGGTTGATTTGGGTATCTAACTTCGGACCGTTATCCGGTTCAGGGACAGTGTCTGGTGGGTAGTTTAACTGGGGCGGTTGCCTCCTAAAAGGTAACGGAGGCGCCCAAAGGTTCCCTCAGCCTGGTTGGCAATCAGGTGTTGAGTGCAAGTACACAAGGGAGCTTGACTGTGAGACTGACAGGTCGAGCAGGGACGAAAGTCGGGACTAGTGATCCGGCACTTGCGAGTGGAAGCGGTGTCGCTCAACGGATAAAAGGTACCCCGGGGATAACAGGCTGATCTTCCCCAAGAGTCCATATCGACGGGATGGTTTGGCACCTCGATGTCGGCTCGTCGCATCCTGGGGCTGTAGCAGGTCCCAAGGGTTGGGCTGTTCGCCCATTAAAGCGGTACGCGAGCTGGGTTTAGAACGTCGTGAGACAGTTCGGTCCCTATCCGCCGTGCGCGTAGGATACTTGAGAAGGGCTGTCCCTAGTACGAGAGGACCGGGACGGACGAACCTCTGGTGTGCCAGTTGTCC
>NZ_JCADBI010000037.1:0-6013 GCF_059358895.1 Micromonospora sp. BQ32 | reverse complement strand
AAGAGTCCTAGACCAACCGTCAAGCATCAGCTGGGACGGAAACGTCAAGCATGTGGTGGGACTAGACACGCCGGCAGTCCGGCCGCTGGCCTCACTCCGGTGGTTGCGTGGCTGCGTCACGCGAGTGCTCACGCCAGGGACTCCCGTCAGCCTGGACGAGACGCCGCACCATCCGACGTGCCTCGTCTTCCGTGTCGAACTCCCATCGGAGCACCCTGCCCGTCTCGGAGTCGCCAGCCCTGGCGACGACGTGCCACCGCACCTCCCGAGCAAGCCACACGTCACGGCGGGTCAGTCGTCCCCACACGCCGTTCCACCAACGCGTGACCAGCTCCTTCGTCACGTGAAGATCGTACACATGTTCGACAGGCGGAAGTGGGAGGCAGTCCCGGAGCAAGGAATGTCAGAATGATGGGTGTGGGAGCTGGCCCAGACACAACCGC
Source organism: Micromonospora sp. BQ32 (assembly GCF_059358895.1). Taxonomy (NCBI): domain Bacteria; kingdom Bacillati; phylum Actinomycetota; class Actinomycetes; order Micromonosporales; family Micromonosporaceae; genus Micromonospora; species Micromonospora sp. BQ32. The sequence goes on along the minus strand of NZ_JCADBI010000037.1, from coordinate 5,570 downwards.
AGAGTGGTGGACGACCTCCGACGTGGCCGCGTACCTCGGGGTCAAGGTGGCAACCGTGTCCAACTATCGGAAACGGGGCCAGATGCCCGAGCCCGATGCGACAGTCGGTCGTACCCACATGTGGCGCCCTACCCGCGTTGTGTCTTGGCACGAGAGCCGACCGCGTCCCGGAGTCGGTGGTCGCCCCAGTCAGGTCAGCACAAGCGAGAGCGAACCCGACGTCAGCTCGGGCTAAGGGTCCGCACCTCGTCCAAGTACGACAGGGCCTCCGGCTCGTTCGGGTACCGCTCGCGCATTAGCGTCGCCAACTCGCGGGAACACATCAAGAGAGACGGCAACGACTTGCGGTCACCCTCCAACGCCCGACGCCCGTGAGCGACCGCCAGCTCAAGGTCGCCTGACCGGGCAGCGACTACCCCGAGCGTGACCCGCGCCTCTGCGATCCGCATCGGCTTACGCTCTGTGCCATCCGGGTCCGTCGACGAGCGGATGACCTCGGCGGCGTACATCTCCGCTAGGCGATCCTCACCTGCCAGCCGGTAGCAGTCCATGGCGTAGAAGTCGAACTTTGCCGGATCCACGACGAAGTGGTGGTCCGTGTTCTCGGGATACGGCAGCGATTCAAGCAGCGTCCGGCCCTTGTCTAGCGCCATTTCGACTTGCCGCCTATCGCCGAGTCGAGCCCACGCCTTGGCGCGCTGGCCAGCAAGTTGTACGGCGGCACTGCTGTTGGCCGCGATCGACTCGCCAGCCTCCGCCGCCGCAATGACACCTCGATAGTCGCCCTGCGTCAGCGCGTACCAGGCTCGCATCTCGTAAGCCCATCCAGAGACAGCAGTGTTTCCAGCCTCCTCGCCGAGCGTCAATGCCGCCTTGCGCGTTCCCTCAGCGATGCGGCGTAGCCCCATGTCGTACTCGACGCAGCCAACGAGCAACGCGACCCATCCTGCGAGGGTTAGCACCTCCTGGTGCTGAGCGAGGGTAAGCCGGCGATCCATCAGCGCAGTGATCCGACGCAACCAAGCTCGCCCCTCGACACGGAGCTGATCGGACGACATGTACGGGTACTCGCTGCAAAGCCGGTCGGCGGTGATGCGCAGCGCTTCTAACGTTGCGTTCGATACGTCAGAGGTCCGCAGGCGAGCAAGGATTTCCACCGTTTCCATGCCCGTGCCGGCGATCAGTTCAGCATCAGCCTCGTGCCGAACGGCCGGCGGAAAGAAGGCTGCCGTGACAGTTCCAAACGTCTTCGCGATCAACGACCTGTAAAAGCTGTCGGGCTCCGAGCTGCCCGCCTCCCACCTTTTCCAGTTCCGCAGGAGCGTGCTGTCCGCCGGCAATTGCTCGCTGGCATGCACTCTCATGGCACGCACAGCCTCGCCCTGCGACCAGCCCCGAGCCGTGCGCTCGGCCCTGAGTCGCGATGCCCAGGCTGGTCGATCGAGGTCAGCAGCAACGTCAGCCATACAGCCAGTATCGCCCGACGCAGGGGACATGGCGAGGGGACTTTGCCCTGTCACCGCAGTGACACCTGTCGTTCTAGTTCAGTCAAGGTCATCGTTGTGGGTGTCAGCAGAACGCCGGAAGAAAGTCGGCAGGAGTCTGGCGTAGTACCAACTCAGTTGGTACTTTGATGCGAGGCAGTCATCCAACAAGGGATGCGCCTAGACACAGGAGGTTTGTTGTGAAGCTGTACGTGGACACCCAGAGCAAGCAGGTCCAGGTGACGAAGGACCCGGAGCCGAAGAACGACCAGAACGGCAATCAGCGGTCGGAGAAGAACACTGGCCGGCTCATGTGGTCGACCCAGGTCTTCGTGCTCGACGAGACTGGCGGCGAGATCATCACCATCACCACGGCGGGTGAGAAGCCGGGCGTGACGGTGGGACAGCTCGTCGCTGTCGAGCAGTTGGAGGCTATTCCGTGGGCGACCAACGGGCGTAACGGCGTCGCGTTCCGTGCGATCACGCTGAAGCCGAAGGCTGGTAACTCGGCGGCTAAGTAGGTCCTCGATCACCGTGCTGTGTTCGCCACTGGTGTCCGTGGCAACTCCAAGCGGCTGAGGTCCGCTGATCGACAACTGAAAGAGGCAGTCCGAGGGCGGCTCTGGCGTCCAACGTTCTCGGCCTGGTGACCACGATCGGTGGTCACATCCCGCAAGAGCTGGCGCGGGGTCGGTACTGGCGTCCAAACCTGCCGACCCCGTGCCCTCCACTCATCCACCCCAACTCGCGATTGGGAGGACTCGTCGTGTCCAAGTCTAGCCCCCGCCGCCCCTTCGGCGGCAGATCCGGAACGGTGACGGTCATCGAGGCCAAGGTCCACCGTTCCTCGGCCCGCAACGCCCGGTTGGCGTTCGTCCTCACGGCGGTCATCGTCGGCCTTCTGTCGGCCGTGGTGGCCGCTTCCTCCATCCACCCCATCCTGGGCCTGTTCATAGGCGCGGCTATCGGCATCCCGTGTGGTGCCCTGGCCTGGGTGCTGGTGCGGATCTGGCCGGTTATCCGGCTGCTGTGGTGGTGGAGCACCGAAATCGTGCTGTCGGTCCTGCTGCTCGCCTTCTGGGTCCAGCTCGCCAACCACACCTCGACCCTGGTGACCCTGATCGTGGTCGCCCTGGTCGTCGGCGTCCCTGCCGCCGTCCCCGCTAGCCGTCGCCAGGTGATCGCCTGGACGTGGTGCCTGATCGTCAGGCATCGGCTGCGCGTGTGCTTCGCGCAGTTCATCATCGCCAACCAGTCCGGCAGCCTGCCGCTGATCCTGTGGGCTCGCCCCACCCCGGTTGGTGAGCGGGTCTGGGTCTACCTGCGCCCTGGCCTGTCGATGGCCGACCTGGAAGGCCGCCTCGACAAGATCGCCGTCACCTGCCACGCCTCGACCGCGCTGGTCGAGCGGGCCTCGGACGGCAACGCCGCCTATCTGCGGTTCGACATCAAACGCCGGGAAGTCCTCACCGCCCAGGTGAACTCGCCGCTGGTCGACGTCATCAACCCGGACACCCCCACCGCCGACCGGCCGACGCCGGTGATCCCCACGGCTCTGGACCTGCCCGACGTCGACGCACCCACCATCACCCTGCCGGCCCAGCCCAAGAAGCCGGCCACTACCGCCAACGGCAGCAAGCCCGCGGCTTCCTCGGCACCTGACGCCGAGGACGTCTCCGACTGGATCTAACCCACCCCACCACCTGGACGCGGGGAGCCATTGCGGCTCGTTCGTGTGGCTTCCCGCGCCCACCCATCGCCCAAGGAGGGCACCCATGACCACCACGACACCCGCCGCTGTTGGCGCGGTTCCTGTGGGGCCTGGCCTGTCGATGTTCGACCCCATCTTCGTCGGCATCGACGAGTTCGGTCAGCCCGTCTACATCACCCTCGCCTACCGCAACCTCCTCGCCGGAGGCGAACCCGGCGGAGGCAAAAGCGGCCTCCTCAACGCCATCGCCGCACACGCCGCCCTCGCCGTCGACTCACGCCTCGTCCTGCTCGACGGCAAGCTCGTCGAACTCGGCCAGTGGGAAGACTGCGCCGACGCGTTCATCGGCCCCGACATCACCGCCGCCCTGACCGTCCTGCGACGGCTCCAGCAGGTGATGAACAACCGCTACGCCTGGCTGCGCGCCCATGGGCGCCGCAAACTCACCGCCGCCGACCGCCTGTCGGTCATCACCGTCCTGGTCGACGAGATCGCGTTCTTCTCCGCCACCGTCGGCAGCAAGCAGGAACAAGAAGAGTTCGTCGCGCTCCTGCGTGACCTCGTCGCCCGGGGCCGCGCCGCCGGCATCCCCGTCGTCGCCGCCACCCAGCGGCCGTCCTTCGACATCATCCCCACCAGCCTGCGGGACCTGTTCGGCTACCGCGCCGCGTTCCGCTGCACCACCCCGAACAGCTCCAACATCGTCCTTGGTCACGGGTGGGCCGAGCAGGGCTACTCCGCCACCGACATCTCGCCCAGCAACCAGGGCGCGGCGTACCTCATCGCCGAAGGCGGCATCCCCCGCCGCATCAAAGTCGCCTACCTGTCGGACGCCCAGATCGCGGGCATCGCGGACTACGCCGCGTGGATCCGCCGTCCCGGCGGCCTCACCGTCCCGACCGGCTCGCCTGCCGAGTGGGAGATGGCGGCATGACCACCCGCGAACGCGCCTACGCCCGTGCCAACAACCAGCGGGCCGCCCAGTTCACCGAACTGTGGATCACCGGCAGCCCCGAGGACATCGCCGTCATGGTCCACGCCGTCGCCCGCACTGGGCGACTCGTCTACCTCTCCGCACCCACCCAGATGCCGGGTGACGACAACCGGCACCGCCGCTACCTGCGGCTCCGCGCCCGATAACCGGCCGACAGGACCAGACGACCGCCTGCCAGCAGAGCTGGTCCTGCCGACCACCAACCGACAGCCCCCGAAAGGACGTGGTTGCCATGAAGGCTACCCAAAACCCACCCACACAGATCCAGGTCACACCCGCTGATCTGCTGCGGATGGCTGCCCTCTACCTGCGCCGGCACGGCTGGCACCAGGGCACCTACTACGCCAAGAACCTCGACACCCTCACCCCGTCGGCCTGCGCCGCCGGGGCCATCGGCATCGCCTGCGCCGGACACACCGTCGAGCACTTCTCCCAGCTCGACCCCGACGCCCTCGCCGACTACCTCGCCGCCCTCGGCGTGTTCGTCGACTACCTCGACACCACCGCCCCGGTCTTCCACATCGACGAAGACGGCTACCTCCTCGACGAGCACACCTCCCCCTACTCCTGGAACGACGACCCCGCCCGCACCGCCGAGCAGGTCATCACCGCCCTACAGGCTGCCGCCACCGAGTGGGACTCCCTCCGCACTGCTGGAGGTGAGAGCCGATGAACACCGTCAAGAAGTCCTTGACATCCATTCCCCGGCAACGGCGTCGGGACGTGGTCGAGAACGACGCCTTCGCCTCGTTCGCTCGGCGCATCATCCGCGCCCACGGCCGCCGCGTCGCCACCGGAGACGTCGAAGCACTCCGCGACCTCATCGCCCTGTCCTCCGTCATCGACGACGCCATCGGCGAAGCCGTGATCGGCCTGCGGGCCTTCGGCTACTCCTGGGCCGAAATCGGCTCCCGTCTCGGCATCTCCCGCCAAGCCGCCCAACAGCGCTGGGGCGGTGACAAGCCATGACCGACCTGCGCAGCGTCGACCTGGACAACCTGGCCGAGCGCACCGGCATCCGGGTCGAGTTCTACGACCCGCTCGGCACCCGCTACGGGTTCCCCACCTTCCCCTACCACTGCGCCCCCACCGGCCTGGCCACCCTGCGGCAACTCCGCGCCGCCGGCCTTCGCCCCGGCGGACATGACCCGGTCGCGCAGATCTATTGGCGACACCGCACCAACCGGCGGGTCGCCTACCTCTACCGCACCGACCTCGCCGCACCCAAGCGGACCGCTACGCCCGCGCAGCGGGAGGCCATCGCCAAAGCCCTGCTCGCCCGCCGGACCTGCCGGCACTGCGGGCAGGTGAAGCCCTACTACATCCCCCGCCGCTACGGCTGCTGCCTCGACTGCCACGGAGGCCACTAATGGCTGCCCTG
>NZ_JCADBI010000036.1:0-8033 GCF_059358895.1 Micromonospora sp. BQ32 | reverse complement strand
GTCATTCCGGGGCGGCCCACCTGCCGACACCCTCATCAAGGCGGTGCCTGCGGTCGTTCGTTCGGACTGTAACGACCGGGCGGAGGCTGGCATTCCAACCTGCGCGACCCCGGTTGCGGGTCGGCCGGTCGGTGGTGCTGCGATCGTCAGGGTGTGTAACGACCCCGACCCCGCCATGATTCCGGCCCACGAGTGCGGCCGGCCACGACCCACAACACCCAGCAACGGGCAAACCACCCAGACAGCACCGGGGCCACGGCGTCGAACCGGCCCTCACCCGCGTGATCCACTCGGGTTCACGAAAGTCGGGGCATCCCGGACGCCCGGACCCCCCGACATCAAAGAACCCGAGTCGATCACGACTAGCCGAGCGCGCCAGCCCCGCACAAACAGGACAAAAATCCCACCCGGCAAAGCCGCGGGCACGCCTGGAACAGCGCGCTGGGATCGTCCTGAGCGACACCGGCTGCGGTGGGCGTTACCCTGACACCATGCAGGCCGTCTCCCCCACCGCGACGGGCGTGGCTTTCCTGGCCCGTCCGGGTCGCCCTGCTGTGGTGGCGCGGACGCTCGCCGAGCTGACCGGTCCCACCCGAGGTGTGGTGGAGTTGCCGGTACGGCTGATGTGGAACGCCGAGCGCGCCTTCGACCTTGGCGACCCCGACCAGCTGCTCTGGATGTACGAGAACGTACTTCGCGAGACCACCCGCGCCGACGATCTGCGCGCTCTGATCAACGGGCGGACGCTGCGTCGGGTGTGGCGACTGCTCAACCTGCCTCGGGGCGTACGCCAGGCGTGGGAGAGCCGGCACCGCGGCCTGCGCGCGGCGTGATCGAACCTCATCTGCACGAGTTCTACCGGGAGGTGGCCCGGGTGGCGTTGGCGGCCGCCGGGCCGTACCGGTTCGTTCTGGGTGGTGGGGTGGCGTGGGCGGCGCACGGGCTGGTTGCCCGGCCGACGGAGGACGTCGACCTCTTCGCGGACGTGGAGGGCGCCGCCGCGGCGGCGTCCGCCGGAGTGCGGGTGGCCCTGGAGCGGGCCGGGTTCATCGTCAGCGACGCCGACCCGGACAGTGAGCTGGCCGAGCTGTTCGACGGGTACGAGCAGGACATGAAGGACTTCGTGGTGAGCCGCGACGGACGGCAGATCCGGCTCAGCCTCGCCCGGTTGGACCGCCAGCAGAGTCCGGTGGTGATGGACCTCGGCCCGGTGATGGACGTCCGTGACCTGGTGGCGAACAAGATCGCGGCGTTGGTCAACCGGCGGGAGGTACGCGACTTCATCGACGTGGCCGCGGCCCTCGACCACTACGACGTGACCGAGTTGTTGGTGCTGGCACGGCAGGTCGATCCCGCGCTGGACCCGGACGACGTGCGCGCCGCCGGCCGTTACCTGGACCGGCTCTCCGACCAGCGCTTCGGCCGGTACGGCCTGGAGGCCGCCGACGTCGCCGCGATCCGGCAACGCTTCGCCGCCTGGCCACGCTGACCGGGTGGGCATCCTGGCGGACGCCCACCCGGCGAGGGATCACTTGGTCGGTCGACCGCCGGTGACCCCCAGGATCTCGCCCGTCACGTAGCTGGACTCCTGCGAGGCGAAGAAGACATACGCGGGGGCCAGCTCAGCCGGCTGCCCGGGACGCCCCTCCGGGGTGTCGGTGCCGAACTGCTTCACCTTCTCCTTCGGCATGGTGGACGGGATCAGCGGCGTCCACACCGGGCCCGGCGCGACCGCGTTGACCCGGATGCCCTGCTCGGCCAGGTCGGCGGCGAGTGCCTTGGTGAAGTTGGCGATCCCCGCCTTCGTGGTGGCGTAGTCCAGCAGCTGCGGCGACGGGTCGAACGCCTGGATCGACGACGTGTTGATGATCGCCGACCCCTCGGCCAGGTGGGGAATGGCGGCTTTGCAGAGCCAGAACATGGCGTACAGATTGGTCTTGAACACCCGGTCGAACTGCTCGGTGCTGATCCCGAGGATCCCCTTGTCCTGCGACATCTGGTACGCCGCGTTGTTGACCAGGATGTCGAGGCCGCCCAGGTCGCGCACCGCCCGATCGACCAGTTCCTGGCAGTGCGCCTCGTCGGTGATGTCACCGCGTACCGCGACGCCCCGCCGGCCGGCGGCCTCGACCAGCCGGATGGTCTCCCGCGCGTCGGCGTCCTCCTCCTCGCCAAGGTAGGAGATGAGCACGTCCGCGCCCTCGCGGGCGAAGGCGATCGCGACGGCCCGGCCGATCCCCGAGTCGCCGCCGGTAATCAGCGCCCGTTTGCCGTCGAGCTTGCCGCTGCCCCGGTACGACTCCTCCCCGTGGTCCGGTTTCGGGGTCATCTCCCCGGTCGAGCCCGGCGCCGACTGCTGCTGTGCGGGCTGACCGGACTGCTGGCCGTACTGGCTGGTCGGGTCCTGCTGAGTGTGCTGGTCCTCGCTCACTGAAATCTCCTCGCTGCGCGCGGGAAGCGGGGCTCTCCCGCGAATGTCGTCCCCGACCGCCCTACCCTGCGTCGGCCTGCGGAAACCGCTGCACCGATCGGGGCTGGCGTGGCAGGAGCGACGGGTGCTGGTTATGGTGCGCAAGGCGCTCACGAGGCGCGTCCACCCCCATGGAAAGGCACGTCATGACCTCTCCCTCCGGCCCGTCGCGCCGCCAGGTGCTCGTCGCCGCGGCGGCCGCGGCGACCACCCCGCTGATCGCCGCCGCGCCCGCGCAGGCGGCCGGCAAGCCCCGGCCGCGCACCTGGGACCTCACCCTCCTGGGCACGTCGGACACCCACGGCAACGTCTACAACTGGGACTACTACCGCGACGCCGAGTACGACGACAGCAAGCAGAACGACATCGGCGTCGCGAAGCTGGCGACTCTGATCGACCAGATCCGTCGGGAGCGGCGCGGCAGGGCGACGCTGGTGCTCGACGCCGGCGACACGATCCAGGGCACTCCGCTGGCCACGTACTTCGCCAAGCAGGAGCCGATCACCGCCACCGGGGAGAGGCACCCGATGGCACGGGCTATGAACGTCATCGACTACGACGCGGTGACCCTGGGCAACCACGAGTTCAACTACGGTCTGCCGTTGCTGGACCTGTGGATCCGTCAGCTCGGCTTCCCGGCCCTCGCCGCGAACGCCGTCAACGCGAAGACCGGCTAGCCGGCCTTCCTGCCGTACGTCATCAAGAAGGTCTCCCTCGGTTTCGCCGCGCCGACCCTGCGGGTCGGCATCCTGGGGCTGACCAACCCCGGGGTGGCCATCTGGGACAAGGGCAACGTCGAGGGCAAGCTGCGCTTCGACGACATGATCGCGACCGCCGCGAAGTGGGTGCCGATCATGCGGGCCCGCGGCGCAGACCTCGTGCTGATCTCCGCGCACGGCGGGGACAGCGGCACCTCCAGCTACGGTCCCGAGCTGCCGAACGAGAACCCGGTGACGCTGATCGCCCAGCAGGTGCCGGGGATCGACGCGATCCTCTTCGGTCACGCGCACAACGAGGTGGTCGAGCGGTTCGTCACCAACGAGCGCACCGGCGCGCAGGTGCTGCTCTCCGAGCCGTCGAAGTGGGGCCAGCGGCTCACCCGGATGGACTTCACCCTCGCCCGTGAGCGCGGCCGGTGGACGATCACCAAGAAGGCCGCCACCATGCTGAACACCAACACGGTGGTCGAGGACCCGAAGGTGCTCGCCGCCGTCCGGGCCCAGCATCAGAAGACCGTGGCGTACGTCAACCAGGTCGTCGCCACGTCCACCGTGGAGTTGTCGGCGGCCGAGTCGCGGTACCGGGACACCCCGATCCTGGACTTCATCAACCATGTGCAGACCGAGGTGGTCGGCGCGGCGCTGGCCGGCACCGCGTACGCGGACCTGCCGGTGCTGTCGATCGCGGCGCCGTTCAGCCGTACCGCGGTCTTCCCCGCCGGCGACGTCAAGATTCGCGACGTGGCCGGCCTGTACGTCTACGACAACACCCTCGAGGCGGTCGTGCTCAGCGGCGCCGAGGTGCGCGCGTACCTGGAGTACTCGGCGAAGTTCTTCCGCACCCTCGCGCCGGGCGCCCCGGTCGACCCGGAGCAGATCAGTGACCCGGCAGTGCCGGACTACAACTACGACGTCTTCTCCGGCCTGGACTACGACATCGACATCTCCAAGCCCGTCGGGCAGCGGATCACCCGCCTGGTGCTGGTCGGCACCGAAACCCCGGTGGCGGACAACGCCCAGTTCGTGGTGGCGGTGAACAACTACCGGCGCAGCGGCGGCGGCAACTTCCCCGGCATCGTGAAGACCCAGGTCTACAACGCGCAGCAGGAGATCCGTCAGCTGCTCATCGACTGGGCGCAGGCCAAGGGGACGATCGATCCGGCCGACTTCTTCCAGCAGAACTGGCGTCTGGTACGCGAGGGCGTGCCGGTCTTCTGACCGCAGCGCAGCAGGAACGGGCCGTGGGTGGCGACACCCGCGGCCCGTCGCGCGTTGTCAGCCGGCGTGGCGCAGGTTCCAGTGGACCGGGTCGTCCAACACCTCGGGCCGATCGCTTCGTGATTCGGTCTCGGTCAGCTCGATCCGCTCGTCGGGACGGACGGCGGTTGGCAACTCCCCGAACCGTGCGTGGCGCAGGAACGCGTACTCGTCGTCGGTGAACGGCTGCTCGGCCATCGGTACCTCCTACTCTCCGCCATTGTCAGGCGGCTGGGCAGCTGAACACCAGCGTGTGCTCACACCGCGTAAAGCATCCTAGGATCCTGGGTGAATAGAAGAGGCCCGGCGCGGCGCGGATAGCCGATCCAGCACGCCGAGGGCGACCCGGATGGGACGGCGGCGCAGCATCTCGTCGAAGCTCGCCCGCCCCTGGCAGAACTGCACGAACATCCGCCAGCCCGGCGGGGTCGCCAACAGGGCGTGGAACACGTCCGGGCGGCGGGTGAACACGTCGAGCAGCCGGAACCCCGCCCGCATCTCCGGCAGCAGACCCTCGGCCACCGCCCGCTCGTACCCGGCCAGATCGCCGCCCGCGACCGCCGCCCCGGCCAACCCGCCGGAGCGCAACGCGAAGCTGATGCCCTCCCGGCTCCACGGCTCCAGCAGCCCCGCCGCGTCCCCCACGACCAGCACCCGGCCGTTGCGCAACGGTGAATCCTCCGCCCGGCAACGGGTCAGGTGACCGGAGTCGTGCTCCGCCGGCAACCCGGTCAGACCCAACCGGTCGACGAACCGCCGCAGGTAGTCGCGGGTCCCCTCCCCCGCGCCCCGACCGGCGATCACGCCGACGGTCAGCCGGTCACCCTTGGGAAACACCCAGGCGTACGAGCCCGGCATGGCACCCCAGTCCAGCAGCAGCCGACCCCGCCACCGCTCCTGCTCGGCGGGCGGCACCGGAATCTCCAACTCCAGACCCAGATCCACCTGCCGGTACCGCACCCCGACGTGCCGGGCGGTCACCCCGGACGAGCCGTCCGCCCCGATCACGGCACGAGCCGAGATCGTCGTACCGTCGGCCAGCCGCAGGCGTACCCCCTCGGGGTCCTGCTCGATCGCGCGGACCGCGACCCGCTCACGCAGCTGGGCGCCGGCGGCGACCGCCGCCGCGCGCAGCCGGTCGTCGAACTCCTCGCGGCGCACCATCGTCACCACCGAACTGTCGTTGCGGCGGGTGAACTCCCGACGACCGTCGCGGGTGAACGTCACCCGGTCCACCCGGTCGTGTGCGGGCACCTCGATCCGATCCTGAACGGCCGCCAGCGAGGTGCCGATCAGGCCACCGCCGCAGGTCTTGTACCGCGGGTGCACGGCTCGCTCGACAACAAGGGTGGAGACGCCCGCGCGGGCAGCGGCGTGTGCCGCGGAGAGCCCGGCGGGGCCAGCGCCGACGACGACGAGATCCCAAACGATCACGGAAGCAGCCTAGGGCACCGCCCGTGCGCGACCACCGGACCCGCCCATCGCCGCGACCGCCCGATCGGGTGTGCATCTTCGGTCACCGAGGGGGTAACCGGCGCACGGCAACCGCCACCACAGTGGCGGACGAGCAGAGGAGGAACCATGCAGCAGGTGCAACTGTCGGAGGCCGAGCAACGGGTTTACCAGGCGGTCACCACCCTGGAGGCACGTGGGCAGGTGCCCTACCCGGACCTGATCGCCGAGGAGTCCGGGCTCACCGAGGAGCAGGTGGGCAGCCCCCTGCACCTGCTCACCGAGAAGGGCCTGCTGCACCGCGAGGACTCACCGATGGCCGGCCTCGACTTCGGTCCCCGGTTCTGTGCGCGCCAAATGGCGTGACCGACGGAACCAGCCGGCACGGTTCGCCCCCCGAAGACCCGGGTAGCGGTCAACCATGGATGACCGAGGGTCGACGGGGGGCACGATGAGCGCGGCGCAGACGCCGCAGCCGGTGACCCCGGCCGAGAACCGACGACGCTGGCAGGCGGTCGGCGTCGGACTCGTCGCCGCGTTCATGACGCTGCTCGACGTGAGCATCGTCAACGTCGCCGTGCCCTCCATCGACCGGGCGCTGCACGCGTCGTCGAGCGACCTACAGTGGATCCTCTCCGGGTACGCGCTCACCTTCGGCCTGGCGCTGGTGCCCGCCGGCCGCTTCGGCGACGCCCGCGGTCGGCGCAACGCGTTCGTCTTCGGCATCGCGCTGTTCACCATCACCAGCGCGCTCGCCGGCATCGCCACCTCACCGACCTGGCTGGTCATCGCCCGACTGCTGCAAGGCGCCGCCGCCGGCATCGTCAACCCGCAGGTCATCGGGCTGATCCAGCAACTCTTCCGCGGACCCGAACGGGCTCGCCCGTTCGGGCTGCTCGGTGCCACCATCGGCATCTCCACCGCCGTCGGGCCGCTGCTCGGCGGGCTGCTCATCGCCATCGGCGGCGAGGAACACGGCTGGCGCTGGGTCTTCTTCGTCAACGTGCCCGTCGGCGTCCTCGCGGTGATCCTCGGCTGGCGGTTGCTGCCCGGCCGGCCCACCGGTCAAGCCGGCTGGCATCGACTCGACCCCGTCGGCGTCCTGCTGCTCGGCATCGGTGTGGTCGTGGTCCTGCTGCCACTGGTGCAGGAGCAGCAGTGGCAGACCCCCTGGAAATGGGCGCTCATCCCGGTCGGCCTGGCGGTGCTGGTCGCCTTCGGGCTCTGGGAGCGACGGTACGCACGCCACAACGAACCCCTGTTCGACCTTCGACTGTTCAGCTTCCAGTCGTACACCCTGGGCTCGATCCTGGCGCTCGTCTACTTCGGCGGCTTCACCGCCATCTTCTTCATCTTCACCCTGTTCCTACAGATGGGCCTCGGCTACAGCGCGCTCGTCGCCGGCCTGGCCATCACCCCCTTCGCCCTGGGCTCGGCGGCCGCCGCCGTGCTCGGTGGCCGCATCGTCAACCGCTTCGGCCGACCACTGGTCGCCATCGGACTGCTCACCGTCGTCGTCGGGCTCGCCGCCACGGTGATCGCGCTGCGCCTCTTCCCGGACGCCCCGGCGCCCTGGGTCACCGCCGGTCCTCTGCTCATCGCCGGCATCGGCAGCGGACTGGTGATCGCGCCCAACCAGACAATCACCCTCTCCCAGGTTCCGGTCGGGCAGGCGGGCAGCGGCGCGGGCATGCTCCAGACCGGTCAGCGGATCGGCGCAGCCGCCGGCATCGCCGCCGTCGGCTCGCTGTTCTTCTCGACGCTGGCCGACAGTCGCGGTGACTGGACCAAGTCCTTCGAGCAGTCCCTCATGCTGGCCTCCGGCATCATCGCGCTCGCGCTGATCACCGCGTTGATCGACATCTGGCGGAGCCACAACCACAAAAACTGACCGGGGTACGCCGCTGGCCGGCACCCCGGGTTGCGGGTGCCGGCCAGCGGTCAGTGTCGTGCGGTCGTGCGGTCTTGCGGTGCGTGCGGGGTGCGGGTCAGCTGTTCCAGTGCTGGGCGACGAGGTCGGTGGCCTGCTGCTCCCACTGGGCGTACGCGTCCGGGTACGCCGACACCTGCACCGTCTGCGCGGCGTCGGTCAGCGGCATGTCCTGCCACCCGTCGACCTGCTTGAGGCCCTTGAG
>NZ_JCADBI010000035.1:0-16465 GCF_059358895.1 Micromonospora sp. BQ32 | reverse complement strand
AACGTCGACCTGTGGCAGCTGCAAGCCGCCATTCACCACGCCGCCAGCGCCGTCACCAACACCACCGCTGCCTGGCAGGCCGTCGTTGACGCCTACCCCGCTGACCTCGCCGCCGGACGCATCTGGCCATGGCTCGACCCCATCCGCGAAACGACCCGCCGGCATGTCATCGACGCCTGCGCCGCCCTCGCGGACGCCGAACCTGATCCGCCGCGCCGCCTTGCCCTGCTGCAGGCGGGCCTCCGCATCGACCCATACAACGCAGACCTCCACGCCCGTGCCCACAGCGCCCTCACCACCCGCGGTGACCACGAGGCGGCCACCGAACTGCACGCCCGCTACCTGCGTCTCCTGTCGCACAGTGGGCTCGACGACCGACATCCTCGATCGCCTGTCGAACAGCACAAGTAGCACGACCGGCGCCACAGTGGTCACGGCGCTGCCGCTACAGGGTGCGCCGACGGGGTCACCCGTGTGGCAACCTTTATGCCACCACGTCGGCCGCTCCGCTGCGAACCGATGCGATCGCTGCCCGCGCGACCGGGAGGACGACACCTATGGCGGATGATTATGACCTCACCGTGCAGGTGGGGGGCGACACCGATGACGATCAGGGAGAACTGCTGGCCCTCGCCCGCCGTCTACGCGCCGAACTGCTGGACCTCGACGTCGACGCCGTCGAGCTATTGACCGACGCGAACGCCCCTGAGGGGGCCAAGGGCGTATCAGCGCTGGCAGGAATGTTGGGGGTCAGATTGGGCGCCGCCGCGCTCGCCGGCGCCTTCACCAAGATTCGAAGCTGGGTGTCTCGCAACGGCCGCAGCGTCGAGGTCACCATCGACGGCGACACCATCAAGGTCACCGGTATCACCTCCGAGCAGCAGGACCAACTGATCAACGTGTGGCTGTCCCGACATGCACCCCGCGCCTAACCTGCCCGATTCCCGACACGCGCTCGTTGTCGCTACCGCCACCTACACCGACCCCGCGTTGAGGGAACTACGAGCTCCCGCGCGGGATGCCGCCGACATCGTGGAGGTGCTCGCCGCCCCCTCCATCGGAGGGTTCACCGTCACACGGGTCCTCGACCGGCGCGAGTACGAAATCCGCCGTGCCGTCGAAGCGTTCCTCGCCCACCGGGGTGTCGACGACCTGGTTCTGATCTACCTGTCCTGCCACGGCGTGCTCGACCCCCGGGGGCGGCTGCACCTCGCCGCCACGGACACGGTCAGTACCCAACTCAGCTCCACCGCGATCGAGTCGACGTGGCTGCACGACCGGTTGGAGGAATGCCGCGCCCGTCGGCAGGTGCTAATTCTGGACTGTTGCTTCAGCGGCTCGTTCGGCCATGCCAAAGGCGGCGACCAACTTGACCTCGAGCGGCGATTCATCGGCCGCGGACGCGGCCGAGCCGTGCTCACCGCAACCCGCGCGGGAGAACCCGCCTTCGAAGGCGCTGGACTATCCGAGGCGTCCCAGCGCTCGGTGTTCACCGCCGCTCTTGTCGACGGGTTACGCACCGGGGAAGCGGACAAGGATGGCGACGGCTACATCTCCGTAGACGAGGCGTATGCCTACGCCGCCGACCAGGTGAAGGCCGCCAGCGAGGCTCAAAGTCCGCAACGTTGGCTTCACGGCGGCGAGGGCGAGATCATCCTCGCGCGCAGCCCTCGGGGGTTGACTGTTACCCCAGCAGAACTACCCGAAGCGCTTCGGCTCAGCCTTGACAGTCCCTACCCAGAGATCCGCCGCGCCGCGATCACCACTCTGAGCACCTGGCTCACCTCACCCGATCCCCGAGAAACGCTCGCGGCACAACAGACCCTTCAACTCATGGCCTCCCAGGACACTCCCTCCGTCGCCGCCTCCGCCCGCGCCCTCCTTCACCCGGAACAACCATCCCCCACGGCCGCCCCTCCTCCCACCGCAGACCGCCCCAGTCAGGACCAGGCAGCACATGCTGCTGATACCGCCCAGGCCGAAACGGTTCCGCAGCGATGCCTGCTAACAGTTCGCGTGCAATCAGGGCTGCCGTGGAAAAAGGTGGTGAGCGCGGTGGCGTTCAGCCCCGATGGCTGTCGTGTCGCCACCGTCGGCAGCGACCGGAAGGCCCGATTGTGGAACCCGGCGACCGGAGAGGCCGTCGGTCAACCTCTCACCGGCCACAGCAGGTGGGTATTCGCGGTGGCGTTCAGCCCCGACGGCCTGCTCCTGGCCACCGGCAGCGCGGACACCACCGTTCGGCTGTGGAACCCAACGACCGGTGAACCCATCGGCCAACCCCTTACCAGCCACACCGGCACCGTGAACGGGATGACATTCACACCCGACGGCGACCTCTTGATCGCCGCCGAGATCGATGGCAAGACGCTGCGGCTCTGGAATGCCAACCTGGGTCGGCCCGTCGGCCAACCCCTCACCGAGCACAGCGGCACGGTGCAGGCGGTGGCATTCAGCCCTGACGGTCGCCTCCTCGCCACCGGCCACGCGAGACGGGTGCGGTTGTGGGACGCCAACACCGGCCTGCCCGTCGGCCAACCCCTCACCGGTCACACCGGCACGGTGCACGCGGTGGCATTCAGCCCACAAAGCCACCTCCTCGCCACTGGAAGCTACGACAGGCAGGTGCGGTTGTGGGACGCCAACACCGGCCTGCCCGTCGGCCAACCCCTCACCGATCACACCGGCACGGTGCACGCGGTGGCATTCAGTCCCAACGGCAACCTGTTCGCCACCGCTGGCAACGACGGGGTACTACGACTCTGGACACAATGAGTTGTTTGCCATGCCATGATCCACCACCGATCTCGAGAGTGAGGACGGCTCTGGCGAGCTACCGTTCCCGACGCTCGCCCCCCTCCTCCGGGCACCACTTCCTTCATGGCAGCACAAGACGGACGGGTCTGGCGGTTGGCCCTGATCAGGGCCGTGGGCGTGTCAGTGATCGATACGCAGTGAGGTCTCCGGTAGATGGTTCAGCGACCAAGCAGAACCTGAAACCGGAGACCTCGTGGCCACCATACCGGTGACGAGGCGACACGACCTGACCGACGCTCAGTGGACGGCGCTTGCGCCGCTGCTGCCGAAAGGCACGAAGCCAGGTCGGCCCCCGAAGTGGAGTAAACAGCAGCTCATCGGCGGAATCCGGTGGCGGGTGCGGGTGGGCTCGCCCTGGCGGGACGTGCCGGAATGCTACGGGCCCTGGCAGACGGTCTACGGGCTGTTCCGCCGCTGGCAACGCGCCGGGGTGTGGCAGCGGATCGTCACCGGACTGCAGACCCGCGCCGACGCAGCCGGTCTGATCGGCTGGGACGTCAGCGTCGACTCGACCATCGCGCGGGCGCATCAGCAGGCCGCCGGCGCCTGGGCGCAACCCGAGCGGCAGAAGGAGCCACCCGGCGGGGTCGAGGACGAGCCCGCTGATCATGCACCGGGCCGGTCGCGGGGCGGCTGGACCACGAAGCTGCACCTGGCCTGCGAACATGGCCGCAAACCCCTCGCGATGCTGGTGACCGGCGGGCAGCGCGGCGACAGCCGCAGTTCACCCGGGTGCTGGCGCGCATCCGGGTCCCCGGCCCCGACGGCGGTCGACCCCGCACCCGACCCGACCGGGTCCTTGCCTACAGCTCCTGCGGCAATCGGGCGGAACTGCGCCGGCGTGGCATCCCGGCCACGATCCCCATCAGGATCGACCAGGCCACCAACCGGCACAAGAAGGGGTTCAAGGGCGGCCGGCCACCGACCTTCGACACTCACATCTACCGGCCGCGTCACGCCATCGAGTGCGGCATCAACCAACTCAAACGCCACCGGGCCGTGGCCACCCGGTTCGACAAACTCGCCGTGCGCTATCAGCCCACCCTCCACGTCGTCGCGATCAACGACTGGCTCTGAAGGTGCCACCCGCTGAACTGCAGGACCTGCCTACCCTGAAGACCGTGAACAAGCGGCAGCGAAAGAAACTCGCCAAGCGCCTGATGGAGGCGGTGCTCCGCGAAGACGCAGCGGTCGCCAGCGCCCTCCTGCGCGTCGAAGTGGACCCCAACGCGGCCGACTGCGAGGGCACGACCCCGCTCTACCAGGCATCCGTGCACGGCGCGGTCGATCTCGTGCGGCTTCTTCTTGCCGCCGGCGCTACGCCAGACACCGAAAGCGGGCACGGCCAGGAGGGAACGCCCCTATGCGCGGCGGCGGCCTGGGGATATACCGACGTCGTGCAAGAACTTCTCGCCCACGGCGCAGACCCGAACCTTCGCGAAGACCGAGGAGCCGGCTACTCGCCACTGGACTGGGCGCTACGAGGCGACCACTCTCAGACAGTTGATCTACTCTTGGCCGCTGGCGCCTACTCCACTGCGGCTGACATCTAAACCGCGCCCTAGACGAGTAAGTCCTACCTCCGGTTAGTGGTCGTCCTCCGCCTACGCCGTCCCCGGAATGCCTACGACTACACCCGGCCGTACTGGGACCAGATCGGAGTGACACTCGTCGGCCGCCACGTCTTCGACATGACGGACGGCTGGGACGGGAAGCCTCCGGGCGGGATCGACCACGTGGTCGTCGTAACCCACCGGCCGAAGCCCGAGGGCTGGGACCCCAAGGCGCCGTTTCACTTCGTCGACGGCGTCGAGGCAGCCGTGGCCACGGCCCAGAAGCTCGCGGGTGACCGTGTCGTCGAGGTAGCCGCTGGAGACGTCGGTGGCCAGGTGCTTGCCGCGGGCCTGGTCGACGAGGTGCGCATGGACGTCGTACCCGTTGTGTTCGGGTCCGGCAAGCGCTACTTCGGGTCGGTCGACGCGCAGCACCTGTTGGAGGATCCTGACGTGGTGATTCAGGGCAACCGGGTGCTTCACCTGCGCTATCGGGTGCGCCGTTGACGATCTGAGCGGGTACGCGAAGAAGTCCACTGCGAACGGTGACACACGATCAAGCCTCCGGCTGCGTTGCGCATCGCTGTCCCTGGTCGGCCGCCCGGACCCGACGACTGGACGCCGTGCTCAGTCCCCGGCCAGGTCAGCCGCCGCCGTCGCCGGTGACCTTGACGGCGGCACCGAGGGTCGGTGCCGCCGTCCTGGCGAGTTCGCCGGCACGGTCCAGATCCGCGCCGTCCGCCACGACGATGCTCACCGCCGAACCTGTCGCACGATCACGTCGCAGAGTCGCGCCGACGACGCGGTACCGAGCGACCACCGCGTCGTACGCAGCGATCGCCTCGGTGGGGAAACCGTCGTTGAAGTCGGTCTCGACGCGGAGCGAGGGCCGCACGCCGCGCTCGGTGCTGACCTCCAGCGAGGTCACTCTCGAGAGTGGCTGGTGCTGGTCGCCGTCTGCCATCAGATCCTTGAACACCGCCATCGCGGCGGCCTGATTGACCGCGGTGACCTTGATCTCCCAGCGGTCAATCTTTTCTTTCCAGGGCGCATCCTTGATGTCGCCGTTCACTACCCGGTCGTCGTCCGTCAGTGAGTGCCACAGCGCCAGTACCTTGCCGGCGCGGGTCTTGTCGGCGACAACGGTGAAGGTGATGCCGTCCGCCGTAATCCGGCCGGTGGTGTTGTCGTGGCCGGCGACGTACTCCCCCAGCTTGTTCGCCAGCTCGGTCACGCGGTCGGCCGAGGTGCCGTCCTTGAGGATCAGCACGCCGCTCGCCGTTCCGAGGAAGGGCAGCGTGTTGTTGTCGGTGGTGTCGATTTTGACGACGTCCGGGGTGCCGGCCCACTCTTGCTCGAAATCCGCGGCGAGTGCCGAGCCCTTGTCGATGGCGCAGCCCGTCAACGAGGTCAGGCCCAGTACGAGCGCGATGATCGGTATCGACCACCGCAGGCCGTTTCTTCCCAACGTCGTCTCCTTCAAGGGGTACCCGGCCAGGGCCGATGAGGCCCAGACCTGGGCTGTAGGGGGTCGCGGCCATCCGAAGCCTGCGGCGCTGTTCGTCGACGGTAAGCAGGTTAACCTCCTTGATCAATGCGAGGGCGCACTGGGCCTCGCGGTGTGCTGCCGAGGGTGCCCTCGCCCGGTCACGCTCCGGAGTAGACGCACACCATGCCGACGACACGACGGGAGAGTGCTGTGACAGTCCACGGAACAGGCCGGCCGGTGATCCGACCAGAGATCGCCGAGGGGGCCGACGGCCGGGCCGGAAGGCGGAACCCGACCGTGGTCGACCGCGTCCGACGGGCCGTGGCGATCGGCCGGATGGCAACCCGGATCGGGGTGGTGGCTGTGCTCGCCGTCCCGATGCTGGCAGTCGATCCCGCGACGTCCGGCGCCTGCGCCTGCGGGGCGTTCGTCGCCAACGACACGCTGCGTGCGCAGCAGGAGACCGCGCTGGTGGAGCTGACCGGACGCACCGAGTCGATCACCCTCTCGGTGCAGGCGCGTTCCGAGGCGACCCAGGCGGCGTTCCTGATGCCGGTTCCCGCCCGCGCCCGGTTCGAGGTGGCTGACGGCGCACTCTTCAGCGAGCTCGACCGGATCAGCCGCCCGGACGTCAAGGTGCGGCGCGTGCGGGTGGACGGGAACGGCGCGGGTGCACCCCCGCAGGCCGATCGGGGCGCCACCGTCGTCGACCACATCGCGATTGGGCCCTACGAGGTCGCCCAACTCGCCGGCACCGACGCCACCGCCGTGACGGGCTGGCTGGGCGACAACGACTTCACCCTGCCCGCCGCCCTCGAAGGCGCGCTCGGACCATACCTCGCGGAGGGCTGGCTCGTCGTCGCGGTGCGCCTGGCCCCGACCTCCGGCAGCCTCTCCGCCGGACTACCGCCGATGCGGTTGGAGTTCGAGACCGACACACCGGTCTACCCGATGCGACTGTCGACCACGGCCGAGGGTAGTCAGCCGCTGCGCCTGTACGTGCTGGCCGACCACCGAATGGATATCAGCAATCCGGCGCCCAAGGGCAACGCGCCCGATCTGACGTTCGCAGGCGAGGTGAAGCCGGACCCGCAATACCCGAGGCTGTCCGCAGCGTTGCTCGGCCCGCGTTTCCTGACCCGCTACGACGGGGAGTTCAGACCGGCGCAGATCACCGACGACATCCGGTTCACCCGCTCCGCGACCGACGAGCCCCACCGCGCTGTCGTGATCGTCAGGGAATACGTCCACTCGCCGTGGCCGATGCCCGCAGTGCCGCTGATCCTGCTGGGCCTGGCGCTGGTGGCCGGCGCCGTCGTGATCGTACGCCGCTGGTCGGCCCGGGCCTGACGGTGCACTCCGCGGCTGCAGCGGCGTCGGTCCGGTCGACCACTGCCCCGACCTCCTCGCGATCCGAGTCGATGACGACGGCAAGACCACGCCGGATACCGGCCGGCGTCGGGCTGCTCGGGATGCGCGAACGATTTACCGCCCTCGGCGGTCACCTTCGCACAGAACCGCGTAGCGAGGGCGGCTTCACCGTCCACGCCGGACTTTCCCGTGGAATTGCCCGGCGATCAAGGGACTCAACGACGCTCCTCGCGGGTTCAGGTTGGGTTGTCAGCCCTTGTTACGATCTTGGCCGTGCATCGCGAACCCACACCACCGGGCCGGATCCAGCCCGCCCACGGGTGGCCAGCCGACCAGCGATTCACCGGACAGCCTCCCGCCGAATTCGATGCAACCGGATTCGGCCCGGCCGGGGCGCCGCCGACCGGTTCCACCCCGTGGGCGGGGGCCTGGACGGCGGGCAAGTCGGTCAGAAGGACGGCGCTGGTGGTGCTGCTCGGCTTGGCTTTCGTCGGGCTGAACACCGCCATCGCGTACGGCACGGTCGGGTCGAAGGCGATTTCAATCGTGACGGGGCTCGCCTTCTGCCTGGTCTTCATGGTCGTCGTACGTGTGCTGCACCGAGCGATGTGGCTGTCCTTGCTCTCGTTCGTTCCCGCCCTGTTCGTACTCGTGGGATCGGTGGGACTCGCCCCCGACTTGGCGCTGGAGCAGCGCGGCGTCCGCCAGGAGGTAACCATCGTCGACGCCGAGGTCGCCGGTAAGCGGCACACTTTCGCGCTCCGGGGCGACGATGGTCCGCTCGACGAGCCACTGACCTATCAGGGCAGCAACCCCGGCTACCAAATCGGCGACACCCTAACCGTACTCACCGACCCGGACGGGGTGATCGAGCTCAAGGAGGCCGATCGGGTCGACTCCAGCGGCACCCTGGGCTCGCTGGTCCTCGGCGGCATCGGCTGGATTCTCATCGCACTGCTCGCGGGCTGGCGTGGGCACGTCCGCCGTCGGGAAGGCCGGTTCGACACCCTGGTGATATAGCGCCTGATCCAGCACGAGCGGATGAGCCGCTCCGCGCGTTCCGGAAAGGGCGAACCATTGCCAGGAAGGAGCGCACCGCGATTCTTGGATCAGCCTCTGCGACACCTCGCCGCCAATGACCGTATTGACGGATCAACCGCTTCGACGGTTACCCCACTGGCGCGGGCTCTGGACGGAGCCCCGGCCGCCGAGGTGCTGACCCTTTCCATGCGGTTGAGGCGAGGTGCTTTTGCCCTTCCCGCGGCGGGCAGCCCGATTTGCGTGAACGGCAGCCTGGTCGGTCTCAGTCATAGATGTTGGTCTCGATGTATTCCCGGCGTAGCTGACGGTGGCGAGCTTGCCTTCGGCGTCCCAGCCGAGGGTGTGGTTGTTGGCGCTAGTAACGCAGTTGTTGTTGAGGAAGTGGGCGGCGGGCCGGCAGGTAGTGTTGCCCGACTTGTCGTATTCGTATTTTTGATTAACGGTCGTCTGATTGGGATTTACGGTTTTCGTGTTGGTGACGGCGTGGGGTCGTACGACTCCCGGGCTACCGTCGGGCACGCTGTAGCTGCGTGTGGTTTTCCGCTGCTGTCGTTGCTGGTTTCGGTGCGCCGGCTGCCGGTGTCGTTGACGGTTCAGTCCTGCCAGTACGGTGCCGGTCCGCCGAGGTTGGCGAGGGCGGGATCCGTGTTGCAGGAAATCCCGGCTTTCGGGGTCCAGGCGGTCGTCAAGCGCCCCAGGGCGTCGTCGCGGAAGCATTGAGCGTCCGCGTCACCGACCTGTGGGGTATCAGTGATCGACTCAAGGTTGCCGGCGTCCTGGTACGTGTACTGGCGGTTCGAGACGGTGCCGGCGACAGTCGACCGTTCGATGGTGGTTCGATTGACGCGGCGGGTCGCCTCGTCCCGGTAGACGGTCTCTTGTGTGTAGGTGCTGATCCCGGGGACCGTGTAGATCGAGCCTTTACGTTCGCCGTACGCGGTGTAGGTGGCGGTCGCTATGGTGCCCACGAAGCCGGTGAGGCTGGTGACCAGGCGGACCGGCATGCCGGTCGTGGCGTCGTAGTCGGTGGTCAGTTGCTCGTTGACCAGGCCGCCGCCGGCCGGGTACGCGATCGTCGTGGGGGCGCCGGTGTACTGGGAGTAGCCGTAGCCATAGACGTAGGTGACGCCGAGCCCGGCGACGATCGATATCGCGTAGTTGACGCCGGTCGGTTGGTAGCGCTCGTTGAAGTTGCGGACCTGCCACTTGTAGGCGCTGGCGGTGCCGGCGGAGTCGTAGTCGTAGCGGATCTTCTGGGTCAGCTGCCCTTTGAATCTGCTGTTCGACTCGCCGTAGAGGGTCCGGCACGTTGCGTGAACGGGCATCCAACTGCGTGCTACGGAGACGTCATTGATCGACGCGGACCTGGTGCTCCTCCAGGGTTTCTGGGCGTCGCCCGCCACCTGGGACCAGGTGGCCCGGGTGCAGGCCGACCTGGATCTGCGGGGCCTGCGCGTCCACCGGTTCCGGTACGAGTCGCCGAAGCTGAGCGATAGTCGTCCTTATCGTCACCACAGAGTCGCTTCACAACTATCGCTGATCTCTCTGCTTCAGCAGGGCAGCTACACGGATCGAGGGTGCGGCCAGATCGGGGGTCTGACTCGGACTTTCGATTCGACCAGGCTGATAGGTCATCAACTCTGCCTGGTGCAGGGCCCAGAGGGGCACGGTGCCGGCGAGGTGTTCGGCTCGTAGAGCGGGCCCGATGAGCTGCCGGGTGGCTACCGGCTCACCGGCTACACGGTAGTGCTTGTCAAAGTTCTGGTCGCCGGTGGCGGGCCCGGCGTCGCCGAACAGGACTTGACCAATTCGGGAGACGGTGGTGCGCCGCTGTACAGCGATCGTCGGATGAGGTTCGTCGAGGTGGACCAGCACCACGACGTAAGGGTGGCTGTGACTGGACGTGTTGGTGGTCGTGCCGCCCATTCCGTCGCCGTTGGTGGAGGTGTGGACCGTCGGTGTAGGAATATTCAGCAACGCTGACCCGGTAGCCGCCAATCGCACCGAACAGGGCTAGGGAGACACCACGTCGGTTACGGCCCGGTAGTCGGCTACCCCAGTCGACGTTCGGTGACGGAACGAAGGTCCAATCGTGCTGCTTGGCCCACTGTTGGAGCACATCACGCCGGTCTCGGTCGCGCCTGCGGGTGACCGCGGTCAACCCCACGAGCGACCCCACAAGGGTGAGAAGCAGGGCGCAGCCGAGTACCGCGAGAACCGCTACACCTTCCATAGGTGAGTCAACGGCGGCGGGCGACATATCCGCGCAGCCCGCTTCCCGGCCCGCAAGAGCCTGGAGGAGTTCGACTTCGAGCACCAACGCTCCCTCAAACGGGAGACCATCGGACACCTCGGAACCCTGGACTTCGTGGCATCGGAAGAGAACGTCGTCTTCCTCGGCCCGCCCGGTACCGGCAAAACCCACCTGTCCATCGGCCTCGGGATCCGGGCCTGCCAGGCCGGACATCGCGTCGCGTTCGCCACCGCCGCCCAATGGGTGTCCCGCCTCGCCGACGCCCACCACGCCGGGCGCCTGCAAGACGAACTGGTCAAACTCGGCCGGATCCCGCTGCTGATCGTCGACGAGGTCGGCTACATTCCCTTCGAAGCCGAAGCCGCGAACCTGTTCTTCCAACTGGTCTCCAACCGCTACGAACGCGCCAGCCTCGGAGGGGTCAACTTTCAGCCGGCGTTGACACGAATGACCGCTCCCAAGCTGACCGCCTGGCTCGAGCCGGGGCTCGGGCGTCAAACGGTGCAAGGTGTGCGAGCCTCGCTGCCCGGCGCGTACGCCTCGGAGGCGTCGGACGTCGAAGCCACCGCTCGTGTATAGCCAGAACCTGCGCAGCAGTTATTCGTAGCGGCCGATGGCCGCCGCCGCGGTCGCCAGACGTCCTGCCGAGACAGCCGACGTCGTTCCTCCTCGGGTCGGACTGGGCCGGCGGGGTGTCGTCTTGCTGTCCGTCCGATGGACTCTCGATCCGTCATCTTCCACTGTGTGGAGCATGGCCGATGGCGATTACGGAGACGATCCCGTGATGGAGACTGCCGAATCTCAGGAGTCCGGCGGCTCCATCTTCGACGATCTGCGCTGGCTCCGGCATGCCCATGCCGGTTCAGGTGGGGGTACGGGTTCTGGCGGGTCGCACGCCCACGACACGGTGTTCCTGGTCGACTCGTCCGGCCATGTGGTGGGGACCGCGCATCACAACCCCGAGACGGGCATGCTGGAGACCGACGCCAGGGAGACGATGACGATTTACCGGACTTCCCATCCGGACATCGTTCCGTTCGCACCTGCCACCGTTCCCGCGGACCTACCCATAGCGCAGCAGGCCGAGGCTCCCAAACACCACCCTGAGCCGGTCGCGCAGCCGCAGGAGCCGGTCGAGGAGACACCAACCACCGATGTCGTCGATCCCAGTGTTTTCCTCTTTCGGGCCACGGGGGAGAACTGGCAGGAGACCGGCTGCGTGAGAGCGGTGGTCTTCCACCACGGCGGCTCGGCCTTCGCCCCGCCGATGGAGATCGTGGTGGGCGTGAACATCGGAGTGCCGCGGCGACTTCGCGACGGTACGCCGGTGACCTGGCAGGAGGCTCAGATCGACTCCGGGGTTGCCGCGCAGGGCGCCGCCGACAAGATTAAGGCACTGCTGAACACCCACGCGATCGTCCCGTCCCAGGTGCAGCCACTGTTCGCCGGGTACATGGGCGGAGCGCTGATGGCCCACGGGATCGGATACCGCCTCAATCAGTGCTGGCCTGGCTGAGCTGCGCGGCCAATTCCGGGCGCGGCGCACCGCCCCGCAGGTTGGTGGTGCCGGCTTTGGGCGCGGCCGGAGGCTCGGACGAGGGCGCGGTGGTACCACCGAACGGCCCTCCGCTTGGCGACATCAAGCGACCGGAGAACGCGGAGGCGTGTACGTGTCGCCACCGCACCCGTAGCGGGCCGCTTCATCCACCCACCCGCTGAACCGCGTCTTCAACCAGTTCCCGCGACTCCACGTCGCCCAACGCGAATGCGACCACCATCGGGTCGAAATCCATTGCGATGGCCTCGTCGCTCCAGCCGGGACTCGTACCCGACATGCGCTCCAGAACTGGACGACCAGCAGTAGCCCGGGTAGTTGCGCTGCCCCCGGTACGACGGAAACGACCGCACCGGCGACAGCCGCTCGAACGGCACCTCCGCGCTTCACCCATCGTCCGACGGACCTCATCGCCGTCGGGACCGGCGTACGCGACTTCGAACCCTGCCGGAGGGACCACCCGGGAACCGGCAATGGACCGCAGGCGCTTCGCCAACCCTGGCCTCCTCACGACGTCGCTTGCGCTGGCCCCATGGCGGGCAGGTCCCTGTCGCCGAACGGAGCCCAGTCTCCGTACCAGTGGAGGCCAAAAGGATGATCTAGGTGTGAGGGCTGGCATCTCAAACGGCGGCAGTAGCGCGCGCCTTTCCGCACACCTCCAGGAGCGGCAGGCCGGCCGCGTACCGCCGGAAGAAACCGGCGGTCGGGGTGTCCGCCGTCGCGACGGTGTCCGGAGTGCCTTCCGCGACCACCGCGCCCCCGTTCGGACCGGCTCCCGGCCGCCTCACCAGATCTCTCATCACGTGGCTGGTCCCGATGCGGCCCGTGCTGCGGATCAGGACTGGGACGCCGCAGTGAGCTTCGCGATGTCGGGGGCGTAGACGGTCATCCAGTGCGGATGTAGCCGGTAGTAGACCACGTCGTTTTCCCAGTCGAAGAAGTCGTCGCCGTCGCCGTAGAAGTCCTTGAAGTACGCGAGCAAGTCGGGCCAGTCCGCGGCCGGCTCGCCGTCCTGGGGGTTGAGGATCTCCACCTTGCCGTGCGTGAACACGCCTAGGTCCTCACCGCGCATATGCGCGGCGCTGACGGCGGGCCGCGCCGCGAGATGGCGCGCCTTGGCGGCGTTGCGCGCCGTGCCAAAATGCCACTTCCCGTGCAGGAAGTGCCCGTCCACACCGCTGATCCGTGGCTCGCCCTTGGCCGTCACGGTGGACAGGGCGAGGGTGCGCATGCCGGTGAGGACCTGGGTGAGCTGCTCCGCGGTCAGTGTGCTTTCAGCCTTGATGATCGAGCGGAGGTGCGAGGTGGAGCGGGAGAGGGAGGCGTCAAGGAGGGCCTGAAGCTCTTGGAGATCTTCTGAAGTTTCGCGCACGGAGGTCCTTATCTATTCCATATGTGTCCGTGGTGCCCAGTCCGCGCCATCGACGCCGACCGGTGGAGCCATACTCGACCCAAAGTCTGACACCTTGTGTCATATTTTCTTCCTCTGTCTCGCGGACATCACCGCCCCGGTAATCATCGCAGGATGCCCGGCCATGGATCCCCTGACGGGACGCCAGCGCAGACGCCGATGGCGAGTCCCACACCACCTACCAAGATCCACTATTTGGCCCCTGGTGTCGCCGTTCTTACCAACATCCCAGTAACGCCCGTGCACCAAGATGGCCAGTGAGGTTCATCGGCCGCATTGCTCTGACCCGCACCCTGAGGCCGCTTGGTGCGATCGCGGTGATGACCAAGGGAAGAAGCCAGTCCCAGAGCAGCACCGCCCAGCAGGTGATCGACTCCGGCAGGACCTGGAGCAGTTACGCGACACCGGCCGGCTTCATAGACCCCGCCGCACGGTCGTCGCCCTCACCGACGAGAATCTCCAGGCCGTCCGCACGGCTATCCGTGACTGGCAGCGACCGATCCCCGGCAAGCCCGGATCACGGCACAGCGGCGACCTGGCGGACGTCGTCGACCTGATGCTGGCCACCGGCGCCCGCATCGGCGAGGTCCTCGCCCTGCGATGGGAGGACCTCGACCTCGTCGCCGAACGCCCCACCCTGACGATCTGCGGCACGCTCGTCTTCGTCAAAGGCCAGGGCTTCTTCCGCCAACCCTGGACCAAGAGCGACGCCGGCTGGCGAATGGTCGTGCTGCCCCGGTTCGCCGTCGGCATGATCATGGCCCGCAAACTCGTCGCCGCCGACAACCCCCACGACGCAATCTTCGCCTCCCGACGCGGCACCTGGCTCTCGCCCAACAACGTCCGCCGCCAGTGGCGTGAGGCCCGCGCCGACACCGACCTCGCCTGGGTCACCCCCCCCCCCACACACACACACACCTTCCGCAAGACCGTCACCACCCTCATCAAGGAAGAGACCGACACGAAAAGCGCCGCAGCACAGCTGGGACACTCCAGCGAGGAGGTCACCGCCACGTACTACATCGCCAAGCCCGCCCAAGCCCCGGACGTTTCGGACATCCTCGAGCGACTCGGCGCCGACCGCGGGCGACGTCCCACACCCGCATTGCCCAACGATGCGCGGGGATGACGAACCTGGTCGCCGACCCCGGTAAATGGAGGTTTTCGGGGGCGGTTCAAAACCCCATAGGCAAACTTAAAGCCCTGACCAGCGTTTCCGCTGGTCAGGGCTTTTTCTCTGTCGGGACGGCCGGATTCGAACCGACGACCCTTGACCCCCAGGCGACCAACACGGCCCTCCGAACTGCCCTGAAGCATCGGCTGAACTGCTGAGACGATCTGACTTCGTCCTGACGCGTCCACGGGTGTCCGTCGTGATCGTCACCCAGTTTGTCACTCACTGGCTCCGGGCCGCCCCAGTTCTGCTTCACCGCCGTTCCTCACGGTGAGGTTGCGTCCTGACGGCGGTCCTTATGCTGACCCACCGCCCCGGTTGGTCAGAGGCCGGTTCGCCCGTCGATGCACTCGCGCAGGAGGTCGGCGTGGCCAGCGTGCCGCGCATACTCCTCGATCACGTGGACAAGCACGTCGCGCGTGGCGTGGCTGCCACCGTCGACCGGCACCTCGCGGCCCAGGTCGGCCTCCTCGAGGGCGTCGAGCCATTCGTCCGCCTTGGCGATCTCGGCCTTCCAGGTTGCAAAGGCGTCCTTCACCACCGCTGGGTCGGGGACCTCGTCCCCGAAGTCCCAATCCGGGTTGTCCTCCTTGTAAAGGCACAGTGCGTCAGTTCGCCCTTGCAGCACGCGCTGGAACCAGTGGTTCTCCATCTGAGCCAGGTGGCGGACCAGGCCGAGCAAACTCAGGGTGCTGGGCGGTACCGAGCGTCGGCCGAGCTGCTCGGCGTCCAGTCCGCCGCACTTCATCTCTATGGTCAGACGGTAGTTGCCGAGGTACTCCCGGTAGGTCGCCTTTTCGCCGACGGGCTGACCGAAGGTCCTGGGGTCGTCCTCGGGGGCGGTCCACAGTCTGCTCACGGCGCCACCCAATCGTGGGCGAACCGCACCGGTCAAGTGAGTTGCGGTGCCCCAACCTCGAGGGCCGCCACGAGGAAATTCGATCGCCGCTGGCTCATCGGCTAGAAGCGAATGTTGCCGCATCCGCGTCTTCGGCCGGAGGTTCACGATCGTTAGCCAGCGGATAGGGGACCGCGTAACGCATCAACCGGAGCCCGACAGACTGTCGGGCTCCACTTGATCCATTACACATCGGCTTCACTTGAAGGGTGACAGTCGATCGACTCTCCCGGGCTCGGCTGTCACAGTGCGTAACCGGCGTGCCGCCTTCGCTGGGGCGTCCGATCCTCGCTGCCGGTCAAGACGCGCGGTCAGCGGCATGAGCGTGCATTCGAAACGACGGTTTGCAGCATCGCGATGATGCGTTTCGTGATGGATTGCTTCTGCCCGCCGGTGTTTGGCGCGGCGGGCTGTCGTCAGGTGTTGTCCGCTCTGTCTAGGGCTAGCGCTACCGATGCCTGGGCTTGCTCGAGTGTGTCGCCGGCTCCAACCGCAAGGTCCCGTAGGTACTGGCGGAACTCGTCATCAGACGGGTGGTTTGAGGTGAGGTAGCCGGCGAGTTCGAGGCTGACTAGTCCGTGCAGCTGACACCACATGCGCCGGGTGATGGAGCAGGGGTCTAAGCCGGCCGCCACGACCGCCAACGGCAGCAAGCCCGCGGCTTCGTCTGCGTCGTCCGTCGAGGACGACGACACCTCCGACTGGATCTGACCCCACCCATTCCGGACGCGAGGAGCCATGGCGGCTCGTTCGTGTGGCTCCTCGCGCCCACAACGCCCAGGAGGGCACCTCATGACCACCACGATCCCCACCACCGCCGACGCGGTGCCGGTGGGTCCTGGCCTGTCGATGTTCGACCCGATCTTCATCGGGATCGACGAGTTCGGCCAACCCGTCTACCT
>NZ_JCADBI010000034.1:0-17882 GCF_059358895.1 Micromonospora sp. BQ32 | reverse complement strand
TCGAACTCGACGACAAATCCACCGTCACCGACAACGACCCCAAGAACTGCGTCAACGTCAAAGACTGCCACGCCTGACCGGCCGCGCAGTGAACAGCCGAACCGTTGACGGCATCGGCTAAGGCAACCCCCTCCGGCCCGCCCGGGAACGGTCCAACCGGATCGGACCCGGCGGGCCGGAGGACCGCCGCCAGGAGAGACGAGCCGGCCCCCTTCCGTGGTCACCGCGTGAGGGGGCCGGCCACTGCCGTACTACTGCCGCACGAGACCGCGACGCTCCGCGCCGGCAGGTGGCCGCGGCGATCGTGGCCGTCCGCAGTACCTCGTCGGCGGAGGCCCGCAGCACCACGTCCGCCGCGCGCAGCCCGATCAGCTGCTGCGTCGCCACGCCTGGGATGGCGTTGAATACCATCACGGACTTTCGGCGCCCGTCGAGGCCGCGAGCGTCCAGCGTCCTGGTGAGCGCGCCGGGGTCCACGCCTCGTCGCAGAGCGGGAAGGCGCCGGCTGCTGCACGTGCTCCACGATGATCAGCCCGAACACCGGCGAGGAGGCGCGAATCCTTCAGCAGTTCGGCGTACCGGGCGTCGCGGCCGCTCGGTGCGGGCGGTGACGAAGCCGGTCCCCTGCCCCATTACGGGTGCTCAGCGCGAGCACCTGCATCCGGGACGGTCCGCCGCCGAGGTTGCCCGCGTGACCGCCTCTCCCAATGCGGCGGCGCAACCGGCCGGGCGAGCCGTTGTCGTCGACCTGGACGCCGGTCACCTCTGGTCCGACGGAGTCGGTGAATCGGTGACCGGCGAGTGCGCCGGCCAGCCCGACTTTGATCAGATCGTGCTCGAGCAGCAGCCGCGCGAGCTGCTGAGCCGCAGTGCCGATGACCTCGTTGCCGGAGCCGACGCGCCACATCAGCCACCCGACGGGCCGGGCGGAACGCGGCCGACCCGGACCGACCCGTCCGGTCGGTGGGACGCGGAAGGGGCCGGCCATCGCCAGCCCAGGAAGGGCGTGACAGCCGCGATCGGGGGCACGTCACCGGCGGTCGGGGCCACACCGCACCGGTTGAGAAGAATGCCGGCGCCGACCTGTGCCACTCTGAGCCCTGAGCGGCTACCTGGCACGAGAACTCATCCAGCCGGACGTGTCACCTGCGTGCCGACACCGATCTGTTCACGGACGTCCGGAGACCCGACATCGCCGGCAGCCCGGCCTCCGACCTGCGTGACGATCAGTATCGGGAGCTGACGGGTGGCTCGTAACGCCGTGGGGATCGGCAGATGCTGGCCGACCGAACAGGTCTTCCACAGTTCTCTGTGCCACAGGACCCGGTGGCGAAGGGTTCGGTCGTGGCGGCCGAGGTGGTGTGTGCGTTCGCGGGCAGCGGCGGCCGTTCACGTATGCCGCCGATCGAGGCTCGGGCGGTGTTCGCCGGGATGGTGCAGGCGCCAACACCACCACCGGGCCATACGTGGCCGCACCCGCCGCCCGGCTGCGGGGTGTCCACGGCACCGCGTACCGCCGTTGGTCGCCGGGAGCCAATCATCCTGCATGGTGAGCATCAGAAGTACGACAAAGAAGAGGCCAGCGGCACGCCACGGGAACCCGTGACCGCCGCTGGCCCTCCTGGCCAGGACGCAGCGGTGGGATGCCACCGAGCGCGTTGCCGGCATGCTGGCCCACCGCCGAGCCGCACGAGCGGCCCCGCTGATGCCGGCACCCCTCGAGCGGCTCGCGCAGCTCCTAGTCCTCCACGTCCACGTCCACGTCGATGTCGCGGATACAGACGATGAGGTTGTTGGGCTGAGTCCGGTTGTCGTTCGTCGCGTCAACCGTCACGGACTGCTCGAAGGTGACTTCGCTGTCCTCGATGTCGTTGTCGCTAATGATGTTGGCGGCGATCAGCTCGTTGAGCTGCTCGTTGGTCGCGCAAACGAATCCGTTGCGGTCCTTCGCCCTGGACTCCCCGTACTCCCCGTCGGACGCGGCGAACGCGGCGGCGGGCGCACTGAGCAGCAGTGCGGCGCTGCCCAGCACCACCCCGCCGGCGAGCTTGGTCAGAAACTTCTTCGACATGTCCCTCACTCCCTTCTGGTCGGCTCCGGAAGACGAGCCACCACGAACATAAGAGAGCTTCATGTCTGTTCGGAGCGCTTTTCAGGTTTCTGAGGCGAACATGCCTCTGGCTGCTATAAGACGTCCTAACAAAGCTCGGGAAACGTGCCGGACGTGATGACGCGAAGAAGGCTTCGCGGACGTCGCCGCCACGTTCCCACCGGATACGTAGCTCTTTCATGCCGTGGTACCAGCCGCCAGTGTGCCGGTGTCCAGCGCGAAAGATCCGCACAGCACCTGCCGGTCCGGCGCTGTGGTTTGGGCACCCGGGGCGCAAGCAACGGCTCGAATGCGCTGCCACAGCCCGTCCGGCACGATCCACGGCGGCTGCGGACACGCATCTGCGGCTGTCCCTCGCAGGTCACCACCTACGAGGGACAGGGAGTCAAGAGGTCACCGCACCAGCGTCGCGAACACCACGATGTTGTCCCTGTACGACCTCGCTGCCTTGTCGTAGCCGCCACCACAGGTGATCACGCGGAGCTGCGCCTTGCCGGTGTGACCGTAGACCTGCTTCAGCGGGAGCTTGGTCTTCGGGTAGCGGACCACGCCGTCGACAATGAATCGGGCCTTCTTGCCGTCTTTGCGGAGCACCTCGATGGTGTCTTTGGGTTTCAGCGCTCCCAGGCGGAAGAAGACTGCTCGCCCGGTGGCGCGTGAGTCGACGTGGCCCACCACCACCGCGGTCCCGGTCTCGCCGGGACTCGGTCCCAGCTTGTACCACCCGGCCGTATCGGGCTGGTTGAACGGTGGGACCGCGATCTGCTGGTTCCGGTCCAGCCCGAGCGGAGTCGTCGGCGCGTCAACGCCGATCCGCGGGATCCTGATGCGGGTAGGTTGTGATCGCGGCATCCCGGCCAACGTCGGTGAGGGAGACGGGCGGGTCGCGGCGGATTTGGATCCGTTCTCGAGGCGGTCGCGCGCGCTGTGCGCCTCGCCGTGGGTCGCCCCGGTGGTCGGCGACGCCTTGGCTTCGCTCGGCGTCGGATCTGGTGTGGCCGGTTCGTCCGCCAACGGCGACAGCAGGGACAGCGGTGCGGCGGCGGGGTCGGGCTGTGGTGGCGGTCCGACCGGATCAGAAACGGTGGCCGCGTGCACGATCAATCCTGCTCCGGCAAGCGTGACGACGACGACCATGACGAGGCCGACGGCACGCCACGGGAACCCGTGGCGGCCGCCGGCGCTCCTGGCCGCCCTAGGCGACAGTGCCATCGGCCGACCGTCGACGCAGCAGTGCGATGCCACCGAGCACGCCCACGCCCACCATGCCGGCACCGGTCGCCGTCAGAACACCGGTGTTGGTGTCGGAGAACGCGCCGCCGTCACCGGCCGCGACGCCGGCCGTGCTCGGGAGGATCCAGGCTCCGTCCGGACCCGCGTACGCGCCGCCAGCCGCGGCGGTGTCGCCGGCAGGCTGGCCCACCGGCGATCCAACCCGGCCGATACTGGCCTCGACCATCCTGAGGAGGTCGCCGAGCAGGTCGGTCTCCACGTCCACCTCCACCTCGAGGTCGCGGATGCAGACGACGATGGTGTTGGGCTGGGTTCTGTTGTCGTTCGTCGCCGACTGCGCAGCGTTCAGGTTGAAGGTGACGACGCTGTCCTCGATGGTGTTGTCCTTGACGATATTGGAGATGTTCTGCTCGTTGATCTGCTTGGTGGTTGCGCAGGTGACCCCGTTACCGTCC
The DNA here is from genome assembly GCF_059358895.1 of Micromonospora sp. BQ32. Taxonomy (NCBI): domain Bacteria; kingdom Bacillati; phylum Actinomycetota; class Actinomycetes; order Micromonosporales; family Micromonosporaceae; genus Micromonospora; species Micromonospora sp. BQ32. The sequence continues at coordinate 14,084 of NZ_JCADBI010000034.1, read as the reverse complement.
TTGTCCTTCAGGGCGAACGTCTTTGGCTTGTCGTCTGACTTCTCCGATTTCTGCCCCTGGTTCGAGGCCGTGGTCTCCTTTGTTGGCCCGTCGTCGGGCGCGGCGAGCGCGGTGGCGGGCGCAGCGAGCAGCAGCGCGGCGCTGCCCAACACCATCCCGCTGGCGAGCTTGGTCAAGAACCTCATCGACATGTTCCTCATTCCCTTCTGGTCGGCTCAGGAGGACGAGCCAAGACGAACGTTAGGCTGATTCATACCGAACGAGAGGAGTTTGCAGGTTTCGTAACATCTAGGACTTAAGGCGCAGTAAGTAGCTAATCTGCATCCCCTGGGGGGTAAGGACACTTCTGTCCGCCCGGCCTGGGTAGCGGCAACGATCGGCTGACGCAGAAGGGCCGGCCCCCTCCGTGAGAGCGGAGGGGGCCGGCCCTTCGTTCGGGTCAGCGCTGCACGAAGACCGCCACGCTGCGGGCCGGCACCCGGAACGTGCCGCTCGCCGCGTCGAACGACGCCGTATGCAACACCGGGTCCGCGGAGTCGCGCAGCACCGGGTGCAGCGTGACGTCCGCGCCGCGCAGCCCGGCGAGCTGCTGCGTCACCGCCTGCGGGGTGGAGTTGAAGACCACCGTCACCGACGTCCACCGCCGGTCCAGGCCCCGGCCGTCGAGCGTCATGGTGAGCACGCCGGGCGTCTCCGCCCTGCCGGAGAGCGGGAAGGCGACCCGCTTCTGCACCTCGTCGGCCGTGGCCAGCCCGAACACCGGCGACGACGCCCGGATGCGCAGCAACTCGGCGTACCGGGCGTCGGTGGTGTTGATCGCCGCGCAGTCCGGCACCAGCGCCGGGTCGGCCAGCAGCGGCTTCGCGTACGACCACTTGTCCTCGTTGTCGGGCGCGGGCGGCAGACCGGCGCCGAACCCGTTGCCCCGTTCACAGCCCCAGCGGATCTGGTTGAACCAGTCACCGGAGTTGTACGAGTTGCGGTCCAGCGACTTCGACCGCAGCCGTTCGGTGCCGGCGGTGACGAACCCGGTGCCCTGCCCCAGCACCACCGTGCCCAGCGCCAGCACCTGCATCCGGGAGCGGTCCGTCGCCGTCGTGGCCTGCGGCAGTTTGTACGCCAACGCGTCGTACAGGATCTCGTTGTCGTGCGCGTCGGCGTAGGTGACGGCCTCCCCCGGCGCGGCGGTGTAGCCGGCCGGGGAGCCGTTGTAGTCCACCTGCGCCCCGGTGACCTCACGCCCGGCGGTGTCGGTGAACCGGTAGCCGCGCAGGTTGCCGGTGAGCCCCACCTTGATCAGGTCGTGGGCGTGCAGCAGCCGGGCCTTCTGCTCGGCCGGTGACCCGTTGACCGCGTCGCCGTTCGGGTCGGTGTAGAGCCCGGAGGCGAAGCCCTGCACGCGCGGGTTGGCGTCGAACGGCCCACCGCCGCGCACCGCGTCGCGCAGCCGGTCGTTGAAGGTGCCGATGCCGGTGCCGGCCATGTTGGCCTGGGTGGCCTGCACGAAACGGGCGTCGTTGGCGACCTCGCCGAAGTTCCAGCCCTCGCCGTAGAGCAGGATCGACCGGCCGTCCACGCCGTCGCGGGCGACGGTCAACCGGTCCAGGGCGGTACGGACGGCCAGGATGTTCGCCTTCGGGTGGTGACCCATCAGGTCGAAGCGGAAACCGTCCACCTTGTACTGCCGGGCCCAGGTGACCAGCGAGTCGACCACCAGCTTGCCCATCATGGCGTGCTCGGGAGCGGTGTTGGCGCAGCAGGTGGAGTTGGCGACCGCGCCGTCCTCCAGCAGCCGGTGGTAGTAGCCGGGCACGATCTGGTCGAGCACCGACTTCGCGTCGGTGCCGGACGCCGACGTGTGGTTGTAGACGACGTCCATGACCACCCGCAGCCCGGCGTCGTTCACCCCGGCGACCATCCGCCGGAACTCGGTGGTCCGCGCCGCGCCGACCGGGTCGACGGCGTAGCCGCCCTCCGGCACGGTGTAGTGCAGCGGGTCGTACCCCCAGTTGTAGCCGTCGGTTTCGGCGACCGCCGCCACGCACTTCTGCTGCTCCGGCGAATCCGGCGGAAGCGCCGCCAGGTCGCAGGCCGGCTGGCGCTGGTCGGCCCGCCTCTCGGGGATCGTCGCGAAGTCGAACGCCGGCAGCAGGTGCAGGTGGGTGACCCCGGCGTCGCCGAGCGCCCGCAGGTGGGTCATGCCGGCGGTCTTCGGGTCGGTGAAGGCGAGGAACGTCCCCCGCCGCTCGGCCGACACGGTGTCGTCGGCGATGGAGAAGTCCCGCACGGACAGCTCGGTGATCTGCGCCTTCGCGGGCGGCACCGGCGCCGGTTTGCGCAGCGTGCGCCACCCGGGGGGTGCCAGCGCCGGATCGCTCAGGCCGACCAACTGGCTGTGCGTGGAGTCCGCGGCGAGGGCCACCGAGTACGGGTCGGTGACCGACGCGGTGACCATCCGCTGCGTCGCCGGCTGCCAGGCCCGTACCTCGTACCGGTAGAACGTGCCGGTCCAGCTGTGGTCGCCGCGCACCGACCAGACGCCGGTGCGGTCGTCGCGGCGCATCGGCACCGTTTTCGGCTCGGCGGTGGGCGAGTCGAACAGTTGCAGGCGCACGCTGCGGGCGGTCGGCGCCCACAGCGCGAGGCTCGGCGTCCGGCCCGCGAAGGTGGGCCCGAGGGTGGCGTCGGTCGCCCGGGAGTACACGTCGTCGAGCACGCCGGGGAGCTGCACGCCGGTCGCGGCGAGCAGCGCGCCCTCGGCGTCGCGCTCGGTGACCAGCAGCTGCCCCCGCAGCGCCGCCGGGACCTTGGCCAGGTCCGCCCGGTCCAGGGCGAAGCTACGGTACGACCACAGGTGCGGGAACCTGTCGCGTTGGGCCTCGGTGAGCCCGTTGCGCTGTGCCCGCAGCGGCAACGTGGTGTACGTGCCGGTCAGCTCCCCGTCGACCACGCTGACCCCGCCGGTGGGCGCGGCGACCAGCGCGTACGTCTTGCCGTTGGTCGGCGGTGTCTGCCACGCCACGGTGGACCGGTCGATCCAGTGCGCCTTCTGCTTGCTGATGTCGGTGTCCCCGCTGGCGGTGGTGGCCGTCGACGGCAGCAGGCGGCCCGGCGTGGCGGCAAGGAGCCACACCTCCCGGCCGGCGCTGGCGAAGTCGAGCCGCTGGTCGTCGGGCAGGTCCTTGGTGTCACCCTGGTGGATGATGTAGTTCAGGCCGGTGGCACCGGCAGCCAGTGGCACCCGGAACACCGCCCCGAACGCGTCGATCGAGGTCGGCCGCAGCGGGGCGGTCCACTCGGTCGGGTTGGCCGCGCCGTCCCACAGGTGCAGGCCCCAGCCGTCGTAGTTGCCGTCGGCCCGCCGGTAGTGGAGCACGGCGGTGCCCTCCTCGACCGGCGGGGCCGGCTCACCGGTGGCCGCCTGCCTGCTCGGGTAGATCGCCGGGTCGCCCTGTTTGAGCCAGATCTCGCCGGTCTGGGTGACGTCGATGCTGCGGTCCTGGGCGACGTCCTTCGTACCAGCCTTGTCGACAACCAGGAAGTTCACCGACGTCGCGCCCGGCTTGAGTTTCACCCAGGCGAACCGGCCGTAGGAGTCCTCCCCGGCGAACGGCTGCCCCTTCGGCCACTCGGTGACGTACGCCGGGTCGATGTCACCCCAGGCGTACAGCCCCCAGTCGTCGTACCCGCCGGCGGGGCGCTGGTAGTGCACCACCGCCCACTCCCGGGAGCTGCCCTGCGGCGGGGTGCCCACGACCGCGGTGGACCGGGCGGTGGCGGTACGGCCCCGGCCGTCGCGGACCACCGCCTTGTACTCGACCCGGGTGCCGCCGGCCAGGCCGGTCAGGTCGTGCTGCACGGTGTACGGGGCGTGGTCGGCGCTGCCCAGCAGCGTCCACCGGCCGCCGGCCACCCGGGCCGCGACGGTGACGGTGGCCAGTGGGTCGCCGGTCACCCGGGCGGTGACCGCCGCCCGGGTGGCGACCGACGCGTCCGGAGCGGGGCTGGTGATGGTGATGGTCGGCTTGTCGGCCGCCGGTGCGATGGGGCTGCCGGCCCGGTGCACCGCCGCCGACAGCGGCGGCACGGTGAGGGTCAACTCGCCGTCGCCGCTGGCCTTCGCGTCGCCCGAGCCGCCGTAGATGCCGGTGAAGGTGGCGCCGGCCGACCAGGTGTCCACGGTGACAGTCTGCGCGGTGTCGGCGTTGTTCACGGCCACCACGTACTCGGTGCGGTCGGCCGGGGCGATCCGGGAGGCGGCGAAGACGCCCGGCCCGTCGGCCGCGTACCGGGTGACCTGCACACCGTCGCGCAACGCCGGGTGGGCCTGACGCAGCCGGCCCAGGTCGGCGATGGTCCGGTACAGCGGGTGGGCCGGGTCGAACTGGTCGCTGGCGTGGGTGCGGTCGGTGCCGAGCAGGTCGTCGTCGAGGTAGTCGGGAACCTTCGACGCGAACATGTCCTGGCGGGCGTCCTTGTCGCCGCCCGGGCCGGTGAAGCCCTGTTCGTCGCCGGAGTAGACCACCGGCTGGCCACGGGTCAGGAACATCAACTGGTGCGCGAGCTGGTCGCGACGCAGGTGACTGGCCGGATCGCTGCCGCCACCGGCGATGAACGAACCGATCCGGCCCATGTCGTGGTTGCCGAGGAAGGTGGTCAACCGGCGCGCGTCGGTGTCCCGGGCCGTGTAGAGGTCGTCGCGGGCGTACACGTCGGCGAGCGCCTTCGCGGAGCCGGCGCCGGCGGTGAAGCCTCGCGCGGCCTCCTGGAAGGCGAAGTCGAGGGTGGCCGGCAGGCCACCCTGCCGGACGTAGCTGGAGCTGATCTCCGGGTCGGCGCTGTACACCTCGCCGAACATGAAGAAGTCCTTCTTGCCGGCCCGCTCGGCGGCCCGCTCGATGCCCTGGCTGAACTGCGGCCAGAAGTCCATGTTGACGTGCTTCACGGTGTCCAGTCGGAACCCGTCGACGCCGGTCGCGCCGATCCAGTCCCCGTACGCCTTGGTCAGGCCGCGGACCACCTCGGGGCGTTCGGTCCACAGATCGTCGAGGCCGAAGAAGTCGCCGTACTCGCTGTTCTCGCCAGCGAAGGTGGAGTCACCCCGGTTGTGGTACATGGTGGCGTCGTTCAGCCAGGCCGGGACCTTGACGCCGGCGTCCTTCGGCTCGGCGAACGTCGGCGTGTACGGGAAGGACTCCTGGTTGACCACCGGGAACGCCCGGCTGCCGTCGGCGTAGTTACGGTCCTCGAACGCCCGGCCCTGCGCGTCGGTGTACGGCGAGGTCGCCTTGTCCACGTACGCGTACTTGTCCTCGGCGTACGTGATGACGTCGGCGGTGTGGTTGACGATCACATCGAGGTAGATCTTGATGCCGCGTTGGTGGGCGAGTTTGACCAGCCGCTTCATCTCCTCCATGGTGCCGAAGTGCGGGTCCACCTGGGTGAAGTCGGTGATCCAGTAGCCGTGGTAGCCGGCCGAGATGTCGTTGCCGGCCCCCTGCACCGGCCGGTTCTTGAAGATCGGGGCGAGCCAGATGGCCGTGGTGCCCATCCCCTGGATGTAGTCTAACTTGTCGATGACGCCCTTGAGGTCGCCGCCGTGGTAAAAGCCCTTGTCGGTGGGGTCGAGGCCGGTTCGCAGCCGGTCACCGGTGAGGCCGCCCCGGTCGTTGCGGGGGTCTCCGTTGGCGAACCGGTCGGGCAGGACGAAGTAGAACTGCTCGGCGCGGGCGGAGGTGCCGCCGGCCTTCAGCAGCGCCTCGGCGGTGGGTTCGTCGCCCCACTGGGTTGCGCCGCCGATCGCGAGCGGGGCGCCGTCGGACGGCCGAGGGCTCGCGGCGGCGGGATGCACGGCGACCGGAGCGCCGGCGAGCGTGACGGTGAGCAGGGAGGCAAGGGCCAGCAGGGCGGTGCGCGGTATCGGCGGGGGTTTCATCGACGCCTTCCTCTGGTCGCTGATTGGCCGCACGCTAACCCTTGCCGAAACATTCTGCAATACTTTGCAAACATGGTCGCAACAAAGCAGCTTCCTTGCGGAAGCGCCGCTCAGAGCCCGTTGCAGCGCACCCCGTCCACCGTGCACTCCCGTGGCGTGCTGACCGTCCGCTCCATGTGGAACCGCAACGACACCGAACCGCCGGGCGACACCTCAACCCCGCTGACGTACGTGAAGCCGTCGTCGGACTGGCGGACCGTCCCCTGCGGGACGCCCTCGACCCAGGCGGTCACCAGCCGTCCACCGGAGAACTCCAACCGCACCGTCCAACCACGGCTCTGGGCGGACACGTTGGCCATCGCCACCTCGCCGATGAAACCCCCGTCGAAGCTCTGCACCACCCGGTACCGCCCGGTCATCCCCGGCTGACCCGGCGCGGCCCGGCTCGGCGACCGCGTCGCCGTCGGCCTCCCGGTCGAACCGACCGTCGGATCGGCCGACGGTGAACCGGACCCGGCCGCGGCGCTCGGCGGCAACCCACTCGCACGCGCGGACAACCCCGGCAGCACCGGCGCGGGAGACGGCACCGACGTGGGTACGCTCGGCGCCGCCACCGCGGACGGCACCGGCAGCGCCGGCGGCTGGGCGCCGTCCGGCGCGGGGCTACGTCCCCGGTACGCGCCCAGGGCCACGAAGAGCAGGACCACCATCACGACCACACCGGCGCCCACCACGATCCAGGGTGACGTTGCGATCGCGACCGGACCGTGCGGCGGGCGCGCAGTACGACGCATGCCGGACATGTACCTCCTTCAGCGGACCGTCCGGGCAGCGTAGCGATCGGCGGCCCGGGCCGGAAAGCCTTGGCGGCACAACGCCGCCGTACCACCGACCCGGCTCCAGCTCAGCCGATCCGGCAGTCGACCCCGTTGATCGTGCACTTGAGCGGTCGCTCCGCCGACTCACCCCAGCCGACGCGCAACCGCAGCGTCCGAGAGTCACCCGGTTGCAGCGAACGGGTACCGCGCAACACGAACTCCCCGTCCCCACGCCCCCGCACCGAGACGCCCGAGTCATCACCCACGCGCAGACTCCACGTGTCGTCGTCGAAAGCCAACTCCACCTGCCAGTCCACCGATTGACTCGACTCGTTGGCGATCGAGAGCACCGCCGCGTCCCCGTCCCAGCCGTCCGTACCGACCTGGTACCGGGCGCTGACCGTGTCGTCCGCCGGTGCCGCCGGCGCCGCCAGCACGCTCGTCCGCCCCGGAGTCGGCGAGCCGGTGACGGTGGCCCGCGGCGACGGCGTCCGACTGCTGCGCGACGGGCGCGGCGACACCGAACGCCGCTCCACACCGGCCGGGGTCGGCCCACCGGTGGCCGACGCGGCGGCCGGCACGGTCGGCAGGAACGCCGGAGGCGCGGCCTGCCGAGGGGCGTCCCGCTCCCTGGTCCGGAACGACAACAGCGCGATGACCAGAAGCACCACCAGCGCGCACACACCGAGCAGCACCACGATCCACGGCACCGATGCCAACACTCGCGCCGCCCGCGAATCTGCCGCACCGTCCGGCCGCACTGCCATCAGGTCTCCCCTCGTCCCCACCGACGCGACAGCGTAGCCAGCGATGCACGGACCAAAAACCGGGCGGGTACGGATCGGGCCGACCGGCCCCGGTCGGTCAGCCCGTCCGGACGACCGTGCAGATGAGTGGGCCGTCATCCGAGGTGCGCAGCAGGTAGCGGTACCGCTCCCCGGGCACCGCCTGCCCCCGACTGTCCAGGAACTCCCACTCCACCGCAACCATCGTCAACAGCGCGGACACCGGCTGTACGTCCTCGATCCGGGCATGGGCCGCGACCAACTCCCGGTCCTGGTAGTCGGGTGCGGCACCCACGAAGGACAGCGCCACCGCCGCCGCCGACGTGAACGAGAAGCTGTACGTGTCGGCCACCACCAACCCTGGCAGGGCGTAACAGCCGGCGATGGCCGGCAGATCGCCGGAGGTCAACGCCACGCCGTACCGGTCGAAGAAGTCGGCCAACGTGTCAAGATCCGTGGAGGCGTTCACGGTCACAGCAATTGCCGGTCACCGCACAGGTCAAACCTCAACGCGGCGGCACCCGCACCTCGATCTCCGCACCCAACCGGGCGTCGGCGGCCAGACCAAGGTCGTCCCCACTCCAGAACCGCCCCGGGTCATACCAGTTCGGACGCCGGCCCGCCGGCAGCAACCCCATGGCCTCATAGGTCACCGCCACCACCTCGGCGCAGTACGCCGTCTCCAGCGCCCGGTCCCGCTCCCCCGCTGATCGGGCCGGACTGGCCGGGCCGGAGGGGTTGGCGCGGTCAGCCTGGTTGGCGCGGCCGGCCGTGGTCGGTCGAGGTGTCGGCTGGCCGAGGCGTGACAGCGCCGACAGCCGACCGAGGTGCGGCAGCGCGGGAAGCCGGCCGGGGCGCGGCAGCGCCGGCACCCGACCACGCACCCAGCGCCACGCCAACTGGGCGGTCGACGGGAACGGCGTGCCGTCCAACCGCGCGATCGTCCGCAGCACCGCCCGCTCCATCTCCGCGTCGACCGGCGGGTCGAGCTGCCGCAGCCAGGCCCGTTGGCCGTACCGGTTGGCCCAGACGCAGACCGCGTCCCGCAGGTCGTGCAGCTGGACGCCGCGCTGGTGGCTGCCCGACCACAGGTCCGGCAACGACCTGCCCAGCTCCGCGTGCCACATCAGCGGCGGCATGTCGTCCAGCACCACCGCCATCCCGACGTGGTTCACCGGGCTGTTGGTGGTGAACTGGATCGCCCGGTCCGGCACGCTGCGACCCCGGAACACCCACACGTCACCGGTCCGGGTCAACTCGACGGCCTCATCCAGGCTGATGCTCATGAGGGTCTAGCCTAGGCCGATGCGGCAACGAATGCGGTGGTGGAAGGTTCTCGGGCTGGCCGGGCTCGCCGGCGTCGCGGCCTCCGGTGTGGTCATCGCGCGGGCGGAACGGCGTCGGCGCGCGTACACCCCGGAGGAGATCCGGCAGCGGCTCCTGGAGCGGCACGCCCAGGCCGGCGACACCGCGAAGCCCGGCGACCCAGCCTGACCGACCGTCCCCTGTAGATCGTCGCCGGGGCGACCTGCACCTGCCCACCCACAGTGGTCCCGCGCCCGCCGTCGTGGTGGTGCACGGCGCACCCCTGCCGCCCGATGCGCCCGACCCACGCGACTGGCTGCTCTACCGCGGCTACGGCGCGCTGCTCGCCGCGAGCGGCGTGGTCACCGCGCTGGTCAGCTACCAGGTGTCCGACCTGTCGGCGCTGCCCGCCGCAGCCGACGACATCGCCGCCATGGTCGAGCAGGTCCGCGCCGACTGGTGCTGACCCGGGCCGGCCAGGACATCCCACCGGTGCTGGCCGGCATCGACGCGTTCCTCCCCGCGGCGACCGCCCAGGGCTGGCCGCTGCGGGTGATCGAGGTGCCGGACGGGCAGCACTCCTTCGACATCCTCAACCACAATCCGCAATCCGAGACAGCCGTACTGGCCGCCCGCGACGCGGTCCTGGAGCTACTCGACGCCGGCTGACCCACCCCGCCAGCCGAACCCCTCCACCCGTGCGCAGGCTTCCGTCGGTGGCGGATCAGATTGGGGATCTCTCGCACCCGACGTTCGCCGTCGTACGACGATCGTCAGAGAGCCGATCGACGGTGGGGGGTGAGAGGTGCGCAGCAGACGTCGGGGTGCCCGACCGGCGGAGAGTGCGCTGCGCGAGGGCCGGGAGGCCTATGAACGGCTTCGCACCTACCTCATCCTCGCGGTGCAGGCGGGTGTGGCCGCCGGGTTGGCCTGGTTCATCGCCAGCGACCTGCTGCACAATCCGCAGCCGCTGTTCGCACCCGCCGCCGCGGTCGGCACGATCGCGGCGGCCGTCGGCAATCGGGCCCGTCGCACTCTGGAACTTCTCGCCGGGGTGATCCTGGGGGTTCTGGTCGGAAACGGGATCATACGGTTCATCGGGGCGGGACCCATACAGACCGGCGTGGTCGTGGCCCTGACCATTTCGGCGGCAGCCGTCTTTCGAGGCAGCGGAGCCGTCATGGTGCAGGCGGGGAGCACCGCCGTCCTGCTCGGAACGGTGTCTCCGGAACGGCCGGATCTGGCCGTTCCGCGGACGGCGAACGCGCTGGTAGGGGTGCTGGTGGCCATCGTGGTGGCCTTGCTGATTCTGCCGCTCAACCCGGTGCGGATCGTGCATCGCGCCGCTGGCCCGGCAGTCGATGCCATCGCCCGGGAAATGACCGCCACCGCCAAGGCGCTGGCTCACCGCGACGCGCGGCAGGCCGAGGAGTCCCTCCAGCGACTGCGCGCGGCAGAGGCGGCCCGACGCAACATGGGCGATGTGGTCGCCGCAGCATGCGAAGTCGCGATTCTGTCACCGTGGCGGAGACGACGGCTGGGCATCATGCGCCGGTACGCGCGGGCGGCCGAGCACCTTGAACTCGCCTACACCAGCAGCCGCGAGATGGTGCAGTGGGCGGTGTCGGCTCTGCACGCCCGGGAGACGCTGCCGGCCGGCCTCTCCACAGCGATCGAGCACTTCGGCCAGGCGTTCAGGCTGCTGCATCGTGACTTCCTGGCCGGACGGGAGCCGGACCGTGCGCGGGAGCGAGCGCTACAGGTGATCACCGACATCAACGAGGCATGCGCCGAGGGTGTCGGGTCGTCCGGGTCCGTCGTCGTCTCGCAACTGCGCGTTGTCGTCAGTCAACTGCTTCAGATCTCCGGGCTCCCCCAGACAGAGGCGAATCAGCGGGCGGGCTTGAACGCCGACGTGTGAGCGTTCAGGGCCGCGGGCCTTCGGTTTCCGACGTCAGGCTGAGGCGATCCCGGATCAGCGTGATCACGGTGTCGGTGGTCCGGTCGAGGTGGCTGCGGCCATCGGGCAAGCGGGCCTCCGGCGCGATGTAGCTGCGGGGACCGATGTGCGTGGCCGGGTCGAGCCGGTGCACGGTGATCTTCCCTTCGCGGTCGGCCCGGTTCCAACCGCTCCAGCGGAACAGCCGCCACCGCTGCGGAAAGATCCAGGTGCCGACTCGCTCGATCCAGTCGCCGGCACTGGTGAGCTGGTAGAGGTGCTGGGCATGGGTGATGTCGTTGGCACCGTTGTGGAACCCGCCGAGAGTGATCAGCCAGAGCGGGGCGCGCAGTTCGGACCACAGTTCGTTCACCGCACCGCTGGCGACCTGGGCGCCACCGCTGTAACTGAGCAGGACCACGGGTATACCGCTGTCTGGCCGGTAACCGGCGACCCGAAGCTCGGTGGCGATCTGCGCGCCGACGGCCCGGTTGTACAGGGGACGGTAGCGGCGGTCGGCGGCGACGAAGATCTGCATCACGTTGTGCAGGAACAGCAGCAGCCCGATGTGGCGGCGCACCCAGTTCCAGACCGGCCGGTCGGCGAGCGGCACGGCCAGCGGGGAGTAGGGCTGCACCTGGCCCAGCACCCTGAGCTCCGGCGCTCGGTTGATCAGGCTCTTGACCAGTCGGCCACCATCGCGGGTGTCGTGGAAACGGCGTTTACCGATGCCGTCCAGATAGACCAGGTACGCGTCCGGAGGGCGGTCCGGATCCGCGCCGCGGGCGTAGGACATGCCCTCGGGGCGGGAGATGGTGGGTGTGCGCCAGCCCGCGGCGTAGACCAGCACCTCGTAGCGGGCAAGCAGGGCCTCGGCGATCAGCACCAGTCCCAGCCCTCCGAGCAGCAGCAGGAGCGCCAGTCCGATCACGCGACTGTCTCCGGTGCTCGTCTGGTGTTGAGCTTCACGACGAGGCGGCGCACGGCCTCGACGGAGACGCCGAGCCCGACGCCCGCGACCGCTACGCAGCCGGCGGCCTCCCACCAGCCAACTCCGGCCACCGTGGCGAGTACACCGGCGAGGCCGGCGCCCACTCCCACCATGAGCAACAGGTGCAGCAGTGGCCCCAGAAGCGGGAACGCGAGGACCCCAGCAAGCACCAGCGGAGCAGCCAGCCCTGGTGTCCAGACCAGTCCGGCATCGTCGGACGGTGAGGTGGGCAGCACCAGACCGGCAAGGGCCCACGCGGACAGCGGCCAGAGCGCGAACACCGCTCCGTCAACGATCGCGCCCGCCAGCAATAGGCTGACCACTCTCACGTGCGACACGCCGGACAGGCGTGCCACCACCGGCAGGAGACGCCCGGCGGCCTCGGACAGCCCGGCGACCAGCAGCAGGATGACGACGACGGCAGACATCGGTCAGCCCTGCGGTGGCAGGTCGGCGGAGCCCGGCTGCGTCACCGAGCCGGTCTGCTGCACGAAGTGCTCCAGTACGTCGGCGGCACGCGCATAGCCGCCCGCCTGACGTTGGGCGACCTGCAGGGTGCTCGCGGCGGCCCGGAATCGAGGCTCGTCGAGCAGGCGCTGAGCGAGGGTCCGCACGGCCTGCACCGTGACGTCCTCGGTGCGGATCGACAGGCCGGCATCGAGCTCGACGATGCGGGAAGCCACCAGCAGTTGGTCGGCGCCCTGCGGGACCACCAGCATCGGAGTGCCGGCGTACAGGGCCTCGTTGACGCTGTTCACCCCGCCGTGCGTGATGAACAGCGTTGCGCGGGCCAGCACCTCCAACTGCGGTACGGAACGGTGGGCGAGCACGTTGCCCGGTAGCGGGCCGAGCGCGGCGGGATCGGTGTGTCCGGTGGAGATGATCACGGTGCCACCCAGCGGGGCGAGCGCATCGGCGAAGGTGCGCAGCAGCTGCGGGGCGTCGAACACCGTGCCCATCGAGGCGTACACCACCGGGTCCCGCAGTCGATCGACCGGGAACGACGAGTCTGCGGGGCGGGCACCGATGCTCGGCCCGACGAACTGGTAGGACTGGTCGAAACTGTCCGCCTCGGGGTGGAACGCCCGCGAGGTATAGACCAGGTTGAGCGGCTGACGGATGTTGGCCAGGTCGATCAGGGGCAACCTGCGGGTGTCGTACCGGCGGCGCAGCTCCCAGCGGGACCTCAGGTACCCCGCGGTGGGACGGGGAAGGGCCGCCGCGGCGCCGAGCAGCTCCCAGGAGCCGCGGGTCGGGCTCGGCACGTGCCGGTTGAAGGCGAACGTGGTGAACGACGATGCCGGCGGCACGCCGAGTTCCCGGGCGGCCACCGGCCCCCACGGGCAGAGGGAGTCGTGCACGATCAGGTCGGGTCGGGTGCCCCGCAGGTCGGTGAGGACGGCGGGCAGCACGCGTACGGCGGTACGCGCAAGCTGCTCCATCACCGTGACGGGCGTCGGCGGGCCGGAGAGCGGTGGGTCGTCCCCGGGGTAGAGGTGCACTCGCGCCCCGGTGGCCGCGATCTGCTCGGCGTAGGCCGGCGTCGTGTGGTACGTGACGGAGTGGCCACGACGAACAAGCTCGCCCACGACAGGCAATGTCGGGTTGATGTGCCCGTGCATGGCGATGTTCAGGAATGCCACTGCGCTCATCGGTCGACCCCGGGCGGGGAAGGAGCCAGAGCCCGGCAAAATGCAGCGTCCATGATCCACCCTTCTCGGTCAGAGCCTAGATGTTGCCTGGTGGCATCGCGCCGGGGACCAGGTACTCGACCCGTAAGCGGCCGACTCAGACCGTCTGGCACTTGATCAGCCGCGCCACGCCGTCAGCGTCGAATGTCCGGTTCGCCCCTGGCCGGGCAGGGGCGCGACCAGCGCAAACGGGCAACTTCCACTCGACTTTCATGATGTCGGGGGCTCTCGGGCGCCGAGACACCGCGATTTCACTGAACCCGAGTCGATCATGCTGTTCGTCCGCGGTGTCGGGTTGGCCACCGGGCAGGATGTCGGTTTCGGGCAGAGTTGCCGGGTGGTCGGGGCCACCCCGACGGCGGAATCGCCGGCCGGGCCGGGTCGTTATACCTGGCAGACCACCGCAACAGCCCTGGTCATAGTGGCCGGCCGGCCACGCCGGGAACCGCCGCCAGGTCCTCCCGGCGGAACCCGCAGCCGGGAACACTCGCCAGGCGGCCCCGGTTACACCCCCCGCACGGCCGAGCAGCACAACAGGCCGACCCCGCACGGCCGAGCACGAGCACCACAACAGGCCGACGCGCAGGCGGAATGATCCGCCACCGGCACCCGTTGCACCC
>NZ_JCADBI010000033.1:0-21445 GCF_059358895.1 Micromonospora sp. BQ32 | reverse complement strand
GTGATGAAGAGAGCCGACATCGATCATGTCAAGCATCTGGTGGGACGCCACTGTCAAGCATGTCCCGTGACGGGACACCGCCGGCTGCCGGCAAAGTGGTGAGAACTTTCTGTACGTCTTCAAGGCGGCCCTGAACGGGCCGCACGCGCCGCCGCCTGGGCGCGTGTCCGTCGCTCCGCTGGCGCTCCGACTCCGGCCACGCAACACGCCCGGCGGCTGGCGCGAAAGCGGAAGCCCAAGGGGGCCGCCGCAGAACGACAGGCCGCTGGGTGATGGGTGTGTGAGCCGCCAGCCGGCCGAGCCGCGCAGCCACGAGCCCGCGCGGCGCAGGGAAGCGCACGCCGGCCGCGTCGGCGAGCTGGCGGCGGTCGCGGGTTACGGCTACTGCGCCTCCGGCGGGGGCGCTCCGGCTCCAGGATGGCCGGGGCTCCGTCGGCGGGTCACGGTCCGTGGGTGGTTGCGGTAGGCCATCCCGCCTGCCCTCGACCCGGGCAAGCCGAGCAGACCACCGCCCGACCCGCCAGCGTCCGTACGGGCGTCAAGGTCCGCTTGACATGGCGGGCCGGACGGCGGCCCGCTCCCCAGGAGGGCGGGTCGACGGCACACGGGATGGCAGGCAACGAGCTTGCCTCGACTAGTATCCCGATGCCTAGAGAGGATGACGATGATCGAATTGCAAACCCCCACTAAAACGCAGAGTCCGGGCGCTCTCCTGGCAATTGCTCAATCAGTCATTGCCCAGTCAGTCTTCTTCGTCGGATTGCTCTATTTCTATGGATGGTCACACGAGCGGGGTTATTACGGGTATTTCGGCATACCGATGGGCCTGCTCGGAATAACACCTGTTGACGTAATGCAAAGCGGCGGAACCGTTCTTGTGACTGTGCTCCTATTTGCTGGAATGATTGTTCACCTTGTTGTGCAGAGTCACCCGCTGTTTGTCCAGGATGGCAAGGTTAAGTACGCGGTCGGGATGTCGCGGACTTTTGGGGCGCTGTTACTGCTGGCGGGCGTAGCAATGGTTGCGGCTCCCCTTTTGCTCGATGATCGTTATGCTTACAAGTCACTTATAGTAGCCGCAGTCTTCCCCATCTATGCATTGGTGGCTTTCGTCTATCTTTGGTTTGCGCGAGCAGCGGGACACGTGCCGGCCCGAATCCTTATGCACATGCAGCAGCGACTGCCGGTAATTCTGGTACTGCTTGGGATTCTCGCTCTTTCGTTTATATCCATGGTTGGCCGAGGGTTGGGGGAGTACCGAGCCTACCGGGCAGCGGACGATCACAAAAGTATTCCTGTGGCCGTCCTGTACACCAAAGAAGATCTGCGAATTGAGCGGCTCGGCGTAGAAAAAAGGACGTTGGAGTATTCTTCCAACTCGCGCTATCTGTATAAGTACGAGGGGCTGCTTCTCTTAGCCAGGAAGTCCAACCGTTTGTATCTACTTGAGAAGGATAACGTGAAAGGCGGGGTGCTTGTCATACCGGACGATGAGTCCATCCGCCTGGAGATAGATGGCAGTAGCCCGAGTGCCAGGAAGCCCGGAGTGACTAACTGAGTGACGACCGGTGCGACCAGATCCGGACGACCGTGGACGTCAGTGGACGGGTACCGCTGCCTAGAGTGCCTGGCGCACCAGGTCGGCGAGCCGTGTTGGTTGCCTGGGGGTCAAGGGGTCGTCGGTTCGAATCCGGCCGTCCCGACAGAGAAAAAGCCCTGACCAGCGGAAACGCTGGTCAGGGCTTTAAGTTTGTCTATGGGGTTTTGAACCGCCCCCCGAAAACCCCCCATTTACCGGGGTCGGCGACCAGGTTCGTCGTCCGTGCGCATCGTTGGGCAATGCGGGTGTGGGACGTCGCCCGCGGTCGGCGCCGAGTCGCTCGAGGATGTCCGAGACGTCCGGGGCTTGGGCGGGCTTGGCGATGTAGTACGTGGCGGTGACCTCCTCGCTGGAGTGTCCCAGTTGTGCTGCGGCGCTTTTCGTGTCGGTCTCTTCCTTGAAGGTGACCGCGCGCGCGGTGTACGTCGCGGCTGTCGCCGGCGGCCGGGGGCGGCCCGAGGCTGGTGACGGTTGCTCGTGCAGCAGGTCGTGCAGCCGGGTGGGGGCCCACGGGTCGGCCGGGTGATCGGAGCCGGGCAGGGTGTGAGCGATGAAGTCCTCGGCCAGCCGGTCCGGGTACAGCGGTTCGAACACGGTGGCCCGATGGGGGTCGGCGGCCGGGTAGCAGTGGCTGTGGTCGCTGATGATCCGTTCGGCGGGCAGTTCCCGCTCGACGCGGCGCAGGAGCCCGGCGGCCTCGGGGTGCGGGAGCGGGCCGGCGAGGGCGGCGGTGAAGACGGTACGGGCCATGACGTCGTCGGGCGTGCCGTGGTTCAGCCCGCGGGCGCGGCCCTCGTACAGCCGGGTCCAGTGTTGACGTTCGCGGTCGAGCACGTAGCGGGTTAGCAACGTGACCTGGGTGGGCGGCTGGGCGCCGGTCGCGCGGGTGTCGACGGCGACCAGCGCGGCGACGTGCACGGTGAGGGTGAGCCCGAACTCCGGATGACCCAGGTTGGGGAGTCGGGGGACGGCGTCCGGACCGGAGAGACCGTAGACGGCGGCGAAGCTGTCGTGGGCGGCGGTGAACATGGCCCGCCGAGCGTCCTCGTCGTCGGGCAGCGGGGCCAGGTACTGCTCGGACGTGCCGGCCTGGACGCGGGGATCGTCCAGGTTGGCGCGCAGTGCCGGCCACGTGGACGCGCTGCGTGCCACCATCAACACCCGTGCCGGTTTGTCGGCCCGGTGGAGCAGGGCGTTGCGCAGCAGCCAGAGCAGGCTGGACAGCGGGTACCGGTCGGCGTAGTCGACGATCAGCAGCACTCCCCGGTGGCGGTCCGGCCGCAGGTCCTGGCTGCCCAGCAGGGCGCTGGGCGTGCCCACGTGGGGCACCGCCGTGACGACCTTCCAGCCCTCGTCGGCGGCCTGGGCGGCGAGGTGGCCGGCCAGCCGGGTCTTGCCCCGACCGCCCGGGGCGTGCAGCCAGCGCACCGCCAGTCGCGGCCCGGTCTCCCGCCAGGTGCGCAGCTCGTCCCGTTCGGACTCGCGGCCGGTGAACGGGACCACGCGGGAGTGCGCGTTGAGCATCCGGGAGGGCATCTCGCGCAGCCAGCTCCAGTCCGGCGGGTCGGGCCGGCGGTGCTCCTCCAAAAGATACAGCGGCGTCCCGTCACCGAAGACGTGCAGGTCGGCGCCGATCACCCCGTACGCGGTGCCGGCGGCGGCAGAAACCTGCTGCTGGACGAGGAGGGGGTCGACGGTCATCGGGGCTGACCCGGGTCGGGCACCGGGCCGCTCGGGTCAGCTTCCGGCGGGGTGGGGTGGTTGACTATGCTGCCGAACATCACTCCCTGAGCGGTCGCGCCGGAGGCTGTCGCGGTGATGTGCTGGATCCACTGCTGCTGCGCGGTGGGTAGCCGGGTCACCAACTCGTCACGCAGGTCACGCACGCCGTCGGCGGTGACCGGGTCTTCCTCGACCAGGTCTGACAGCCGCGTCTGCCAGGCCGGCAACAGCCGTGCGCGTACCTGGTCACGCTGGGCGGGCGGAGCTTGTTCCACCTCCGCGGCCAGGGCGTCCAGCCGCCGGACCGCGGCGGTCTCCCGTCGCGGGTCACCGCGGCCGAGGAGCCGGGCGAACCCGGAGCGTGCCCCCTGCCACACGTCCGTCGCGGCCGCCTGCACCAGGACCGCCGCCGCGGACGCGCCCAACCCCGCCAGCCAACCGAGATCCACGTTCTCCTCCTCATCCGAAGGAATCGAGGCATTTCCACGCTAGCAAGCCGGCGCGACGCGGGGTCCGGGCTCGGGCTCCGGGATGAGTCGGGAATCGGTCGGCGCGCCGTGCCGGCTGCCGAGGCTGGAAACCCCCAGCCGATCGGCTGGGGGTTTCCGGCGCGTGCGGGTGAAGTGACCCCCTGAGCCCGGAACCATGGGGTCAGTTTCACGCGGCGTCGACATGTTTGCCTGCGATCGTCGACCAATCCCTCGTCCGCCAGCTCATGCGACCGGACCTCGGCGCTGAAGCCGATACATTCGGGGCCGAGACCGTGCTGTCCTGGGAGGTCGACTGGTCCAACTTCACCGACGAGTACGCCGGAATTACGGGCACCGCCGAGCAATGGGCCAGACGGCTCGCACTGGCCCTCGACCGCGCCTGGACCTGACCCCAGCCAGAATAGGTCGGCAGGACTGGCACTCGCTTCATCCGGCTGTCGTAATAGTTGGTAGCGCGCGACAAGCGGCAGATCAGCGCGTGTATCCGCAGCTGCGTCCGGGAATGAGGGTGACAGGCGAAGCGTGGCTGCGGTGAAATAGTGCCGTTACCGCAACGCGACGAGGTCATGGCGCGATGGAGCAGCCTCGAATTCGACTGAACAGGCGGCGGGGAAAGGGACAGCTATGCAACTGGTCGCGGGCGAACCGATGGAGTACCTGGGCGGTGACACGGTCGTCGAGGTGGACCATCCGGCAGTGCGGGCGTTAGCTGGTGAACTACGCGCGGCGCATCCGGACGACGTCGACTTCATGCGGGCCGCCTTCGCATGGGTTCGTGACCGGATCCGGCACTCCGTGGACGCCCAGGATCCGCGGATCACCGTCACCGCTGGCGAGGTGCTCAGCGCCGGCGTCGGCCTCTGCTATGCCAAGTCGCACCTGCTGGTGGCCGTGGCCCGGGCCGGCGGCGTTCCGGCCGGGTTGTGCTACCAACAGCTGACCGACGGGGGAGAGCCCTTCCTGCACGGCCTCGTCGCCGTATACCTCACCGGACGCTGGCATCGCCAGGACCCGCGCGGCAACCGCACCGGCATCGACGCCCAATTCCGGCTCGGGCGTGAGCAACTGGCCTACCCGATCACCGACGGATCGGCCGGTCTCGACTTTCCTGAAGTGCACGTGCGACCCTCGCCCAATGTGATCGCAGCCCTGCGCGGTGCTCGAGACGCTCTTGAACTGTGCCGCGCCGGGTTGCCCGCTACGCCCTGAGTCGGCACAGCGGATCTGGTCGAGAAGCCGCTCCAACCGTGCGAGCGCGCTCTCCTGCACGGTGAAGGCGCTGCGGATCTCATCGGAGACGCGCGATCGGCGGTTGCTCAGCGCGAGCGTTCCATTCGGTCTCGTCGTTGCACGGTCCCCGTTGGGCACGTGGATGCTGTAGATGGCGGGCCGCGACCTCGGGCCGGTGGAGCATTCCGCCCTGTTACCTGATGGTGCGGTGAATAGCTGGCGCCTGGTCTCCGCTAGACGTGCGGCCTCGCACGCGTGGTTCCTAAGCTCGACGAGCACCGTGATGGGTGGTGCGAAGCCCGTGGGCAGCTCTTCGGCTGCGGAGCACCCCTGCCGCACCCGTCATGTCCTCGGTGGCCAGTCCAGCATCAGCTTCGCCTCAACCTTCGGCCATCACTCGGGCCCCTCAGCCTTCGGCTAATCACGCCCACCACTGCCTGGGACCAGCTCTGAGCCGAAGAAAAACTCCACGACAAGTTGAGCGTCAAGGAAGTCGGTCTATCCGACGCCCATCTTCCTGACCAAGGTGAGGACCTCTACGACAGGCCGCTGCAGCGCCGCGTACGCCGCGATATGGGCGCCTCCTTGCTCCGGGTCCGGGCCGAGGCCCCCCAGCTCGCCGACCAGCTGGGCTGGCAGTTGCAGGCGGTGCCACGCGCTTGGTGCTCGATCGTGCTGCCGTCACGTACCCCGCAGCAATTGGCCGCACACGTTGCGGAAGCCAACGCGAGGGGGCAGGAGCTCGCCCGCAGGCTGGGTGTCAAATGAGAGCCGCCGGTCGACCGGCGGAAACAGCGGTTATTGACCTTCACACGTGACGAGGTCGGCCGCCGCGTCTGCCCGCGCGGCGCGATGACCTGGTCGGTCAACTGGGACGTGACGAACGGCAACCGCTTCGCCAACACGGTCGGCCCGCACCTGGACGCGCTGCCCTGAGACCGGCACCGCCGGCACGGATCCCGCAACGGGATCCGTGCCGGGTGGGCCGATCAGATGAACGCGAGCGAGCTGAAGAACGCCGGGTAGCAGTCGACATAGATGTCGTAGACGCCGGGCGGCACGTGCACGGGGCCCAGGGTGGCCCCGTTGGAGCACCGGGCGCTGACCGCGGTCGTCGGCTGGCCGGTGAGGGTGCAGCCCTGGAACACGATCAGCCACGGGTCGATGTACTGCCCGGCGTACGGGCAGGAGCCCGACATCACCGAGAAACCGCCGCCCTTCGCCGGTGAGGCGGCGGCCGCCGTCGACGTCGTGACGCTCAACGTGCCGGCGGAGCTCGCCGATGCCCGCTCGGCTCCGATGGCGGCGACAGCCGCGTCGCCGCTCGGCGCGGGTGCCGCGACCGCCGCGGACGGTGCGGCCATGAACGCGGCGAGCATCACCGTCGCGGCCAACAGCAGACTGGATGCGCGGAGAATGCCGGATCGTGCTCCGGCGGAGGGTCGACTACGCCATGTCATAACCAGAACCACCTCTCGATTGCTGTGCGATCTGCGGATGCCGGGCGCGTACCTGGTCGCGCCCGACCCGGCCGGGCCGTCGTCTGACGTCCATGGCGAAGCGTTCCAGGGTGCCGGTGGCCGGGTCTTCGTGACAGGGCGAGAACCGGGTCGCCGGCGTACCCCGGTTCTTGCGAATGTCCGCAAGGCTGTCCGGTCCGCGTCAACCGGGCGGCGTGGCCGGAACGCATCGATTACCGTTGACCGGCATGGGCGGTCTGTTCAGCCTCTGGCGGCAGCGAGTAGCCGACAACGCCCGCCGGGCGGTGGACGCCTACCAGGAGGAGCTGCTGGAATACCGCAACCTCGCGGCCATGCCGCAGGTGCGGTCGGAGATGCTCGATTTCGCGGTCTTCCTCCGTCAGCGCACGGTCGACCTCGCGGCGGACAGCGCGCCGTTCCACGTGCAGGATCTGGACCTGATGGCCGCGATGGGCCGCCAGCGCGGCGAGAAGGGACTCACCCTGACCGCGCAGCGGCAGGTGTTGCTCGTGCACACCCGGCTAACGCTGCGCGAGGTGTACGAGGCGGCCGGCCCGAACGACATCGCCGCGACGATGCACACGCTCGCCTGGCTGGCTCCCGCGGGAATGGCCGCCCAGGGCGCGTACACCCGGGGCTGGATCGAGGGGCAGCGGCGCACGCTGGCGACCGTCGCCCAGGTGCGGCTGCTGACGGTGATGCTGCTGGCCGGCGACGACAGCGCGACCGACCTGGCGCGCGGCCTGCACATGCCGGTCCCCGACCACGTCGTCGCGACGGTGGTCCGGGTGGCCGGCGGATCGCCCGGGCCGGACCAGGCGGCGCGGGACGAGTTCGCCAGCGCGCTGCTGAAGACGCACTGGATGCCGCTGAGCTGGCCGGAGCCGCACGAGGTGGTCGCGCTGATCCCCAGCTCGCCGGGCGGCCGGCAGCCGGCGGTCGAGCGCGGGCTCGCGCTGGCCCGCGACGTGGCCTCGATGACCGGCCGGCCGTGCGCGGCCGGCACCGCGCCTGGGCGGGTGCGCGCGTTCGGCGACGCCGTGGCGCTGGCCCGGCAGGTCAGCGAGGTCGCACCGGTGCGGGCCGTGCCGCGCCACGCGTACACGGTCACCGACGTCTTCGCCGAGCTGGGCGCCGCCCGGCTGGCGGAGGTCGGGCAGTGGCTCCAGGTGGTGGCGGCGCAACTTGACGCCGGCCCCGACCTGGTCGCCACGCTGGACGCCTACTACCAGCACGACATGAACCGGCTCGACACCGCGGCCGCGCTGTGCATCCACCCGCGCACGCTCGACTACCGGCTGACCCGGGTGCGCAACCTGACCGGGCTGGAGCCGGGCTCGACCCGCGGCGTACGGGTGCTGAGCACCGCCGTCGCCCGGATCCTCGCCGGCTAGATCAGCAGCGCCCAGTCGTTGACGAAGCGTGACAAGTAGCGATGAACGTCCGTCGATGTTTCCGCAGCTCAGCGCTCACTTTCGGCAGCCAATGACAAGCTTTGGCCGATCACTGTCGGTAACAAGGGGTTTTGACAAGCAATGACAAGCCCTGACGAGACTCGACATGAGGTTGTTGTGGGTTCGAATCGCCTCGGTCCCGATCGCGGAGCACGGGCTGTCCAAGATGGCTGTAGCACAACCTCGTTGCCTTGCCGTCCTCGGCATCGACTACCCCTTGCCAGGCACGGCTCAGCGTACGGTGAACTCCTGACGGAGTGGGCTCTCGGGCCGCCGATGTGAGGAATCGACTCTGTGCAGTGTCTTGAGTAATCAGCATCAGTTGTTGTAACACCCGTCTATCCGACTGGCCCGGAGGGCGTCCGGTGGACGGTCTCCCGGCTCCTGCCAGGGTTGGACGGGTCCTCGGCCTGAGGGTGGGTAGCGGTTGCTGCCGCGGCTGGCGCTGTCTGGCTACTTTGGGTCATCTTGATGTCGGACTGACATGTTGCTGTCCGTTTCATCCTGGCAACTTGTAACCGCCCTCTACAGCTGATCATCAAGCTTTCTACAGTTCGGCCGTTCATCGGGCGTGATCAACGGGGGCCTTGCGGTGGTTGCTGCACATTTGCGTGTCGGGGCGGGGTCCGGTGGGCGGGTAGGGCGACGTGCCCGACAGTTCGCGGGCCCTGGACTTAGCCGACTGATGGCGTGTCTGGGGTTGCCGGCGGCCTTGGTGGTCGCCACTGCCGGGGTTGTGCTGCCGGTGGCGGCGGCACCTGCTGCGGCGGCATGTGCGGGCGAGGCACGGACGGAGACGGCAGCTGCGGCGATGGCGGCCGCTTGTGACCAGGCGGTGGTGGTCGATGCATCGCGGTCTGAGTACGCGCGGGTGGTTGCGCAGCCGGACGGCCGTATGACGTTCGAGTCTGCTGTGGTGCCGCAATGGACCCGCAAGACCGGCGAATGGACCGACATCAACCTTCAGCTGCTCCGCGACGCCGACGGTCTGCTGCGGCCGCGGGCCTCCGCCGCCGATGTCACCTTCAGCAGCGGCGGGTCCGGCCCGCTGGTGATCGTGAAGAACGCGGCAAAGACGATGACGATGTCGTGGTCGGGCGGGAGCCTGCCGGAGCCGGCCGTGGACGGCGACTCAGCTACCTTCCCGAACGTTCTGCCAGACGTCGATCTGGTGCTGAGGGCCACGCGTGTCGGCTTCACTCACGTCCTTGTCGTCAAGTCCGCCGCGGCGGCGTCCAATCCCGCAGTGCGTCAGATCCGCTTCGATCTGGGTGGCGACGCACAGGTGCGTCACAGCCCGAGTGGAGCCTTGAAGGCGACCGCCGGCGCGGTCGTGGTCGCCTCGGCAGAGCCCGCGGCGATGTGGGACTCGCGGCCCTCCACGGTGGCGGCCCGAGCGATAGGACGGAACCAGGCGACCGGTGACGAGCCGTCGTCCGACGTATCCGCTGGCGACGCCGCGCAAGTGGCTCCGGTGGCTGCGCAGATCACGGGCGGCGGCGACCTCCTGCTGACCCCGGACCCGACGTTACTGGACTCCCCGAGCGCTCACTTTCCGATCTACATCGATCCGCAGTGGCGTTGGTCGGATCTGCGTAACAAGTGGGCGTACTCGACCAACAACGGGTCGTCGAACAGCGACTACAGCGTGGCGCGGCGGGGTTGAACCCGGACACCGGCGCCATCTACCGGTCGTATTTCGAGTTCCCGACCGTGGCTGACAACAAGGTGTCACTGAAGGGGAAATTCATCGCCGACGCGCGGGTCGAAATGAAGGTGGACCACACCCACTCGTGTGACGACACCCCGAACTGGATGTACCTGTCGCCGGCGATCGACAAGACGATGCGGGCAACCTGGTCGAAGATGGGTTTGTCGACGATGCTCACCGCCGCGGGCAGTCACGCCAACGAGGCGGGTGGGTGCGGTGCGATCCAGCCGGACATGACGGTGCAGTTTGAGAGCTCGGCGGTGACCACCCAGCTCCGGGCGGTGGCAGGCAACAGTTGGTCAACGATGACGCTTGGGTTCAGTGCCGCCGGAGATAAGAACGGCAGCGGCGAGTCGACGCAGAGCCGCTGGAAGAAGTACTTCCCGGGGAACGCCAAGCTGTTCGTGGACTATGACAGCAAGCCCGGCGCCCCGGCGGGCTTGCAGGTGGCGGGCGTGGCATGCAACAGCGGTGTGCTGATGGTCGGCACGTTCACGCCGACGTTGCGGGCGACGTTCCCGGACGCCGATTCGTGGGACTCCCTCACGGCCCACTTCGAGTGGATCGAGGTGCCATCCGGTGGCATGGCCACGGTGACTGACACCTCTCCGGCGCGCAAACCGGGACCCGGCGACAAGACGGGTATCACACCGAACACGGTGGCGACCAGCGTCGCGTTGTCCGGGTTGGTGAAGGACAAGACCTACGCCTACCGGGTGAAGAACACCGACACATACTTCCAGTCGGCGTGGTCGCCGTGGTGCCGTTTTGCGGTAGATAACACAAGACCTCCGGTGACAGTGAGCATGGTGACGGCGCCCCCCAGCCCTGGGCGCGCGGGCAGGTTCCGAATCGAGTCGTCGGACACGACAGTGGCGACGTTCACCTACGGGTGGGGCAGCGCGGGAGAGTTCTCCAAGCCAGCGCAGGGCACCAGCCCGAAGTACGTCGAAGTGGACGCGACCGCTCCGAGCTATGGCCGGAATGTGTTCAAGGCCAAGGCCATCGACGGAACCCTGAACGAGAGTAATGAGTTCGGGTACTCGTTCACGGTGGGCACGCCGCTGCCCGCCATCGCCCAGTGGGGGTTGGAGACCTATCCAGGTATCGACCAGGCGGCTGCGCTGGCGGATAAATCTGGGGTGGGCGCGAGCACGCCGTTGACTGCCACCAGCGTCGGGTGGACTGATGACGTGCGGATGGTCGACGGGAAGACCGCGACGTTCAACGGTTCCAGCAGCCAAGCGGCATCGTCGGGGCCGGTGGTGGACACTACCAAGTCGTTCACCGTGGCGGCGTGGGTCCGGCCATCGCTGATCGATACCGTCACTGACCGTGACGTGTTGGGGCAAGACCCGGCGATGACCTCGGATACGAGCATGGCGGGCGGCTTTTACCTGGGCGTCCGCCGTGACTCCCAGGGACCCCACTGGTCGTTCCACATGCGGAACTCCCTGGACAAGAACAGCAGCGGCGCGACGATCTACGCCCCCCCGACGCTGGGTAGCGCGGACATCGGAAAGTGGGTGCACATCGCCGGCGTCTACGACGCCGTGGCAAAGACGATGCGCCTCTACGTCAATGGTGCGGAGGCTGGCGAGACGCCGCGTGCGGCCACGCCGTGGGCTGCCACGGGCCGTTTCACGGTCGGGCGCACATACTGGGGAGCTGCGGGAAACTGGTGGGCCGGCAATATCGCCGACGTTCAGGTGTTCGACCGAGCCATCGTCCCGCACGACTTCACCGGAATCCTCAAGGATGACCCGAACTCTGGTGGGTTTGACGAGCCCGGCATGTTGACTCCGATCCAGGTCGGTGGCTGGGGGTTCGAGACCGATCCGGTAGGCGCGTGCTGGGACCCGACGATCGTGAACTCGTGTGAGGCCAAGGACAACACGACCGCGTGGGATCGGTGGCTGGCCCTGTCGAAGGGCGTCGAGGTCGACACCGGGCGAGGTGGGGACGGCAGCGCCGGCCTGCACTTCGACAGTGGGCTCGATGACGACGCTGACCCGAACACTCCACCCGCACCGACGACCGAGTTCGGACGCTCGGCCTACAAGCTCAATCCGATAGGCGATGTGGCGCAGTGGCAGGCCACCCCGGTGCTGCGCACCGACCAGTCATTCACCGTGTCTGTGTGGGTACGGCTCGAGCAGACCGACGACTACCAAACAGTGATGATCCAGAACGGGACAGCCGTCGGCGGCTTCTACCTGTACTACGGCAATGACAACGGTGGCGTTTGGAAGCTCAAAATGCTCGACACCGCGGCAACGCCTGACGACGGCACCGGGGCCACGTTCGCGACGGCACCAGCACCGAACGTCGGCGACACCTGGCAGCACCTGGTCGGTGTCCTGGACGCCGACCGCCGGCAACTCAAGCTGTACGTCAACGGCGAACACAAAACCACGACCACGCTCCGGACATCCTGGCGACCCTGGCAGGCGAACGGCCCGTTGTTGGTGGGTAGGAACGGCACCTGGCACCCGCTGCACGGCACAGTCGACGACCTCGGCCTCTACCAAGGCGCGATGACAGATGCCCAAGTCCTGGCCCTGCACCAAGCCCAGGAAGCCAGCTAACCCGTCTGCCGGCGCGGTGGTGACGCGTCGTCACCACCGCACCCGCGAACGTCGATCTTCGGCGGCCACGGTCCGCGCCGTCATGTTGCACCAGTCCTCTGTTCGAGTGGCTCTTGGTTCCTGGGAAGGGAACACATGTTGACGGGGTCTTCTCTTCGCCGGCTGCACCGGCGGGTTCTCGGTACGCCAACGCGCCGCCTGTCAGTGGCGGGGTCTCTAGCCGCCACGGTGGTCGCGTCGCTCCTGGTGGGCGTGCCCGCCGCCCAGGCTAAGCCCGACCGGCGGCAGCATCCGGCGCCGGCCGAGAAGTTGGACAACGACGGCGGGCCGGTGGCGGGTAAGGGCTGGGAGCAGCAGCGGGTGCAGTACGCGCCGGCGCCCGCACCGGTGTGGCCGGCCGCCGGTAGCGCCCATGTGGAGCTTGGCGGGCCTGGTGCCCGGGTCGCCGGTGGCCGTGGAGCGAAGGCGGGTGATTTGCCGGTCTGGGTGGACCGCGCCGCGGGTAAGGCCGGTGAGCGGCTGAGCGCCGTCGATGTGCAGGTGATGGACCGGGCGGCAGTGCCGCAGTCGTGGCGTGACGGGCTTGTCATGAAGGTGAGCACCCCGCGCGACGAAGCAGTGGGCACGGCGAAGATCTCGGTGGACTACAGCAAATTCCGGTACGCCGCCGGCGGCGAATGGGCGTCGCGGCTGAAGTTGTGGCAGGTACCCGAATGCGCGTTGTCCACCCCGGACGACCCAAGTTGCCGGTCGGTGCCGCTGCGCACCGCCAACGACCTCGCCGCCGGTGTCGCCACGGCGGAGGTCGCGGTGCCCGCCGCGCAGCCACCGTCGCCATCCACGACCGGCGGACGACCGTCAGGCGGTGCCGCGGTCGAACAGCGGGCGGCCTTGTTCGTGGTGTTGGCCGCAGGCGCCTCGGGCAAGGACGGTGACTTCACCGCCACCAGTCTGACTGCCTCATCGACGTGGTCCTCGGGCGGCTCCTCGGGCGACTTCTCCTGGTCGTATCCGGTACGCACCGCGCCGGCGACCGGCCCTGCGCCCTCGGTGACGCTGGCCTACTCGTCGTCGGCGGTGGACGGGCGCTCCGAGGTGACCAACAACCAGCCCTCATGGATCGGTGAGGGCTTCGACTACTCGCCCGGCTTCATCGAGCGCCGCTACGTGCCGTGCGTAGAAGACATGAAGAACGGCGCGAACAACACCCAGCGCACCGGTGACCAGTGTTGGCGGTCCGACAACGCCACCCTGAGCCTGAACGGCAGCGGTGGCGAGCTCGTGTTCCAGGCGGGTAAGGGCTGGCACTCCCGCTCCGAGGACGGCTTGAAGATCGAGAAGCTGACTGGTGGGTCGGGCAACGGCGACAATGACGGTGAGTACTGGAAGGTGACGACCACCGACGGTACGCAGTACTTCTTCGGCATGCATGCCCTGCCCGGTCAGACGGCTAAGACGAACTCGACGCTGACCATGCCGGTGTTCGGTAACCACTCGGGTGAGCCGTGCCATCAGAGCGCGTTCACCAGCTCCGACTGCACGCAGGCGTGGCGGTGGAACCTCGACTACGTCGTGGACGTGCGGGGCAACACCATGTCGCTGTGGTATGGCAAGGAGACCAACAAGTACGCCCGTAACGTCACCGACTCCGATGACGTGTCGTACGACCGAGCTGGCTACCTCACCCGCATCGACTACGGCACCTACGACCGGACGGCGGCGACGCACGGGGTCACCGAGCGCAGCACCACCCCGTACGCGCAGGTGGTGTTCAACACCGACATTCGTTGCTTCTCCAACTGCGGCACCGAGGCGAGCCCGGTCAAGGACTCCTGGAAGGACACCCCCTGGGACCAGGAGTGCAAGGCGTCGGCGACGTCGTGTCCGCAGCAGTACTCGCCGACGTTCTGGACCACCAAGCGGCTGAAGACGATCACCGCGAAGGTGTACGACACCACCAAGACCACCCCTGCCTGGCAGGACGTGGAGTCGTGGACCCTGAGCCACACGTTCACCGCCACCGCGGACTCCACGCACACCGGCTTGTGGCTCGACAAGATTGACCACGCCGGGCACGTCGGCGGGACCGTCAGCCTGCCGCCGGTGACGTTCACCGCGACGACGATGGCAAACCGGGTGTTGACCGAGCATGGCACGTCGGACAACTGGCTGCGGATCTCTGACATCAAGACCGAGACCGGTGCGATCATCCACGTCGACTACAGCGAGACCGAGTGCACCGCGGCGAACACCGAGTCGCTGGCGGCGCACACGAATACGAAGCGCTGCTACCCGGTGTTGGTGCCGGATCCGGACGACCCCAGTGGTGAGCGGCTGGTCACGCAGTGGTGGCACAAGTACCGGGTCGAGCACATCGCCGAAAACGACGTGCAGCTCAAGGACAGTCGACAGGCAGACGCCACCCACACCTGGTACCAGTACCCGGGCACGCCCGCGTGGCACTACGCCGACGACGATGGGTTGTCTAAGCCGGACCGCAAGACCTGGTCGCAGTGGCGCGGCTACGCCCAGGTCAACACCCGAGTCGGATCTGATCCGGCCACCCAGAGCTTGACCGCCACGACGTTCATGCGCGGCATGCACGGCGACAAAGCCAGCCCGTCCGGCGGAACACGCACCGTGACCGTCCCCGCCTCCGTGGGCTCGGAAACCGTTCATGACGAGGACCAGTTCGCCGGTCGGATCCGCGAACAGGTCGTCTACAACGGGGTCGCGACCAAGCCGGTGTCGAAGACCGTGAACGTGCCGTGGCGGTCCCCGCCGACCGCCAGCCGGACGATCAACGGTGACACGGTTGAGGCGCGGTTCGTGGACACGCAGGCTACCTACACGTCCACCGCGCTTGGTGTGGACGGGGCGCGGGGTTGGCGTACCTCGGGACGGACGACGAGCTTCGACGACACGTACGGCACGCAGAAGTGGTCGCAAGATGATGGCGACATCTCGAAGACCGGCGACGAAAAATGTGTCACGTACAGCTACAACCGCAATCTGAGCAAGAACCTCACGGAAGCGGTCAAGCAGACCACCACCACGGCGTTGGCCTGCGGCATGAACCCGGCCAGCGTCGATGACGTGATCTCCGACGTCAGGACCTACTACGACGGCGCGAGCAGCGCCGACACCACACCGAAGTTCGGCGCCGTCACCAAGACCGAACAGCTCAAGGACTGGGAGCCGGGAACCGGCACGGTGTGGCAGACAGTCTCGCAGGCCACCTATGACCCCACGGGTCGGGCGCTGACCGCCACCGACATCAAGGGCAACGTCACCACCACCGCATACACCCCCGCGGTCGGAGGCCCAGTCACCAAGGTGACCACAACAGGCCCGGCGCCGTTCAACTGGACCTCGTCCGCGGAGACCAACCCGTACTGGGGATCCACCACCAAGACCACCGACCCCAACGGCAAAGTGACCGCTGAAGTGCAGTACGACGCCCTGGGCCGTACCTCCAAGGTGTGGAAGCTGGGTTGGTCGAACGCGAGCAACCCGAACAAGCCGTTCGCCCAGTACACCTACACCTTCGCGCCCAACCGGGACACCTACCCGTACGTGACCAGCCAGGTCCTAAACGCCGACGCCAACTACGTGACGGCTTACCAGATCCTCGACGGACTGCTCCGGCCGCGGCAGACGCAAAGCCTGTCGATGAGCGGTAGCGGTTCCCGGGTCGTCACCGACACCATCTACGACGAGTTCGGCCGGGCCGCCACCAGCTACGCCGCCCACGCCGAACCGGGCGCCCCGTCCGGAGCCCTCTGGTGGGAGCCGGACTGGTCCGTGCCGGCCGTGACCAAGACCGAGTTCGACCGCGCGTCCCGGCCCACAGCGAGCGTCTTTCTCGCCGGCGATGGCGACATCAATCTGGCACCGAAATGGCGAACCGTTACCTCACACGAGGGTGACCTGAGCACGGTCACCCCGCCGGCCGGTGGCACCCCCACCACCACCGTCACCGACATCGAGGGCCGCACCATCGCCCTGCGGCAACACAACACCCCCGCCGGTGTGACGGGCAGCTACCTGGAGACTCGTTACGAGTTCAACCGCAAAGGCCAGGCTGTCAAGAACATCGATCCCGGCGGCAACCAATGGGTGTACGAGTTCGACGCCAAGGGCCGCCAATGGCGGACGACCGACCCGGACAAGGGTGTCACGACCAGCACCTACAACGACGCCAACGAGCTGACCAAGACCGTCGATGCCAGCGGTAACGCGCTGTGGTACGTCTACGACACCCTCGGCCGGAAGAAGGAACTGCGGGATGGCTCCGCGACGGGTGCGCTGCGCGCGGAGTGGAAGTACGACGCCCTGTACACCGGTCAGCCTGGGTACAAGGGCCAGTTGACCCAGGCGATCCGGTACGAGCCGGCCGGGTCGGCGAACGCCTGCAAGTGGCAGGTGCGCAGCTTCGACGCCCGGTATCAGCCCAAGGGCTTCCACTACGTGATTCCTGCGGTCGAGGCGGGCCTGGACTCCACCTACGTCTACGGCTACGAATACGCCGACGCCACCGGCGCGCCGGTATCGATCTCTTACCCGGCTGCTGGTGGTCTGGTCACCGAACAGATCACCACCGACTACAACGCCACCACCGGCATGCCGACGAGCATCAACACCAGCCTGACCGGCTCGGTGGGCACCATGGCTACCGCCACCTACACCACCTACGGTGAGCGCGACGGGTCGGTCTACAAAATGCCCAACGGTGTCTACACCCAAGACACTATCTACCGTGAGGAGGCAACCCGCAGGATCAAGCGCACCACCATCGAACGGCAGAACGTCGCGGGCACCGTCTCGGACCGCAACTACGACCACGACGACGCCGGCAACATCACCTCGATCGCGGACACCCCGCAGGTCGGCGTGACGGACATTCAGTGTTTCCGCCAGGACGAACTCGGGCGACTCAAGACTGCTTGGACACCGAAGTCGGGAGTGAGCTGCGAGACCGACCCGAGCGCGGCGAACCTCGCCGGCCCGGCACCCTACTGGCAGGACTGGACGTTCACCACCACCGGCTCCCGGGTGACCGAGACCAGCCACACCCCCGCAGGGGAAACCACCCGCACGTACGCCACGCCCACCGGCGGCCAGAACGCCGTACGCCCGCACGTCGTGACCGCGATGACGACGCAAGCACCGGGCCAAAGCGACATGATCAACAAGTACGCCTACGACAACACCGGCAACACCACCTGCCGCCCCGCCGCCAACACCGCCAACGACTGCGCCACCGGTACCAACAGCCAAACCCTTGGCTGGAACGCCGAGGGCAAACTCGCCACCGTCAACGCTGGCGGGAAGAACATCGAAACCAACATCTACGACGCCAACGGCACCCGGATCATTCGACGCGACACCACCGGCACCACCCTGTACCTACCCGGCCAGGAAATCCGGCGCCAAGGCACCGTCAACACCGGCACCCGCTACTACGACTTCGCCGGCACCACCATCGCCAGCCGCACCGCAAACTCCGCAATCAGCAACCTGACCTGGCTCTACAACGACCACCAAGGCACCCAACAAGTCGGCATCAACGCCAGCACCCAAGCCGTCACCATCCGCCGGCAAAACCCCTACGGCGCACCCCGTGGGACGAACCCCACCTGGCCCAACAGCAAGGGTTTTGTTGGCGGGGACATCGACCCCACCAACCTGGTCAACATCGGCGCCCGACAGTACGACCAGACTCTGGGCCGGTTCATCTCAGTCGACCCGCTTATGGACCTGTCCGATCCACAGCACTGGAACGCCTACTCCTACGCCAACAACAGCCCCATCAACCTCTCCGACCCCACCGGCCTCGACCCCGGCGGCGGCCAGCGGATCGACGAAGAACGAGAGGCGGCGAACCCCTCTTCGCCTGGAGGCGGCAACACGCCTTCCTCGGGTGGCAGCAGCACGGTCGGCGACAACAACGTGAACGGCGCGCGCCAGGCAGCCAAGGATGCCTTCCTCACCACCTATACCAAGGACAACATCAACTGCAAGGCCCACCCCGGTGACTGCCTCACGCTACGCACGGCAGTTGTCAAGCAGAACTTCGACCCGATCAAGGCCGAGATCCAGATCCTCTGCGGCGGCGGGCGCTTGGACTACACCAACTGCCTCAACCAATACGGCTTCCAGTGGGACTGCGGCGTCACGGCGTGCCCCGAAGCGATGATGTATGCCGGCGAGATCGTGGCAGCGATCGCCATGGGCGGAGGATTCGGGATCGGCCGCGGCCTCGCCACCGCTACGGCCGCCAAGACAGCTGCCCGCGCTTGTTCCACGTGCACTCCGCTGAGTCAATCAACTCTAGATGAGGCATTCGATCTCGCCAACACGCCCAGAAAGTTGGAGCACGTAATCGACCCTGCAAAACACGGATTCGGAGACCTTGTTACTTCTGCGGGAGGCAGAGCTGAAGCGATGCGTGCGATAGTGGATAGTCTACGATGCACCTGCGGACTTCCTGCGACTGGGCCCTTCAAGGTTCAGCGTGATATTTATGGTGAGACGGTGACAATTCATGGCGCAATGGTCAATGGTGTGCCTCGAATAGGAACCGCGTTCATTCCATCAAAATTCCCTGGAGCGTTGTGATGGGCATCAGTCCAGAGGCTGGTCGGGTTGAGGAGTTTCCTCGTCCCCTGACTGCTCTCGAATGTGAGGTCATCCAAGCGATTCTGATTGATGGCATTCCTGGTGTGGTAGAGCTCAGGTCGCAGCTCAAGTCAGCAAGGGTGTCAGCTCGATGGCAGCCGAGCGGGTCGCCGAGCATTGACCTCGAGATACCAGCTGATCTGACTGCTGCCCACGTGACGGAGGGCCCATTTCCGGTCGATGCCCATGTCTATGATCCAGATGAAAACTATATTGGCGAGCTGCTCCTCTGGCTTTCGGAGGGGCGACTTTCTTCGCTCGAATTCGCCTGGGTGACGGAAGAGATGCCACTCTCGCTGCCTTCCGAAAATTGGATTAAGGTCAACCGTCGCTAATTCTTATAGCGCCGATGCGGCAAATGAAAGAGTTGCCGCATCGGCGCGAGCAATCGAATGTCGACCGTGCTGATTCATGTCACAGTGCATCAGCGGATCTTGGTCGTTCGCGTGTCCAGGACGCTCGGTGTGCGGGCCTTGGACCTGACGATGGCCTTGGTGGTGTTCTGGCGGGGCGGGCGTCGCGGACGCTGGGACGGGACGCCGGCTGTCTCGGCCTGCTCGATGGTGCCGTCCGGCTCGGGGAGTGTCGATTTCGCTCGCTCCGCCCTCCTGTGACGGTTTGGACCTGTGGTGTGATCGAGGTTGTTAGATGGGACCGGTCGCCGTAGGCGAGGATCAGGGCGTTGTGGACCTTGGCCCAACCGTTGACCCGGCCGGTGATACTCACTCCGCCCTTACGTTTCTGCTGGACGACGAGGCAGAGAACCTTCATCGCGGCTTGCTTGGTCGGGATGTGCCCGCGCCATCTCGGGTGCCGAGTCGATTAGGACCAACAGGCTGACGGCTGTAGGGGGCATCATGGCGTGACGGTCCGACGGAACCGTTCGGTCAGCCGCCCGGGCAGCGGTGTCACCGCCGCTGTGTTCCACGCAGTGCCCGGGCGGACAGGACGTCGTCGCTGCCGGCGCCGGATCGAGGTCCTGTCCGGCGAGGACAGCGATCGGTACGGCGACCACAGCGATCACGGCGGTCAGCACCAGGAAGACGATGTGGTGCGTACCTGTCGCAGTTGGTACGCGAGGAGCGCGATGAGGGCCGGCCCGGCGGTCGCGACCAATTCGGCGACAAGTAGGACCTCGCTTGCCTGACGTTTGAGGTCCTCGAACTCGCCGGGCTGGTTGCCGTAGCTGACGCTCCACTGCTCCAGGCCGATACTCACCCACCATATGGCCGTCGCGATCAGCCCGCAGACCCAGAGAGGACTGCCAGAGGTTCGGTCAGTAGGCATGCCGTGAGGAGGGGCGGCACGGTGGCAGATGCGCGGGGCGGTTAGGCCTGACGGGGTCCTGTGTGGGTCCCCCGTTTACCCCCCGAAAACCCTGGCGAATCGTTGACGAAGGGTGACAAGAAGCGACGGGTGCCTAGCGACGTCCTTGCAGCTCAGCAACGACTTTCGGCAAGTGATGACAAGTTTGTTTCGGTCACTGTCGGTAACAAGGGGTCGTCGGTTCGAATCCGGCCGTCCCGACGCAGGTGAGGGGCCATCTCGGAAGATCGAGACGGCCCCTTTGTCGTACCTGGGTGACTAACTGAGTGACTACGCCTCAGCGTCGAAGATTCGGTCCATGGCGACTGCACCGTTCAGGAGCACCGGCCGTAGTTGGTGCCGGGTAGACGGTTTCGGTGACGGTCGTGCCGGAGTGGCCGCAGAGGTCCGCGATCTGTTCGAGGCTCATGCCGCTGTCCGACAGTAGGGACACGAAGCTGTGCCGCAGTTCGCGGGGAGTCCAGTCGCGCGGGTCGAGGCCCGCTTTGGCGACGACGGGGCGGAAGGCCCGAAGCACGTTGTGCCGATCGAGGGCCGTACCAGCGGCAGAGGCGAAGACGAGGCGGTCAGCGGTGGGCTGGCCTTGGCGCTCGTGGTGGGTGGTGAGCGCGGTGACGCACCGGGCCGGCAGAGCCAGGGTGCGACGCGACTTCTTGGTCTTGGTGTCTCCGTCGGCGCGGGCCGAGCGCCAGACCTGAATGGATGGCGGCACCGGGGGATCGTTGTCCGGCTTGCCGGCGAGGTCGACGTGTGACCAGGTGAGGGCTCGCAGTTCCTCGGTGCGAGCGCCGGTCAGCAGTGAGACGACGATGTAGGCGTGCAACGAGCTGCTCTCGGCAGCGATGAGAAGCGCCTTGGCATGGTCGAGCGTCAGCGACTTCGAGGGACGGCCGCCGCGACCTGTGGGTACTTCGCAGAGTGCCACAACGTTGCGTTTGACCCTGTCTCGTGCCATGGCTCGATTGACGGCGCGGTTGAGCAGCGAGTGGAGGAGCCATGCCGCAGGCGCGGCCGAGGGAGACGAGCCCGCGCAGGAGGGTGGAGAACTCTTCCTGTTGCTGCTTGGTGCCGAGGACGGTGGAGTACATGGCGAGTTCGTCGATGATGGTGACGATGACGGACATGCCGTCGCCGTCGGCGAGCTTGCGGCGCCGGTTGGCC
>NZ_JCADBI010000032.1:0-22432 GCF_059358895.1 Micromonospora sp. BQ32 | reverse complement strand
TTGCGGGCGAACTGGTGCGAGAAGTTGATCGCCTCGATCTCGATGCCGTTCATCGTGATGATCCGGCACCTGGTGTACGGGTCGACCGCCTCCGGGTCAATGGGCTCGACGTTCAGCTCCCGCCAGTTACGGATCTGGCCTTCCAAGGGAATGCCTTTGTGATCTAACGGATTGAACACATGTTCTCCAACCATGGGGGGTGAACGGGATTTGCCCCGGCTTCTGGGGGAGGCGCCTCTGTCGGGGCACCACAACGGCGCTGGCCCGTCACGGCCGCGAGCGCTGCGGGAGGAGAACGTGCTGAAGACATGGCGCCTCCCTGGTAAGGGGTTGAACCAACCGCCGCGTCGATCTCTCACGCTCGGTGGGCAGCCAAGTACTTACTGCTTACCTGAGGAGCTAGTCGGAGATTTCCGGGGCCAGCGCGCTGACCGGCGCGGACTCGTGGTTTCGGGCCTGCGTCTCACCGTCGGTACGGGTCGATGATTTCCTTTGGCCGGAGCGCCGGAGCGCCGGAGCGCCGGGGTGGCGAGGTCGCGCAGCGCCGGCGAGGCGAGGTAGAACCTGCCGCGAGTCTCGCCGCGCCGGTTAAGCATGTCCGCCCGGACCAGGGCGCGTAGGTCGCGTGTTGCTTGGTCGTCGGTGAGGTTTTCGTCGCGTTGATAGAGGGTGCGGCGTACTCGGCCGCCGGTGGCGGCGAGGTGTAGGGCGCTGACGACCTGCTCGGGCAGCCCGTTGCGCCGGACCCAGGTGTCGAGCAGTTCCCAGAGATGCGCGGCTTGGTCGAGGCGTTGCCGGACCAGTTGGGCCTGTTGGTGGTGGGCCCTGAGGCAGAACCGGATCCACGTGCTGGTGTCGTTGTCGGGCTGCCAAGTTGGGCCGCCGACTTCACCGAGCGCGTCGTGGTAGGCGTAGGTGTTTCGGCCGACGCCGAGCCACTCCTCGATCGAGGAGAACTCCGGGGCGAGGACACCATCGCGGGCGAGTACGAGGGTGTGTAGGCAGCGTGACATTCGGCCGTTCCCGTCCCGCCAGGGATGGATCTTCACCAGGTTCAGGTGGGCCATGGAGGCCCGGACGAGCAGCGGTGTCTCGGGTTCGCCGTCGGCCAGCCAGTCGATCAGCTCGGAGATCAGAGACGAACGTCGTCCGCGTCCGGCCCGGTGTAGACGCGTCGGCCGGTGTGCGCCTCGTCGATGTGGATGTCGCCCGGACGGCAGCGGCCCGGCCATTTGCTGAGGTCGTGGCGGAGCATCATGAAGTGCAGCGCGTTGAGCAGCATGTGCTGCCAGGTGAACTCGCGTGAGCGGGCGAGTTGTTGCACGTAGGTCAGTGCGTCCCGGTAACCGGTGATTACCTCCCAGGTCTGCGGGTTCGTCTCTACCGGTTCGTCGCCGGCGACGGCCGCGGCGGCGTCGTCCAGGGACACCTGGTAGCCCTCGATCGAATTCGACCCCTGGATGGCGTGAGCGCGCGTTGGGCTGGCCCCCGCACCACCGCCTCGACATTCAGCCGCGCCACGGCATGCTTGTCATCTGCTCGGCCAGCGACGGCCGCCACCAGGTGGGCAGCCGAGGGGACCTACCCTTGCCGGCGAATGCCCGCCAAATATGCCGCATCGAGCCCGGCCAACCCGTGCTGCTCGCCGCCATCGTCCCGCACGACCTGCTCGTCGTGCATCCCGTCAGCACCGTCGTACGCCTGCTCGCCGACCTGCACACTCACCTGGCGGGTTGGGCGGGCTCTCAGCCGGGAGCCCGCCCATTAGTGATCAGATCAGACCGAAGAGACGCTGAGGCCGACTTCGTTGAGGCCGACCGTGGCGTCGACCACGGCCTCGCCGTTGCCGCTGCGGCTCAGGACGCGCAGCGTCCAGGTGCCGGGCGCGGCGAAGAAGCGGAACACGCCCTCGGGCGACGACACCACCTCGGCGGTGAACTCGCCGGACGAGTCGAGCAGCCGCACGTATACGCCGCCGACCGGCTCACCTTCGGCGTTCGCGACGATGCCGGTCAGCATGGTCTCGCGGTTCAGGTCGACGCCGGCGGGGAGGGGTGCCGACTGGTCGGGTGCGGCGCAGCCGGCCGCGATGTTCGACGGAGACGTCATGGTGATCACGCCCTTCTCTAGTTGGCCGAGCCGGGCTCGTCGCCGAGCGCGATCGGCACGCCGATGAGCGAGCCGTACTCGGTCCAGGAGCCGTCGTAGTTCTTCACGTTCTGCTGGCCGAGCAACTCGCGCAGGACGAACCAGGTGTGCGAGGAGCGCTCGCCGATGCGGCAGTAGGCGATGGTGTCCTTGCTGCCGTCCAGTCCGGCCTCGCCGTAGATCTTGGCGAGCTCCTCGTCGGACTTGAAGGTGCCGTCCTCGTTGGCGGCCTTGCTCCACGGCACGCTGATCGCGGTCGGGATGTGGCCACCGCGCTGCGACTGTTCCTGCGGCAGGTGCGCCGGGCCCAGCAGCCGGCCGGCGAACTCGTCGGGGCTGCGCACGTCCACCAGGTTCTTTACGCCGATGGCCGCAACGACCTCGCCGCGAAACGCGCGGATCGACAGGTCGGGCGCGGACGCCTGGTAGGAGGTCTTCTCGCGGATCGGCACGTCCTTGGTGTACGGGCGGGCGTCGAGTTCCCACTTCTTGCGCCCGCCGTCGATCAGCTTGACCTGCTCGTGGCCGTAGAGCTTGAAGTACCAGTAGGCGTATGCGGCGAACCAGTTGTTGTTGCCGCCGTAGAGGATCACGGTGTCGTCGTTGGCGATGCCGCGCTCGGAGAGCAGGGCGGAGAATTGCTCCTGGTTGACGAAGTCGCGCCGGACCGGGTCCTGGAGGTCCTTCTTCCAGTCGAGCTTGATGGCGCCGGGGATGTGCCCGCCGTCGTAGGCGGTGGTGTCCTCGTCGACCTCGACAAAGGCCAGGCCCGGGGTGTTGAGGTTCTGCTCGGCC
The DNA here is from genome assembly GCF_059358895.1 of Micromonospora sp. BQ32. Taxonomy (NCBI): domain Bacteria; kingdom Bacillati; phylum Actinomycetota; class Actinomycetes; order Micromonosporales; family Micromonosporaceae; genus Micromonospora; species Micromonospora sp. BQ32. The sequence continues at coordinate 19,489 of NZ_JCADBI010000032.1, read as the reverse complement.
CAGTCAGCCGAGACGAGTGCGCTGTCGCGACTCATCGGTTTACTCCTTCAATGAAGCAAAATAGCGAAAACCGCTCGCTCAGCAAAACGCATGACCCGGGCTGAGGTTCACATCCACCTCATGTGACTAACATCCGTTCGAATCGCGATAGTGGTCTGAGTCTCCTCGAGCGATCGAATTAGCGACTTACCGTCTCAGGAGTCAAGCAGCCGGTTTCCGGCCGGCGCCGGAAATGATGAGCAGACCGGTGCCGGCCGCAGTGTGGTAGTCGTCGTCGACGATGACCACGCTCCGGCCGGCGCGAGCAAGCAGACTCGCGGCGACCGTGGCGCGGTAGCCGGTTCGGCAGTGCACCCACACCGTGCCCGAAGGCACGTCGGCGAACCGGTGCGGCAGGTCTTGCAACGGAACATGCACGGCCCCGTCGAGGTGACCGGCGCGCCAATCATTACCCATCCGGACGTCGAGAACTACGTCGGCGCCGGGCAGGCCGTGCGGCGGAGCACCGGCAAGGGCGGCCGCGAGGTCGGCGAACGTGGCGGTGGGAAGTTCGGCCAGCCGCGCGCTGTCCCCGCCAGCCCACGACTCCGGCTGACCGACGGCCGTGGCCGCAGCCCGCTCGACACCGATGCGTGCCAGCTCTCGCCGTGCCGCCGCGACCTGCTCGGCGCTCTCGCCGAGCAGGGTGATTGGCTCGCCCTGTGGTGCCAGCCACCCCAGCCACGTCGACATGGGCCCATCGAGGCCGAAACTCAGCGTGCCGGCCAGGTGCCGCTGGGCGAACGCCTTCCGCGAACGCAGGTCGAGCACCCATTCCCCGACGGCGATCCGCCGCGCCACGTCAGCCGGGTCAGCGGGTACGACAGGGGACAGGTCGATCGGCTCGGCGCCGGCGGCGTTGCGGGCCCCCACGTGCGCGTAGTACGCCGGATAGGTGTCGAGATCGGCCAACGCCTGTCGAACGAAATCATCGGTCCTCAGGCAGAGGGCCGGGTTCACGGCACGTTCCCGGCCGATGGTCGACTCAGTGGCGTCGGTCTGGGCGACCGAGCAGAAGCTACCGAAGCCGTGCGTCGGCCACACCTGGGCACCGTCGGGCAGCAGGTCGGCCAGGCGCCGGATCGAGGCGTGCTGGCGCTCGGCGAGGGCGCGAGCGTGCTCGGCGCCGAGCAGGTCAGTACGGCCCGTAGTGCCGAACAGCAGTGACCCGCCGGTGAACACGCCGACCGGCCCCTCGTTGCCCTCCAAGACATAAGACAGGTGGTGGAGGGTATGCCCAGGTGTAGCCACCACACGCAGCCGCATCCGCGCCGATACGGCGATCTTGTCGCCATCGATCACGGGCTGCCGGGTGAAGCTGACATGATCGTGACCGGCCACCAGGTAGGTCGCGCCGGACAGTCGGGCCAGCGCGAGTCCACCGGAGAGGTAGTCGTTGTGCAGGTGCGTTTCGGCGACGTGAGTAATGCGTACGTCCAGCCGTCCCGCAAGGGCCAGGACACGGTCGATGTCGCGTTGCGGGTCAACCACGAGTGCCACCTGCCCGTCATGCGCCAGGTAGCTACGATCGCCCAGCGACGAGGTCGACAGGACTTCCACACTCAAGTTATCCACGCATGGCCAGACGCCGCCCCGACGGTGGCGTTCACCGACCTGGCTGAGACCTTCAACTCTTGGCGCGCGTCAGCGGCGACTGCCTCTCGCGCAGAACCCGAAGCCCAAATGGGAACGTAGTTCTGGGTAGGCACCGTACTAGGCCCTGCTGTGGCCCGGGCTGTGCCCTGGGCCTGCGGAAATGTGGTCACCGGCACCCTGTGACCCGGGCAGCTGACTTGAACCTGGGCGGTGCGGTCTCGTCTCAGGAGACGTCATACTCCCGAGGCGTCGCGAACGGCAGGTGCACCGTGAAGGTCTGGATTCCCCACAAGCGCGGCTTGAGTCATCTGAGCCAGGTCCCGGAACATGTTGAGGTGGAGGTCGCCGATGATCCGCGGTCGCTGCCCTCGGACCCGGCCGGTGTCGACTTCTTCGTTCCCTCGTTCGCCGACCAGGCGTCTCTGCGAGACGTCGTTCCGCTCATGCGGCAGCTGCGGGTGCTGCAGCTACCCAGTGCGGGATCCGACGGCTGGCTCGAAGTGACACCCGCCGGCGCGACGATCTGTGACGCCCGAGGGGTGCACGACTCCTCAACCTCGGAGTGGGTTCTGGCCGCCGTACTCGCTCACCTGAGGTTGTTCCCGGAGTTCCAGGCTTCGCAGCGCGCTGCGGTGTGGAATCCGAGGTGGAGCCGTGAGCTGCGCGGTAAACGCGTGCTGCTGATCGGCGCCGGATCGATCGGCTCGGCGGTGGCCCGGCGGCTCGAGCCGTTCGACGTCGAGCTGACCCGGGTGGCCCGTACGGCCCGGCCCGGTGAAGGGGTGCACGGTGTTGAGGACCTGTCGCTGCTGCTGCCGGCCGCGGAGGTCGTCATCCTGCTGGTGCCACTGACAGCCGAGACCCGCGGCATGGTCGATCGTGCCTTCTTGGCGGCTATGGACGACGGGGCGCTGCTGGTCAACGCCGCACGTGGGCCGGTGGTGGACACCGCGGCCCTGCTGCCGGAGCTGGCGTCGGGCCGGCTACGCGCGGCGCTGGACGTGACCGACCCCGAGCCGCTGCAGCCTGGTGACCCGCTGTGGCACACGAGCGGCGTTCTGATCACCCCGCATGTGGCTGCCTTCACTGATGGCATGCTGGATCGCGTCTACACCCTGGTCGCCGAGCAGCTCGGCCGGTACCTGGTTGGCCAACCGCTGCGCAACCGCGTCGTCCGGTGAACCGGACTGCCCGGCTTGCGCTCATGACCCGCGTTGCCGTGGGTGAGCGCAAGCGGGGACAGTGCCGAAGTCAGCGCCGCTACCTCGAGGATTGCGGCGGTGAAGGCGGCCGGGGCGGGGTTCGGTGGCCGGGTGAGCTTCGAGGTCGCGACGGCCCAGGACTTCCCGGCCGACGGCTATGACTTGGTCACCTTCCTCGGCTGTCTGCACGACCTCGGCGACCCGGAGGGCGTCCTGCGTCACGTCGAGCAGAGCCTGGTCGAGGACGACATCGTCATGATCGTCGAATTGGACACGTCGGCAAGTGTTCTGGACAACATCAACCCGATGGGCCGGTCGTTCGCGTCCGGGTCGGTCGCGCTCTGTCTGCCCGCGGCGTTGGCCCAGAGGAGTCCATGCGCTGGGCAACCATGCCAGGCCGTAGGCCATGCGCGCCATCTCGTACCAGGGCGGGGCCTGCACACCTGGCGGGTCTCCGTCGAAACGCCCACCAACCGGATCTACGAAGTTAAGCGCTGACGTCCTCCTACCGCCGGAGCCGGGCGGCGTGCCCCCGATCGCTGCCCGGCTCCGGCCTCGGCCATTGGTCCACGCCGGTCAGGGCGGGGACAGCAGTTCGGCATGGTTGGCGCGGATGAGGCGCAGTCCGCTCCGCTGGAACAGGTGCCTGCGGGCAAAGCCGGGCAGGTTCCGTGCCCGGTCCCGGCGATGGTCCTTGTGCAGGACTAAGCCCACTCTGGTGGCACGCCGGTCGCGGTAGCGGCTGAACTTTTCGGGGACGTTTGTCCGCGTGCTAACAGCGGCCAGCATGCCGGCGAGGACCAGAGCATCCTCGAGTGCCATCGCGCTGCGCCATGCTGGTGAGCGGGCGTGCGCCGCGTGCCCGATCAGCGACACGGTCCTTAACCCAGTCGTCGCCGCGAGTCTCGTACAGCGGGGCGAAGTGTGCATCCGGCGCCTGCCGCACAAGGTCCGTGCCGATGGTGCGCAGTCGTCGAAGAGACGCCGCCAGTCGCCGTCGGGCGGTTGCGGCGCGGCGCTGTTGACCGCGGCGTCGTAGACTCCCGCGGTGCCGTTGTCGAAACCACGGTGCTGTCGGGAAGTGCCTCCTGCACGCCGATGCCGAACCGCAGTGCCGAGGTGCCGAGGTGCCGACGGCACGGTGCAGGATCGTCTGGAGGTCGGTGCGGCGGATCACCAGGTACTCGCCGATGTCGCCCCGGATGGTGGCCACTTCGAGCCCGGTGAGCAACTGGGCGCGATGATCATGGTCGTCCTATCGCAGAACCGGCTTAGCCAACTGATTCACCTCTTCGGGCAGTTCCAGCGCCCGCAGAGCGCGCACCGCGAGCCCGGTGCCATCGATACGTGGTGACGGGTCACGCTCGACGATGTCGGCGTCGATCCCGCTCGTCGTGAGGGCGTGTTTGAGTGCGAGGCCGGCGATACCGGCGCCGGCGATCAGCATGCGCGGTGGTGTCATCGCATACTCCCCGGTTCCGTTGGTGGTCGTCTGGCCGGAGCGGCGTCGAAGCTGGCGGGTCCCCACGCCCATTCGATGATCGACCGAAAGGCCGCATGTACCGATGCGTCGTCGGACAGGTCCACCTCGAACTCGCGCGCACGTCGCGCTTCGTCCAGGTACAGGTGGCCCGACGGGTATGCGGCGTCGCCGAGAGCAATCAGCGCCTGCCACAGATTAGTCCTCCAACGTTTCACTGCGTCGCTCCTCGATCGGCCGGAAGGAACAGCCGATCTGCTCCCACTGGAAGCTACGCGCGGGGAATGTCGAAGTTCATCCGCACGGAGGACCCGATGCGTGACAACGGGCAGCCGTTGGATCGCTGGCCTTGCATTCGGCGTTGGCACACCGCGAACCACCGATGCCGTAGAGCGCCGCCTGCCCGATGGACACCTGCCGGGCCAGGCCGGCCAGCGGCACCGGGCCGAGCGCACCGATCGCGAGCAGCACCATCAGCACGGCGGTCGACATCGTGTGGAACGGCACCCGGGTGAAGGCGGCCGGCACAAGCAGCAGCATCGCGACGAAGACGAGGAAGCCGGCGAACGGGCGCAGGCGGGGGATCGCACTCGCTCCCGCGCAGCCGCGACCAGCAGGCCGCCCGGGCGCACCAGCAGACGGCGACGAGCAGCCCGTACACGATGGCGTCGCGGTAGCCGCTGCTCACCAGCCCGGTCTCCAGGGCTTCGACCACCCCCACCAGCAGACCGCCGGCGATCGCGCCCAGCGGCGAGGTCAACCCGCCCAGCACGGCCGCGGTGAAGCCTTTGAGCCCAGCGGAACCCCGGCCGTCGCGTCCGGCGGTTGGATGGGCGCCAGCACGATGCCGCCGATGCCCGCGAGTACCGCCGCGATCACCAGGGCGACCAGCCCGGTCCGCAGCGGTGCGATACCCATCAGGCGGGCAGTCTCGCGATCGGCGGCGACCGCGCGCATGGCCCCCTGCGATCGGGAAAGCAGTACCCATACAGTCGCGGCGGCCAAGGCGGCGGCGCCACAGCGGGAGGTCGTGGGCATGCAGCGCCAGGCGATACCGGTACGGTTGACGTAGAGGATCGCGTTGGGAATTTCCCGCAGATCATGCTCGGCGACACGGCCACCGACGCCGGCCTCGGTACGGGCTTGGCGCCAACCGGTCTGCCGGGCCTCGATCAGGGCCCAGCGCGGCTGATCGCAAGTGGTGCGGTGCCGTGGGATGGCGAGGTGGGGATCCGGGAGGGGTCCCCGGGCACCCACCAGTTTTTGTCGATCCAGCGCTCGTCAGCCTGGAATGCCTACGAGGCCGACTGCTGTACACGCGCGGCCAGGGCCGGGTCGAACAGTGACGAGATCGGTGCCAGCATGTTCGCCACCCGGAGGAAGGCCGCGCCTACTCTCGGGTCGGTCGCGGCAGCGGTACGGAGCGTATCCAGATAATGGCCCGCCTGCTCGTCCTCCGGGTTGCGCACGCCCTCGACCCCGGGGAAACGCAGATCGCTCCCGGTGGCCAGGGCCCATGGTTCGGCCAACACCTGGGCGGCTTCGGCGAAGTAGCGCTGGGCCAGCCGGTCGTGGCCGTTTTGTAGCAATGATTCGAGCAACTCGGCCTCGAGCACGGCCACCGTGATGCCTTGCCCGTAGAGCGGGTTGAAGTTGCACATCGCATCGCCGACGACCAGGTATCCGTCGAGGTAGCGGTCCAGCTTCTCGAAGTGTTTGATCGAGCTCGCCGGATTTCGCATCTTCGCGGCGTCGTCGATCGGCACCGCTGTACGAAGCACCTCAGCGATCTCGGGGGCGGCCAGCGTCGCCGCGAACGCGAGCATCCCGTCGTCGTCGGTGGGCGGCTCGTCACCGAGGATGCCGGCGAGGAACACGGCGATCTGGCCGTTCTCCTGCCGTACGGCTGCGCCACTTCGGGGGTTTGCCGGAAAGGCGCCCGAAACCACAGCTTGTCGTCCGCCCGGTTGTCCCGGCTCCTGCCTGAAGTGACGGGTCACGTAGACCACGTTCGTTCGGACGACGGTCTCGTCCGGGGTGGGGTAGCCCAGCTCTTTCAGCCAGGTCATGACACGCGAGCCCCGGCCGGCCGCGTCCACCACAAGATCCGCCTCCAGATCGTGCTCGGCGTGGTCCTCGTTCACCGGCCGCACCCGTACGCCGCTGACCCGTTCGTCCGCGGTGAGCAGACCGACCACCTCGGTCGAGTCGACGATGGCGACGTTGTCGAGGGAGCTCGTGCGTTCCCGGATCAGGCTCTCGATCAGCGGCCGGGTGGCAAGGTAGTTCGGAGTGTCCGCGGTCGCCCGGGCGAGCTTGTGCCCGTCGAGATAGTAGTTGTAGTCGGCCAGTGCGTCGGCGCGTGGAACGCCGGCCGCCATCAGTTCGGCGAGGAAGCCGGGGAACAGGCTCTCCAGTCCGGCGGCGCCGCGGGCGGTGAGCCCATGCACGTGCCGGCCTTGCGGAACCCCACGCCGGGCGACCGGCTCAGCCGGGAGCGCGTCCCGGTCGAAGACAGTCACCTGCTCGAACGAGGCGCTTAACGTGCATGCCGCGAGAAGCCCCGCCACACTACCGCCGATGACGACCGCGTGGCGGCCGGGCCCAGACCCAGATTCGTTCACCATAAAACCTTGTCTTCCGCTAGTATCGCGCTGCATATCGGACGGTGACGGCCCCGGGTCTTCGTCGCGGGTCCGCCGGAAACACCCCTCAGTTTCGAGAACGTCTCCGCGGCACCGTGGTTCAGAAGGAGCTGCGAAGATGCGCGGGATCACTTCTCGGAGGGGAAGCGGGAGCTGGCACCGAGCGGATGTTTGGCCGCGCTCAGCGCAGGACGCTCTACCAAGCCAAGGCCGACGACATAGCGGTCGACTCGGGCACGCTCGAGGTGGGCGACGATGCCGAGCACGGCGGTCTGCAACGGTCAGAACGAATGCGCCCGGAAGGACTGGCCCTTGCCGGCGGTGAAGGTCCGCAACGTGCCAAAGTTCCATTGTAGACCTGCGCAGTCAGGCCCGGGGAAGGCGCTGACCTGGGTGGCGGTGCGCTCCACCGTGAGCGAAGCTGCGGTCGGCGGCATGGCCAGGCGGGCGCCGTCGGGCTCGGCAACGTACATCGGCACGGAGACGATGGTGTCCTCGAAGATGCTTTGCCCCGTCTCCGGCACGACGGCGGCGGGCTCGTCGCGGCGTGCTGACGCCGCGACGATGGAGTACTCGGTGGATGGAGGTTGTGCCCGGTGGCCTTATCGCGGTCTTCTCGACCGCTCATCGTTACTTGTGAATGTCGTTGTGGTGTGTGCCACTCGATGCGGTGAGACCGAGTAAGCGGCATTTGACTTACTCGCTAATGCAGGGTGGAATATGTTGCATGCCAATCCCTCGACGCGTGGGTGTCATTTCGCGGTCCCTGCTGCGGGAAAACGCCTACCAGCGGATCCGTGACGCGATCGTCGACGGCACGCTGGCGCCGGGGGAGCGTCTCAACGACGTCGAGCTGGCGGAATGGCTGGGAGTGAGCCGCACACCGGTGCGCGAGGCTCTGACCCGGCTCGAGGAATCCGGCCTGGTCCAGACCAAACCCGGCCGCTACACCATGGTGAGTCCGCTGGACGCCAGCGCTGCGCGGGCGGCCCAGACGGTCACCGCCGCCATGCACGAGCTCGCCGTGCGGGAGGCCGTGCCCCGGCTGTCGGCCGACGAGATCGAGGCCATGCGAGCGGCCAACGGTCGTTTCGCCGCTGCCCTACAGGCTGACGACGTCGATGCGGCCATCGCCGCGGACGATGAGTTTCACGGCGTAGCGGTTCTGGCCTCGGCCAATCCGGCGCTGCGCACGGTGTTGGAGCAGTTCACGCCGGTGCTGCGGCGGCTCGAACGGCTGCGTTTCTCCTCCCTGAACGGCCGGCTCTCGGTGGCCATGCATGACCGCATCGTCGCACTGTGCCAGGCCGGTGATGTGGAGGGTGCCGCGGCGGCCGCCCGGGACAACTGGATGAGCCTGGACGAGGTGTTCGTGGTGGGCTCGGCCGCCGACCCGCCCGCGTGACCGTGAGCGATCACTGTGCCCCCGGGTTTCCCGGACGGTGTGCTGACAAGGCGTCGCGAAGTCCGGCCCGTGACGACACGCCGAGCTTTGGAAAAATTCGGTATAGGTGGGCGCCCACCGTGCGGTGCGAGAGGTAGAGGCGTTCAGCGATCTGTTTGTTGGTGAGGCCGCCGGCGGCCAGCTGGGCGATCTCGAATTCCTGGGCGGTCAGGTCGGCCGGCTGTTGCTCGGCGATGACCGGGCGATATCCGGTGGCCCGCAGTTCCACAACGGTCCGAGCCAGCCACGGTCCGGCGCCCATGGCGGCGAAGCCGGCGTGAGCCGCGAGCAGGTGGACCCGGGCGCGGGTGAAGTCCTTGCGCCGCCGCACCTTCTCGGCGAACGCCAGCCTGATCCGCGAAGCCTCGAAGAGCCAGCGTTTGGAGAGCTCGTCCTCCAGCGTCTCCTCGAGTTGCGCGTCGGCCTCGTCGGTGTCCAGCACCAGGGCGTCGACGCCGTGCTGGATCAGCCTCATGCGGGGGGACAACTCGGCGACGCCCACGGATCGCATGGCGTCGCCGTGGGCCCGGGCTTCCGCCGTACGCCCGGTGCGCAGGGCCGCCTCGACCAGATCGAACATCACCCAGGTGCTGATCGGCACGTACGGCGCGAGGGCACCCGCGGGGCTCACCGCGGCGGCGTGGAAGTAGGCGGTCTCGAAGTCGCCTTCCGCCGCGGCGGCAAGGGCCCGGGGGTGGTGGGCGATGGCCACCGCGCCGGCGACACCGCGGGGCAGCGCCCAGTGGGTGATCTCGTCGGCCAGCTTGAGCGCCTCCTCGGGGCGACCTCGTCCAGCTGCGACGATTGCCCGGTTGTAGAGGAAGTACCAGGTCAGGAAGGGAAGTCCGCTGGTGGTGCACAGCTTCTGCGCCTCGAGTGCCAGTTCCTCGGCCTCCTCCCACCGGCCGGTGAGGTAGTCGTCCAGGCAGACGTGCATCAGCGCGGACAGTTGCCGGCGCGGCGCACCCCCCTCCCGCCCCTGGCGGATCAGCCGCCACGAGTACTCCCGGTTGTCGCCGAGCCGGTCGAGGTAGACCGAAGCGGTGCCGATCCGCATGACCCGCGTCAGGTCCTCCTCCTCGGCCAGGGAGGAGATCAGCGCGTCCAGGTCGGACCGGGCGGCCGGGCCGGTGCGTACGGGATCGGCAAAGGTCCGGTTCAGCACCGAGAGGATGCCGGGCGGCTCCGGGACGAGCCGGTCCATGGCTCGGTGGAACACCGCCCAGTGCTCGGCCGTGCCGGCGTACCAGGACAGCAGGGCCAGCGTGTGCATGGCCTCGTCGAGGGCCGGATCGTCAGCCCGCCAGCCGTGGTCACCCGTCTCGATCGCCCCGGCGAGCAGCCGGTGCGCGGTGTGCACGCTCCCGTCACCGTTGATCATCAACAACGCGGCCGCGTTGGCCGCGTGCAGCGAGACGGCCGTGCCGGAGCTCGTCGCCTCCGCATCGGCCAGCAACGTGGTCGCGTCGCCGGCACCCCCGGCCTCCGCGCCGATGTACGCAGCCTCGGCCAGCCGTCGCGCCCGGCCGTCCGATGTGGCGCTCAGGTCGGCCGCCCGGACCAGCGCGGCGATGGCGCCCAGGGCGTCCCCCCGTTGCAGGACGCGGCGAGCGGCGTCATCCAGGTGCCCCGCCACCACCTCGTCCGGGCCGGCTGTGCCCGCCGCCAGGTGCCACGCCCGGCGTTCCGGATCCGCCGGCAGACCGGCCGCGGCGGCGAGATGGGCAGCGCGGCGTTCCTCGTGGGTGGACATCGCGACGATAGCCGACTGGATCAGCGGGTGGCGGAAGGTGAGGTGGCCGGAGCTGTCGTTCACCCGTACCAGCTCGGCCCGCTCGGCCGGCGCCAGGTCGGCGAGGTCGGCCATGCCGCGCAGGACCCGCACGTCGCCGCTGCCCTCAAACGTGGCCAGCAGCAACAGCCGGCGCGTCGCGTCGGGCAGGCCGGCGATCCGCAGGGCGAACACCGTCTGCAGCTGTTCGCTCAGGGGCACGACGTCGGACCGCTCGCGGTTCTCGGCGGCGAGGCCTGTCAGGGTGGCCGGCAACTCCACGAGGGCGAGGGGATTGCCCTGGGCGAGGTCGAGCAGGCGCTGCCGAGCCGGTGCCGGCAGGGTGGGGAAACGCGCGCCCAGCAGTTGGGCGCCGGCGTCCCGGGTGAGCGGCTCGACCGTGACCTCGGTCAGGCCGCGGCGGTCGAGGAAGCTCTCCGTGCCGGTGCGGGAGGCGGCCACGACACCCACCGGCGAGCCGTGCACCCGCCGCGCGATGAAGCCCAGCACCACAGCGCTCGGCCGGTCGACCCATTGCACGTCGTCGACCACCAGGAGCACGGGTGCCTGCCTGGCCACGGTGGTGAGCAGCGCGAGGGCGGCGTTGCCGACCAGCAGGGGGCCGGGTGTGGCCCCGGGGCCGAAGCCGAGCGCGACGGTGAGCGCGTCACGCAGGGCTGGTGGCAGGCGCTGGACCTCGGCGTGCAACGGCAGCAGCAACTGGTTCAGCAGCGAATAGCTGACGTCGGCCTCGAATTCGGAGCCGGACGCCTGAAGGACCCGCAGGCCGTCGCGTTCGGCGAGGTCCACCGCGGCGGTCAGCAGCGCCGATTTGCCGATGCCCGGCTCGCCGCGGACCATCCGCACATCGCCGCCGTCACGCACCGACTGCAGGAACCGGCTGATCCGGGCGAGCTCGACCTCACGACCGACAAGATGTTCCATGACAACCGCCTCGATCAGCTCGGGTCGGGGGGACTGGCCGGCTCATGACGACCGGGCGTGGCGCTCACCGAGCCGGTTCCAGGTGGGGCGAGGCATTGCGAACGATGATGCGGCTGATGTTCAGCCGGTGCGCCGGGCCGCTGTCACGCCGTCCTGCTGGGACGTCGCTCATGAGGTGGTGGGAGTGGTCATGCCAGGGCGTCTGCCGAGCGGCAGAGGCTGACCCGGCGCGGATCATGCAATATATTGCACACCGCGCGCAACGATTGTCAAGGCAACCAGTGGGCGGTATGGCCTGCCTCACGAACAGAGGGTTCCGGCCGGGGTTACGCAGTACGGGCAGTACCCCTGGAGATCGGAGCACATGGTCATGGCCGACGGGTGTCCCGGTGGAACGTCCCTTCCGGGACGGCATGGTCGCGCTGCAGCACTTCAGCCTGGCTGAGTCGTTCTTCGAGGCGGTCGGCCGGACCCGGTTCGGCCTGGAGCCCGGCACGCCGATCGTCTGATGGCCGCGCATCCCGGCATCCTCCATCGGGCATTGTAGTATGCAATATATCGCTGTGTGGAGGAGTTCCACCGGCAGACGAGAGTGGAGCGGTCACATGACAGCTGAGTTGTATTCGATGCAGCCGGCCGGACAATCCCTGCAGCAGGCCGCGGCCCTGCTGCGATCGGCCGGTCCCGCGGTCCGGGTCGAACTTCCGGGCGGTATCCCCGCCTGGTCGGTGACGAGGCACGACGTGCTGCGACGCCTGACGGCCGACGACCGGGTGTCACGTGACGCCGAACAGCACTGGCCCGGTCTGGCTGACGTGCCTCCGGACTGGCCGCTCGCTCCGTTCCTCATCGCGCCGACCGTCCTCAACGCGTACGGGTCTGAGCACCGGCGGCTCCGCGGCATCATGGAGGCCGCCTTCACGGCGGACCGCGTGCAGACGTTGAGCGCCAACCTGAAGCAGCGGCTGCCGGCCCTGCTCACCGCTCTCGGCTCTCCCGGCTCGGCTGAGGTCATCGACGTCCGGGCGGACTACGCCCAGGTGATCGCGACCGAGACACTGTGCGACCTGTTCGGCGTACCGGTCGAAGGATGGCCGGATGCGACTCAGGCGATGCTGGATCTCCTCACCCCCGCCGGCGATGCGGACATGGCCGCCCGTCAGCTCAAGAGCACGATGAATCTCCTGGCCGCGCTGCTCGCGAGCAAACAGCGTTCTCCCGGCGCCGACCTGGCGACGACGCTGGTCCAAGCCACGGCCATGACCGACGAGGAACGGGTGCTGGCGCTGGCCGTCACCATCGCCGGAGGCGTGCCGGCCACCACCGATCTCATCACGAACGCGGTCCTCGACCTGCTCGGCCACCGCGATCAGCTGTCCGCCGTGACCGGGGGAACCGTTTCCTGGTCGGCCGTCGTCGAGGAGACCCTGCGCTTCGACGCGCCGGTGCAGCACATGCCGTTGCGGTACGCCGTCGAGGACATCGACCTCGGCGAGGGCGTCGTGATCCGCCGGGGCGATCCGATCCTGATGGGCTTCGGGGCCGGCGGCCGCGACCCCCAGCGGCACGGAGAGACCGCGGACACGTTCGACGTCCACCGGACGGACAAGGCGCACCTGGCGTTCGGCCACGGCGTGCACTACTGCATCGGCGCGCCCCTGGGCCGGCTGCAGGCGGAGGCGGCACTGCCGGCGCTGTTCGGCCGTTTCCCGGGTCTCGAGCCGGCCGGGCCCGCCGAGAGCCTGCAGCCGCTGCCGACCTTCATCTTCAACGGCCGGACAGCGCTGCCCGTGCGCCTGTGACGGCTGAACTTACCCACGTGAAGCACGTATCTGCAGGTGTAACCGTCTGTGCAGACGGTGTGAGCAAATGAGGTGATCCCCATGTCCGATACCGATGACGCCGGCGCCCTGCGCAAGACCGCTGCCGGGCTGCTGCCGGACCTCGTGCGGCTGCGGCGGGACCTGCACGCCCATCCCGAGACCGGCCTTCAGCTTCCGCGTACGCAGGCGGCGGTCCTCGAGGCACTCAGCGGCCTGGATCTGGAGGTGTCCCGCGGGCAGGCGCTGACGTCGGTGACCGCGGTGCTGCGGGGCGGCCGGCCGGGCCCGGCGGTGCTGTTGCGGGCCGACATGGACGCGTTGCTCCTCACCGAGGCGACCGGTCTGGACTACGCGAGCCGTACGCCCGGGGTGATGCACGCCTGCGGCCACGATCTACACACCGCGGCGCTCGTGGGGGCCGCCCGCACGCTGGCCGAGCACCGCGACGTGCTGGCCGGCGATGTCGTCTTCATGTTCCAGCCCGGCGAGGAGGGCTGGGACGGCGCGGCCCGAATGATCGAGGAGGGCGTGCTCGAGGCCGCCGGCCAGCGGGTGCAGGCGGCGTACGGGCTGCACGTGCGGTCCTACGAGACCCCGCGCGGGGTTTTCCGCAGCCGCCCGGGGACCATCATGGGCGCCACCGATTCGCTGACGGTGCGGGTGACAGGCCGCGGCGGCCATGCCTCACGGCCGCACGTGGCCAACGACCCGGTCCCGGTCGCGGCGCAGATCATCACGGCCCTCCAGACGATGATCACCCGCACGTTCGACCCGTTCGACCCGATCGTGGTCACGGTGACGTCGGTCCAGGCGGGCCACGTCGCGAACATCATCCCGGAGCACGTCGAGCTGGCCGGCACCATCCGCACCTTCTCGGAGACCAACCGTGCGCGGATCAGGACCGAGATCGCCCGCCTGAGCGAAGGCATCGCGCAGGCCCACGCGATGACCGCCGAGGCCGTCTTCGCCGATGGCTACCCGGTGACGGTGAACGACCCGGACGAGTACGAGTTCGCCGCTGCCGTCGTCCAGGACGCGCTCGGCCCGGACCGATTCGACCCGTTGTCGGCGCCGGTGGCCGCCGCGGAGGATTTCTCCCGGGTGCTCAACGAGGTGCCGGGCTGCTTCCTGTTCCTGGGCGCGACCGCGTCCGACGACCCGGCGACCGCGCCGAGCAACCACAGCCCGCATGCGGTCTTCGACGACTCGGTGCTGGCCGACGCCTCGTTCCTGCTGGCCGAGCTCGCCCGGCGTGCCCTCGACCGGCTCGCGGCGTCCTGACGACGGACCGGGCGGTTCCCTCTTCCGCCGATGACGATGAGGGGTCGTGGCCAAGCGACTGAAAACTGATCCGCGGGGCGGCCATGACCGCGGTGCTCGCGCTGCCGGCGAGCACGACCGCGGATCGATCCGCAGGGCCAGCCGGGTCGGTGGGTGACGAGCCGGCCGTCACGACGTCGTCGGCGGCGCCACCGGCCGGCACCGTACTCGTGTGCCGCGACGACGACATGGCGGTCACCGTGACGTACCCGTCCCGCCAGGGTGTCGTGGCGTGGTGAGCTCCACGCTGATCGGCGTGACCGTTTCTAGTGCCGGCCCTCGTAGAGGTCTAAGTACCGGGCGTACAGGAGGTCCTCCGCCGGGCCCAGGCGTGCCGGGTCGACCGCCTGGTGGCCGATCTTCATGCTGCCCGGGATCTCGTACCACAGGACCGGGACCCGGTTGGTCTTGGCGATGCCGGCCGGTATCTGCACGGCCCGTTCCTGGTCGATGAAGGTGTCGCCGGCTGACGTGACCACGGCCACGCTCTTCAGCCCGGGCAGCTTCGTGCCGGTGTCCAGGATGGCCGACAGGCGCAGGAACTGCGCGAGCACCGCGTACGAGTAGCCGACGGGATGAGTCCGGTCCGGCAGGATGCGGTAGCCGTACAGGACTGTCATCGGGCGTACCAGCGGCGCCGGCGCCTGCTTAGCGGCCGGCCGGTAGAACGGCGCGATGACCAGCATCCGGTGCACCTGCCGGGCGCGTCGCCGTCAGCCACGTCGCCAGGACGGCTCCCGCGGAGGTCCCCACCACTCCGGCCTCGGTGCCGAGGGCCGCCGTGATGTCCATCGCCGATCCGGCGTACGCGGTCAGCTCCCGGGCGGTAAGGGACCGGTGGGCCTCCGGGTCGGTGCGGCCGTGCCGGGGCGCCAGCGGCACGTAGACGTTGTAGCCCGCCTCGTAGTACAGCGCGGCCAGCTCGGCGAACTGGCCGGGGCAGCCCAGGTAACCGTGCAGCATGAGGACCGCCTTGGTGCTCGGCTCGGGATGCACGCGAGCCACGGACCGGCACTCGGCCCGGATCTGCGGGTCGGCCTTCTCCGTCCCAGCCTGGGCCGCGATGCGGGTGGTCGCCGTGGCGAACGACATCGACTGGGATGGCGGGCGCAGGGCGTCGTCGTCGAGGGGCCACAGATACATGCCCGCTACGGCGGTCGCGGCGAGCAGGAACACCGTGACGCCCAGGGTGAGGAGCCGACGAGCGAAAGGAGTGCGAGGTCGATGGATCACGTCGGCTCCGGTGAGACGGTGGGGGCCCTGCCGGACGACAGGTCCTCCCGGGAAGACGCTCGTCACGGGCGACTGTTCACCGGGGGTGGTGAACTCGGCCGGGCGCGCCACCGCATGAGGGCTTTTTCCCCCTCCTGGGCCGGCGCGACGCAGGACGAGGTCCTCGAGATCGTCCGTCGGGACGAGTAGCTGGCGGAACACCTGGATGTGGTGGTGATCGCCGCCCAGCGGGCGGTGTCCGGCGACGACCATCCGCTGCTGGTCGTCGTCGCCGTCGCTCCGGACGACGAGATGTACGACGAGATCACGGCATCCGGCCGGGGGTTCCGCTGTGTCCCGAGCCAGACGTATGCGGTCAGCGTCAACGTCGGTATCGGGAACATGGACTTCGGGGAGTTCGCCGAAGCCGCGGCCGCCTCGCCGGGCGGGGTCTTCCGGGGCAGGCCGGAATGTGCTCCTTGCGGAGACTACTGAGCCCCTACTTCCGCGACCGGGCCGACGGCCCGCCGGAGCTGGTGGCCTTGGTCAGCACCGGGCCGCCCTGTCCGCACTCCGGTCCCGACTTCAGCGCACGCACCGACACCCTGCACGACTGGATCACCGACACGATGGCCGAGCCGCCGGGCGGAGACAGGTCCGGGACCAACGCCTTGCTCCTGACCTGTGTGCCGGTACTCACCGTGCTCCTGATCCTCGCGATCCGCCGGCGACGCCACCGGATGCATAGTCGGTGATGTGTCACCCATCACTAACAGGTGATGCGTCACCAAAACGCCTCTACGGTTGGCGAGGGCACGAGCCCCGGCTTGATGCAGTGACGTCGCCGAGCCGAATCTTCGAGAGGAACATCCGCCATGTCCGATCCCGTCAAGCTCGCCCTGATCTACTACTCGTCGACCGGAACCGGCACGGCCATCGCCGAGGAGATGCGGAAGGCGGCCGAGGCGGCCGGCGCCGAGGTTCGCGTGCGGAAGGCCGCTGAGCTGGCGCCGCAGGCCGTCATCGACAGGAACGAGCTCTGGGCCAGCCACCACGCGTCCACCGCGGAGATCCCGGCTCCGACGCTCGACGACGTCGCGTGGGCGGACGCCGTGATCCTCGGCTCGCCGACCCGGTTCGGCAACATCGCCGCCCAGCTCAAGCAGTTCATCGATACCCTGTCGCCGCTGTGGATGACCGGCGGTCTGGCCGACAAGGTCTACAGCGGCTACACCTCGACCGGCACCCGGCGCGGCGGGCACGAATCCACCCTGCTCGCCCTCTACAACAGCATCTACCACTTCGGTGGCATCCTGGTGCCGCCGGGCTACACCGACCCAGTCAAGTTCGTCGACGGCAACCCGTACGGCACCTCGCACCACGCGGTGCCCGACGAGAGCCTCGGCACGATCGACGACGACACGCGTAATGCCGCTCGTTTCCAGGCCGAGCGGGTCGTGCGGGTCGCGGCGGCCCTGAAGCAAGGCTTCGCCGCCTGAGCAGCAGTTCCAGGCCGACGGTCCCGGCGATCAGTGCTGATCGCCGGGACCCGTCCTGGTGGTTTCGGAGCCGTGGTGGGGATCAACGGATGCAGAATTCGAACAACTCGCGCCGGCGTCCGTCCTTGATGGTGTGAGAATCCTGCCCGGCCCGGACGAGCGGAAGGCTTTCGGGGCTGGGCCGGCGCGGCGGTCAACGAGGTGCTGGCTGCCGGCAATGGCCGTAGGGGCCCGGAAGTGGTGTTCCTCGCCGACCCTGCGGCCCTGGCCGATCCCGAGCACAAACTGCTCGCTGTCACGATCGCGGTGGACGGCGATTCGGCGGCCCGGGCCGGGACCGGAGCGTGCGTTCCGCATCGTGCCGGCGTGGGTCACGGTGCTCGACGACAGCCTGGCGATCGGCGCTCTCGGCTTCGAGGAGTTCGCCGAGGCGGCCGCGCAGGACTCCGAGGGTGCGTTCCGCGGCTTCACCGTTTGAGCTGATTTGTGGACCGGCGGAATGAACGACGTGATAGCAGCCGCGTCGGACAGTCGGACGGTGCCTTTCTTCTTCGGCCGCCGTCCGACCATTCACTGGTCCGACAGGACCATCACCATAGGAGCGGTTTATGAAAATGCCCTTCCCGTCACGCCGGCGCCTGATGGCACCAGTGGTAGCGGCCGGTGTCCTGGCACCGCTGCTCGTTGTCCCGGCGGCCGGGGCCTCCTCGGTGCCGCGTGGGGGCAACTGCGCCCCGCGGGCCGACGCGGTCTCGTACAGCGACAGCCTGGACAAGTCGACGACCGCCGACGGCGTCGCCATCGGCGGACTGTCCGCCGTCACGTACGACAAGGTCAGCCGGTCGTACGTGACGGTGGTCGACCGCAGCGGCACCCAGCCGGCCCGCCTGGTGTTCCTCAGTGACGGCCGTACGCCGCAGGCGACGAGGACGACAGCGCTGAAGCGCCCGGACGGCACCGCCTTCGACGGCACGAACTTCGACGGCGAAGGACTTGCCGTGCTCCCGAACGGCAATTTCCTGGTCAGCTCCGAGGCCGAACCGTCGATCCGCATCTTCGGTCGCGACGGCGTGCAGCGGGGCGAGCTCCCGGTGCCGGACCGGTTCCGGGTCGCACCGACCGGCGAGGCACCGGGGAACGCAACCCTGGAGGGTCTCACGATCTCGCCGGACGGGAAGTACGTCTATGCGGCGATGGAGGGCTCCCTCGCCGGCGATGCGCCGACCAACGGTGAGGTGGCCCGGCACCGCGTGCTGGTCTACCGGGGCGACGGGCGTGGCGGCTACCGTCTCGTCCGCCAGTTCGGCTACCAGGCCGACCGGGGCAACCGGATCGCCGAAGTGGCTGCCTACGGTGACGGGCGGCTGGTGTTCCTCGAGGCGGCCTTCACCTCGGGGGTCGGCAACACCGTCCGGGTGTACGCGGTCACCGGCGCTGACCGCGCACCGGACGTCAGCGCGGTGCCGAACCTCTCGACCGTCACCAACCGCAGGGTCGTCGAGAAGCAGCCCATCGCCGATCTCGCGAACTGCCCGACCCTGGGCGCGACGAGTCCCCAGCCGCAGCTGAACCCGCTGCTGGACAACTTCGAGGGTCTCGCCGTCGAGCCGGCCCGCGGTGCCCGGCACCGTCTGGTGCTGATCAGCGACGACAACTTCAGCGCCAACCAGAAGACCCGGATCCTGAACGTCGACGCGCGCCTGCCGTGACCTCGTGACCGGCCGACGGGCCCGGGCGGCAGCTCGCCCGGGGCCCGTCGGCCGGTCCGGGCAGGTCCAAGGATGGAAAGGCACTGTCGATGGTCACCTCGCCCGCCGTGGGCATTCGGTGCAGCCGTCCCTGATCGACGCCCCTTCGTACAACTACATGACGGCGACCATGCAACAGGATCTCCTGCGGCTGGTCCGCGCGCGGCGGTGCCGGGCCGCTACATCACCCATGACGACATCGGCGACCTTCTCGCAGCCGCGGAGGCGGCGCCACTGCTGCCCCGTCCGGCGCTCGCGTGCTGCTCGGCAATGCCCTCACGATCATGCCGGGCCCGGCGCTGCTCGGGCTGGGCGTGGTCGGCACCCTGACCGTCGGGCAGATCTCCGCCGTCGCCGCCGTCCCGCTCGACCTGGCCGCGACGGACTCCGAGGTGATCAACACGGGCCAGCAGGTGGGCGGCGCGGTGGGCGTCACCGTGGCCACGACCGTGTCCACCGGCCACGTCACGGCCCGGCCCGGTGACGGCGTGGCCGTCACCGGGGCGCGGGCGGCGGGTTCCAGTAGGCATGCTGGTGGCCGCGGCGTTCGCCGTCGGTTGCGCGATCGCCGCGGCCGTGACCCCTCATGTCCACGTGAGCCCGGCGATTGCCGATGCCCCCTTGGCGCCGAGCAGTCTCTGACCGGCTCGCCTCGGCTCTACGCTTCGGCGGACGAGCCTGCTCCGCCCGTCTCCTGGTCCTGGATGCTCTCCAGTACCGCCTCCGACAGGGCGGCCAGGGTGTCTATCTGACGTGGGCTGAGCG
>NZ_JCADBI010000031.1:0-37345 GCF_059358895.1 Micromonospora sp. BQ32 | reverse complement strand
ACGTCTTCGACTGGCTCGACCACGTCAAGGCAGCCGCGGGCTGCTCCCACCCGATCCGCCTCTCGGGCGAGGTCGCCGCCGTCGACCGGGCCACCGGGCAACTCCTGTCCGCCACCCGAACCGAGGACATGCCGGACGGAGAGATTTACAAGCCGTGCGGCAACCGCCGTCACGCCGTCTGCCCCTCCTGCGCCCGCACCTACCAACGCGACGCCTACCAACTCCTGCGCGCCGGACTCGCCGGCGGCAAGGGCATCCCCGCGAGCGTGGCGGGGCATCCGGCGGTGTTCGTCACCTTCACCGCACCGTCGTTCGGCACCGTGCACACCCGCAACGTGAAGCGGCACACCTGCGGCAACCGCCGCCGCTGCGACTGCCGGGCCGAACCCTGCCACGCCCGCCGGGCCACCGACCCCACCGCCCAACCCTGCGAACACGGGCAAGCGTCGGTCTGCTGGGCACGTCACGAAGAGGCCGATCCTCGGCTGGGTCAACCCCTGTGCCTGGACTGCTACGACTACGACGCCCAGGTCGTGTGGAACCACTCCGCACCGGAGTTGTGGCGCCGCACCAGCGAGGCCATCCGCAAGCGACTCCATGCCCGCTCTCGCCAGCTCGGCCTGCCTGCGGTCGTCCAGGTCACCGACTCCGGCCGAGTGCGTCGGGTACCGCCGGTCAAGCCATCGTTCGGCAAGGTCGCCGAGATGCAACGCCGCGCCGTCGTGCACTACCACGCCATCGTCCGCCTCGACGGCGTCGACCTCGACCCCAACGCCGTCGTCTCGCCCCCGGCAGCCTTCGGCGTTGACGACCTGGTCGCCGCCGTCACCCACGCCGCCACCGTCACCTTCACCACCCGCCCACACCCCGCACGCCCGCAGGGCTGGCACATCGCCTGGGGCGACCCGGCCAAGGGATTCGACGTGCGCCCCATCAGCGCCGACGGCGAGATCACCGACGGCAAAGTCGCCGGGTACCTGGCGAAGTACGCCACCAAGAGCACCGAGGCCACCGGACACGTGTCCCGACGCCTCGACGGCGAGGTCATCGACCTTTACGCCAACCACCAAGGCAGCCACCCTGAACGGCTCATCGACGCCTGCTGGACCCTCGGCGGCAACCGCGACTGGCAACAGCTCCGACGCTGGGCACACATGCTCGGCTTCGGCGGCCACTTTCTCACCAAAAGCCGCCGCTACTCCACGACCTTCCGCATCCTGCGCAATGCCCGCGTCATCTGGCGACGCACCGAGACCGGCCACGAATACGCCGACCAGACCGAGGAAGAGACGACGCTGATCGTCGGGCTCCTCACCTACGCCGGGTCCGGCTGGCGCACCACCGGAGACGCACTGCTCGCCAACACCGCCGCCGCCATGGCCCGTGAAAGGCATGAGGTGGCCCGCGAGGAGTTCGCTGCCGTGGCCTGACCCACCCACCGATTCACCGTCAAGACCGGCTTGACGGTCAACCACCGATCCGAGGAGAGGTAGCCCATTGCCCACCACCCTGACCGCACCCGAGAGAAAGGCGCTCTACCGCATCCCCGAAGCCATGACCCTGCTCAGCCTGTCCCGCTCCGTGATCTACGAACAGATCCGCGCCGGCCGCCTGCGCACCGTCCGACAAGGCCGCACCCGCCTCGTCCCTGACGCGGCGATCACCGCCTACGTCGACCTGCTCGAACACGAAGCCCAGAAAGGAGGCACCCGATGACCACCCGCCGCGCCCGAGGAGAAGGCGGCCTGCACTGGGACGAGTCCCGGCAACGCTGGATCGCCACCATCACCGTCGGCTACACCCCGGCCGGCAAACGCATCGTGCGCAAAGGCAGCGGCAAGACCAAGACCGAAGCCCGCGCCAAACTGCGGGAGAAGATCCGCGACTACGAAGACGGCCTCGCCCTGGTCCAAGACGGACACACCGTGGCCGACGCCCTCACCGACTGGCTCACCTACGGCCTGAGCAACCAGTCCGAGAGCACGAAGGCCAACTACACCACGCTTGTGCGCTCCCACATCATCAGCGACCTCGGCGCGAGGAAGCTGCGGGATCTCAGCGCGACCGATGTTGACCGCTGGCTCATGGGCAAAGCCCAACGACTGAGCACCCGCACCCTTCGGCTCCTCCACTCGCTCCTTAACCGCGCCGTCAATCGAGCCATGGCGCGAGACAGGGTCAAGCGCAACGTTGTGGCACTCTGCGAAGTGCCCACAGGTCGCGGCGGCCGTCCCTCGAAGTCGCTGACGCTCGACCATGCCAAGGCGCTTCTAATCGCTGCCGAGAGCAGCTCGTTGCACGCCTACATCGTCGTCTCACTGCTGACCGGTGCTCGCACCGAGGAACTGCGAGCCCTCACCTGGGCACACGTCGACCTCGCCGGCAAGCCGGACAGCGATCCCCCGGTGCCGCCATCCATTCAGGTCTGGCGCTCGGTCCGCGCCGACGGAGACACCAAGACGAAGAAGTCGCGTCGCACCCTGGCTCTGCCGGCCCGGTGCGTCACCGCGCTCACCACCCACCACGAGCGCCAGGGCCAGGGCCAGGCGGCCGCTGACCGTCTCGTCTTCGCCTCTGCCGCCGGCACGGCCCTCGATCGGCACAACGTGCTTCGGGCCTTCCGCCCCGTCGTCGCCAAAGCGGGCCTTGACCCGCGCGACTGGACTCCCCGCGAACTGCGGCACAGCTTCGTGTCCCTACTGTCGGACAGCGGCATGAGCCTTGAACAGATCGCGGACCTCTGCGGCCACTCCGGCACGACGGTCACCGAAACCGTCTACCGGCACCAACTACGGCCGGTGCTCCTGGGCGGCGCAGTCGCCATGGACCGGATCTTCGACGCTGAGGCGTAGTCACTCAGTTAGTCACCCAGGTACGACAAAGGGGCCGTCTCGATCTTCCGAGATGGCCCCTCACCTGCGTCGGGACGGCCGGATTCGAACCGACGACCCCTTGACCCCCAGTCAAGTGCGCTACCAAGCTGCGCCACGTCCCGCCCCCGCGTGGTTTCCCCCGCGGCAGCCGGTACAGCTTAGCGCAGCAGCTGCGGGGCGTCCGCACAGGCCCCACCGGCGTCGCGGCCTGGCTGAACCACCGCAGAACGAGCCGCCGCACAACCCCTAAGGCGTCCTAGGAGGGTGGGGTTGGGTAGGGAAATGCCGGATGGGCGGGTTCGCCCATCCGGCATTTGGAGAGAACTGGACCGCGTCAGCCGTGCGCCTTGCCTCTGCCGCCGGGGCCGAGCTTCTTGCGCGGGCGGACCGAGATCTCGATCGGGCTGCCCTCGTACCCGAATTCCTCGCGGAGTTTGCGCTCGACGAAGCGCTGGTAGCCGGCGTCGAGCGGGCCGGTGGTGAAGAGCACGAACCGTGGCGGCGCCACACCGGCCTGCGTCGCGAACAGGATCCGCGGCGCCCGTCCACCACGCACCGGGTGTGGGGTGGCCTGCACCAGCGCGGTCAGCCACTGGTTGAGGTGCGCGGTCGGCACGCGGGTTTCCCAGCTGGCCAGCGCCTTGTTCAGGGCGGGGGCCAGCTTGTCCACGGCACGGCCGGTCATCGCCGACAGGTTCAGCCGGATCGCCCAGGGGATGCGGCGCAACTCCCGGTCGATCTCCTTGTCCAGGTAGTACCGACGGTCGGCGTCGACCAGGTCCCACTTGTTGAACGCGATGACCAACGCGCGGCCCGACTCGGTCACCATCGACAGGATCCGCTGGTCCTGCTCGCTGATCGGCTCGCTGGAGTCCAGCAGCACCACGGCCACCTCGGCGGCCTCGATCGCGCCGGCGGTACGCAGGCTGGCGTAGTACTCGGTGCCGCTGGCCTTACCGACCCGCTTACGCAGCCCGGCCGTGTCCACCAACTGCCAGGTCTGACCGCCGATCTCGACCAGGCTGTCCACCGGGTCCACAGTGGTGCCCGCCACCGAGTCGACGACCGCCCGCTCCTCGCCGGAGAACCGGTTGAGCAGGCTGGACTTGCCCACGTTCGGCCGCCCGACCAGCGCCACCCGGCGCGGCCCGCGCGGACGGTTCTCCACGATCGCCGGCGCCTCGGGCAGCGCGGCGAGGATGGCGTCCAACAGGTCGCCGGAGCCACGCCCGTGCAGCGCGGACACCGGGAACGGCTCACCGAGACCGAGCGACCACAGCGAGGTGGCCTCCATCTCGATGGAGTTGTTGTCGGCCTTGTTCGCCACCAGGATGACCGGCTTGGCGCTGCGTCGCAGCATCTTCACCGCGGCCTCGTCCACGTCGGTGGAGCCCACCATCGCGTCGACCACGAAGAGCACCACGTCGGCGGTGACGACCGCCGTCTCGGCCTGCGCCGCGATGGCCGCCGCCCGGTCCTTGGCGTCCGGCTCCCAGCCGCCGGTGTCCACCACGGTGAACGCCCGGCCGTTCCACTGCGCGTCGTACGGGACCCGGTCGCGGGTCACGCCCGGAACGTCCTCGACGACCGCCTGCCGGCGGCCGATGATCCGGTTGACCAGCGTCGACTTGCCCACGTTGGGGCGGCCGACCACGGCCACCACCGGCTGCGGGCCGCTCGGTTCCTCGACGAGGACGTCGGGCTCACGCAGCTCGACCCACCCCGCACCCTCGCTACGCTCGCTCATGCCACGCCCCGCTCGGTGAGCAGGTCGCGCATCCGCGCCACGACCTCGTCGATACCCAGCTCGGTGGTGTCCAGCACCACCGCGTCGGGCGCCTGGGCCAGCGGGTTGACCTTGCGGGTCGAGTCGAGCCGGTCCCGCCGGGCCAGGTCGGCGGCCGTGGCCGCCACGTCGGCGGCGTCCTCGGCGCTGCGCCGGGCCGCACGGGCCGCCTCGGAGGCGGTCAGGAAGACCTTCAGGTCAGCGTCCGGCGCCACGACCGAGCCGATGTCGCGACCCTCGACCACCATCCGACCAGCGTTGGCGATCATCTCGCGCTGCCGGCTGACGAGCAGCTCGCGGACGGCCGGCACGGCGGCGACGGCGGAGACCGCTCCGGTCACCTCGGTGCCACGGATTTCCGCGTCCACGCCCACACCGTCGACGGTCACGCCGTACCCCTGCGGGTCGGTGCCGATGCGCAGGTCGACCTCGCCGGCGACCTTCGCCACCGACGCGGCGTCGGTGAGGTCCACGCCGGAGCGCAGCACGGCCCACGTGATCGCCCGGTACATCGCCCCGGTGTCGAGGTAGCGCGCACCGAGGCCGGCGGCGAGCCGCCGCGACACGGTGGACTTACCCGAACCGGACGGCCCGTCCACAGCCACCACACATCGCCCGAACCGTACGTTTTCCTCCACCGTGTCCTCCTCAGCCCGTACCTCACGGATCGCCCGGTGAGCTGGCGCCGCAAGCGGTTGTCAATCGTCATCAATCATGCCCGGGTGCGCTGACGAACCCGCGCGCGACGCCGCCGGAGGCGACCCACGCCACCCGGGCGGCCGCGTCCCGGCCATCGGTGGAGCCTACCGGCTGCCGTACCCCGAACTCGGGGGTCAGTCACCCACCGCGTTGAACAGGGCCGCGACCTCGGCGTTCGTCAACCGCCGGAGCCGTCCGGTCCGCAGTTCACCGAGCCGGATCGGACCGATCGAGGTACGCACCAGCCGGGTGACCGGGTGGCCGACCTCCTCCATCAGCCGCCGGACGATGTGCTTGCGGCCCTCGTGCAGACTCAGCTCCACCTGGGCGGATTTGCCCAGAGTGTCCACCACCTTGAACGAGTCGACCTTGACCGGCCCGTCCTCCAGCTCGACGCCGGCCAACAGGCGCTTGCTCAGGTTGCGCGGGATCGGCCCGACCACCTCGGCGAGGTAGGTCTTCAGCACCTCGTACGAGGGGTGCATGAGCTTGTGCGCGAGGGTGCCGTCGTTGGTGAGCAGCAGCAGGCCCTCACTGTCCGCGTCGAGCCGCCCGACGTGGTAGACCCGCTGCTCCAGCCGGGCGCCGATGAAGTCGGCCAGCTCGTTGCGTCCCTTGTCGTCCGCCATGGAGGTGACCACCCCGCGCGGCTTGTTCATCGCCACGTAAACCAGGCGAATGTCGACCTGGAGACGCTCGCCGTCCACGTGGATCACGGAGGTGGCCGGGTCGACCTTGTCGCCGAGCTTGGCGACCCGCCCGTCCACGGTGACCCGGCGGCGAAAGATCAGGTCCTCACAGGCGCGCCGGGAACCCACGCCGGCGGCGGCGAGCACCTTCTGCAGGCGCTCAGCCCCCTCGTAGACGGGTGCGTCGGGTTTCGGGGAACGGTTATCGGGTCGCATCAGCAAGCTCTTCTACGTCGTCGGGCAGGAAGGGTGCGAGGGGCGGCAGCTCGTCGACGGTGTTCAGCCCGAGCTTCTCCAGGAACAGCGTGGTGGTCTGGTACAGGAACGCCCCGCTGTCCGTTTCGGTGCCGCACTCCTCGATGAGGCCGCGGGTGACCAGCGTACGGATGACCCCGTCGCAGTTCACACCCCGGATGGCTGAGATTCGCGAACGGGTCACCGGCTGCTTGTACGCAACCACGGCGAGCGTCTCCAACGCCGCCTGGGTCAGTCGCACGGACTGCCCGTCCAACACGAACCGCTCGACGTACGTAGCGTATTCCGGCCGGGTGTACAGCCGCCACCCACCGGCCGCCCGGCGCAGCTCGAACCCGTGCCCGGCCGCAGTGTAACCGGCGGCGATCTCGTCGAGCATCGGCCCGACCCGCTCGGCGGGCTGCTCCAGCACCTGGGCCAGCACCAGCTCGCTGACCGGCTCGTCGACGACCAGCAGGATCGCCTCCAAGGCGCCGCGCAGCTCGCTGTCGGACAGCTCGGGCGCGGGCTCCGGCGCGGCCGTCGCCCGCCGCCGCCCCGCCTGCTGCCGCCGGGGTACGTCCCCAGCGTCACCCGACTCCCCCGCCGTGCCCTTCGTCACCGCACCGAGGTCCGATCCCGTTGAGCCCACCTCGTCCGAGGCCACCTCAACGCGATCTGGCTCACCCGGGCCCACCTCGTCCGAGGCCACCTCAACAGGAGCTGGCCCACCCGAGGCCACCTCGACAGGGCCTGGGCCACCGGGACCGACGTCGACCGGGCCTACCCCGACCGGGCCCCGCCCGTCCGGGTCAACCTGCGCGGAGCCCGAGGCGACCACGTCCGGGTCGGCGGGAATGGCGGCGGCTTCGGGCTCCGGGCGGGGCGGCGCCGTTTCCGGTTCTTCGGTGTCCGGTGGTGCGGCTGACGCCTCCGGTGCGGGGGTGTGGTCGGCGGCGGGCGGGCGGGGGCGGTCCCACGGGGGCACCCAGGCGGCAGCCTGGTCGGCCAGCGAGTCCCGGCGTTCCTCGTCACTCATCCCGCTCACCCTCCGTCGTCCCCGTCCCGTCCGGCCCAGCCGCCTCAGGCCCAGCCGCCTCAGGCCCAGCCCTCGCCGGCTCGGGCTCCGGCTGATCCGGGTCGGCCGGGGTGCCGGCGTACTCGTCGACGTGCAGTTCGGTGTCGCCGTCGGCCGGGCCGGTCCAGCGCACGGTCAGCTCCTCCAGGGCCTGCTCCTGCACGAAGGAGACCAGGCCCTCCCGGTACAGCTCCAGCAACGCGAGGAACCGGGCCACCACCTCCAGGGTGGCCTCGCAGTCGGCGCAGAGCAGCGAGAACGTGGCGGTGCCGGCCCGGCGCAGCCGGGCGGCGAGGATGGCCGCGTGTTCCCGGACACTGACCCGGACCATGTGCACGTGGGCGATGGAGACCTCCGGCACCGGCTTCGGGGTCATCGCCTTCACGGCCAGCTTCAGCAGCCGCTGGGGGCCGATGCCGAGCACCAGGTCGGGCAGCGCCTCGGCGTAGCGGGGTTCCAGGCTGACCGCGCGCGGATAGCGTCGGCCGCCGACGGCCTCCAGCTCGGCGATGTGCGCCGCCGCCTCCTTGTACGCCTTGTACTGCAACAGTCGGGCGAAGAGGAGGTCCCGTGCCTCCAGCAGGGCGAGGTCGGCCTCGTCCTCCACCTCGGCGGCGGGTAGCAGCCGGGCCGCCTTCAGGTCGAGCAGGGTCGCGGCGATGAGCAGGAACTCGCTGGCCTCGTCCAGGTCCCAGTTGTCGCCCATCGCCCTGATGTAGGCGATGAACTCGTCGGTGACCGTGTGCAGGGCCACCTCGGTGACGTCGAGTTTGTGCTTGCCGATCAGTTGCAGCAGCAGGTCGAACGGGCCGGTGAAGTTGGCCAGGCGGACCGTGAACCCGGCGGGCTGCACACCGTCGACCACGGCCACAGCGGCGGTCTCGGGCGGGTCGAGGGGTGGCGCGGTCACCGGACGACCGTAGTCCACGAGGCGGGCACCGGGCGTTCCGGCTACCGCTCCGACTGGGCGGCGATCACCTCGCGGGCCAGCTGACGGTAGTTACGTGCCCCGGAGGAGGCTGGGTCCATCGTCGTGATGGGCGCACCGGCCACGGTGGACTCGGGGAACTTCACCGTCTTGGTGATGACCGTCTGGTAGACCTTGTCGCCGAACGCCTCCACCACCCGCTGGAGGACTTGGCGGCAGTGTGTGGTGCGGCTGTCGTACATGGTGGCGAGGATGCCTTCGAGCTCCAGGTCGAAGTTGAGCCGCTCGCGGACCTTGTCGATGGTGTCCAGCAGCAGTGCCACACCGCGCAGGCTGAAGAACTCGCACTCCAGCGGAATGAGCACGCCGTGCGCGACGGTCAGCGCGTTGATCGCCAGCAGGCCGAGCGACGGCTGGCAGTCGATCAGGATGTAGTCGTACTCCTTGCGGACCGTGCGCAGGACCCGGGCCAGGGCCATCTCCCGGGCGACCTCGTTGACGAGCTGGATCTCGGCGGCGGAGAGGTCGATGTTGGCCGGCAGCAGGTGCAGGCCCGCCACGTCCGTCTTGATGAGGACGTCCTCGGCGATCACGTCGTCCTGCATGAGCAGGTTGTAGACGGACAGGTCGAGGTTGTGCGGGTTGACGCCCAGCCCCACCGAGAGGGCGCCCTGCGGGTCGAAGTCGACCAGCAGCACCTTGCGGCCGTACTCGGCGAGCGCCGCGCCCAGGTTGATGGTGGTGGTGGTCTTGCCGACGCCACCCTTCTGGTTGGCCATCGCGATGATGCGCGCCGGGCCGTGCCGGTCGGTGGGCATCGGCTCAGGAATGGGCTTGCGCATCGTGTAGGCAGCCGGGTCCGCAGGACCCAGGTCCGCGCCGAGCGTGGCCTGCTGCTCGCGGAGCTCCGACGTCCAGGTCTCGGCACGGTCACCGTTGCCAGCCATGTGCTCGTTGCCCCCTCCCGACGACCCACCCGGCGTCGGAGCCGTCCGACGTCCTTCGCGGCGCCGCTGCGCACCCCGGTCGTGTCGCTCCAGGAGGTCCGCGCCGATGCCGACTGTACGCCACCGACCAGCAGGGGGTTCGGCACCGGCCCGGCGTGTCGGCGCCGACCGCGACCGGTTCAACCCTGGGCGCGTGGATGCGCGGTGGCGTAGACCTCGCGCAACCGCTCCACGGTGACCAACGTGTAGACCTGGGTGGTGGTCACCGAGGCGTGGCCGAGCAGCTCCTGAACCACCCGCACGTCGGCGCCGCCGTCGAGCAGGTGGGTGGCGTACGAGTGGCGCAGGGTGTGCGGGGAGACGGCGGCCGGCCCGTCGACGGGCAGCCCGGCTCGGTCGGCGGCGCGGCGCAGGATGCCCCAGGCGCCCTGGCGGGACAGCGCGCCGCCGCGGGCGTTGAGGAACACCGCCGGGGTGCCGCGTCCGGTGGTGGCCAGCCCGGGGCGGGCCCGGACCAGGTAGGCGCGGACCGCGTCAACGGCGTACCCGCCGATCGGCACCAGCCGCATCCGGCCGCCCTTGCCGCGCAGCAACACCGTGCCCTCGTCGGTGTCGAGGTCGTCCACGGCGGCGCCGACCGCTTCGGAGATGCGCGCGCCGGTGCCGTACAGGAACTCCAGCAGCGCCCGGTCGCGCAGCGCGAGGGGCGCGTCGTCGCCGGTCGCGGTGATCGGGCCGGCGGTCTCCAGCAGCCGGACCACGTCGTCGACCGGTAGCGCGCGGGGCAGCCGCCGGGGCGGCGTGGGCGGGCGGACGTCGCGGCTCGGATCGGCGCCGGCCAGGCCCTCGCGCAGCGCGAAGCGGTGCAGGCCGCGGACCGCGCTGGCCGCGCGGGCGGCGGAGGAGACCGCCAGCGGCGGGTGGGCGTCGTCGCCGGCGCGCAGCCGCGCCAGGTGCGACTCGACGAGGCCGGCGCCGACCGACGCGAGGTCGGCGACGCCGGCCTCGACCAGGGTCGCGAGATAACGGTCCAGATCCCGACGGTACGAGGCGAGCGTGTTCGCGGAGAGGCCACGTTCGACGGTCAGGTGGTCGAGGTAACCGCGAACGGCACGGCGCAGCGCCGGCGTGGGTGTGGTGCCCACGCCGGCGGAGTCCGTGCCGCCGGTCAGCCCGCCACCGTTCAGGCCAGCGCGTCGGCCAGCGGGAGCACGTCCATGCCGTGCGCCTCGGCGACCGGGCCGTAGGTGACCTGACCGGCGTGGGTGTTGAGGCCCAGGGCCAGCGCCGGGTCGTTGCGCAGCGCCTCGCGCCAGCCCTGGTTGGCCAGCTCCAGGGCGTACGGCAGGGTGACGTTGGTCAGCGCGTAGGTGCTGGTGTTCGGCACCGCGCCGGGCATGTTCGCGACGCAGTAGAAGATCGACTCGTGCACCTTGTAGACCGGGTCGGCGTGCGTGGTGGGGCGCGAGTCCTCGAAGCAGCCGCCCTGGTCGATGGCGATGTCGACCAGCACACTGCCCGGCTTCATCCGGGAGACCAGCTCGTTGGAGATCAGCGTCGGGGCCTTCGCGCCGGGCACCAGCACCGCGCCGATGACCAGGTCGGCGTCGAGCACGGCCCGCTCGACCTCGTAGGCGTTGGAGGCGACGGTCTGCAGGTGGCCCCGGTAGATCGCATCGGCCTGCCGCAGCCGGGCGACGTTCTTGTCCAGCAGCAGCACCTCGGACTGCAGGCCCAGCGCGATCGCGGCGGCGTTCATGCCGGAGACGCCGGCGCCGATGACGACGGTCTTGGCCGCGTACACGCCGGAGACACCGCCGGGCAGCACACCGCGCCCACCGCCGGTACGCATCATGTAGAAGGCGCCCACCTGCGGGGCGAGCCGGCCGGCGACCTCGGACATCGGGGCGAGCAGCGGCAGCGACCGGTCGGGCAGCTCGACGGTCTCGTACGCGATGCCGGTGACCCCGCGGTCGATCAGCGCGTCGGTGCACTCCTTGGAGGCGGCCAGGTGCAGGTAGGTGAAGAGCACCTGCCCCTCGCGCATCCGGTGGTACTCCTCGGCGATCGGCTCCTTGACCTTGAGCACCAGCTCGGCGGTCTCCCAGACCTCGTCGGCGGTGGCGAGGATCTTCGCGCCGGCGGCGGCGAACTCCTCGTCGGTGATGCTGGAGCCAACCCCGGCGCCGGACTCGACGAAGACCTGGTGGCCGCTGCGGGTGAACTCGTTGACGCCCGCTGGCGTGATCGCCACGCGGTACTCGTGGTTCTTGACCTCGCGTGGGATTCCGACCTTCACGATGCAGACACCTCTCTTCGGGGCTGCTCTCCCCCGACTGCTCGGTGCCGCGACGGCCCCTTTGCCACCGCGGTACACCGGTCCCGCGGCGGCAGTCTAGGCGCGCCCGGCGTCGCCGCGAGCCAGCACAGTGGCATCCGGTGCCCGGGTGTCCTGACGAAGTGTCAGGGCGCCGCCCGGAATCAGCGGTGCAGCGTCACCTCAGCCGACAGGACAATGTTCCAGCATTATCGTCCCATCTGCTGGGTGGCGGTGCGGACAGCCGGCGAGTGGATCACTAGTGTGTCCGCCCATGACCACTCCTCCTTACCAGCCCGGTTACCCCCAGCCGGGGTACCCCCAGGGCGTTTCCGACAAGAGCAAGATCGTCGCGGGCATCCTCGGCATCCTGCTCGGCACCTTCGGTGCCGGTCGGTTCTACACCGGACACACCAAGATCGCCGTTCTCCAGCTCGTCGTGAGCCTGGTGACCTGCGGCGTCGGCGCCCTCTGGGGCGTCGTCGACGGCATCCTCATCCTGGTCAACGGCGGCACGGACGCGCAGGGCCGTCCGTTGCGCGACTCCTAGACCAGCCAGCGAAAGGGGCCCCGCGGCTGACCGCGGGGCCCCTTTGGCGCGTACTCCCTCGCCGGCTGGACCGGCGGCGACGCTCAGCGCGGCAGCGGCGCGTCCGCCCGACGTAGCTGCGTGAAGCCGGTGTCCCGGGCCCGGGCCGCGGCCAGCAGCCCGGCCACCGCGGACGCGTTGGTGATCTCACCGGCCAGGACCATGGCGACGGCCTCGTCCAGGTCGATCCGGACGACCTGGAGGTCGGCCTCCTCGTCGTGGCGCTCGTGCCGCTCGTCGGCCGGCACGTCAGCGAGGTCGCGGGCCAGGAACACCCGGACGATCTCGTTGGTGAACCCTGGCGAGCTGTGCAGGTCCACCAGCACGTCGACCCGCCCGGCGGTGAGGTCGGCCTCCTCGGCCAGCTCCCGCAGCGCGGCCACCGGCAACTCCTCGCCGGAGACGTCCATCAGACCGGCCGGCAGCTCCCACAGGTGCCGCCCGACCGGGTGCCGGTACTGCCGGATCAGCACCACCTGACCGGCGTCGTCGAGCGCCACCACGGCCACCGCCCCGACGTGCCGGACGAGGTCCCGCAGCCCGGTCCCACCGCCCGGCATGGTCACCTCCTCGGTGACCACGTCGAAGATCCGCCCCCGGTACCGCTCCTGCCGGGAACGCACCTCGTACCGGTGCTCCACAGCGCTCACGAGGTGGACGCGGCCTTCGTCGCGGCGCCGTTGCGGGCGGCCTTGCGCGTCGACGGGGCCTCCGCCGCCGCGTCCAGGTCGACCGGCAGCTGGTCGGCCTGCGAGTACGCCACCGCGGCCTTGACGAACGAGGCGAACAGCGGGTGCGGACGGGTCGGGCGGCTCTTCAACTCGGGGTGCGCCTGGGTGGCCACGAAGAACGGGTGCAGGCTGCGGTCCAGTTCGATGAACTCGACCAGCCGGCCGTCCGGCGAGGTGCCGGAGATGTGCAGGCCCGCCTTGGTCAGCGCGTCCCGGTAGGCGTTGTTCACCTCGTACCGGTGCCGGTGCCGCTCACTGATCTCGGTGCTGCCGTACGCCTCGGCGACGATCGAACCCTCGGTCAGCGTCGCCGGGTACGCACCCAGCCGCATGGTGCCGCCCAGGTCGCCCCGGCCGGCCACGATGTCCTCCTGGTCGGCCATCGTGGCGATGACCGGGTGCGCCGCCTGCTCGTCGAACTCCACCGAGTTGGCGCCGTCCAGGTCGGCCAGGTGCCGGGCCACCTCGATGGTCATGCACTGCAGGCCGAGGCAGAGGCCGAGCAGCGGGATGCCGGCCTCGCGGGCGTACCGGGCGGTGCCGATCTTGCCCTCGATGCCGCGTACGCCGAAGCCGCCGGGGATGAGGACGCCGTCCACGCCGGCCAGCGCCGCAGCGGCGCCGGCGGGGGTGACGCACTCGTCGCTGGGCACCCAGCGCAGCTGCACCCGGGCCCGGTGGCCGAAGCCGGCCGCCCGGATCGCCTCACTGACCGACAGGTACGCGTCGGGCAGGTCGACGTACTTGCCGACCACCGCGACGGTGACCGTGTGCCGGGGGCGGTGCACCCGCTCCAGCAGGTCGTCCCAGCTGGCCCAGTCCACGTCCCGGAAGGAGAGGCCGAGCCGGCGCACCACGTACGCGTCGAGCCCCTCCCGGTGCAGCACCTTCGGGATGTCGTAGATGCTCGGGGCGTCCGGGGCGGCGACGACCGCCTCGGCGTCCACGTCGCAGTAGAGCGACAGCTTCTCCTTGAGCTTGACCGGGATCTCCCGGTCGCAGCGGAGCACGATCGCGTCCGGCTGGATACCGATGTTGCGCAGCTGCGCCACCGAGTGCTGGGTCGGCTTGGTCTTCAGCTCACCCGACGGCGCCAGGTACGGCACCAGCGAGACGTGCAGGTAGAAGCAGTTGTCCCGGCCCAGGTCGTGGCGGACCTGGCGGATCGCCTCCAGGAACGGCAGCGACTCGATGTCGCCGACCGTGCCACCGACCTCGGTGATCACCACGTCGGGGAGCTGGCCGTCCTCGTCCGGGTCGGCCATCGCCAGGATCCGCGACTTGATCTCGTTGGTGATGTGCGGGATGACCTGGACGGTGTCGCCCAGGTACTCGCCGCGCCGCTCCTTGGCGATCACGTCGGAGTAGATCTGGCCGGTGGTGACGTTCGCCTTGCCGGACAGCGCCCGGTCGAGGAACCGCTCGTAGTGCCCGACGTCGAGGTCGGTCTCGGCGCCGT
Source organism: Micromonospora sp. BQ32 (assembly GCF_059358895.1). Classification (NCBI taxonomy): domain Bacteria; kingdom Bacillati; phylum Actinomycetota; class Actinomycetes; order Micromonosporales; family Micromonosporaceae; genus Micromonospora; species Micromonospora sp. BQ32. The sequence continues at coordinate 23,015 of NZ_JCADBI010000031.1, read as the reverse complement.
CCTCGGTGACGAAGACCTCACCGTGCTGGAACGGGTTCATCGTCCCCGGGTCGACGTTCAGGTAGGGGTCGAGCTTCTGCATCACCACACGCAGCCCGCGCGCGGTCAGCAGGTTGCCGAGGCTGGAGGCGGTGAGGCCCTTACCCAGCGAGGAGGCGACGCCCCCGGTGACGAAAATGTGCCTGGTCGTCCGTGCTGATGGGGCCAAGGCCTGCTCCCGTGTCGTCTGTCGCGGTCATGCAGACCGCCGTGCTTGATCAGCAAAGTGATCACGCGATCCACGGGATTCGACGGTAACACCTCCCGGGCGGGTACCCGCAGGCCGCACCCCGGCTGCGACACCTCCGGGCCATCCGGACGAGGCCCGGCGCTCAGGGCGCGGCAACCTCCGTCGATGACCGGGAGACCTGCCGGGGCGGTACGGGCACCGTCGGCGCGGCGTCCGGCGTCGGCCCGCTCGCGGTCGGCTCGGCCGGTTCGTCGGCGTCCCCACGGCGCTCGCCCGCAGTGTCCGGAGCCGGTTGGGTGACCTTCGTCGGTGCGCTCGAGGTCGGGCCGGTGATCGGACGGGGGTGCACGGCGCCCAGTGGCCCACCGCCGCCGGTCGGGCTGTCACCCCCGCCGACCGGGCCGACCCCGCCGGACCCCGACTCGTCGTCGGCGCCGTTGGCGCGGGAGCGACCCGGTACCGGGCGGGTCCGGTCCGCGGCATGTCCGAGCACCCGCAGCGACGCCAGGGCCGCCATCGGCACCACCAGGGCGGCGGCAGCGCCCATCACGTCCAGCGCCGCGCCGTCGAGCACACCACCGAGCACCGCGGCGACCACGGTGCCGGCCAGCGCGGCCCGGACCGCCGGGTAGATGCCGAACAACCGCATCAGCCCACCCCACGGCTGCAACAGGGCGAACCACACCAGCAACCCGCCGGCCAGCGCCAGCACGGTCAGCGGGCTGTTGACCAACGTCTCGAAATTCTCCGTGCTGGACCGGTGCACCGCGAACCCGCCGGTGCCGTCCCCGAGCGCGGAGAGGAACCGGCCCAGGCTGCCCCGCTCCGCCGGAGGACGCCGCAGGTCCACCACGGCGAACCCGATGCCGACCGCCAACGCGGCCATGGTGGCCCAGGCCAGCCGGCTGATCGTCAACCAGCCGCCGGCGCTGATCACGGCGGCGACGCTCACCCCGGCGGTGAGCGCGATCGCACCGACCGGGTCGGCACCCAGGTACGGGCTGCCGACCACCACCACGGCGAGGCCACCCACCGCCACCATCACCGCCGGCCGCCAGCCCCGGTGCACCCGCTGGGCGAACCAGCCGCCGGTGAGCAACGCGCCGGCGAGGAACACTCCCAGCCCCACCGTGCTCAGCCCGGCGTACCGGCCGCCCTGCAACGCGGAGTAGCCGACCACGCTGTTGAGCTGGAGGCGGGCCCCGGTGAGCACGTCCAGCCCGACCACGAGGGTGGTCAGGCCGGCCACCGCGCCGACCGGCCCGAGGGTGCCCGCGTACCCGGGGGCGAACCGCACCGCCGCGGTGCCGGCGGCCACCAGCAGCGCGGTCACCCCGGCGAAGATCCAGCCGGGGTGTTCACCGCGCCACCAGGGCACCGCGTCGGCCAGCAGCGCCGCCGGCACGGTCAACGCCGCGGCGACCAGAAGCAGCTCCACCACGGCCACGATCCGCCCGGAGACAGGTGTCGGACCGGTCGGGCCGGCGTGCGGACGGGCCCGGCGCAGCAGCGGCAGGATCGCGAGCGCCAGCAGCACCTGCACCCCGGCGAGCAGCGCGAAGAACGCGCCGGAGACAGCGCGCTGGGCCGCCGCCTCCCGGTCGGCGTTCGCCGGCGCGTTGATGGCCTCGGTCAGGTCGGCCGGACGGCCGTCGGTGCTGATCGCCGGACGGCCGAGGAAGAGCCGCTCCGGCATGGGCCGGCCCAACGCGGCGAGGGCGGTCGGCGCGAGGTCGACAAGTTGCAGGTAGCCGTCCCGGCCGGTGCTGGCCGAGGTGAGCCACCCCCGCTCCCAGCCCGGCCCGTCGGCGACCGCCACGTGCAGCCGCGACGGCTGGGCGGTGTCGGAGATCCCCGCGACCAGCACCAACGACCGCGGGGGTCGCGCCGCCAGCACCCGGGCCAGCTCGGCGTCCGCCGCGCGGGCCTCCTCGGCGCGGGTCGCCGGGTCGTCCCCCTCGACCGTGCCGAGGTCGACGATGCTCAGCACACACGAGCCGAGCAGCGGCCGCGGGTCGGCCGGCAGCCCCGAGGCGTACCGGTCGACGCGACCGAACGGTCGGGCGGCGGCCACCGCCGCGCCCGGGCCCACGGCGACGGAGCACCGCACCGACTCGGACAACGAACCGGGCAGGGCGCCCCAGGGCAGCCGCTGCTGGTTGTACTGGACCACACTCTCCTGGTCGGGCAGGTTCGCGCCGATGCCGTCCGGTTGTTCCACGGTCACCCCCGCCGACGGACAACCGTCGACCGACCGGCTGCCGTTCCACGCGGCGAAGCTGCCCGCGCCCAGGGTCAGCCAGCCGTCCACCGGGCAGGTGGGCCGGTGGGCGGAGCGCACCGACAGTGAGCCGATCGACCCGTCCTGGGCCATCCGCCACAGCGTCGGCGTGCTCTGCGGATCCACGTCCTCCCAGCGCAGCCCGGCGATTCCGGCGAGCACCACGAAGTCGGCGGTGCGTTGCGGGGTGCCCTGGGGTGGGCGGGCGGCGAGCGCGGTGACGCCCAGCGCCACCACGAGCACTGTCAACAGGGCGGGGGCGATTCGACGCAGCATCACCGGTGTCCCGTTCTCGGGGCGTCGGAGTCCGGGGCGGCCGCCGGACCACCGGGATCCCCGGCCAGCTCGGCGTAGAGGGCGACGAGGGTGGCGACGGTGTCCGCCTCGGTCGGCCAGGTCGCCGCTCGTTCGGCGCCACGCCGGCCCAACTCCGCCCGCGCCGCCGGGTCGTCCAGCAACGCGCGTACGGCCGCGTCGACCGCGTCCACGTCACCGGCGGGGACCAGCGTGGCGGCGTCGCCGACCAGGTCCGGGAGCCCACCCACCGCGGTGGCCACCAGCGGCACACCGGCGCGCAACGCCTCCTGGGCGAAGAGCTGCCGCGCCTCCCAGTCGCTGGTCACCACCGCCAGGTCGGCGCCGGCGAGCAGGTCGGCCACGTCGGTACGGTGCCCCAGCAGGGTCACCGGCGCGCGGGCGGCGGAGGTCCGTGCGGCGAGCGGCAGATACGCCGGCCCGCTGCCCGCGATCACCACGACCGGCGGCGGGGTACGGGTACGCCAGCGGGCCGCCGCGTCGATCAGCACGTCGTAACGCTTCTGCGGGTGCAGCCGACCGACCGAGAGGATCAGCGGCTGGTCCGGGCGGACACCGAACTCGGCGCGTACCGCCGCTGGGCGTCGACGCGGCGCGGGCAGCGTCGGCGCGGCGACCGGGGCGAGCCGGGCGTCGGCGGCGCCCACCTCGGCGGCCCGTCGCACCAGGTCCGCGGAGGCGCCGAGCGCCACCCGGACACCCCGGGCCACCACCCGTTCGACGAGCCGGGACACCCTGCCCCGCAGTCCCCCCGCGAGCACCGCGTTGTGCCAGGTGACGATCAGCGGGGCGGCCGGACGGGCCAGCACGGCGACCAACCCGGCCCGCAGGCCGTGCGCGTGCACCACGTCGACCCTCGTGGCGGTGAGCACCCCGCGCAGCGCGAGCACCGCCCGGGCGTCGGCCGGAGTCGGGCTGGCCGGAATCTCCACCGGCTCGAAACGTGCGCCGACACCGGTGAAGTCGAACTGCTCCTGGGTGGCGGCGGGCCCGCAGACCAGGACCGTGACGCCGCCCGCGACGAGGCCACGGGCCACCGAACGGACGTGCTGGCCGACGCCGCCGGTGCTGGAGGCGAGCACCAACGCGACGGTGCCCGACCACCCGGCGGGCAGAGCTGGCTCATGTCCCGCGCTCACTGGCCCACCGTCTCCTTCCCGTCGCCCCGCTGCGGGGAGCCCGTGTCCGGCGGCGCACCGCCGGACGACCCCCGCCGGCCCAGACGCCGCAGCGCCCCGGCGAGCAGTGGCTGTACGTCCCGCCGGTCGACGAACCAGACCACGGCGAGGAACACGACGCCAACCAGAGCCCCGGACAGCATGCCCTGACCCAACGCCGCCGCCATCGTCGGGGTGCCGCCGTCCGACCCGTCGAGCCAACGGGTGAGGCCCAGCCCGGCGAGCCCGGCGAGCACGCCGGCCAGGCCACCGGCCGCCCCGGCCCGGGCCGCGCCCGCGAGGGCGGAACGGCCGGCGCCGCGCAGCACCGCCAGGATCAGCAACGCGCCGAGCACCAGCATCCCCACCGAGTTGGCGGACGTCACCGCGAGCACCCGGTCGGCGGTGGGGAGCAGCGCCGTCAACGGCAGCGCCACGGCCGGAACGACCAGCCAGCCGAGGGTGATCGCCGCCGTCGCCGACCGGGTGTCGCCGCGCGCGTACAGGGCGCGGGACAGCACCGCGAACAAGCCGTAGCCGAGCAGACCCGGCGCGAACCCGCTGATGGCCGCCGCGGTGGACGCCGGATTGTCCGGGTAGAAGAGGGCAGCGATCGGCTGTGCGGTACCGATCAACGCCGCGGCGCCCAGGCAGCTGAAGAGCAGCACGCCCCGCACCGCGCCGGAGAGGGTCCGTCGATAACCGTCCTCGTCACCGGCGGCGCTGGCGGTGGCCAACGTGGGATAGGACGCCACCGCCAGCGGCACGGCCAGGACCGCCCACGGCAGCAGGTAGATCGCCTGGGCCAGGTTGAACACCTGTGGGGAGCCGGTGGGGCCCCCGGAGACCCGGTTCAGGACCACCAGGAGCGCGACCTGCTGTGCCGCCACCGTCACCGCGCCAGCCGTGGCGAGCCCACCGATCCGCGCCCGCGCGTCAGCGGTGAAGGCGTACCCGAACCGGGGCCGGAGCCGCAGCCGCCGCAGCGGGATCAGCAGCGAGAGCGACAACACGACCACGCCCAGGGTGGTGCCGCCGGAGAGGAGCAGCTCGCCGCTACGGCCGACCTGGGCCACGGACACCCCCCGCCCCTGGGCGGCACCGAAGGCCACGTAGACGACGACCACGGTGAGGCTGGACAGCAGCGGCGCGATGACCGGCCAGGCGAACCGTCGGTGTGCCTGGAGCACGCCGGTGAGCACGATGCCGATCCCGTAGAGCGGCAACTGCGGGGCGAACACGCGCAGCATCCGGGCGCCGGCGGCGAGTTCCGACGCCGATCGTCCCTCGCTGATCAGCGAGATGATCGGGTCGGCGAACAGGACGACGAGCACGGCGAGGGGAACCAGCAGGCTCACCGTCCAGGTGAGCAGGGCGCCGGTGGTAGCCGCCACCGTCCGCCGGTCCTCCGCCGCGACCGCCCCGGCCAGCAGCGGCACCACCAGGCTGGCCAACGCCCCGCCCGCGACGATCTCGAAGACGATGTTCGGCACCGTGTTGGCGATGACGTACATGCCGCCGAGGTCGCTCTGTTCGACCACCCAGGTGAACACGGCGGTGCGGCCGAAGCCGGCGAGTCGGCTGGCCACGGTGAGGACGGCGATGAGCGCGGCTGCCCCGGCCAGCCGGCCGGCGCCGGCGAGGGGTGCCGGTCTGGTCACGTCAGTCGGCGCGCCGGCCCAGTGCGTCGAGTTCGCGCAGCCCCGGCGTCCGCTGGATCACCGCGGTGAAGCTGACCTTCTCGCTGGCGGCGGTGAGCCCGGCGAGGACGGCGAGCAGACCGGCCCGGCCGAGCGGGCCGGTACGCGCGGCGAGCGCGACGCCGAGCAGCGCCCCGAGCGCGTTCGCGCCACTGTCGCCGAGCATCACGTCCTCGGCCAGGTCGTCGCGGAGCAGACCGGCGGCGGCACCGGCCGCGCCCGCGGCGATCCCGCCCTGCGGGCCGCCGGTCAGCGGCGCGGCGAGCAGCAGCCCGGACTTGAGGGCGCGGCCCGGCCGCAGGTCGAGCAGGTTGAGCAGGTTGGCCGTGCCGGCGATCACGCCGGCGCCGAGCAGCACATCGACACCCCGGCCGAACGCACCGTGCCGCTGCCGGCGCGGGTGCGCGGCGACCCGGGGGTCGGCGGCGAGCAGCGCGGCGGCGCCCAGCCCGGCCGCGCCCACCCCGACGACCTTGACCAGACCGGCGGTGACCCGCCCCTCGCGCAGCGCGGCGAGGTGCCCGGCGAAGCCCTTGGCCGCCTTCTGCTCCGGCCGCGCGCCGACCACGTCGTCGTACAGGCCGACGCCGCCCGCGCCGAGACCGGCGACCAGGGCGGCGCCACCGGCGGCGCCGCCGGTGGCGCCGAAGGCACCAGCGGCGGCCGCGCCAGCGGCCAGCGCCGGCCCGGCGGCCAGGCTCACCGTGCGGCCACGGAAGTTGGTGCGCTCCAACGCGGGCCCGGCCGGCGAGGTGCGCGCCTCACGCAGCGCGTAGCGGGCCGCAGCGGCTCCCGCGCCGGCGATCAACAGCCGGCCCAGCGCGCTCACGCCGCCACCTCGCTGGCTCGGTCAGGCGCCACCTGGTCGGATCCGGACACGGGGGTACGTCGTTCGCTCACTGGGGCAGTCTAGGCAGCAGCGAGGGCGCGTTGTCGCCGACGCCGTACTGCCCGGCCTTCTTCTCGGTGAGTTGCTGCACCAGGGCGAGGGTGGTGACCACCTGGCCCTGCACGGTGTTGGCGTTGTCGACCGTCGAGATGGTCTGGGCGAGCACCGGGTCGCCGCGCACCACGCCGACCAGGTTGCCGCCGACGGAACCGTTGCCACCCACCACGATCGCCCCGGTCCGGTCGAACTGCTCGGCGATCTTGACGACCGACTCGTCCCGCTTGTCGGAGTCCTTGTCGACGTACGGCTGGCCGCTGACCACGACCACGGCTTCCGCCGAGGCGGTGACCTTGTTGCTGTCGGTGGTCAGGTAGCCGGCGTTGTTGTAGGCGGCGAGCACCGCCCGCCGGTCGGCGTCACTGACCGGCGCGACGCCCTGGGCCCGGTCCAGCAGGACGCTGGCCAGCAGCGCGCTGGAGGTCTCCACGCCGTGCCCGTTGCCCGGCAGGCCGGTGGTCTGCGCGGTCGGGCGGGCCGCGGTGACGGCCAACTCCAGCAGGTTGGAGTTGTTGTCCGGGTTGATGAACTTGTCCTGCAGGTCGACCTGACCCGTGATGGTGGCCCCGGCCTGCTGGAGCTTCTTGAGCACACCCTCGGTGTGGTCGCGCCCGTTGGGCAGGCTGAGCACCACGACCCGACGCCCGGTGAGAGTGCCGGGCAGGACGACCTGGGAGATCTCCTCGGCGAACTCTTCCTCAAGCGCGAGTTGCTTCTCCATGTTGCTGACCGTCTGGCGCCACTGCTGGTTGTCCTTGCGTAGCCCGGTGACCTGCTCCTTGAGCGAGTCGGCGACCGGGCCGTTGAGGGCGGCTGTGCCGACCACCAGGCCGATCGCCAGAGCCAGGAAGACCGCGGTGAGGGACACCACGTGGTAGCGGAAGTTGATCACGCTTGCAGCCTCTTGATCGGTCGGGAACTAGAAGAGCCGGTACAGCTGGAACACGAAATTGTCCCACCACTCGGCGACCACGCCCAGGTACGCCTTCCCGACGGTCGACACGGCCACCGCGGACGCCATCGCCGCGATCGCCGACAACACCAGCAGCAGCAGCGACGAACCGGAGATGCTCTGCCGGTAGAGCCGGCTCACCCCCTTGGCGTCGACCAGCTTGCCGCCGACCTTCAGCCGGGTCAGGAACGTCGAGGCCATCCCGCCGCGGCCCTTGTCGAGGAACTCGACGAGGGTGGCGTGGGTGCCGACCGCGACCAGCAGCGAGGCGCCCTTCTCGTCGGCGAGCAACATGGCCAGGTCCTCGCTGGTCGCCGCGGCCGGGAAGGTGATGGCCGGCACACCGAGGCCGTTGACCCGGGGCAGGCCGGGCGCACGCCCGTCCGGGTACGCGTGCACGATCACCTCGGCGCCGCAGCGCAGCACGTCGTCGGTGACCGAATCCATGTCCCCGATGATCATGTCGGGGGTGTAGCCGGCCTCGACCAGGGCGTCCGCGCCGCCGTCGACGCCGATGAGCACCGGCTTGAACTCCCGGATGTACGGCCGCAGCACGTCCAGGTCGGCCTTGTAGTCGTAGCCGCGCACCACGATCAGGCAGTGCCGACCCTGCATCTGGGTCTCGATGTCCGGCACGCCGACACCGTCGAGCAGCAGGTCGCGTTCCTGGCGCAGGTAGTCCATCGTGTTGGCGGCGAACGCCTCCAACTGCACCGACAGACCCTCCCGGGCGTCGGCCATCGCCTTGCCGACCGACTCGGCGTCCTGAAGGCTGCCGTGCGCCACCGGCTCGTCACCGGCGAAGACCGTGTTGCCCTCGATGCGCACCTGGTCGCCCTCGCGGATCCGCTCGAAGACGCCCTCACCCAGGTCGTCGAGGAGCGGAATGCCGGCGGCGATCAACACCTCCGGGCCGAGGTTCGGGTAACGGCCGGAGACCGAGGGTTTGGCGTTGAGCACCGCCGCGACCCCGACGGCGACGAGCGAGTCGGCCGCCACCCGGTCCAGGTCGACGTGGTCGATGACCGCGATGTCACCGGGGCGCAGTCGACCGACCAGGCGTTTCGTCCGGCGATCAAGGCGCGCGGTGCCGAGGACTCTGCCCGGTTCGGAGTTCCGGTTCCGGCGCAACGTGGGTAGACGCATCGTGACCATCCTGGCATGTGAGGCAGGCTTTTCTGTCGCGACATGCCTGAGCAGGGCCGCCTACCCAGGGAAGCACACACCGGCACAAGCCGGTGTGCTTGCGCTCACAATACGCGGCGTCACAACCGCCTTTCCTTGGCGGCCACGGCCAGAAGCTCCTCGGCGTGGGCGATACCCAGATCTGAATCGGGCAAACCCGCCAGCATGCGCGCCAACTCCCGGGCCCGCTCGGTGTCCTCCACCACCCGCACCCCGCTGGTCGTCACCGCGCCGCCGGTGTCCTTCGCCACCACCAGGTGCCGGTCGGCGAAGGCGGCCACCTGCGGCAGGTGCGTGACCACCAGCACCTGATGGCTGCGGGCCAGCCGGGCCAACCGGCGGCCGATCTCCACCGCCGCCTGACCGCCGACCCCCGCGTCGACCTCGTCGAAGACCAACGTGGGCGGGCCGCCCGAACCGGCGAACACGACCTCGATGGCGAGCATCACCCGGGACAGCTCACCGCCGGAGGCGCCGCGCTGCAACGGCAGCGACGGCGCGCCCGGATGGGCCAGCAACCGCAGCTCCACCTCGTCACCGCCGTCCGGGGTGACACCCACCTCGACACCGTTGACCGCGAGCGTCGGCTCGGCACGCCCGGCCGGACGGGGCAGCACCGCCACCTCGATCCGCGCGTGGGGCATGGCCAGCCCGGCCAACTCGACGGTGACCTGGTCGGCGAAGCGGATCGCCGCCTCCTGCCGGGAGGTGGACACCCGCCCGGCCAGGTCGGCCACCTCGACGGCGAGCCGCTGACCCTCCCGCTCCAACTCGTCGAGCAGGTCGTCGGACATGTCCAGATCGGACAGTCGGGTGCGCGCCCGATCGGCCCAGGCGATCACCCCGTCGACGTCGTCGGCGTACTTGCGGGTCAACGCGCGCAACGCCGCCCGCCGCTCGTAGACGTGCTGCAACCGGGCCGGGTCCGCGTCCAGCGTCGCCAGGTACGCCGACAGCTCCGCGGACACGTCGGTGACCAGCGTGGCCGCCTCCTCCAGGCGGGCCGCCAGCTCACCGAGCGCCGGATCGGTGCCGGACTGCGCCTCCAGGGTCCGCCGGGCGGTGCCGAGCAGCGCCGCCGCGTCCGGGGTCTCGTCGGCGGCCTCCGCGCCACCGGCCACGCACTGCTGGGCGATCTGCGCGGCCGTCCGCAGGCCCTCGGCGTGCTCCAGCCGCTGCGCCTCGGTCTTCAGCTCGTCGTCCTCGCCGGGCTGCGGATCGACCCGGGTGATCTCGTCGAGGCCCAGCCGCAGCAGGTCGGCCTCCTGGTTGCGCTCGCGGGCGTTGCGCCGCCGATCGGCCAGGTCGTCGACCACCCGACGCCACCCCGTGTACGCCTCACGCAGCGCGTCGAGCAGCTTCTCGTGTGCGGGGCCGGCGAACCGGTCCAGTGCGGCCCGCTGCTCGGCCGGGCGCAGCAGCCGCAGCTGGTCGGACTGGCCGTGGACGGCGACCGCCTGCTCGCCGACCTCACCGAGCATCGACACCGGCATGCTGCGGCCACCGACGTGGGCGCGGGAGCGCCCCTCCACCGTCACCGTGCGGCTCAGCAGCACCGCGCCGTCCTCGTCCGGTTCGCCACCGGCCTCGGTGATCCGCGCGTGCACGGCGTCGGCGACCCGCCCGTGCAGCCGCAGCCGCCCCTCCACCACCGCCCGGCCGGGTTGGGCGCGGACCCGCCCGGCGTCGGCCCGGCCGCCGAAGAGCAGGCCGAGGCCGGTGACCACCATCGTCTTGCCCGCACCGGTCTCGCCGGTGATGACGTTCATGCCGCCGGTCAACGGCAGCGTGGTGTCCTCGATGACGCCCAGTCCGGTGATGCGCAGCTCTTCCAGCACAGCCACCGACAGTAGACGCGAGGCCCGACACTTGACCAGCCGACGGGCCCGGACAGGGCCCGTACCCGGCCGACGTACAGTTCTGCCCCGTGTTGGACGTGATCGGCCTGACCTCGGCTGAGGAGGAGCTCTACCGCTGCCTGCTCCAGCTCACCACGGCCCGCATCGACGAGTTGGCCGGGCGCCTGCACCGGCCCCGTGAGCAGGTCGTCGCCCAGGTCGAGGCGTTGCGCGGCAAGGGCCTCGTGCAGCGCAGCGACAACGACCCGGACGCCCCGCTGCGCCCCACCGCCCCGGACGTCGCCCTCGGCGGCACGCTGCTGCGCCGCCAGGAGGACCTGGAGTCGGCCCGCCGGCTGGTCACCCAACTGGCCGAGGAGTACCGCTCCGGGCTGCGCCGACACCACGTCGACCACCTGGTGGAGGTGATCACCGGTGGCCGGGTTCTTCGGGACCGGCTGCGCGACCTGCAGAACTCGGCGCGGACCGAGGTGCTCTGGTTCTGCCGGGCCAATCCCCTCGCCATGGCCGGCCCGGAGAATGTCGAGGAGTTCGACGCGCTGGCCCGGGGGGTGAGCTACCGGGCCATCTACGAGCGTGACCTGCTGCTGGAGCCGGGCGCGTTGGCCGACCTGGCCAAGGGGGTCGCCGCCGGGGAGCAGGCCCGCATCCTGGACCGGTTGCCGGTCCGACTGGCCATCGTGGACGCCCGCACGGCCATCTGCCCGCTGGTGCCGGACCGCGACGGCGGGGAACCGAGTGCCGCCGTGATCGGTCGCAGTCAACTGCTCGACGCGCTGCTCGCCCTCTTCGAGAGTCACTGGCGGGTGGCCACCCGGCTGCGGCTCGACGACCCGCTCGCCGTCACGGCCCCCGAGGCGCGACGGCCGGAGCCGGAGGACCATCCGGGCGACGGTTACCAGCCCGACGCCGACGAGGCGCGGCTGCTGTCGCTGTTCGTGGCGGGCGTACCGGACAAGTCCATCGCCTCCCAGCTCGGGGTGAGCCGGCGCACCGTGCAACGGCGGATCGCCGACCTGATGGCCGCCGCCGGGGTGGACACCCGGCCCGGGTTGGCGTTCCAGGTGGCCCGACGCGGCTGGCTCTGACGCCGAAAGGGCCCGCCGTCGACCGACGGCGGACCCCTCAACCGGACGGGCGGGACGGCCAGGCCGCCCCGCCCTGCCGATCAGCGCAGCCCGTACGCCTGGAGCACCGTCTGGTCAACGGTGTTCCCGGCCCGGTCGGCGGCGTGCACCCGCAGCGACACCGTTCCGCGCCCCGCCGGCACTGTCGCGGTGTACCGGGTGCCCGACCCCGTGGTCGGCGCGTTACGCCAGGTGACGCCCCCGTCGAAGGAGACCTGCACCCGGACGCTGGTACCGGTCGGCGCCGGCACCCCGGCCGGCTGCCGCAGGGTCAGCCCGAGCTGGTGCGACCGGTTGCCGCGTACCGTGCCGAGCAGGTCCGCCGGCACCCGGTAGTCCACCTGGAGCAGCGACAGCGGCGTGGCGGCGTCGCCCGCCGGTCGGGCCGAGGTGAACTCCCAGGCCGTGTCGGTCCGCGTGCCGTAGCGCCACTCGGCCGAGGACCGCTGGGTGGTCACGTCCAGGCGGTAGCGGGCCGCCCCGGCGGTCGTGGGCACCGGCGCCCAGCCGTCGGAGAGGTCCGCGAGCTGCTGCCCGTTGCGGCTGACGCGCGCCGAGACGGTGTCCGACTCCTCGCTCTCGCTGGCCACGCTGTAGTGCCCCTCGGCGTCGACGAACTCGGGCACCCGCAGCTCCAGGTTGTCACCGGTGCGGGTGGGCACCGGCGCCCCGCTGGCCGGGACGGCCGGGCGGATCACCGGCGCGTGCCAGGTCTCGGTCACCCGGTCGTCGGCGGCGTAGCGTCGGGGTTGCTGGGTGAGGCCACCGGCCAACTGCCCCCACTGCATGAACATCTGCTTGTGCAGCACCCGGTGCTGCCACCAGGAGTCCCCGGCGCTGACGAACTCCTGGCGGGTGGTGCCGTTGCGGACCATCCGCTGGTCGTCGTTCCACGCGTACTCCTGCCACGGACGCCAGCCGAACCGCTCCTCGGTGGCCCAGCCCGCACCCGTGTCGCCGTAGCTCGCGGTCACCTCGGCGGTGTTCTTCGAGGTCACCGTGTGCACGACACGCTCCGGCACCCGACCCTTCGACACCTGCCACACGTCGTACAGGTAGGGGCTGTCCACGGTCAACGTCAGGTCCAGCGTCGTGTGGCGCTTCCGGACCGCCGCGATGACTTTCTGCCCGTCGTCGTACGCGACCACCATCGACGGGATCGGCAGCCGCTCCCCGGTGGGCCGCCAGACCGTCCACGCGCTCTGGTCCTCCGGCCGGACGATCAGCACCGCGGCGGCGCCGGCTGCCGCGGCGGCGGTCACCTGCTCCTCCTCCGAGCGGTTCGGGTCGGTGCTGAGCAGCACGGCAGCGCCCCGCACCCGGGTCAGCTCGGCGGGAGTGCCGGTGCCGGCCCAGACCAGCGGCAGCTTCCGCCGACCGGTCGGCGCCGGCGACGTGCCCAGCAGGTTGATGTCCGACGGACCGGACACCCCGCTGATCGTCGCGTCCACCATGGGCGCGACGAGCTGCCAACGGGAGGCGAACTCGAACTCGCCCTGGCGCACCTGGCGGGTCGGCGTGACGTTGACCTGCTGAACGGTGCTGTAGGCCATCACACCGTGGTCGATCTGCCGACCGTTGCCCAGCACCCGGTGCACGTAGTAGCTGAGCGTGGCCCGCTGCTCGCTGGGCTTCGGCGTCTCGATCCGCACCGGCGTGGCCTTGCGCGCGTCGAGCACCACGGTCAGGTCCCGGTCGACGACCACCTCCGGCTCGATGATCTGGGTCATCTGCTCGTCCAGGGGGACGCCGTGCGTGACCAGCGCGGTCAGCACGTACGCGCCCTCCTCGACCTGAAGGGTGCCCTCGCCGCCCCACGGGCCCCAGAAGTCCGACTCGGGCTGCTCACCGAAGACGGTCAACCCTGGCGAGAGGCCCGGCTGACCCTGCCGGTCCAGCAACTTGATGGTGAGCTGGTGCACGGGGCCGCTGACGGTGAGCCCGACCGGGGTGCGCACGGCGACGCCGTCCGTGCCGGTCGCCACCAGCCAGCCACCGTGCGGGCCCCGGCCCAGCTTCGCCGGGTCGGCGCGCAGCGGCACGGCCACGCTGCCGCCCGCCGGCACACTCACCTCGGAGCCGACGGTGACCCCGTCGGTCTCGGCCGCATCGGTGTCCAGGTTGCTAAGTTCCAGAGCCAACCGCAGGGTCTGCGCGGTCTTCGTGCCGTTGGTGTACGTCACGGTCCGCTCGACCGCGGTACCGCCGGTGGAGATCCGGCCGAAGTCCACGGTGGCCGAGGCGTACACCCGCTGGCCGAGCGCCCGCGCCACGTCGACCCGACCGCCACCCTGCTCGAAGACGGTCAACGCCGGGTTCGCCTTCGTGGTGCTGACCAGCGCGTCCTTGAGCTTCGCGGCGGGCCAGTCCGGGTGTTCCTGGGCGAGGATCGCCGCCGCCCCGGCCACGTGCGGGGTGGCCATCGAGGTGCCGGACGCGGTCGTGTAGGCGTCGTCCACCGGCGTACCCATGGCGGTGCCGGCGGCCCGGGCGGCGACGATGCCGACGCCCGGCGCGGTGATCTCGGGCTTGAGGCCGTTGTCGCCGAGGCGCGGGCCCCGGCTGGAGAACTCCGCCAGGTTGTCGGCGCGGTCCACCGCGCCGACGGTGAGCGCCGCGGCGGCCGCGCCGGGCGCGGCGACGGTACGCGCGGCACCCGAGTTGCCGGCGGCGACCACGAAGAGCGCCCCGGTCTCGGCGGTCAGGTCGTTCACCGCCTGGCTCATCGGGTCGGTGCCGTCGGTCGGGTCGCCGCCGAGGCTCATGCTGACCACCTTCGCGCCGGAGTGGGCGGCCCACTCCATGCCGGCGATGATGGACGAGCTGTAGCCGGAGCCACCGTCGTCGAGCACCTTGCCGACCAGCAACTGCGCGCCCGGGGCGACGCCCTTGCGTCGCCCGTCGGACGCGGCCCCGCTGCCGGCGATGGTGGCGGCCACGTGGGTGCCGTGGCCGTGCCCGTCGCGGGCGCTGCCGCTGTCGGAGAAGTCCTGCGCCTCGGCGATCCGACCGGCCAGGTCCGGGTGGGTGGCGTCGACACCGGTGTCGAGCACCGCCACCTTCACGCCGGTGCCGTCGCTCCCGGCCGCCCAGGCCGTCGGGGCGCCGATCTGCGGCACGGAGTGCTCCAGCGTCGGGCGGACCCGCGCGTCCAGCCAGATACGGGCGATGCCAGCACCCAGCCGGGGCGCGGCGGCAGTCGTGGTCCGGTTGGCCGGCGTGCCGGCGAGCGTGGTCCACAGGCCACCGAGGGCGCCCTTGCCGACCCGCAGCGCCGCGCCGTTGATGCTCTCCAGCGGCCGGGCGTCGGTGGCGCCGGCAAGCGGTTTGACCCGCCCGGCCGCCTGCTCCTGGTAACGCACGATCAGTGGCAACGCGCCCTGCTTGGCGTCGCCGTATCCGTCGGCGGCCAACTCCTGCACGTCGAACAGGTTGGCGTCGAGGGCCCCGCTCGAGACGTAGGGCAGGGCGTCGCCAGGCAGCACCCGCAGCCGGCCGTCGACCTCCAGGGTCTGGAAGATGACGCGCTCGCGCCCGGGTCCCGGGCGGACAGTGGCGGCGACCCGACCGGGTGCCGCCTGCACCAGGTCGACCTGGTCGCCGGTGATCAGGGTGACGCGGACGGGTGCCGCGTGCGGGGTGGGCGTGCCCGAGGTCGGGCCGGTGGGCCGGGCGGGCGGGTCGGCGGACGCCGGTGCGGCGACGCCGACCACCAATGCGCCGACCGCGCTGACCGCGAGCCAGCGTGGGGACCAGTGCATGCGATGCGCTCCTCTACTCCTCCAGGCCCGCCATCCGTAGATGAGGGCCGATCGGAGTCTGCGTCGGAGCGCGTCACCAGGTCACTAGTCGCCCGCCGCCGCAGCGGCGACATGTCGTCAGGTGGACAACTGTCGTCAACCGACGGTGTGCCCCGCGGTCACCGGCGGCTGCCGCGCCACCCGTGCACGGGGAGGCCGAACTTGGCCACCAGCCGGTCGGTGAACGGTCGGGGGCGTAGCCGCACGATGCGCACCGGCAGGGCGCCCCGACGCACCGTCACCCGTGCACCCGGTGGCAGGTCATAGACCCGCCGGCCGTCGCAGGAGAGCACGGCGAGGGTGGTGAACGGGTCGACGGTGATCACGAACGTGGACGTCGGAGCGGTGACCAGTGGGCGGCTGAACAACGCGTGCGCGCTGATCGGCACCAGCAGCAACGCCTCCACCTCCGGCCAGACCACCGGTCCGCCACCGGAGAACGCGTACGCGGTGGAGCCGGTGGGGGTGGCGCAGACGACACCGTCGCAGCCGTAGCGCGACAGCGGCCGCCCGTCCACGTCGACGAGCAGCTCCAGCATCTGGGCCCGCTCGCCCTTCTCGATGCTGATCTCGTTGAGCGCCCAGGACTCGATGGTCGGCCCACCGTCGAACTCGGCCGTGACGTCCAGGGTGAGCCGCTCGTCGACCGTGTAGTTGCGGCCGACGACGTCCCGGACCGCGGTGTCCAGGTCGTCGATCTCCGCCTCCGCCAGGAAGCCCACCTTGCCCAGGTTGATGCCGAGCAGCGGCGCCTTCGCCGGCCGGGCCAGCTCGGCGGCGCGCAGGAAGGTGCCGTCCCCACCGAGCGCGAAGACGATCTCGGCGCCCTCGGCGGCCTGCGGGCCGGCCACCGGCACCACACCGGGCAGGTCGAGGTCGTCGGCCTCGTCGGCGACCACCCGTACCTCGAAACCCGCGTCGATCAGGTCGGCGGCGACCGACCGGGCATGCTCCGTGCTGCGCCGACGACCGGTGTGGGTCACCAGCAGCGCGGTCCGGCTCATCGGGCCACCCACCCACGCCGGGCCGGGCGGCGTCGCGCCACCGGCACCGTCGCCTCGGCGCGGCCGCGTGTCGGCGCGTGACCCATTGCGACGCCCTCGCTGCGCGTGTTCACCCTGCGACCTCCTCCGCCGCCACGTCCGGCACGTCGCCGGTCGTCGTCGAGCCGTCCGGCCCGGCCGCCACCACGGCCCGTACCCGCTGTGGGTCGGCCGCTGGTGCGCCCCGGCGCAACCATACGAAGAACTCCACGTTGCCGCTCGGCCCGGGCAGTGGGCTGGCCGCCACGTCGGCCAGCCCGAGGCCGAGCCGCGCGGCCGTCGCGGCCACGTCGAGCACCGCTTCGGCGCGCAATTCCGGGTCGCGGACCACACCACCGGCGCCGACCCGGTCCTTGCCGACCTCGAACTGCGGCTTGACCATCAATGCCAGGTCACCGTCGTCGCGGGTGCAGCCGGCCAGCGCCGGCAGCACCAGCCGCAGCGAGATGAACGACAGGTCGGCCACCGTGAGGTCGACCTGGCCACCGATCGCGTCAGCATCGAGGGTACGGACATTGGTGCGTTCCAGAACGCGGACCCGCTCGTTCGTACGCAGCGGCCAGGCGAGCTGCCCGTAGCCGACGTCCACGGCCACCACCTCGGCGGCGTCGGCGCGCAGCAGCACGTCGGTGAACCCACCGGTCGACGCTCCCGCGTCCAGGCAACGCCGCCCGGCGACGTGCAGCCCACCGGGGGCGAACGCGGCCAGCGCGCCGGCGAGCTTGTGCCCGCCCCGGGAGACGTACTCCTCGGCCGGGTCCGCGCCGGTCACCAGGAGCGGGTCGGCGGGGTCGACCATCGCGGCCGCCTTGCGGGCGACCACGCCCCGCAGTTGGACCCGGCCGGCCTCGACCAACGCGGCGGCCTGCTCACGGGAGCGGGCCAGACCGCGGCGGACGAGTTCGGCGTCCAGCCGGTTACGACGTGCCATGGGTGGTTCTCCGGTCTGCTCAGGCCTGGTCGTCCCACTCAGGTCTGGTCGATGGTGGCGAGGGTTTCCCGCAGCGTCTCGTAGGCCGCCTCGTACTGGGCGATCTGGTCGGCGGGAGCGAGCGTCGCCGCGTTGGCGATGGCCCGCACGGCGGCGTCCACCGCCGGATGCCGCGTCTCCTCGTCCCCGAGGTCCGGCGGCGGTCCGGGGCGGGCACCCACCGGCGGACCGGGCCGGGGCGGGCCGCCGGCCGACGGGCCGGGGCGGGCCGGGAAGGAGTTGCCAGCCGGCGGAGCGGGCCGGGCCGGGAAGGACCCGCCGGGCGGTGGACCGGGGCGGGTCATTCGGCGTCGTCCGGCCGCTGCTTGCGGACCGCCTTCTTGGCGGGCATCACGGCCGGCGTCGGGACCTCCTCGTCGGCGGTCCGGCTGATCGTCGCCGGGGGCTTCCTGGCGATGGCCTTCTTGGCGACGGCCTTCTTCGCCACCGCCTTCTTCGCGACGGCCTTCTTCGCCACCGGCGCGGAGACCGGGGCACCGGCCGAGCCGTCGGACGGCACGAGACCGGTGCCGGGCTGCGCGGCGACGGTCGGGTCGGGTTGCGGCGTGGGGCCGGCGGTCGGCGCGCCGGCCGGCTCGGCGGCCCGCGCCTCCCGTAGCTGCCGTTCCAGATCGTGCACCCGTCGGGTCAGCTCGGCCACCTCGTCGGCGGTGGCCAGACCGACCGCGCCGAGGGCCCGGTCGACCTCGAAACGAACCAGCTTGGTCAGTGCCTCCCGGTTGGCGGCGCCGGTGCTGACCAGCTCCTCGCCGAGGGCCTGAAGTTGGGCGGCGGTCGCCCCGCCCGAGCCGACGAGGCGACGTGCCACGTCCTGGGCCTTCTTCCGGGGCACCTCCGCAAGGCCCATGGCCAGCTCGAGGTAGGCGCGCCACGCGTCCTGCATGCCTGAGTCCTTCCACGGGGCGGGGTTTGCAGGTGTCACGCTACCGGGCACCTCGGACCGACCCGTGCGGTACGGTGCCGAGGACGGCGTGGCGATCAGCGAGGGGGAGATGTGGCCAGCGTGGACGAGTGCCGGCAGGCGTTGCAGGAGCTGGCCGCCCGGTTGGATCGCAACGCCGAGACGGTACGCGAACGGATCGACCTGGACCGCACGCTGGCCTGCCGGATCACCGACCTGGACACCGCGTTCCACGGCCGGATCACCGGCGGTCGGCTGGTCGAGCTGACCGACGGCGACGACCCCAAGGCCAAGATCGCGCTGAGCACGTCCAGCGACGACCTGCTCGCCCTGGTCCGTGGCGACCTGGACGTCACCAACGCGGTGACCTCCCGCCGGGTGTCGATCAAGGCGAACCCGTTCGACCTGCTCAAGTTGCGCAAGCTGCTCTGACTGTTTGGCTGGCCGGGTCACGCCGCCGCGGTCAGACCGAAACTCTCCACCGCGTGGGCCGCGTCCGGGCCCACCGGACGGATCTTCGGCAGCGCCGGCGCCGGCGCCGACCAGGCCACCGCGCAGAGCGCGGCCAGGGCGTCCAGCGGCCGACCGGCCCCGGTCAGCTCCAGCGTGCCGTCCTGGTCGGTCACGGACCAGCCGCCGGCGTCCGCCGGGCCCGGGACCCGCACGGCGGCTGCCGGGTCGAAGAGCCCCGCCAGGTCCCTCGCGACGTACGTCGGACGGCGCTGCGGCTCGGCAGCCAGCAGCTCCGGCACGCCGCTGACGCCGGTGAGCACGAGCAGGCTGTCCAGCCCAGCCCGGCGGGCACCCTCGATGTCGGTGTCCAGCCGGTCACCCACCACCAGGCTCCGCCCACCGCCACTGCGTCGAGCGGCGGTCTCGAACAGCGCCGGCTCCGGCTTGCCGACCACCACGTCGGGATCCCGCTCCAGTGCCGTACGGAGCACGGCGACCAGCGAACCGTTGCCGGGCAACGGTCCCCGCCCGCTGGGCAGGGTCCGATCGGTGTTGGTGGCGATCCAGATCGCACCCGCCCGGACCGCGATCGACGCCTCGGCCAGCTCGGCCCAGCCGACCTGCGGGCCGTACCCCTGCACCACCGCCGCCGGCTTCTCGTCGGCCTGGGTGACCGGGGTCAGACCGACCGCGCGCAGCTCCGCGCGCAACGCCTCCGCGCCGACCACCAGCACCGGCGCGCCGGCGGGCAGCCGGTCGCGCAGCAACTCGGCCGAGGCGGCGGCGGAGGTGAGGACCTCCTCTGGCCGGGCCGGCACACCCATTCCGGTCAGCAGGTCAGCGACCTCGCTGGACCGGCGGGACGCGTTGTTGGTGGCGTACGCCACCGCCCGTCCCTCGGCGTGCAGCCGGGCCACCGCCTCGACGGCGCCGGGGATCGGCCGGTCGATCAGGTAGATCACGCCGTCCAGATCGAAGACGACCAGGGTGTACCCGTCGACCAGCCGCTCCCCCACGCCCGCGCTCACCGCTGCGTCGAACCCGACTCGTCGTCCCGGGCCGGCACGGTCCCGTCGGTGTCCGCCGCGTCGTCGGACGTCACGCCGCTGTCGCCAGCGGTGTCCACGTCGGCGTTGCCGCTCTCGGTGGGGTGACGGTCCTCGTCCTCGCCGTCGAAGCCGTCGTCGTCGCCGGGACGGCCGACAACGACGTCCTCCTCGTCGTCGTCGAAGTCCTCGTCGTCGTCTTCGTCGTCTTCGTCATCATCGTCATCGTCATCGTCATCGTCATCGTCATCGTCATCGTCGTCGTCGCCGGTCAGGTCGGCGTCGGGTCGGGCCGGCACCGCGCCGGGAGCGCCCGGGCCTGCGGCGATCTCCTCGGCGGCCTCGTCCTCGTCGTCACCCTCAATGACCACGCCGTCGAGTTCGAGCAGCCGCTCGGCGGCGTCGGTCTCGCCCTCGGTGTCCACGTCGGCAGCGCGGGAGAACCACTCGCGGGCCTCCTCGCGCCGACCCACCGCGAGCAGCGCGTCGGCGTACGCGTACCGCAGCCGGGCCGTCCACGGCACGGTGGCCTCACTGGTGAGGTCCGGGACCTGGAGCATCGCGACCGCGGCGTCCTTCTGCCCGAGGTCGCCTCGCGCACCGGCGGCGACGATCAGCAGCTCGATCGCCACGGCCTGGTCCAGCTTCTCGCGGTCCGCGCCACGGAACAGGTCGATGGCCCGCTCCGGCCGGCCGAGAGCCCGCTCACAGTCCGCGAGCACGGCCAGGTGGCTCTGCAACCCGCTCATCCGGTGGTACGTGCGCAGCTCGGCGATCGCCGACTGCCACTCCCCCGCGTGGTACGCGGCCAGGCCGACCGCCTCACGGACAGCGGAGATACGCGACGCGAGCCGCCGGGCGGCCAGCGCGTGCGCCAACGCCTCGGCCGGGTCCTCGTCGATCAGCTGTCCGGTCGCGACCAGGTGCCGGGCCACCGTCTCGGCGACCGGCTTGTTCAGCGAGAGCAGTTCAGCGCGGACGTCCTTGTCGAGGTCGGTCGCGACGATGTCGTCCGGCAGCGCCGGGGCGGAACTACGCCCACCCTCGAACGACTCGGAGCCACCCGCACGGTCGTCGCGACGGAACTCCCCCTCGCGACGCGGCCGCTCGTCGGCCCGGAAACCCCCGGTACGCTCGCCGCCCCGGAAGCCACCCTCACGGGGAGCGCCCGAGCGCGAACCGTCCCGGTCACCACCGCGGAAGCCACCCTCACGACGGTCGCCGCCCCGGAAGCCACCCTCACGGGGGGCGCTGGAACGCGAACCGTCGCGGTCGCCGCCCCGGAAACCACCCTCACGGCGGTCGCCGCCACGGAAGCCACCGTCGCGATCTCCGCCGCGGAAGCCACCCTCGCGCGGCGGGCCGGAGCGAGTGCGATCGCCACCCTGGTAACCGCCCTCACGACGGTCACCACCACGGAAACCACCCTCACGGTCACCACCACGGAAGCCACCCTCACGGGGAGCACCCGAGCGCGAACCGTCCCGGTCACCACCCCGGAAACCACCCTCACGGTCGGCACCCCGGAAGCCGCCTTCGCGGCGGTCGCCGCTGCGGAAGCCTCCGTCGCGATCTCCACCGCGGAAGCCACCCTCACGGGGGGCGCTGGAACGCGAGCCGTCGCGGTCGCCGCCGCGGAAGCCACCCTCGCGCGGCGGGCCGGAGCGAGTGCGATCGCCACCCTGGTAACCGCCCTCACGACGGTCACCACCACGGAAGCCACCCTCACGGGGAGCACCCGAGCGCGAACCGTCCCGGTCGCCACCCCGGAAACCACCCTCACGGTCGGCACCCCGGAAGCCTCCGTCGCGATCTCCACCACGGAAGCCACCCTCACGGGGGGCGCTGGAACGCGAACCATCGCGGTCGCCACCCCGGAAACCACCCTCACGACGGTCACCACCACGGAAACCACCGTCGCGATCTCCACCACGGAAGCCACCCTCACGGGGGGCGCTGGAACGCGAACCATCGCGGTCGCCACCCCGGAAACCACCCTCACGACGGTCACCACCACGGAAACCACCGTCGCGATCTCCACCACGGAAGCCACCCTCACGGGGGGCGCTGGAACGCGAACCATCGCGGTCGCCACCCCGGAAACCACCCTCACGACGGTCGCCACCGCGGAAACCACCGTCGCGGTCACCACCACGGAAGCCACCCTCGCGCGGCGGGCCGGAGCGAGTGCGGTCGCCACCCTGGTAACCGCCCTCACGACGGTCACCACCACGGAAACCACCCTCGCGCGGAGCGCTGGAACGGGAGCTGTCCCGGTCGCCACCACGGAAGCCACCCTCGCGGCGGTCGCCACCGCGGAAACCACTGTCACGGTCGCCGCCACGGAAGCCGCCTTCGCGTGGAGCACCGGAACGGGAACCGTCCCGGTCGCCGCCACGGAAGCCACCCTCACGGGGAGCGCCGGAGCGGAAGCCGCCTTCGCGTGGAGCACCCGAGCGGGAACCGTCGCGGTCGCCGCCACGGTAGCCACCCTCACGGGGAGCGCTGGAACGCGAACCGTCGCGGTCGCCGCCCCGGAAACCACCCTCACGGGGAGCGCTGGAACGCGAACCGTCGCGGTCGCCGCCCCGGAAACCACCCTCACGGGGAGCGCTGGAACGCGAACCGTCGCGGTCGCCGCCCCGGAAACCACCCTCACGGGGAGCGCTGGAACGCGAGCTGTCCCGGTCACCACCACGGGAGCCAGAGTCGCGGCCGCCGGCGTATCCGCCTCGGGCGCCGCCGCCGCTGTCGCGGTCTCCCCGGTACGGGGGCCGGTCTCGATCATCGCGGCGCGGGCCGCGGTCGCGTCCGCCCGCACCGTCAGTACGGTCTTCGTAACGACGGGGACGGTCTCCGCCCTGCGGTCCTGAACTCACAGGTACATCCTTCCTGATTGCGCCACCAATGGCGCTACGCAGTCGAGGGCCGACCCGGATGGGGCGGCCCTCGACTGGAAGATTGTCCGGCGGCGTCCTACTCTCCCACACCCTCACGAGTGCAGTACCATCGGCGCTGGAGG
Source organism: Micromonospora sp. BQ32 (assembly GCF_059358895.1). NCBI lineage: Bacteria > Bacillati > Actinomycetota > Actinomycetes > Micromonosporales > Micromonosporaceae > Micromonospora > Micromonospora sp. BQ32. Next base: position 8 of record NZ_JCADBI010000031.1, on the reverse strand, counting down.
GCTTAGCT
>NZ_JCADBI010000030.1:0-41045 GCF_059358895.1 Micromonospora sp. BQ32 | reverse complement strand
AAACGCTACGTCGCCCGCGAAATCTACCGACGCTTGGAAAACCCACCCCAACCACTTGACCCGGCATAGGAGCGTCCAACTCGGCGATCCGGGTGAGCGGTTCGGCGTACGCGGGCCAGTCGAGGCCGTCGACGCTGAGTGTGGGGCGGCGGCGTACGCCGTCCACCGCGCCCGCGTGCACGATCGCGGTCAGCAGGTCGTACGACCAGGCGGGCGCCAGCAGTGTCCGAAGCTCGGGCACGTCGGGGCGGAGCAGCGACAGCGCGCCGACGAGGGCGGCGGCGGCCCAGTTGGAGGTGCCGCCGACGAGCAGCGCGTCCGCGCCCACCACGCACCGGATCCGCTCGCCCGAGGCGACCACCCGTCCGATCAGGTCCGCGGGTAGGCGGCCCATGCCGATCTCGTTGCCGCCGTCGCCGATGCCGATCCGGTACGCCGGCCCGGAAGCGTAGAGCCGGTCCAGGGGTGCCGTGTGCGCGCCGATGTCCTCGCCGCGCATGTTGCGGGGCCGACCGTCCACCCCGGGCCCGACCCGTTCGCAGGCGATGAGGTGGGTCAGCCGGCCGTACTCGGGCAGGAGGGCGGCTTCCCACTCCTGGTAGCCCCGCAGCGGCGCGACGTCGACCGGCAGGCCGGGTGCGGCGGCGGCGACGGCCGCCTCGAGCACCGGGGCGCAGGGTTCGTCGGTGACGAGCCGGCATCGGCCACCGAGCAGGCGCAGCGCGGCGGCGATCTGGACCGCGCCGAGCGGGCCGTCGGTCTCCGCGGCGGGCGGCTCGGCGCCGGGGATGAAGAACCCGGTGAACACCGCGGCGTCGGGCGCTTTGGTGGCGGTGAGCGACCGGGCGGCGGTCAGCAGGCCACCCGCCGCGGGCTCGGCCAGCGCCTCGCTACCCCGGCCCACCTCGCGTGCGGCGACGCGCTCCAGCTCGGTGATCGTCTCTTCGATGCGCACCGTGTGCCTCCCCGGCGACAGTGGACCGACCCAGGGTAGCGGTGGACGGCAATGCTACGGATCGAGTGGAGTGACCCCATGAAGGCTGCGGAAACCAGCGGTCAAGAACGATCACAGCATTGGAAATCGTTGACGTGCTGTCAGCCGGTGACGTCCTTGCGCTACAGGCTGACAGTTGTTCGCGTCGGCCGGCGGTGGGAGCGTGCGGTATCCACGAACGCCGCTGAAGGGTTGCCACGATGACCGACGACCTGCTGGCCCGGCACCGGGCCGTGCTCCCGTCCTGGATGCCGTTGTACTACTCCGAGCCGATCGAGCTGGTGTCCGGCTCCGGCCGCCGGGTCACCGACGCGCAGGGTCGCAGCTACCTGGACTTCTTCGGCGGCGTGCTGACCAACATGATCGGGTACGACATCCCGGAGATCCGGGAGGCGGTCGAGCGGCAGCTCGCCACCGGCGTCGTGCACACCTCGACGCTCTACCTGATCCGCCAACAGGTGGAGTTGGCCGAGAAGATCGCCCAGCGCTCCGGCATCCCGGACGCCCGGGTGTTCTTCACCAACTCCGGCACCGAGGCGAACGAGGCGGCGCTGCTGGTCGCCACCAACCACCGCCGCTCGCACCAGATCCTGGCCGTGCGCAACAGCTACCACGGCCGGTCGTACGCGGCGATGGGCGTCACCGGCAACCGCAACTGGTCGGCCAGCGGCCTCAACCCGCTCCAGGTGGCCTGGCTGCACTCCGGTGACCGGGTGCGCGGGCTGCTGGCCCGGCTCAGCGCCGGGGAGCAGGTCGACGCGGCGGTGGAGGATCTGCGCGAGGTGTTGGCCACCCAGACCGCCGGTGACGTGGCCGCGCTGATCGCCGAGCCGATCCAGGGCGTGGGCGGTTTCGTGCACCCACCGGACGGGCTCTTCGCCGGTTGGAAGAAGGTCCTCGACGAGCACGACATCCTCTTCATCGCCGACGAGGTGCAGACCGGCTGGGGGCGTACCGGGGAGCACTTCTGGGGTTACCAGGCGCACGGCGTCACCCCGGACCTGCTCACCTTCGCCAAGGGCATCGGCAACGGGTTCGCCCTCGCCGGGGTGGTCGGCCGGGCCGAGGTGCTGGAGTCGGTGCCGGCCATCAGCTTCTCCACCTTCGGCGGCAACCCGATCTCCACGGCGGCCGGCAACGCGGTGCTCGACTACCTGATCGAGCACGACCTACAGGCGAACGCGGCCCGCGTCGGCGCGATCCTCGCCGACGGCCTGCGGTCCGCCGTGGGCGGGCTCGACTGCGTCGCCGAGGTACGCGGAAAGGGGCTGATGCTCGGCGTCGAGTTCGTCCGGCCGGGCAGCAGCGAACCGGACCCGACGCTGACCAACCGGGTCTTCGAAGCCGCCCGCGAGGGTGGCCTGCTGGCCGGCAAGGGCGGCCTCTACGGCAACGTGCTGCGGATGGGTCCACCGTTGACGCTGACCGAGGAGGAGGCCCGCGAGGGCCTCGCGATCCTCGTCGACGCGATCCGCGCGGCGGCGGGGGTGGCGGCATGAGCATCGGTCACTTCGTCGACGGCAAGCGGGTCGGCGGCACCTCGCAGCGGCGCGGCGACGTGTTCGACCCGGCGACCGGTCGGCGTACCGCCGAGGTCGAGCTGGCCTCGACCGCGGACGTCGACGTCGCCGTGCGGGCCGCCGCCCGCGCGGCGCGGGCCTGGCGGGACGCGTCGCTGGCACGGCGGTCCGCGGTGCTGTTCGCCTTCCGGGAGTTGGTGCACGCCCGCCGGGACCGGCTCGCCGAGGTGATCACCGCCGAGCACGGCAAGGTGCTCGCCGACGCCGCCGGGGAGGTGCAGCGCGGCCTGGAGGTCATCGAGTACGCGTGCGGTCTGCCGTCGGCGTTGCGCGGCGCGTTCAGCGAGAACGTGTCCACCGAGGTCGACTCGTACACCATCCGGCAGCCGCTCGGGGTGGTCGCGGTGATCTCCCCGTTCAACTTCCCGGTGATGGTGCCGCTGTGGTTCGTGCCGGTGGCCGTGGCCTGCGGCAACGCGGTGGTGCTCAAGCCGAGCGAGAAGGACCCGAGCGCGGCGCTGCTGCTGGCCGAGTGGTTCGCCGAGGCGGGGCTGCCCGACGGTGTGTTCAACGTGGTCAACGGCGACAAGGAGGCGGTCGACGCGGTGCTGGAGCACCCGGAGGTGCGGGCGGTGTCGTTCGTCGGCTCCACCCCGATCGCCCGGTACGTCTACCAGCGCGCAACGGCCGCCGGCAAGCGGGTGCAGGCGCTCGGTGGGGCGAAGAACCACATGGTGGTGCTCCCGGACGCCGACCTGGACCTGGCCGCCGACGCGGCGGTCAACGCCGGGTTCGGCTCGGCGGGGGAGCGGTGCATGGCCATCTCGGTGCTGGTGGCGGTGGAGCCGGTGGCGGACCCGCTCGTCGAGCGGATCGCCGCGCGGGTGACCGGGCTGCGTACCGGCGACGGCCGACGCGGCTGCGACATGGGCCCGCTGGTCACCGCCGCGCACGCGGCGAGGGTGCGCTCCTACGTGGAGGCCGGTGTCGCCGCCGGCGCGGTGCCGGTGGTGGACGGGCGGGACGTGACGCCGGACGGCGACCCGGCCGGTTTCTGGCTCGGCCCGACGCTCTTCGACCGGGTGACCCCGGACATGTCGATCTACACCGACGAGATCTTCGGGCCGGTGCTGAGCGTGGTCCGGGTCGGCTCGTACGACGAGGCGGTGGACCTGGTCAACGCCAGCCCGTACGGCAACGGCACGGCGATCTTCACCAACGACGGCGGTGCGGCCCGGCGCTACCAGCACGAGGTGGAGGTGGGCATGGTCGGGATCAACGTGCCCATCCCGGTGCCGATGGCGTACCACTCGTTCGGCGGCTGGAAGTCGTCCCTCTTCGGTGACCTGCACGCGCACGGCGAGGACGGGGTGCGGTTCTTCACCCGGGGCAAGGTCGTCACCAGCCGCTGGTTGGATCCGCGCCACGGCGGGGTCAATCTCGGGTTCCCCACCCAGACCTGAGCAGTCGCAGCACGCCCGCCCCGGCCAGGTACGCCACCAGCGCCGGGACGGGCGTGCCGAGCGGCTCCGGGGCCTGCTTCGGTGTGGTGCTGTTGACCAGCAGCGCGGCCAGCACGGCGGCGTAGCCGGCCGCCGCCAACACCGCCCGGGCCGGGGTGCCCCGAGGGGCCCGACGCCCGGTGCGGTGCCGGCCGCTGCGCGCCTCCACCGGCCCGAAGATGGCGACCAGCACCGCCAGGACGGCGCCGAGCAGCAGCAACCAGGGCACCCGCCAGGCCCACCAGGCGGCGGTGTCGACTGCCGGGGTGGGCAGCGTCCCGACCGCGTCGAGGAACCCGACCAGCAGGATCGCGGCGGTCAGGTGCCAGAGGAAGACTGTCAGCACCACCAGGTTGACCCCGATCACCAGCTGCCACGGCCCGGTGCGGCGCAGCAGCCGCTCCGCCGGGCCGCGCAGCAGCAGGATCAGCCCGAGCTGGGCGGCGGCGACGGCCAGCAACGCGAGGCTGGGCGGCGCGGCGTTGTCGAGCCGTTCGTCGGGCACCTTGAGCATGGCCACCGGCCAGGGGCCGAGCACGGTGAGCAGCAGCACCGCGCCCAGCCCGCCCGCGAGGAAGACCAGGCCGGCCCGGCGGGAGGTGGGCAGCCGCCGTCGGCGTACCCCCGGATGGTCGGGGGTCGACGGCCCGGCGGCGTCGGTCTCGGCCGGCGGTGGCGCGGAGCGGGCGTCGTGCCAGCCGAAGCTGAGTTGGTGGACGGCGAGCCAACCGAACAGGTAGTTGCCGTAGCTCAGCCCCTCCGGCCCGGTGAGCCGGCCGAGGTCGCCGAGGCCGACCAGGGCGACGAGCGCCAGCGGCACGGCCAGGCCGAGGCGGCGGTGCAGCGCGTACATCGGTGGGGTAAGCACGACCGCCGCCAGGTAGGCGACCAGGAACCAGAGCGGAATGGTGGCGAACCAGAACACCTCGCGGATCCGGGTCGGATCGACGCCGCGCACCCAGGCGACCGCCGCCGCGGCGGTGAGCACCAGCAGCAGGGTGCTGGTGGGGCGGACCAGGCGGGCGCTGCGGTCGACCAGCCAGCCGGCGGCGTCCCCGCCGCGGGCCCGCAGCCGGGTCAGCGAGGCCGCGTTGGCGTACCCCCCGACCAGGAAGAAGACCGGCATCACCTGGGCCAGCCAGGTCAGCGGGTACGCCCAGCGCAGGTCGCCGAGCGCGGAGTGCCCGGTGGCCTGCCCGGCGTCGTCGTGCCCGATCACCGTGACGCCCCAGTGTCCGAAAACGACCATGGTGATGGCGAGCGCGCGGAGCAGGTCGACGTACCGCTCCCGCCCAGCCGGGGTGCGCTCGGCCAGCTCGCGCAGACGGCGCATCGCCCCAGGTTAGGCGACCCGGCGGCGGCTGGTGGTGATAACGGTTCGACCGTCAGGACTTGAAGTCCAGGGCTGGCTGTCGTAGAAATTCTTCAGCAATAGAGCATTAACTGAAGAGAACTACCGCCCTCGCGCGACGGACGCCTCCCCCACAGACCGGCGATCCGCCCGACCCGACCCGAGGAGAACCCATGAACAGGCGTGACATCCTGCGGCGCAGCGCCGCCGCCGGCCTCCTGGCCACCCCCGCCGCCGGCCTGCTGTCCGGCTGCGCCACCGGTGGCGGTGACAAGAACGATGCCGAGACCTACCGGGGCACCAAGAGCGAACAGAACCCGCTCGGCGTGAAGGAGGACGCCCCACTCGAGGTGGTGATCTTCGGCGGCGGGTTCGGTGAGGAGTACGCCAAGGCCCACGAGGCCATGTACACCGAGAGGTACCCGAAGGCGAAGATCAAGCACTCCTCCACCCAGGAGATCAGCAAGACCCTTCAGCCGCGCTTCGTCGACGGCACCCCGCCGGACGTGGTCAACAACTCCGGCTCCAGCCAGATCGACTTCAACGGCCTGGTCAGCCAGAACGCCCTCGCCGGCCTCGACGAGCTGCTGGCCGCGCCGAGCCTCGACATCCCCGGCAAGACGGTCAAGGACACCCTGCTGCCCGGCGCGATCGAGGTCGGCTCCTACGACGGCAAGTTCCTGGTGCTCAACTACACCTACACCGCCTACGGCATCTGGCACTCCGCCAAGCTCTTCGCCGACCGCGGCTGGTCGTACGCGAAGAACTGGGACGAGCACATCGCGCTCTGCAAGCAGATCAAGGCCGCCGGCATCGCCCCCTGGACGTACGCCGGCCTGCACCCGCGCTACATGAGCTGGCCGCTGATCTCCACCGCGATCAAGTTCGGCGGCCCGTCCGTGGCGACCGCCATCGACAACCTGGAGCCGAACGCCTGGAAGTCCGACTCCATGCGCGCCGCCGCCGACGCCTGGCACCAGATCGTCAAGGACAAGTACATCCTGGAGGGCTCGCCCGGCCTGGACCACAAGCAGTCGCAGACCGCCTGGTGCCAGGGCAAGGCCGCCTTCATCTCCTGCGGCTCCTGGCTGGAGAGCGAGCAGAAGGACGTCACCCCGGCCGGGTTCAACATGACCATCGCGCCGACGCCGAGCCTGGGCAGCGGCGACAAACTGCCGTTCGAGGCGATCCGGGGCACCGCCGGAGAGCCGTTCATGGTGCCCGCCAAGGCCCGCAACGTCGCCGGCGGCCTGGAGTACTTCCGGACCATGCTCTCCAAGAAGGGCGCACAGGACTTCACGAAGAGGGTCGCCAGCCTCACCGTGGTCGCCGGCGCCACCGAGGGCGTCGAGCTGCCGTACGGGCTGAGCACCGTGGTCAAGGCCCTCGACGCGTCCGGCGCCAACGGCTTCAACTGGGTCTACAACAGCTTCTACCGCAAGTTGGAGCGCAACCTCGTCGACGCCGCGTGCGGCGAGTTCTTCAGCGGCCGGATCGGCCCCGCCGAGTTCCTCGAACAGTGCCAGAAGGGCGCCGACTCGATCGCCCAGGACAGCTCGATCAAGAAGTACAAGCGAGCGGCCTGACCGCCCGGCCGGTGGGGGAGAGGTCCACCCCCACCGGCCGTACCCCATCGGAAGAGGTCTTCTCGTGAAACATGGCAAGTGGCCGTTGATCGTCACGTTCCTGGTGCCGCCGGTGCTGCTGTACGTGTTCTTCGTCGTCTCGCCGTACCTCCAGGCGTTCCAGATCTCCACCACCGACTGGCTCGGCTACTCGGCGGACGCCAACTCGGTCGGCCTGGCCAACTTCAAGACCCTCTGGCACGACGACTACGTGTGGAACGCACTGAAGAACAACGCGATCCTGCTGGGTCTGGTGCCGGTGCTGACCATCGTGCTCGGGCTCTTCTTCGCCACCATGCTCGCCATGGGCGGGCGCAAGGGCAGTGCCGGCGTGACCGGCGTACGCGGCGGGGCGCTCTACCGCACGGTCTACTTCTTCCCCCAGGTGCTCTCCGTGGTGATCATCGCGCTGCTGTGGAAGGAGGTGTACCACCCCAACCAGGGGCTGCTCACCAGCGCCGCGCACGCGGTCGGCCTGCCCGCGCCGACCTGGCTCGGCGACCCGGCCACCGCCTTCTGGTGTGTGCTGGCGGTGATGGTCTGGAGCAACGTCGGCTTCTACGTGGTGCTGTTCGGCGCGGCGATGTCGGCTGTGCCGAAGGAGATCTACGAGGCGGTGCTGCTCGACGGCGCGTCCCGGTTCACCACCCTGCGCCGGGTCACCCTGCCGCTGCTCTGGGACACCGTCCAGGTCGCCTGGGTCTACCTGGCCATCTTCGCCCTGGACGGGTTCATCCTCGTACAGCTGATGACCAACGGTGGGCCGAACTTCTCCACCGATGTGATCGGCGTACGGATGTACGACACCGCCTTCGGCAGCGAGACCAAGTTCGGCTACGCCTCAGCGATCGGCGTGGTGATGTTCTTCCTGACCCTCTCGGTGGCGGTGCTGTCACTGCGGGTCGGCCGGCGCGAACGGATCGAGTACTCGTGACCACTCTGGATCAGCCCACCGCGACCGCCCCGACCCCGGTCGTCAGCCGGGACCGCCCGGTGCGCCGGGAACTGGGCGTGGCCAACGCCCTCTCGCACGGCTTCCTGCTGCTCTGGGGCCTGCTCACCGTACTGCCGCTGCTGTGGATGTTCATCAGCTCGTTCAAGACCAACGGTGAGATCCTCGCTGACCCGTGGGGGCTCCCCGGCGCGCTGCACCTGGACAACTGGGCGCGGGCCTGGACCGAAGCGCACATCGGCCGGTACTTCCTCAACAGCCTGGTGGTGGTGACCGGCTCGGTCAGCCTCACCATGCTGATGGGCGCCACCGCCGCGTACGTCTTCGCCCGCTACGAGTTCCGCGGCCGGCAGGTCGTCTACTACCTGTTCGTCGGCGGCCTGATGTTCCCGGTGTTCCTCGCCCTGGTGCCGCTCTTCTTCGTGGTCCGCAACGCCGGCCTCTTCAACACCTGGCTCGGGCTGATCCTCGTGTACGCGGCCTACTCGCTGCCGTTCACGGTGTTCTTCCTGACCGCGTTCTTCCGGACCCTGCCGACCTCGGTGGCGGAGGCCGCCCTGGTCGACGGCTGCGGTCACTTCCGGCTCTTCTTCCGGGTGATGCTCCCGATGGCGCGTCCGGGACTGATCAGTGTGGCGCTCTTCAACTTCCTCAGCCACTGGAACCAGTTCCTGCTGCCGCAGGTGCTGTTGCAGGGCGACGAGTCCAAGTGGATGCTGGCGCAGGGCCTGTTCGCGCTCTCGGTCAGCCAGGGCTACGCCGGCGACTACGCCCGGCTCTTCGCCGGGCTGAGCATCGCGGTGCTCCCGGTGCTCGCCGTCTACGTGGCGTTCCAACGCCAGGTGCAGGCCGGCCTCACCGCCGGCCAACTCAAGTAGGGCTCGTTCCTGTCTCCTCGCCATCGTGGTCGGCGTGACCGTGTGCAGCCACTCCGTACCGTCGACGACTCGGAACGCCCCGGGTCTGACCGATCCTGATCGGTCGACGGCACGGCTCGACGTGCGTGCTGCCCGACGTACGCCGGCCCTGGGGCTCCGGTCGACGTCGGCTCGCGCAGGCCGGCTCGGCGCCGACGCGCCGAGCCGGCCTGTCCTCAGATCGCGAGGGCCCCGCCGTCCACCGGGAGGAGCACACCGTGGATGTGTGACGCCTCCTCACTGGCGAGGAAGATCACGGCCGCGGCGGTGTCCTGCGCGGTGCCGGTATGCCTGTCCGGGTTGCTCTCGGCGATCTTCTCCAGGAGGGGGCGGAGGTTTTCGTTCCCCTCTGTGATGGTCGGTCCGGGGGCGACGGTGTTCACCCGCACACCGTCAGCGGCCAGCTCCGCGGCCCACGACCTCGTGAGCGAGTGCAGGCCCGCCTTGCTGGCGCCGTACAGCGAGGTGAACTTGATTCCCTCCACGCCGCCGATCGAACCTATGTTGATCACGGAGCCGCCGCCGTGCTCCACCATGGCGGGAACCAGGGTCGCCGTCAGAAGGTACGGGGCCTTGATGTTGACCTCCAGCACCTTGTCGATCTGCTCCTCGGTCGACTCCGTCATGGGGTGAGGCGGCACGAGAAAGGCCGCATTGTTGACCAGGATGTCGATCGGCCGACCCGCCAGGGCCGTCGCCTCCTGTGCCAGGCGGCGGATCTCTGAGCCACCCGCGGAGAGGTCTGCCTCGACGAAGTGGGCGATGCCACCCTCCGCGACGATTCCGTCGACGACCTGAGCACCCTGCTCCGCGCCAAGGCCGGTCACGACGACTGTGGCACCCTCGCGGGCCATCGCCTCCGCCACACCGCGCCCAATTCCGCTGGTCGAGCCTGTGACCAGTGCGGCACGCCCTTCGAGACGATTCATGTCGGTACCTCCGGTTCTTGCGCTGATGTCGATGGCTGCGGGACGGCTGAACCTCTCGTCGAACCCATCTTTAATTGCTTGAACAAGCAAGTATATCGAATGATTCCCTGGCAGGTACGGGCTCTGGTGCAATGCCACCACCAAAGGGCGGGTGCCGAGACCGCATCCCGGTATCGGCCGTCCCAGCCGGGGCCACGGCTTCGACAAGCGCTGTGCGGGGCGCGCGGGGCGCGCGGCGCGGCGCGTGTGCAGCGCCGGGGGCGTCAGGGGGTGGGGAAGAGGCGGGCGTGCAGAGCGGCCGGATCGGTCACCTCGGGTAGGCCGCGGGCGGCGAGCCAGGCTGCGGCGGCGGCCCCGTCTCCGGCGGTACGCAGCGGTGCCTGCGGCCAGTGCCGAGCGATCTCGGCCCGGACGGCGGCGGCGAGCGGGGTGTCCGCGGTGAGCAGGCCGCCGCCGAGCACGATCGGGGTCACCGCCCCGTCGGGGCGGATGCGGCTCACGCTCTCGGTGAGGTGCGCCGCGGCATCGGTGATCAGCTCGGTGGCGACCGGGTCGCCGTGGGTGGCGGCGTCGACGACCAGCGGTGCGAGCCGGGCCAGTTCGATGGGAGGTCGACGGGTCACCGTCTGGATGGTGGCGTCGACGGTGTCCCGGGGGCGGGCGGCGATGTCGGCGCTGCCCAGCAGTTCGGTGAGCACGGTCGTGGCCAGCGCGCCGAGCCCACGCCCCGCGTCGAGGTCGGCGAGCAGTCGGCGTACCGACTCCCGGCCGAGCCAGAAGCCCGAGCCGGCGTCGCCGAGGAGCCAGCCGTGACCGTCGGCGATCCGGTCGAGCCGCAGTTCGTGGACCTGCGCGGTGATCGCCCCGGTGCCGGCGATGAGGATCGTTCCCTCCGGGGCGGCGGTGCCGGAGGCGTACGCGACCAGGGCGTCGCCGTGCACCTCGTACGGGCAGCGCAGGCCGGCGTCGTGCCAGGCCCGGTCGAAGGCGGCCCGCCCGGCCGGGTCGGCGAGCAGCCGGCCCGCTCCGGCCAGCCCGATGGTGCCGGCGGCCACCCGCGTCGGGTCGACGTCGGCGAGCGCCTCGCGGAGCGCGGTGAGCAGTTCGGCGGCGGCGCGTTCGGCGCCGTGGCTGGTGGGGTTGCCACCGCCGGCGCGGCCGGTGCCGACGCGTTGCCCGGTGAGGGTGAGGACGGTCGCCCGGGTCGACGTGCCGCCGACATCGAGACCCACCACGACGGTGTCGGACATCGGCACGGGTCTCCTTGCGCGGATCGGCGATCTGGCTTGTTCATGCTGGTCGGCGGGGTCGCGCGGGGCAAGTTGTGGCGGGCGTGAGGGGCTGTGCAGCAGGTAACAGTTTGAAAACTTCGCCCACAGTCTTGACACAGAGGGCCCTTCAGTAAGAACTTTTACCACTAACAGTTAACAGTCTTTTCGGAAAATGGAGGCGACTCATGGTTGATCATGAGGTGGACACCGCCGCGGGGACCGCGGTGGTCGACGCCGATGTGGTCGACCGAAGGACCTCGGCCTCCGACGGGGTGCTGGCCCGGGTCCGCAACGGGCTCAGCGAGTTGACCGGCGCCCTGCGCCGGGTCGCCGAGCACGTGCTCAGCGACCCGGAGGCCGCCGCCCGCTCGACCATCGTCGAGCTGGCCGAGCGGAGCGGCACCTCACCGGCGACCATCACCCGCTTCTGCCGGGCGATGGGCTTCGAGGGGTACGCCGACCTGCGACTGGGCATCGCCTCCGAGACCGGCCGGGCCCGGTCGGCCGGTTGGACCGTCGACATCGGACGGGAGATCCAACCGAGCGACCCGCTCGCCCGGGTGCTCGACCAGATCATGGCCGCCGACACCCGGGCCATGCACGACACCGCCACCCTGCTCGACCTCGCCGAGGTGGAGCGGGCCGCGGTGGCGATCGCCGGCGCCAGCCGGGTGAACATCTTCGGCGCCAGCGGCAGCGCGCTGGTCGGCGAGGAGATGCAGTTCAGCCTGCATCGCATCGGTGTGGCGGCGTGGGCGTGGAACGACGTGCACGAGGGGCTGGCCAGCGCCGCGTTGCTGCGAGCGGGGGACGTGGCGCTCGGCATCTCGCACACCGGGCAGACCCGGGAGACGATCGAGATGCTCGCCGAGGCGGGCAGCCGGGGCGCCACCACGCTCGCGCTCACCGGTTTCCCCCGTTCACCGTTGGCCGAGCTGGCGGACATCGTGCTGCTCACGGCCAGCCAGGCGACCACCTTCCGGCCGGACGCGCTCTCCGCCCGGCACCCCCAGCTGGTGGTGCTCGACCTGCTCTACATCGCCGTCGCCCAACGCACGCACGACCGCGCGCACGCGGCCTTCCGGCGGACCGCGCAGGCCGTTGACGGGCACAAGGCAGCGAAGGGAACCCTTTCATGATCAGCGCTCAGGGGTACGCGGACGCCGTCCGCCCGGTGCTCGACCGGCTGCTCGACTCGGAGGCCGACGGGATCACCCGGGCCGCCGACCTGATCGCCGACAGCCTGCGCGACGGCGGCGTGCTCCAGGCGTTCGGCGCCGGCCACTCGGAGGCGTTCGCCGCCGAGCTGGTCGCCCGGGCCGGCGGGTTGGTCCCCACCAACCGGCTCTCGGTACGGGACCTGGTGATGCACGGTGACGCCCCGCGCGACGTGCTCGCCGACCCCAAGCTGGAACGTGATCCCTCCATCGCCCACCAGATCTACGCGCTCGCGGCGCCCCAGCCGCGCGACGTGTTCGTGGTGGCGTCCCAGTCCGGCATCAACGGCTCGGTGGTCGAGCTGGCGGCGCTGGTCACCGAGCGCGGTCACCCGTTGATCGCGGTCACCTCGGTCGAGCACACCGCGCGGGTCGCCCCGCGGCACCCGTCCGGGCATCGGCTCGCCGACCTCGCCGACGTCGTGCTGGACAATGGCGCGCCGTACGGCGATGCACTGCTGCCGCTCGAGGGCGGCGGCGCGGTCTGTGCGGTCTCCTCGGTCACCACGGCGCTGCTGGCGCAGCTGCTGACCGCGGAGGTCGTACGACGGTTCCACCAGGCCGGAGAGGTACCCCCTATCTACCTCTCCGCCAACGTCCCCGGCGGGGACGAGCACAACCTCGCCCTCGAGTCGCGGTACGCCGGACGTCTCCGGCGTACCGCATGACCCGAATTTCACAAGGAGAGACGACGATGTCGATTACCCCCGAACACCCGGCCGCACTCGACCGTCGCACGGTGCTGCGTCGCGCCGCCGCCGTGGGCATGCTCGCCACTCCGGCCATCGGCCTGCTCGGCGCCTGCGCCACCAGCGGCAGCGACGGTGACAGCGAGCAGGTCGCCGGCGGCACCAAGAGCGAGAAGAACCCGCTGGGCGTCAAGGAGGACGCCGCGATCGAGGTGGTCATCTTCAACGGTGGCTACGGCGAGAAGTACGCCACCGACGTGCACGAGCCGCTGTACAAGACGGCGTTCCCCAAGGCGGAGGTCAAGCACCAGGCCACCCAGGCCGTCTCCACGGTGCTTCAGCCGCGGTTCGCGTCCGGCAACCCGCCGGAGTTCGTGAACAACTCGGGCGAGAAGCTGATGGACTTCGGCGCGCTCGTCGCCGACGGTCAGCTCCAGGACCTCACCGAGCTGTGGGACGCGCCGTCGGTCGACGACCCGGCCAAGAAGGTCCGCGACACCGTGGTGCCGGGCACCATCGAGGCGGGCTCGTTCAACGGCAAGCCGTACGTGCTGTACTACGTCTCCACCGTCTTCGGCATCTGGTACTCCGGGAAGCTGTTCAAGGACAACGGCTGGGCGCCGGCGAAGAACTGGGAAGAGTTCATGACCCTGCTCACGGCCATCAAGGCCAAGGGCATCACCCCGTACGGGTACGCCGGGGCGAACGCGGCCTACTACCAGTGGAACGTGATCCTCACCCACGCCGCCAAGATCGGCGGTGTGGACGTGCTGAAGAACATCGACAACCTGGAGGACGGCGCCTGGAAGCAGGACGCCGTCAAGCAGGCGGCCACCGCGTGGGCCGAGGTCGGGGCGAAGTTCAGCGACAAGAGCTTCGAGGGCCTCAAGCACACCGACGTGCAGCTGCGGCAGAACCAGTACAAGGTGGCCATGTACCCCAGCGGTGACTGGCTGGAGGGCGAGCAGAAGAAGGACACCCCGGCCGGCTTCGAGTACCAGCTCATGCCGGTGCCGAGCCTGACCGCCTCGGACAAGCTGCCGGCCACCGCGCTGCGCGCGACCGCCGGTGAGGGCTACTTTGTCTCGGCGAAGAGCAAGAACCCCAAGGGCGGCCTGGAGTACATGCGCCAGATGCTGTCGAAGGCGGGCGCGAAGGGCTTCACCGAGGTGGTCAAGGCCCCGACCGTGGTCACCGCCGGCTCGGAGGGCTTCGCCTTCCCGCCCGGTGTGGCCAGCTCGCAGGCCGCGCTCAAGGCGGCCGGTCAGGACGTGTTCAACCTGTACTTCGACGGCTGGTACAAGGAGCTCGACACGGAGGCGCGTACCGCCACCAACGAGCTGATGTTCGGCCGGATCAACGCGGACGCCTTCGTGGAGCGGATCCAGAAGCGCGCCGACGCGATCAAGAAGGACAGCTCGATCGCCAAGTTCAAGCGCTGATCGATCGGAGCTAGGGTCATGCGGCACGGCAAGTATCCATTCGTGATCGGGTTCCTGTTCGCCCCGGTCGCGCTGTACGTGACATTCGTGATCTGGCCGTACGCCCAGGCGTTCCAGATCTCGATGACCAACTGGCGGGGGCTTTCCGCCCCGCAGTGGGTGGGCTTCGACAACTACCGGAGGTTGCTCGACGACGGGGCCTTCTGGAAGGCGGTCCAGCACCACGGCGTACTGCTGCTTGCCCTGCCGCTGATCACCGTTGCCATCGCCCTGTTCTTCGCCTTCCTGCTCAACGTGGGCGGCAAGAGCAGCGGCGGGCAGCGCCAGGGGGTCTGGGGGGCGAAGTTCTACCGGGTGGTGTTCTTCTTCCCCCAGGTCCTCGCGGTGGCCATCATCGCGGTGCTGTTCCAGATGGTGTACCGGCCGAACGAGTCGGGCCTGATCAACGGCGTGCTGATGAAGCTCGGCCTGGAGCCGATCCTCTTCCTGGTCCAGCCGAACCTGGCCCTCTGGTCGATCATCGCGGTGCTGGTCTGGCAGGCGGTCGGTTTCTACGTGGTGCTCTTCTCGGCCGGCATGGCCTCCATTCCCGGTGAGATCTACGAGGCCGCGGAGATGGACGGGGCGACCCGGGTGACGCTGTTCTTCCGGGTCACCCTGCCGCTGCTGTGGGACACCCTCCAGGTGGCCTGGGTGTACCTCGGGATCGCGGCGTTCGACGCGTTCGCCATCGTGGCGGTGCTCTCGGTGGACGGTGGCGGCCCGGACGGCGCCACCACCGTGCTGGCCATGGAGATCTACCGCAACGCGTTCGTCTACTCGAAGTACGGCTACGCCTCGGCGATGGGCGTGGCGTTGTTCTTCCTCACCCTCACGTTCGCGGCGCTGACGCTGCGGCTCACCAAGCGGGAAAGCGTGGAGTACTGATGAATCCGCAGTCGACGCTGCCGCCGACACCGGCGGCGCTGCCGCCGAAGACCGGTGACCCGTCCGCCCCCGCCGGGCCGGGGCCCAAGGGCCCCCGCTCGGAGGTACGGCTCTTCGCCGGCCTGGGGCACGTCGCGCTCGCCGTGTGGGCGGTGATCGTGATCGTGCCGATCCTCTGGACCTTCCTCGCCGCGTTCAAGAACACCACCGAGATCTTCAGCAGCCCATGGACGCTCCCGGCCGAGCTGCGCTGGGAGAACTTCGGGCGGGCCTGGACCAAGGCGAACGTCGGCCGATATTTCCTGAACAGCCTGATCGTCGTGTCGTGCAGCACGTTCCTCACCATGCTGCTCGGCTCGATGGCCGCGTACGTGCTGGCCCGCTACCGGTTCTGGGGCAACCGGGCGGTCTACTACCTCTTCGTCTCGGGGTTGGCCTTCCCGGTCTTCCTGGCCCTGGTGCCGCTCTTCTTCGTGGTGAAGAACCTGGGCCTGCTGGGCACGCATACCGGCGTGGTGCTGGTCTACAGCGCGTACTCGTTGCCGTTCACGGTGTTCTTCCTGGCCGCGTTCTTCAAGACGCTGCCGTCGTCGGTGGCCGAGGCGGGAATGATCGACGGCTGCGGGCACACCCGGCTGTTCTTCCAGGTGATGATGCCGATGGCGAAGCCGGGCCTGATCAGCGTCGCGATCTTCAACATCATCGGTCAGTGGGCGCAGTACCAGCTTCCGTTGGTGCTGCTCTCCAACGCCAAGGACAAGTGGGTGCTCACCCAGGGCATCGCCGACATCTCGGTCAACGCCGGCTACGAGGCGGACTGGTCGGGGTTGTTCGCCGCGCTGACCATCGCCATCCTCCCGATGATCATCGTGTACGCGGTCTTCCAGCGTCAGATCCAGGCCGGCCTCACCTCCGGCGCGGTGAAGTAGGACGCCTCACCGCTCGTCGACCCGGGTGTGCCAGGAGCGCCACAGGGCGGCGTACGCGCCGTCGGCCGCGACCAGCTCGTCGTGGCTGCCGATCTCGGTGATCCGACCGTCCGCCAGCACGGCGACCCGGTCGGCGTCGTGGGCGGTGTTGAGCCGGTGCGCGATCGCGATGACGGTCCGCCCGACCAGCACGGCGGCCAGCGCGCGCTCGGTCCGTCGGGCGGTGGACGGGTCGAGCGCGGCGGTGGCCTCGTCCAGGATCAGCGTGTGCGGGTCGGCGAGCACCAACCGGGCCAGCGCGAGCTGCTGAGCCTCGGCCGCACCGAGCTGACGGGCCCCGTCGCCGAGCTGGGTGTCCAGGTCGTCGGGCAGCTCGGCATACCACTCGGCGCCCACGGTGAGCAGCGCGGCGCGCATCTGCTCGTCGGAGGCGTCGGGCGCGGCGAAGGAGAGGTTGTCGCGCACCGAGCCGATGAAGACGTGGTGCTCCTGGGTGACCAGGGCGATCCGGCGGCGTCGCTCGGCCGGGTCGAGGTCGGTGACCGGGCAACCGCCGATGCTGACGACGCCCTGGCGCGGTGCGTCGATCCCGGCCAGCAGACGGGCCAGGGTGGACTTGCCGGCGCCGGACGGGCCGACGACGGCCAGCCGCTCACCGGGCTGCACCTCCAGGTCGATGCCGTGCAGCACGTCCGGCCCGTCGGCGTAGGAGAACCGCGCGCCACGGACGACGAGCCGCTCACCGCGTGACTCGGCGGTCGTGCCGGGCGGTTCCGGTGGGACCATGCCGACGCCGAGGACCCGGGCGTACGACGCGAAGCCGCGTTGCGCCTGCTCCGTCCACTGCAGCAGCCGGTCCAACGGGTCGATCGCCTGTTGCAGGTAGAGCGCGGCGGCGACCACCGCGCCGAGCGACACCATGTCCTCGGAGAGCAGGTAACCACCGACGAGCAGGACCATGGCGACCGGCAGCGGGTAGCTGGCCTCGACGACCGAGAAGAACACGGTACGCAGCGCGAGGGTCGCCCGACGGGCCCGCCACACCAGGGTGACGCGGGTGGTGCCGTGCCGGATCCGGTCGTCGGCCAGCCGCAGCGCCTCCACCGTGCGGGCGCCCTCGGCGGTGGTGGTCAGCGTCTCGGTCAGCTCGGCCGCCGCCGCGCCCTCGGTGAGGTACGCGGAGCTGGCCCGGCGCAGGTACCAGCGGGTCACCGCCACGATCGACGGGAGCCCGGCCAGCGCGGCCAGCCCGAGTAGCGGGTGCAGCAGGAAGACCGCGCCGAACAGCAACGTCAACTGCACCGTGGCGATGACGATGGTGGGCACCACGTCCCGGACGGTGGTGCCCACCGTCGACACGTCGACCGAGCTGCGGGTGGCCAGGTCACCGGCGCCGGCGCGTTCGACCACCGAGACGGGCAGCCCGAGAGTCCGGGAGACGAACTGCTCGCGCAGCTCGGCGACGGCCCGTTCGCCGAAGCGGTGGCCGGCGTACTGGGCGTACCGGGAGAGCAGGGCGCTGACCAGGACGCAGCCGGCGATGGCCAGTGCCAGCCGGTCCACCGTGGCCACGCCCGCACCCGCGGTGACCCGGTCGACGATGGTGCCCAGCAGCCACGGCGGGGCGAGCCCGGCGACCGCGGCGGCGCTGTGCAGCGCCAGTACGACCCCGACGGCGCGCCGGTGCCGGCTGATCATGTCCCGCAGGGCCCGGCGTACGGTGCCGCGGTCGGCGACCGGCAGCCCGCTCACCGGTACGCCTCCTCGCTGCCGCGGGCCACCAGGTGCCGGTAGGCCGGGTCGCCGTCGAGCAGGTCGGCGTGGCTGCCGGTGGCGGTGATCCGGCCGGCGCTCAGGTGCGCGACCAGGTCGGCCCGGCCGAGCAGCAGTGGCGAGGTGGCGATCACCACGGTGGTCCGCCCGGCCCGCGCGGCCCGCAGCCGTTCGGCGATCCGTGCCTCGGTGTGCGCGTCCACCGCCGACGTCGGGTCGACGAGGATCAGCACCTCCGGCTCGCTGCTCAGCGCCCGGGCCAGGCGGAGCCGTTGGCGTTGACCGCCGGAGAGCGTCCGGGCCCGGGCGTCGATCGAAGTGTCCAGCCTGGCGGGCAGGGCGTCGACGACGTCCTGCGCCGAGGCGGTCCGCAGCGCCGAGCTGAGCCGTTCGTCATCGTCGTCGGCCCCGGCGCGCAGGATGTCGCGCAGCGTCCCGGCGAAGAGGTAGGAGTCGTGGTCGGCGACGAGGATCCGCGCGCGGACCTCGTCCAGGGCGACCTCGCGCAGCGGCACGCCGCCCCAGGTGACGCCGCTAACGACGTACCGGCCGAGCCGGTCGGCCAACGCCACGGCCGCCGCCGGGTCGTCTGCCGCCACCCCGGTCAGCTGGCCGGCGCGCACGGTCAGGCCGGTCACCGGGTCGTGCAGGTCGGCCGGGCCGTCCGGCGCGCCCGGGCCATCCGGCCGGCGGGTCTCGGGCACGGCGCCCGGCCACCGCCGACCCGGGCCGCCGACGTCGTCCGGTGTCACGCTGAGCAGGTCGGCGATCCGCCGGGCGGCGACCCGACCGCGGATGAGCTGGTAACTGCCCTCCAGCAGAAACCAGACCGGCACGATCAGGGTGGCCACGTAGCCGTAGACGGCGACCAGCTCGCCGATCGTGACCTCACCGGCCACCGCCATCCGGGCCGTCAGCCACACCACGGCCGCCAAGAACAAGCCGGGGATGGCGACTGTCGCCGCGTCGATCCAGCTGTTGACCGCGCCGACCCGGTAGCCCTCGGCGCGCAGCTCCTGGGACCGGGCCGCGTACCGCCGGGCGAACAGGTCCCGGCCGCCCACCCCGGCGAGCACCCGCAGCCCGGCCACGATGTCGCCGGATCGGGCGGTGAGCGCGCCCTGTTGCCGGCGGTAGACCGATTCGACCCGCTCCAGGCGGCGCAGCAGCGGCCCGACGACCAGACCGACCGCCGGCACCCCCACCAGCACGCAGAGCGCGAGCATCGGGGAGATCGACCAGAGCACCACGGCGATCACCCCGTACGCGACGACCGCCCCGACGCCCGGCCCGGTCAGCGTCAGCACCTGCGCCGTCCAGTCGATGTCGGAGCCACCGATGGTGGACACCTCGCCCGCCCCGACCCGGCGGGGCAGCACCGCGCCGATGCGGGACAGGTGGCGCAGCAGGACCTCCGCCGAGCGGGCCTTGGCGTCCTCCCGGATGAAGGTCATCGTGCGGTGCCGCATGATGCCCAGGTAGGACAGGGCCACGCCCGCGACGACGATCGCCGCGACCCAGAGCGCCAGGGCCTGGGTGTCGCGTTGACGCAGCCCGTCATCGACGGCGCGGGCGATCAGGTAGGGCCGGGCCGAGAGGCCGATCATCCAGGCCGTCCCGATCAGGCTGCCGCGCAGCACCCGCCAGGGTTGGCAGCGGACCAGCCACCAGAGGTATCGCATCGGACCACGGGTGTCGGGGGTGCCAGGATCGGGATGCGGGATCTGCGGAGGCACCTGGTCACGCTACCGACCGGCCCCGACACCCCACCGGCCCGACCATGGTGAAGTGCGCCTCCGTTTCTGTCGCACGGGACAGGCAGAATCGCGTTCGTGCTGGTGGCGGTGGCGTCCGACGAGCGGGGTGGGGGAGTGCTGTGCCCGCTGGACGCCACCGGCCGACCGTCCGGTCCGGCCGAGGCCGTCGCCGACCTGGTCGCCGCGGTCGCCGCCCGCGAGGCCGCCGGGCACCCGCGCTGGGTCTGGTCGAGCGCCGCGGCGGTCTACCCGGCGCTGCTGCGCGCCGGCGTGCGGGTCGACCGGTGTCACGACGTGGAGTTGACCGAGGCGTTGCTGCTCGGGCACGCGGGCCGCTGGGGCGAGCCCCGCTCGCTGGCCGCCGCCTGGGCCCGGCTGACCGGCGCGGCGGTGCCGCCGGACCCGCCGCCGCGCGCCGCCGCACCACCCGGGCACGGGCAGGGCGCGCTCTTCGACACCCTGCCCGGTCCGCCGGGCCCGGGCATCGAGGCACTGACCCGGGTGTACGCCGACCAACTCGTTCGCGTCGCGGCGACCGAGCACCCCGGCCGGTTCCGGTTGCTGGTGGCCGCCGAGTCGGCCGGCGCGCTGATCGCGGTGGAGATGGGCGTCGCCGGGCTGCCCTGGCGAGCCGACGTGCACAACGAGATCCTGCACGAGCTGCTCGGTGAGGCGTCCCCGGTCGGTGGGCCGCCACGCCGCCTTGCCGAGTTGGCCGCCCGGATCGCCGACGCGCTCGGCGTACGCGGCCTGCACACCGACTCCCCGGCGGAGCTGCTGAAGGCGTTCGCCCGGGTCGGGGTGGAGCTGCCCAACACCCGGGCCTGGGTGCTGCGCGGGGTGGATCATCCGGCGGTGCCACTGGTGCTCGAATACAAGGAGCTCTACCGGATCTGGACGGCGCACGGCTGGGCCTGGCTCGATCAGTGGGTGCGGGGCGGCCGGTTCCAACCGGAGTACGTGCCCGGTGGTGTCGTGTCCGGCCGGTGGGCCACCCGGGGTGGCGGCGCGTTGCAGATCCCCAAGGTGATCCGGCGGGCGGTGGTGGCCGATCCGGGCTGGCGGTTGGTGGTCGCCGACGCCGGCCAGTTGGAGCCCCGGGTGCTGGCCGCGGTCTCCGGCGACGCGCGGTTGGCGGCGGCGGGTGGCGCCGGCGACCTCTACGCGGCCCTGGCCCGGGACTCGTTCGGTGGCGACCGGGCCAAGGCCAAGGTGGCGCTGCTCGGCGCGATGTACGGGCAGACCGGCGGGGCCGCGGTGCCCGCGTTGGCGGTGCTGAAGCGCAGCTACCCGACGGCGTTCGGTTACGTCGAGGCGGCCGCGCGCACCGGTGAGACGGGTGGTCTGGTGCGGTCGTGGCTGGGGCGGACATGCCCGCCCGGCTCGGCCGGGTTCGGCGATCTCGACGACGAGCCCTCCGATCCGGAGGGGGCGGCCGATCCGCGCAGTCCACGGGCGCGGGCCGCACGGTCCCGGGGGCGCTTCACCCGCAACTTCGTCATCCAGGCCACCGCCGCGGAGTGGGCCTCCACGTTGTTGGCCACGCTGCGCACGGAGTTGGCCGGCACCGACGCCGAGCTGGTCTTCTTCCAGCACGACGAGGTGGTCGTGCACGCGCCCGCCGGTCAGGCGGACGCGGTCGCCGAGGCTGTCAATCGGTCGGGCGAGCGCGCCTCCGCGCTGCTCTTCGGTGCGACGCCGGTCCGGTTCCCACTGGACCTGTCCATCGTCGACTGCTACGCCGACGCGGCCTGACCGACGGAGTGTCCGGGATGGCGGATGCCGGTCGTGTAACGGTTGTGCTATTTCTCCTTTTCGCCCCGCCACCCGGGGCTGGCCGTCCTCGTTGCAGTGTCCGTAGGAGGGGACGGATCTGTCACGGTCCGTCCCGTGCTGGAGGGGGCGCAGCTGAACCGGATCGCAGGAATGATCATCGCCGCAGGCGGGGGACGACGGATCGGTGGTCCCGAGGCGCTGCTGCACCAGGGCGACAAGCCCCTGGTGAATCAGATGATCGACACGATGACCGAGGCGGGCTGCGAGCAGATCGTGGTCGTCCTGGGTGCCGCCGCCGAGCAGGTCCAGGAGACCGCCGACCTGGGCAAGGCCACCGTTGTGATCAACAAGGCGTGGGGCACCGGAGTCGGCTCGTCCATCCGGGCCGGCCTGGCCGCCATGGACGACGAGGGGATCGAGGCGGTGGTGGTGGTCCCGGTCGACATGCCGGGCCTGACCGCCGAGGCGGTCAGCCGGGTGGCCGCGCTGCCGTACCCGGACGTGCTGGTCTGCGCCACCTACGACGGGTTGCGCGGCTACCCGATGCTGTTCGGCCGCCGGCACTGGCCCGGCATCGCCACGCTGGCCAGCGCGGACGTGGGCGCCCGGCCGTACCTGTTGGCGCACAAGGACCAGATCGTCGACATCGCCTGCGACTCGGTGGCCGACGGCAGCCGGGTCGACACCCCGGAGCTGATGCAGATGTACGGGCTCACCGTCCCGCCGCAGCGCGTCGGGGTCTAGGCGGTCGAGGGGGCGGGCCACGCCACGTGGTCGATCGCGAGCCACGGCGCGGCGGCCACCGCCGTGGGCGTCTGCCCGGCGAACTCCCTGACGTCGCGGTGCAGGTGTGACTGGTCGACGTAGCCGCCCTCGGTGGCGGCAGTGGCGGCGGAGTGACCTGCGGCGAGAAGGTGCACGGCGTGGTCGAACCGCACCAGGCGGGCGGCGCGTTTGGGTGTGATGCCCAGCTGGGACCGGAAGCGGGACAGCAGGCGCTTGCGGCTCCAGCCGACCTCGTCGGCCAGGCTGTCGACGCGTACCCGGCCTCGGCTGGTGCGGGTCCGCCGCCAGGCGTGGGCGACCTCCGGATCGGCCGGTCGACGGGTGTCCAGCCGACGGCCGAGGATCTCCGTGACGATGGCGAACCGTTCGTCCCAGGACGCGGTGGCGCGCAGCCTGGTCTCCGCGCGTTCGGCGTGACGACCCCAGACGTCGTCGAGGGAAACCACCGCCCCGCAGATCTCCGTCGACGCGCCGAGCACGGCGGCCGCGGCGACCGGCTCCAGCCGGATCTGAAGGCACTCGCCGAACCCCCGGCCCGTCGCCCGGAGGTCGCCGGGAAGCAGGCCGACGACGGCACTGCCACTTCTGTGCTGGCCGTCCACGGCGTAGGTGAGGCCCGTTTCCTCGCTGAGGTCGACGAGCAGGGTGATCGACGGGTGCGCGACCATGGCGA
Source organism: Micromonospora sp. BQ32 (assembly GCF_059358895.1). Lineage (NCBI taxonomy): Bacteria > Bacillati > Actinomycetota > Actinomycetes > Micromonosporales > Micromonosporaceae > Micromonospora > Micromonospora sp. BQ32. The sequence goes on along the minus strand of NZ_JCADBI010000030.1, from coordinate 18,015 downwards.
TGTCCACCGGTGCGCAGGCGCGGTGCCGGAACCCGGCCATGCGGACCCCCGGCAACCGGGCCGACGGGCGCGGGACCACCACGTCCACCAACGACCAGTCGAGCGGGCTCGTCCCCATCGGCCGCATCTGCCGAGTCTAGACAGTCGGGGTCGCCGGTGGGGTGCCCGCGGCCGTTGCCGTGAAGCCCAGCAGCAGCCTGCCGGTTGCCTCGGGCGCTTCCAACATGGGTACGTGTCCGACGCCGGGCAGCAGCTCGACCCGCGCCTTCGGCACCACGTCGTACTGGTGCGCCGACGACGGCTCCCAGCGGGGGTCGTCGCCGCCGAAGACCACCAGCACCGGGACGTCGAGAGCGGTGAGGCGCTCGGGCACGTTCCGCTCCTCGAGGTACGCGTGGTGAGCGCGCAGCACCGACCTCAGCGTGCGGTATGTGATGTGTCGGACGTCGCTGACCAGATCGTCCGGAACGTCGACCGGACGCGCGCAGGTGACGCTGATCCCCCTGCGGATCATGGCGTCCGAGCGTCGCGCCCAGAGAAGCGGACCGAGCGGCGGGGCCAACAGGGCCCGGAGCAGGGCCGGCTGTGGAAGCAGAGCGTCGGGACTCGGGCCGGTGCTGACCAGTGCGAGCGAGCGCACCAGGTCCGGGCGTCGTTCGGCGAGCGCGGTGGCGGTGTAGCCGCCGCTGGAGTGCCCGAGTGCGACGACGGACCGGACGCCGAGCTTGTCGAGCACCGCCGCCACCCGGTCCGCCTGGTCGGGCACCGCGTACGACGGCGGGGCCGGAGACCGGCCGCAGCCCGGGAGGTCCACCCGGATGACGTGGTGGTGGCCGGCGAGCGCCGGCACCACCGGACTCCAGGAGGCGCCCGACATCCCCGATCCGTGGATCAGCAACAGCGGCGGCGCCTCCCGCGGACCGTCGTGCACCACGTGCATTCCCTGCGACTGCGCAACGTCGTACTCGCCCATGGGAACGACGATGCCCGGGCCCCTGGTCGTCCGTCTTGGACAAATGTCACCGCGGGGTTCCGCCGGTGGCCGCGCTGCCGTACCCGGACGCGCTGGGGAGCGGACGTCGCGCTGCCGAGGTCAGCGTGGACGGCGGGTGGTGGCGCGAGTCACGATGTGCCACCGATGCTGCGGCGAGGTCTGGGTGGGACGTCCGAGCGCCACACGTGCGCAGTGGGCCCCCTGGTCGCGCAGGGACTGGGCCAGGGTGGTCAGTCCGGCGTCCGCAGCCGCGTCCGAATCGTCCCAGCCGGTCAGGGTCAGGTCGTCGGGTAGGTGCAGGCCGGCTCGTGCGGCGGCGCGCAGGGCCCCGAGGGCCAGCTCGTCACTCATCGCGGCGATGGCGTCCGGTGGCTCGGCACCCTGTAGTAGCTCGAGAGCGAAGGTCTCCCCTTCGGTGCTGTGGTTGACCGGGCAGACGGCCAGCCGCAGCTGTGTGGCCGGGTGACCCGCCTGCGTCCAGGCGTCGAGGAAGCCCTCCCATCGGTGGCGGGTGACCGGGTACTTCATGTCGACCACGTCGCCGCCGGTGAGTAGGTGGCGGGTGCGCCTCCGGTCCAGCGGGAAGCCGAGCACGAGCGGGCGGCGGGCTTCGGCGAACGCGGTCTGACCGATCGCGGCGGCGGCGGCTCGGTCATCGATGCCGATCACCGGCATTCCCCTCCCGTGCGGGCCGGCGTGCACCACCGCGGGCAGGCCGGTGTCGGCGACGGCGTCCAGGACCGGGTCATCGTCGCTGGTGGTCCAGACGACGAAGCCGTCCACGGCTGCCTGCGCGACGCGCTCCGCGTCGGTGGGTGCGCCGGTGATCGGGACCAGGGTGAGTCCGACGCCTTCGGCGGCGCACACGTCGGAGACCCCCGCGAGGAAGCGCGTCGCCTGCGGATCGTCGAAGGCGTAGCTCAACCGCTCGCCGAGTACGACGCCGAGCGTGCCGACCCGCCCACGGCGCAACCCGCGGGCGGCCGGGTGTGGCCCGGGGTAGCCCAGCTTCTGCGCCGCCGCGCGCACCTTCGCCGCAGCCTCGGCGGAAACCCTTGAAGGCTGGGAGTAGGTATAGGAAACCGTCATCGGCGAGACGCCGGCAGCGCTCGCCACCTGTCGCAGCGTCGGCCGCTTGGGGTTGCCCGCGGGGCGGTTCATGGCACAGACTCTAACTGTGTATCGATACACAACGCGGCAGCGGACCGAGACCGAGACCGAGACGTTCGTACGGGATTCGCCGACAGTGCTCTCGTACGCCGCCCTGGGCTGCTGGACGTTCTGGCTGTACGCCTTCGGACCGGCACTGACCCTCCTGCGCGAGGAGTGGGGGTTCTCCTACACGCTGCTCGGCGTCTATGAACTGCTCCTGGCGGCGGGCGCGGCCCTCGCCGCGATTGGGTTCGTGTGGGCGGCTCGCCGTCTGGCCCGGGGTGTGCTGTTGTGGTCCTCGGCCCTCGCCACGGTCATCGGTGCGGGTCTGTTCACCCTCGGCGGGGGCGTACCGGCCACCCTGCTCGGCGCCGTGGTGCTCGGTCTGGCCGGGACCACCATGCTCACCGTGGTTCAGGCGGTTCTGTCCGACCGACACGGTGATCGGCGGGACCGGGCGTTGACCGAGGCCAACGTGGGCGCCGGCGCCTCCGCGGTGTTCGCCCCGCTGATCCTCGGCGTGCTGGCGGCCAGCGCGGTGGGCTGGCGCGCCGCGTTCGCGTTGCCGGCCGCCGTCCTCCTGGTGCTGTACCTGCGCTACCGCCGCCAGCCGCTACCGGCGGTGCCTCAGCCCGCCGTGGCGAAGGGAGCCCGAGGTTTGCCGCTGGCCTGCTGGCTGTTCGCCGTGCTGACCGCGGTCAGTTCGGCGATCGAGTTCTGTCTGGTGTACTTCGGACCCCAGTTGCTCATCCACGCCGGCATGTCCGCCACCGCCGCCAGCACCGCGCTGAGCAGCAACTACCTCGGTATCCTGATCGGGCGTCTGCTCGGCGCGCGGCTCACCCGCCGTCCCGGCCGCGGCGTCGCGTTGCTGTACGCCTCATTGGCGGTCACCGGCCCCAGTTTCGTGCTGTTCTGGCTGACCGACCAGCCGATTCTCGCCGTCCTCGGGCTGTTCCTGTGCGGGGTGGGCATCGCGAACCTCTATCCGCTCGCGCTCGCGCTCACCCTCGGCGCGGCCGGCGGACAGGAGGACCGGGCCAACGCCCGCTCGCAACTGATCCTCGGCGTGGTCGCTGGCGTCTCCCCGTTCCTGCTCGGCAGCCTGGCGGACCGGTACGGGCTGGTCACCGCCTTCGCCCTCGAACCGGTACTGATCGGCGTCTGCCTTCTGATGCTGTGGGGCGGCCTTCGTGCCCGCCGCACCAACGCCTGAGACGGACGCCGCTCCCTGCGGCAGGCCGGGCGGCGGAGTGCAGGTCAGGGTGCCGAGACGACGTCGCCGCCACCAGCCCTCGACGGGCGGGTGACGGCGACGCGCCAACGGTCGGTCAGTCCTGCGCCTGGTCCAGCTGCCCGGTGGCGGCGAGCCGCTGGTACCAGTGGGCGCTGTCCTTCCAGGTGCGGACCTGGGTGTCGTAGTCGACCCGGATGATGCCGAAGCGACGGTCGTAGCCGTAGCCCCACTCGAAGTTGTCCAGCAACGACCAGACGAAGTAGCCGCGCACGTCCGCGCCCTGCGCGCGGGCGTCGGCCATCGCGCCGATGTGTCGACGCAGGTAGTCGATCCGCCGGTCGTCGTGGATCCGGCCGTCGGCGGAGACCACGTCGTCGAACGCCGCGCCGTTCTCGGTGATCATCATGGGCTGGTTCGGGTATTCGTGCGTGAGGCGCAGCAGCAGTTCGGTCAGCGCCGGCGGGTCGATGTTCCAACCCATCGCCGTGTACGGGCCGGGCTGCGGCAGGAAGTCGACGTTCTCCGCGGCGACCCACGGCGTGGACGTCGACGCGCCGTGCCCGTCGGCGTCGGAGCGGGCCGACACCCCGTCCCAGGCCCGGACCAGGGTGCTGGAGTAGTAGTTGACCCCGAGCACGTCCAGCGGCACCGCGATCACCTTCTCGTCGCCCTCGCGCACGAACGACCAGTCGGTGACGGCGGCGGTGTCGGCCAGCAGGTCGGCCGGGTACTCCCCGTCCAGCATCGGGCCGAGGAACGCCCGGTTCGCCAACGCGTCGATCCGCCGGACCGCGTCCTGGTCGGCCGCCGAGTCGGACGCGCCCCGCACGACGTGCAGGTTCAACGTCACCGACAGCTCCGCGGACGGGGCCAGTTCCCGGACCACCCGGCCGGCCAGGCCGTGCGCCAGGTTCAGGTGGTGCACCGCGGCCAGCGCCGCCGCCGGCTCGGTCCGACCCGGCGCGTGCACGCCGGAGGCGTAGCCCAGGTACGCGGAGCACCACGGCTCGTTGAGCGTCGTCCAGGTGTGCACCCGGTCGCCCAGCGCACCGACGATGCCCGCCGCGTACTCCTGGAAGCGCAACGCGGTCTCCCGCGCCGCCCACCCGCCGGCGTTCTCCAACTCCTGCGGCAGGTCCCAGTGGTACATGGTGGCCACCGGGCGGACGCCCCGCTCCAACAACCCGTCCACCAGCCGCGAGTAGAAGTCGATGCCCGGCTGGTTGAACCGGCCCGAGCCGCCCGGCTGCACCCGGGGCCAGGAGATGGAGAACCGGTACGCGCCGAGCCCCAGGTTGGTGATGTGCCCGAGGTCGTCGGCCCACCGGTGGTAGTGGTCGGCGGCCACGTCACCGGTGTCGCCGTTGAGGGTCCGGCCGGGCGTGTGGCTGTAGGTGTCCCAGATGGACGGCCCCCGCCCGTCCTCGGTGACCGCGCCCTCGATCTGGTACGCGGCCGTCGCCGAGCCCCAGACGAAGCTCTCCGGGAAGTGGTGTTGCGTCATCGTTCCGTCCCCTGGATCTCGCAGATGTAGCCCGTCGAGGTGCCGGCGACCAGTTCGGCACTGGCCTTCCCACCCTCGTAGCGCACGTCGAACTCGGCGCCCGGCCCGTTGCCGGGTGACGGTACCCGTACCCGGGTCCGCTGCCCCTCGGTCGGTGCGTACATGCGCAGCCGCACATCGTCGGCCCACTCGTAGTCCGGTCGGTCGGTGCGGGAGCCGAACGGGATGACCGCGCCCGGTCGGGCCAGCACCGGCAGGCTGTCGAAGCCGTGCTTCTCGGTCAGCCAGGCCGGGCCGGTGACCTGCGCGCCGGTGACCAGGTGCGTCCAGGTGCCGCCGGGAACGTAGTACGTGACGTCGCCGTCGGCGCTGAACACCGGGGCGACAAGCACGTCCGGGCCGAGCATGTACTGCCGATCCAGGTGCGCCGTCGCCGGGTCGTCCGGGAATTCCAGGAACATCGGCCGCATCACCGGCGTCCCGTCGCGGTGTGCCTCCTCGGCGGCGGCCGCCAGGTACGGCATCAGGCCGAGCTTGAGGTGGGTGAAGTGCCGCAGCACATCGACCGCCTCGTCGTCGAACGCCCACGGCACCCGGTACGAGCCGGACCCGTGCAGCCGGGAGTGCGAGGAGAGTAGCCCGAAGGCGACCCACCGCTTGAACACCGCCGGGTCGGGCGTGCCCTCGAAACCGCCGATGTCGTGGCTCCAGTAGCCGAAGCCGGACGCCGCCAGGGACAACCCGCCGCGCAGCGACTCGGCCATCGCGACGAACGTCGACTCGCAGTCGCCGCCCCAGTGCACCGGGAACTGCTGCCCACCGGTGGTGGCCGAGCGGGCGAACAGCACCGCCTCGCCCTTGCCGCGCTCGGCCTCCAGCAGCTCGAAGACCGCCTTGTTGTAGAGGTACGAGTAGTAGTTGTGCATCCGCTGCGGGTCCGAGCCGTCGTGCCACACCACGTCGGTCGGGATGCGCTCACCGAAGTCGGTCTTGAAGGAGTCGACGCCCATGTCCAGCAGCGCCTTGAGCTTGCCGGTGAACCAGCGGACCGCGTCCGGGTTGGTGAAGTCGACGAGCGCCATCCCGGCCTGCCACTTGTCCCACTGCCAGACCGAGCCGTCCGGGTTGCGCACCAGGTAACCGGCCTCGCGGCCCTCCTCGAAGAGGTACGAGCGCTGCGCGATGTACGGGTTGATCCACACGCACACCTTCAGGTCGCGCTCGTGCAGCCGGCGCAGCATCCCCTCCGGGTCGGGGAAGGTCGCCGGGTCCCAGATGAAGTCGACCCAGTGGAACTGACGCATCCAGAAGCAGTCGAAGTGGAACACCGACAGCGGCAGCCCGCGCTCGGCCATCCCGTCGACGAACTCGGTCACCGTCTTCTCGTCGTACGCGGTGGTGAACGACGTGGACAGCCAGAGGCCGTACGACCAGGCGGGGATCCGGGCCGGGCGGCCGGTGAGCGCGGTGTAGCGGCGCAGCACGTCCTTGGGGTGGGGCCCGTCGATGACGTAGTAGGTGAGCGACTGGCCCTCGACGCTGAACTGGGTCTGTGAGACGACCTCGGAGCCGACCTCGAACGACACATGCTCCGGGTGGTCCACGAAGACCCCGTAGCCGGCGCTGCTGAGGTAGAACGGCACGTTCTTGTACGCCTGTTCGCTGGCGGTGCCACCGTCGGCGTTCCAGATGTCGACGGTCTGCCCGTTCTTGACGAACGGGCCGAAGCGCTCGCCCAGCCCGTACACCGTCTCTCCGACACCGAGGGCGAGCCGTTCGTGCACGTGCCGGCGGCCCTCGGCGTCGGTGACGACGCCGATGCTGCGCGCGGTGGACGCGGTGACCAGCCGGTCGCCGTGCAGGAAGTCGACCCGCCACCCGTCGATGAGCGCGACCCGCGCGGTCAGCTCACCGGTGGTCAGCGTCGCGCTGAGCCCGGTGACGTCGACGGTGACCGGGTGGGTGTCGTCGGTGCTCAGCCCGAAGTGCGGCTCGCGGGGCAGCCCTCCGGTGTGGTGGGCGATGGTCACCCCGATGACGCCGGGGGCGGGGGAGAAGAACCGGACGGTGACCAGGGGGCGGTTGAGGGTGTCGCCGCGTCCGGTGATCTGACCGGTGGGTGCGAAGACGGTGAAGCCGCGCTCGTCCGGCTCCACCGACTCCACGGTGCCAGGGCGCAGGACGCTGACGCCGGGGCGCAGCTGCCAGTACCCGTCGGTGAACTTCACTTCTCGGCTCCTGCCGTGATGCCGCGCGCCAGAGTGCGCTGGAAGATGAGGAAGAAGAGGATGGCCGGCACCAGGCTGATCAGTGCGCCGGCGTTGGTGGTCGGAGCGTCCATCAGCCGGTCGCCCTGCAACGACGCGAGCGCGACCGGAATGGTCTGCGTCTGGTTGTCGATCAGCATGACCAGCGGGATGAGGAACTCGTTCCACGTCCAGATGAAGAAGAAGATGAGCAGCACCGCGAGGGTGGGCCGCAGGTTGGGGAAGACCACCCGCCACAGCACCGTCCACTTGCCGGCACCGTCCAGCGCGGCGGCCTCCAGCAGCGAGCGCGGGAACGTACCCATCACCGAGGCGAGCAGGTAGGTGCCGAAGGCGCTCTGGATCACGGTGAAGATGATGATCACCGAGAGCTGGGTGTTGTAGAGGCCGACCTGCTTCGCCACGTAGTACAGCGGGTAGATCAGCGCCTCCTGCGGCAGCATGTTGGCCAGCAGGAACAGACCGACGATCCACAGCCGGCCGCGGACCCGGCCGATGCCCAGCGCGTACGCGTTGAGCAGTGACACGGCGACGCCGAGCACGGCCACGGCACCGGCGATGACCGCCGAGTTCCAGAACTTGAGCGGGAAGTTCACCTCGGTCCAGTACGTGCGCAGACCCTTGGTGTAGAACTCCGTCGGCCAGCTCAGTGGGCCGCCCGACGAGTAGTCACCGGGCGACTTGAACGCGTTGAGCAGCATGAACGCGAACGGCACCAGCATGACGAGCGCGCCGAGGGTGACCAGGGTGAGCACCACCCAGCGGCTGACGCCGCGGTGGTGTCGATCGCGTACCGGCCGGGCCGGCGTCACCGGCGCGGTGCTTGGCGTGAGCGTGACGGCCATGTCAGAACCCCCGGTCCCGGCGCTCGCTGCGGGCCTGCATCCAGATGAAGATCCCGGCCACCACCACGATGATCAGCGTCAGCACCATGGAGATCGCGGAGCCGTAGCCGACCTGCAGCTTCTTGAAGAACGTGTAGTAGGCGAAGTACGACGGCACGTTCGTCGCGTTGTCCGGGCCTCCCCGGGTCAGGGCGAAGATCGGCCCAAACACCTTCAACGCGGCGATGGTGCAGGTCAGGGCCACCACGAAGGTCTCCGGCCGGATCTGCGGGAGAGTGATCGCCCGGAACCGGTGCAGCCAGTTCGCGCCGTCGACCTCGGCCGCCTCGTAAAGTTCGGGGTCGACCCGCTGTAGCGCCGCCATGAAGACGACCACCGGGTAACCGATCTGCACCCAGATCATCACGGCCATCACGGCCGGCAGTGCGGTGCCCGGGTCGCCCAGCCAGTCATGGCGTAGCGCGCCGAGACCGACCGCGTCGAGGAGGCTGTTGAACGCGCCGTCGGGACGGAGGATCCAACCCCAGACGATGCCGGCCACCACGACGGGCAGCACCTGCGGGAGGTAGAACGCGGCCCGCAGAGCGGCGGCGGTGCGGGGCTTGAACCGGCGGCCGATCACGTCGAAGAGCACCGCGGCGAGCAGCAGCCCGAGCAGGGTGGGCACCACCACCATCGCGACGAGCATCCAGATGGTGTTGCGGAACGACGCCCAGAACACGTCGTCGTGCAGCAACTGCTGGTAGTTGTCCAGGCCGACCCACCGGGGGTCGCCGATGCCGGACCACTTGGTCAGCGACAGGTAGAGGGTGCCGACCAGCGGTGCGCCGATGACCAGGAGGAAGAGCGCCGCTCCCGGGAGCAGGTAGAGCCAGTACGCCGCGTTGCGGCCGCGGCGTCTGCGGCTGGGCGCGGGCGGGGTGGGGGTCGCGGCCGGCGGTGTGGCGGCGACCGTCTCGGAGACTGCCATGGAAGATCCTTCCCGGCGGGGCGGGCGGGCGCGCCGGTCGTGCCGGTCGCGCCCGCCGCTCGCCGTGTCACTTGCCGGTGATCTCCTTGACGCCATCGGCGTACGGCTTGGCGATCGTGTCGAGGACCTGGTCGGGCGTCTTCGAGCCGTTGATCAGACCCTGGAAGCCGGAGACCAGCACGTCGTAGTAGCCGGGGACCGGCCAGTCCGGGTAGAAGGCGAGCCCGTCGGACTTGCTGACCGTGTTGAAGTCCTCGATCAGCTTGCGGTCCTTCGGGTCGCTGATCTTCGACGCGTCAGCGGCGACCGGAACACCACCGTTGTTGCCGATCAGGTCCTGGATCTCCGGCCGCAGGGTGATGTCGATGAAGTCGTACGCCAGGCTCTTGGCCTTGCTGGTCTCCGGGACCACCCAGAGGTTGCCGGAGGAGCCGGCCTGCAGGGTGTTGCCGGGGAAGAGGAAGGTGTCCCAGTTGGCCTTCATCTCGGTCTTGAAGCGGCCGTACCACCAGCTACCCGAGACGATCATCGGAACCTTGCCGGCGATGAAGGCGGTGCCCATGTCCTCGGCCTTGAGGCTGGCCGAGTTCTTCGCGACGTAGCCCTTCTGCACCCACTGGGCGAAGGTGTCCGCGCCGTACTTGAGCGGGTCGGCCTTGAAGTCGACAGGGTTCTTGTAGAGCTGGTAGTTGTCGACGAACTGCCGGTCGCCCTTGGAGAGGGCGAGCTGGTAGAAGAGCTGCCCGGCCGGGTACTCGGCGCCGGCCATGCCCAGCGGGGTGACGCCCTTGCCGACGAAGGTGTCCATCGCGGCGGTCATCTCGGCGAGGGTGGTCGGGACCTTGACGCCGTTGCTCTGGAACAGGTCCTTGTTGTAGTAGACCGTGACGTACTCGCCGTAGTTCGGCACACCGAACCACTTGCCGGAGCCCATCACGCCCTTGTCGCTGTACCGGGCGGTGGTCTGCAGGCTGGGGCTGAGCTTGCCGGCCCAGCCGCGCTTGTCGGCCTCGCTGCTCAGGTCGGCCAGCAGGCCCTGGGAGGAGAGCAGCCCGGCGGTGGCGTTGCCCTTGTTGTACTCCATGATGTCCGGGCCCTCGGACGAATTGATGATCATGCCGGCGTTCTGCTGGATCTGCTCGAACGCCTTGCGCTCGAAGCGCACCTCGACGCCCGGGTGCTCGGACTTGAAGATCTCGATCGCCCGGTCCCAGCCGACCCCCATGGCGCTGTTCTCGCTCTCGTAGTGCCAGAGCTTGAGGGTCTTGGCGTCGCTGCTGTCCCCGTTGTCACCACCGCCGCAGGCGGCCACGGTGGTCGTCGCGGTCGCCGCCAGGGCGATCGCGGCGACGAGCCGGTGGAATCGCTGCATTACTATCCTCCTCGTTGAGTACTAGCCGGTACTTCACGAGGCCCGTCGTCGCGTTGCAGCGCGATGGCGGGCCGTTTTCGCTGGTCAGCCGCCGTCGTCCGGCGATGGGCCAGAGGTACGCAGTGCCGCCCGCCGGGGCGCGGCGGTCGACCCCCGGATCTCCAACGCGCACGGCAGCAGCTGCTGGTGACGAAGGTCCGCGGGGCCATCCAGGTGGCGCGTCAGCGCCTCGATCGCGATCCGGCCGAGCGCCGAACCGGGTGACGTCATCGCGGTCAGCGCCGGGGTGGCCAGTTCGGCGACCTGTGGCGAGGTGACCATCGAGACGACGGAGACGTCGTCGGGCACCGACAACCCGCGGCCGGTCAACTCGCCGAGGATGCCGAAGATCGCCGTCTCGTTCATGGCCAGCACCGCGGTCAGCTCCGGGGCCTGCGCGAACGCGGCGGCCAGGGCGGCCCGCCCGCCGGCGGCGCTGTCCTCGGCCGCGATCATCACCGGCTCCAGGCCGTGCCCGGTCATCGCCGCGCTGAAAGCGTCACGGGTACGCAACGCGGGCCCGTAACCGCTGGCCAGCGTGGCGGCCGAGTGGTTGACGTAGACGATCCGCCGGTGCCCGAGGCCGACCAGGTGCGCGACGGCCTCCCGGACGGTCTGGTCGAAGTCGATGTCGACGTAGGAGAGCGTGCTGGTGTCGCCGGTACGGCCGATCAGCACCAGCGGCACCCCCGCCTCCTGGAGCACGGTGACCCGCTCGTCGGCCAGCTGGACCTCCATCAGCACGACCCCGTCGAGCATCCGCTGGCTGGCCAGCCGACGCAGGTCGTCGAGGTTGCCCCCACCGACCGGTGAGAGCACCAGGTGGTAGCCGGCGACGCTGGCCGCGGCGGCGGCACCGGTGACGAAGGCGGTCTCGGTGGCGCCGAGGCCGCGTTCGTCCATCGGCATCAGCAGGCCGAGGATGCGGCTGCGGCGACTGGCCAGCCCTCGGGCCATCGCGTTGGGCTGGTAGTCGAGCTGCGCCATCGCGGCGAGCACCTTGTTGCGGGTGGCCTGCGAGATCGGCCGGGTGCCGGTGAGCACGTACGAGACGGTGCTGACCGAGACCTGTGCGAGGCGGGCGACGTCGTGCATGGTGGCCACCGCATACCTCCTCCGGCCTGGGATGGGACCGCTCCCGAACTTCGTCGAAGCGTTTCGACGAAGCGGTTCGACAGGACGCTAGGCCACCTGTTACGGCGACGTCAATAGCCGATGTCGAAAAGAATTCAACCGTCGTACGGCACCCCGCACCCGGTCCTCCTCGGCGCGCGGGTGCCCGGGGTCAGGGCAGGTTGAACAGGGCGGCGGCGCTGTGCCAGCAGACGGCGCGCAACCAGTCGTCGCCCAGGTCCAGGCGGGCCAGCCCGGTCACCTGGTCGGCGTACGGGTACGGGATGTTCGGGAAGTCGCTGCCCAGCAGCACCTTGCCGGCCAGCCCCAACTCGCGCAACCGGGGCAACTCGTCGGTGGGGAAGGGGACGAACTGGTCGAAGAACGGCGTGAAGGCCATGGTGGTGTCCAGCCGGACCCGCTCGTACGTCTCGGCCAGGTCCAGGAAGGCCCGATAGTCCGGGGCGCCCAGGTGCGCTACCACGGCGGTCAGCCGAGGGTGGCGGGCGAGCAGGGCGGCGAACGGGTCCGGGCCGGTGTGGGCGGTCCCCACCGGGGCGTGCCCGGCGTGCACCACCACCGGCACCCCCGCGTCGGACAGCATCCCCCACACCCGGTCCAGCGCCGGATCGGTCGGTGCGAACCCGCCCACCTGTAGGTGCAGCTTGAACAGTCGAGCACCTTCGGCGAGGGCCGCCTCGACGTACCCGGGGGCGTCCGGCTCCGGGTAGAAGGTGGCCGAGGCCAGGCACCCGGGGGTGTCGCGGGCGAAGTCCAGCGTCCAGCGGTTGAGTTCCGCCGCCATGCCCGGCCGGTGGGCGTACGCCAACGCGCTGAACGCCTGCACCCCGAGCCGGCGCAGGTGCGCGACCCGGTCGGCGTCGCTCCACCGGTAGAGGATGGGCCATTCGGTGCCGACCAGCGGCCCGGCGGCGTCGAAGTAGGCCCACACCCGACGCAGCAGTCGCGGCGGCAGGAAGTGCACGTGCACGTCGGCGAGGCCGGGCAGCCCCAGGGCGCGGCAGAACTCCGGTACGCGTTCGTCCGCGGCCGGCGGGGCTGCCGTCGCCGGATCGGTCATATGTCGATGTCGAACCGGCTCAGCACCGAGGGCGCGATCAGGCCGACGGTCGCGAGCGCCGAGACGACGGTCAGTGCGATGCGCATCCCGACCACTTCGGCCTTGCTGCCGACGCGCAGGGCGATGCTGTTCGGCAGGCCGATCATCATCCACATGCGCCGCTTGATCGGGATCGGCCAGAGGATCGGCACACCGGCTCGGGTGATCATGTCGCCGAGGATGTGCACGAAGCAGCCCACCCCCAGCGCGGTGCCGATCAGCGGATAGCCGCGTCCGCCCGGCAGGTGGGCGAAGGTGAACCAGGCCGCGCCGGCCGACGCGAGAGTGATGATCACCCACCCGGCCCGCTCGGCCCAGTCGTCGAACAGCCCGCGCAGCGCCAGGCCGAACATGAAGAACAGGATGGTGATGACCGCCCACTTGCCGTACGCGGCGCAGAGCGCGGTGGTGCCCCAGCCGACCAGCACGGTGAACGGCAGCGTGTGGGTCAGCGTCCGGTGCCCGTTGTTGCGGCGGGGGTCCTTGCTGAGCTTCGTGGCGTAGTAGACCCCGAGAGAGACCTTCTCCATCACCTCGGCGGCGAAGAGCGAGAAGACTCCGAAGGTGCGGGCCACCGTGGCCCCACCCTGGTTCCTGGTCACCTTGCCCGACATGTCGAGGTCGGGAAAGAGCGCGCCACCGGCGCACACCGCGGTGCCCACCGCCAACGCGAGCGGCGACTGGTGGTAGTCGGCGAACTGCTCCAGTGCCCAGGAGCCAGCCAGCCACACCGCCGCGCCAGACAGCGCGTGTTGCGGTCCCATCATCTCGGCTCACCCTCCCCAGGGATCTTGAGCGCCAAAACTACGCCACTGTAGTCAGCGTCGGCGCCGCAGGGGCATCACCCGGAAGGTCCACATCGGACCGCCTCACAGGGTGGGGGTGAAGCTCTGCCGGATCATCGGCAAGTATGCCGCGTTGACCTGCCAGTCGAACTCTTCTGTCAACCACGAGACGGTGTAGGAACGGTCGGCCGAGGTGTTGGCCAGCAGCCGGAAGCTGTGTACCGGAACGCCGAGGGCGTTCTGCCAGCCGCACTCCCACACCGCGCCACCCTCGAAGATGTCCATGGCGGAGATGTCCACCTTGCGATAGCCCGGCAGCGCCTCGCTCGCGGTCAGCCGAGCCTCCTCGGCCTTCCAGTGCGCCACCGGATCCGCGTGGGCCGGCCCCGCCTCGACGCTGAGCACCCGGGACCCGCCCGGTTTGCGGAAGCAGGTCACCGGGCCCTCGGTCCAGCGCGCCCACCCCACCGGCGCGGCGATCCGAAACCCGGTCGGGTCGTCGTACCAGGTCCAACCCTCGCGTAGCCGGTACTTCACGTCGGCGGGTGGTGACGCCGACACCACCGGGGTCGCCGACGGTGGCGGAGACGACGCGCAGGCGAACGCCGCCGGCCGGGAGGTCAGCGCGCCACCACCCGTGCCGGACGGTGGAGTCCGCTCATCGTGCCGGTTGATCAGGGCCAGCGTGACGCCTCCCGCGACGAGCAGGGCGGTGGCGGCACCGCCCAGGGCGATCAGCCGACGTCGCCGGCCGGGTCGGCGCGGCGGGCGCGGGCTTGGGGTCCGCGGCTCGTCCGACGGGGCCACCGGTTCGACCGGGTGGGGCGCGATGGCCCGGCCGGCGCTGCGGACCGCCGCGACCGCCGAGGACCGGGCCGGCTCGGCGGGCTCGTCGTGGCTGGTCGCTGCGCTGCGCAGCAGCGGCTCCGCCTCGACGGCGGTCAACCGTCGCCAGGGGTCGCGCTGCAGCAGGCCGGTGATGACGGGACGCAACGGGCCGGCCCGGTGCATCGGGTCCGGTGGTTCGGTGGCCAGCGCGCTGAGCGTCGCCATCGCGCTCGACCTCGCGTACGGGGACTGCCCCTCGACGGTCGCGTAGAGCGTCGCGCCCAGCGACCACATGTCGGTGCGGGCGTCGGACACCCCTTCGCGGGCCCGCTCGGGGGCGACGAACTGGGGTGAGCCGAGCACCGTGCCGGGACCGGTCATCACACCGTCGCCGCCGTCGAAGGTGGCCAGCCCGAAGTCGGTGAGCACCACCCGCCCGTCGTCGGCCACCAGCACGTTGTGCGGCTTCACATCGCGGTGCAGCACCCCGGCGGCGTGCGCGGCCCGCAACGCGGCGAGCACCGCCAGCCCGATTCGGGCGGTGCGCTGAGGGCTCAGCGGCCCCTCGGCGCTGATGATCTCCTGCACCGACCGGGACGGCACGTACTCCATCACGATCCAGGGGCTCTCCCGGTCGTGCACCACGTCGTAGAGGCGGACCACGTTGGGATGGTTGAGCCGGGCGGCGGTACGTGCCTCGCGCAGGGTGCGAAGCCGTAGCTCCTCGCGCTCGGTCTCGGCCAGCCAGGACGGCGGAACGACCTCCTTCACCGCCACGTCGCGATGCAGCATCTCGTCGCGAGCGAGCCACACCCGGCCCATTCCGCCGGTGCCGACCAGGTCGAGCAGCCGGTACCGACCCGCGATCAGCAACTGATGCACGGTCGCTCCCCCTCGGTCACCCCGGGATCCACGATAGCCACCAATGCCGGCTTTCTCATCCACTGAGCGGCCTCGATCCACGCCGGACGGTGGTCCGGATCATGGCCGTACGGTGCAGGTCAGCGGGGTGGTCGGAAACTCTTTCGCACCAGTTCCCAGTCGGCTGCGGCCCCGGCCCAGTCCCCGTCGTGGGTGATCCAACCCAGCGTCCAGCGGTTGGCGTCGAGGATCTGTTGCCGGGCGCGCAGCCACGACCCGTGCGGTGTCTGCCAGCGGCACTCCCACTCGGCCGCACCGTCGCCCGCGGCGAGCCGGATCTCGTCGTACCCCGGCAGAGCGCCCATTCCGGCTGCGGCGTCGCGGGCGGTCCGCAGCCGCTCCAGGGGATCGACGGCGCCGCCCTCGGCGACGCTGAAGGCCCGGCCGGTCGCCGGGTCCTGGAAACACGCCACCGTGCCGTCGCGGGAGGTCAGCCACGTCGCCGGTACGGAGACCCGGAAGCCGGCGGTGTCGGCGTGCCAGACCCAGCCGGGTGGTGGTCGGAAGCGGTCTTCCGGGGCCGGTCTGCCGGCCCGGACCGGCGCGCCGGACACCTCCGGGCGGACACAGGCGAACGGGGGCGGGGGGACGTTCCGTCCATCCGGTCGCGGGCCGGGTGGCGGGCCGGGGCCGAACGGCCCGCCGTTGGGCGGACGGTCCGGCGGCGGGGAGGACCAGCCGGTGGTGTCGCGGGGCTTGTCACCGGTGACGGTCAGCGCGGTGCCGACGCCGGCCACCACGGCCACCAGCAGCGCCACGGCGACCACCGCCACCCGGCGCGCGGTACGCCCGGCGGCCGCCGGATCCGGGGCCGGCGTGGGGGAGGCGTCGCGGGCTGCGGCCGGGGCGTCCGGGCTGGCCGACGGGTCGGGCAGCGGAACGGTGGGCTCCTGGCCGTCGGCGTCGTCGGCGGCGGCGGGCTGGCCAACCAGCCCTGGCGTCGGCCGGTCGGCCGACGGCGGGTCGGCGCGGCCGATCGCGGCCGCTGTCAGCAACCGGCGGGCCGTGTCGTGGTCGAGGCGGTCGGCGGGGTCGCGGCGCAGCAGGCCGTCGAGCACCGGCGCGAGCGCCCCGGCGTGCGGGGCAGGGTCCGGCGGGCCGGCGGCCAGTGCGCTCAGGGTGGCCATCGCGGTGCTGCGGGCGTACGGGGACTGTCCCTCGACGGCGGCGTGCAGGGTCGCCCCGAGCGACCACAGGTCGGCGGCCACCGTGGACACCCCCTCGGCGGCCCGCTCCGGGGCCACGTACTGCGGGGAGCCGAGGACCATGCCGGGGCGGGTCATCGCACCGTCGCCACCGTCGAAGGTGGCCAGCCCGAAGTCGGTGAGCATCACCCGCCCGTCGTGCGCCACGAGCACGTTCTGCGGCTTGATGTCGCGGTGCAGCACCCCGGCGGCGTGCGCGGCCCGCAGCGCGTCGAGCACGGCCAGGCCGATCCGGGCCGCGCGGGCCGGCTCCAGGGGCCCCTCGGCGTCCACGACGTCCTGAAGGGTGCGGGACGGGACGTACTCCATGACGATCCAGGGGCTGCCGTCGACCGCGACGACGTCGTAGAGCCGGACCACGGCGGGGTGGTTGAGTCGGGCCGCGGCGCGCGCCTCCCGCATGGTGCGCGAGCGCACCTCGGCCCGTTCACGATCGTCCAACCAAGCGGGTGGAACGATCTCCTTGACCGCTACCTCGCGGTGCAGCATCTCGTCGCGGGCGCGCCACACCCGACCCATGCCCCCGCGACCCACCAGGTCGAGCAGCCGGTACCGACCGGCGATCAGCACCTGTGCACGCTCCTCCTCAGCCGCTGTCCGGGCTACACCCTAACCAGCGGATCGGAAGTCACCTATCGGTCGTCCGACTCAGCTCAGCAGGCGGCGTGGTCGACGGTGGCGGCGAGCAGGTTCCCCTCCGGGATGGCGATCCGGGTCCGCCCGCCGGCCAGGCGGGCGGCGGCGCGTCGGGCCTGCACGGGGCCGTGTTCGCGACGGGCGGTGGCGTAGCTGGCCGCGGTGCGGGCCGCGATGGTGGCCCAGCCGTACCGCTCGCCGACCATCGTGCGGGCCCGCCGGGCCAACCGCCGGGCGAAGACCTCGTCGCCGAGCAGTTGGCCGACCGCGCCGGCGAGCGCGTCCGGGTCGCTGTGCGGGAACGTCACCCCGGTCACGCCGGGTTCGACGATCTCGGCGAGGCCGCCGGTACGGGCCACCGCCAGCGGCGCTCCGGCGGCCGCCGCCTCCAGCGCCACCATGCCGAACGGCTCGTAGAGGCTGGGGACCACCGTCGCGTCGGTGGCGCCGAGCATGGCCGGCAGTTGGGTGGAGTCGAGGAACCCGGTGAACCGGACGGTCGAGCTGAGCGCCAGCCGCCGGGCCTCCGCCTCCAACTCGGTGCGGTACGGGCCGTCGCCGGCGATCACCACGCGCAACCCGGGGTGCCGTTCGCGCAGCCGGGGTACGGCGTGCACCAGGTGTTGGACGCCCTTCTCGTAGACCAGCCGTCCGGCGTACCCGACCAAGGGGCCGTCCCCGGCGAACCGTGCCCGGGCCGACGCGACCGCTCGCGGGCGGGCCCGCCAGGCCCGGTCGTCGACCCCGTTGGGCACCACGTCGACCTGGCTGGCCGGTACGTCGAACAGCGCGGTCACCTGGTCGCGCATGTACCCCGAGCAGGTAATCACCCGAATGGAGGAGCCGCTGAGCCAGTGCTCGACGCCGTGGATGGTGCGGTTCATCTCCTCCGGCAGCCAGCCCTGGTGCCGACCGGCCTCGGTGGCGTGCATGGTGGTGACCAGCGGGAGGTCCAGGTGGTCGCGCAACGTCATCGCGGTGTGGGCGACGAGCCAGTCGTGGGCGTGGATGACGTCGTAGGCGCCGG